>NZ_DASUNC010000018.1:0-58800 GCF_036277355.1 Archangium sp.
GCCGCCGGGCTGTCCGTGGTGCTGGTGGCGTGGCTGGGCGTGGACACGCTCTGGGGGCTGATGGACGGCTGGGCCGGCATGGCCATGCGGGCGCACGAGGCCACCACCTTCGAGGAGTTGCGCGAGGCGGGCGAGGGCTTCGCCCGGGTGCTGGGCACGGACGCGGCGCGGGCGATGCTGCTGGCGGTGGGCGCGTTGACGGGGCGCACCGTGGGGGAGGTGGCGGCGCGGGTGCGGGCGCTACCGGGCTACGGGCTGGCGAGCGCGCAGTGGCGGGCACAGGGGGGCGCCGCGGTGCTGGGGCGCATGGAAGTCCTGGTGGCCGAGGAGGGCGCGCTGGCGCGGGCGGTGGTGGCGGTGGAGACGGTGGCGGCCACGCCGCACGGCCCGCTGGCGGTGGTGATGCTCAAGAAGGGGCGGGGCGGCGGGGCCGCTTCCGGGATCGGCTCCTCGGGCATTGTCGCCATCCGCCACCGGGGTGGAAACCTGCAGGTCCTTCTGCCCAATGGCCAGAGGTGGCACCTGCGTCGTGGCATGTCCATCAACGACATCCCCGTCGAAGACGAGGTGGGTGACAGGCTCCAGAAGGCCGTCACCGAGGCCGCCCAGCAATGGGGGCTGCACAGACTCTCTCCGAGAGAGTCGGACGCCATCAAGGAGGCCCTCAAGAAGGGCGAATACTGGCTTGCGCACCTGTTGGAGCGCGAGGCCCGGGGCCGTTTCGTGCAACGCACGGTGAAGAGCCAATTCGACCATCTCTACGAGTTCAAACTGAGCGAAGGCATCGACGTGATTGACCATGCCACGGGCCGCCGGTATGAGATTCTCTCCGGGACGGCGTCGAACCTGGCGCGGCACGGTCGGCGCATGGCGGGCGAGTTCTTCCGGATGCTCACCTTCTGAAAGGACGGCGGATGCTTGCCAAAAAGGTCTTCTACGAGGACAAGCACCTCGAGAATGAACGGCTGGAATTGACGGACAAAGGCACCCTCTACTTCCTGGGCCGCAACCTGACGCTGAAGAATTGCACCCTGGTGCTGAAGGTGGCTGCTCGGAACCTGTTCATCCGCGAAGTCCAGTTCATCGACTGCGCCTTCGAGGTGAAGCAGGAACTGAAGAACCACCAGGACTGGATAACATCTTCACTCAAGGGCTGCCGGTTCAAGGGGCGGCTGTCGGGGTGTGACTTCGGGCACTGGCCCGAGTACGGCAAGGAGCCCAAGTACCAGCTGGGCTCCATCGAGGACTGCGACTTCTCCGAGGCGCGTCTGGACGGCTGCCGCATCATGGGGAGTGACCCCAGCACCCTGTGGTTCCCCACGTGGCCCTGCTTCACCATCCTGGACCCTGTTCGTAGAGCGCCCGAATTACTCAGCGTCAAGTGGCCGGGCTTGTTTGGTGACGTTGTCGTGGAGAATCTCCATAAGCGTCCTCCCGCCACGAGGTCCCTGTCCGAGCACGCGCCAACCATTGCCAGACGGCTGGAGACCACCCCGGAAGAACTCCGGGCAGCCATCGCGCGATTTGACTTCATTCTCTATTGACCTGGCCACGACTCTCTCTGGTGCGGCGTCCGGGCATGGCCGACGCATGGCGGGTGAGTTCTTCCGCGGTTCGACTGCATTGTCTGCGGGACGAGGAACATCCGCGACGGCTTTTGGCCGCTTCCGGAGGGTGACGCGGGGGCAGGGGTGGAGCCCGGGAGGCTCGACACCCTCACCCCGGGGGCTTGCCCCCCCTTTGAACGACGGGGGGATCCTCTCCCGGAGGGAGAGGGGTCCTGCTCGGCGAGGGGACTGCTGTTTCTCGGGACTACAGCGCCGCGATGACGGCGTCGGTGAACTCGCGGGTGGTGGCGCTGCCGCCCAGGTCGCCGGTGCGCACCTTGCCCTCGCCGTGCACCTTGGCCAGCGCGTTCTCGAACTTGCGCGCCTCGTCCCGCAGGTCCATCCAGTCCAGCATCATCACCGCCGACATCATCAGCGCGGTGGGGTTGGCCAGGCCCTTGCCCGCGATGTCCGGCGCCGTGCCGTGCACCGCCTCGAACATCGCCGTGCGCTCGCCGATGTTGGCGCCCGGCACCAGGCCCAGGCCGCCCACCAGGCCCGCGCACAGGTCGCTGATGATGTCCCCGTACAGGTTCTCCATCACCAGCACGTCGTAGCGCGACGGATCCTTCACCAGCTGCATGCACATGTTGTCGACGATGACCTCCTCGTACTGGATCTCCGGGTACTCCCGGCCCACCTTGCGGGTGCAGTCGAGGAAGAGGCCATCCGACAGCTTCATGATGTTGGCCTTGTGCACGCTCGTCACCTTCTTGCGCCCGTGCTTCCGGGCGTACTCGAAGGCGAAGCGGGCGATGCGCGTGGAGGCCTTCTCGGTGATGATCTTCAGCGACTCCACCACGCCCGGGACGATGATGTGCTCGAGGCCGGCGTAGAGCGACTCGGTGTTCTCGCGCACCACCACCAGGTCCACGTTGTCGTAGCGCGTCTTCACGCCGGGCACGCTCTTGACGGGCCGCAGCGAGGAGTACAGGTCCAGGCGCTTGCGCAGGCCCACGTTGGCCGAGGCCATGCCGCCGCCCACCACCGTGCCCGTGGGCCCCTTGAGCGCCACGCCGCTGCGCAGCACCGCCTCCACCGTCTCGTGGGGCAGGTTGGTGCCGTACTTGGCGATGACCTCGGCTCCCGCGTCCTTGAACTCGAACTCGAGCGGAGCCTTGAGCGCCTCGAGGACGCGGATGGTGGCCGCCATCACTTCGGGGCCGATGCCGTCGCCATTGATGACCGTAACCGTACGCGTATTCGCCATGGCCCGCGCTTCAAGCACAAAAGGCAGGGCCCCGAAAGGAGGAAAACGCGCTGGGCGCAGCCTGGCTAATGCGTCGATGGAGTCTGGATGGGAGGCTCGGACGCAGGCTCCGGAGGCCGGGAGGGCGTCCTGCGGCGGCCCCGGCGGCGCGGGGCGAGCGTGGCGTAGGGCCGGTAGAAGGACTCCCACAACGCGGCGCGCCGTCCTCGGGGCCGGGTGCGCAGCTCGCCCAGCGGGGCCTTGGTGAAGAACGAGGCCACGAAGAGGTAGGAGAAGACGAGCACCATCAGGAAGAAGAAGGCCATCACGAAGCCGCCGTGCATGGGCCCGATGTGCGCGCGCTCCACGAACTCGGCGAAGCTCCTCGCTGACCACGGGTGGCTGTACACCTTCACGAACCAGGAGAGCGTCAGCACCAGCAGGATGGGGCCGTACGCGCGGTTGAGGCGCGTGGAGATGGCGGAGAAGACCGAGAGCTGGATTTGTGGCCGCTCCATGAGGCCGGCCAGCTCGCGCAGGGCGTCCGGATCCACCGGCTCGCGGCGCAGCATGGGCACCCAGTAGCCTTCCTCCAGCAGGCGCACGCGGCGGATCCACAGATCGTAGTAGCGGTAGCGGCGCGCCTCGATGAAGAGGAACGAGAGCACCATGCCGATGCCCACCAGGAAGACGACGGGCTCGGCGCCGCCGGAGAAGCCGAAGGAGACGACGGCGGCGGTGGTCGTCATGGACCAGTTGGTGGTGTTGTCCAGGCGCGACCGCCAGGTGTCCGAGCGGCTGAGCTCGCCCCGGAACAGCTGGGCCATGGACGCGTCCGAGAGCGGCAGGGCCTCGTATTCGTTCTTGTCCCGCTCGTTGCCGTTACCCGCCATCGTCTGCTCTCCCCTGGTGTGTGGCCCGGACGCACGGGTGGCCGTGGTGGACCGCCGTGCCCACTCTCTCCCGGAGGAACCATGGCCATCCCTTTCCTCCATGACACCCCGCCACCCGTGGATGCGGTGGCCGCCGTGCTCCAGCTCCTGGAAGACGAGGCGGAGCGCGTGGTGCGTCTGTGGTCCAAGCGGATCCGCGCCGAGACGTATGAACTGGACATCTCCGGGCGCAACCTGCGCGCGCCCCTGCGCCGGTTGATCGACGAGCTCGTCCGCCTGCTCAGGGACCGGGGGAAGGACGCCCTGAACCTCTGGCCGGAGGTGGTGCGCTCGCACGGGGCGCGCCGGTACAACCAGCGCTTCGAGGTGGAGGACCTGGCGCGGGAGTTCAAGTCGCTGGAGGAGGTGCTCCTCTACGTCTACGCCCGGCGCAACGACGGGGTGCTGGAGCCGGAGGTGGCCACCTTCATCGTGGAGCTGGTGGGTGAGGCGCATGCGTCGGCGCAGGCCTCGTTCGCGCGGGTGCTGCGGACGGAGGAGGTGCGCTTCCGCGAGGCGGCGGTGATGGAGTCGGTGCTGCACCACGTGGAGGTGGGCATCCTCCTGGCCGAGGTGGACGGCACGGTGTCCTTCGCCACGCCACCGGTGAGCCGGCTCATCGGCGTGCCCATGCGGGCCGTGGTGGGCTCTCGCTCGCAGTCGCCACTGGCGGTGGTGCTCTCGCAGGTGAGTGCGCGCCAGACCAATGGAGATCCCTTCAAGTTGGCGGACATGCCCTTCATGCGGGCCTTGAAGGAGCGCGGGCCGGTGCGCGGCGTGATGATGGTGGTGGAGCGGCCCGGCGGGGGTGAGGCCACCCTGGAGCTGAGCGCCACGCCCATCTGGGAGGAGGAGGGCGAGCTGGCCGGTGTCATTCAAACCTTCACCGACCGCACCGAGGCCGCCACCAAGACGAAGGCGCTGATGACGGCCAACGACGCGGTGCGGCGGCTGCAGGGCCGGCTGCTGCAGCGCACGCGCACCCAGGCCCTGGGGCAGCTGGCCAGTGGCGCGGCGCACGCGCTCAACAACTTCCTCAACGTGCTGCGCCTGCGGATTACGTTGCTGCGGCGCGAGTTCAAGCCCGAGCACCTGGACGCGCTCGACAAGACGGTGGGGCAGGTGGGCGAGCTGGTGGCGCGGTTGCAGGAGTTCAACGTCCAGCGCACCGAGGAGCAGCTGTCGGACGTGCAGGTGGACGCGACGGTGCGCGAGGCGCTGGAGCTGGCGCGGGCGGAGCTGGAGGGCCGCGAGCACCCGGTGACGGTGGAGCAGCGGCTGGGCGAGCCGGGAGCGGTGCGCGCGGATCCAGGCTTCTTCCGCGAGCTGGTGGTGAACCTGCTGCTGGCCGAGCGCGAGCGGTTGAGCGACGAGGGCGGGCGGGTGCTGGTGGAGACGCGGCGGGAGGCGGACGGGTGGGTGACGCTGCGGGTGGCGGACTCCAGCACGCCGTACGAGGCGGAGGACATGACGCGCGTGTTCGATCCGCTCAACCGCGATGCGGGCGCGCCGCAGCTCTCGCTGTTGCTGGCGGTGGCGCGCAACCAGGTTCAGCGCTGGGGCGGAGAGCTGACGGTGGAGAACCTGCCCGAGGGCGGGGCCGCCTTCGTGGTGCGGCTGCCGCTGGCGCGCTCCGAGGAGGAGGTGGCACGGGCGCGGGAGAGCCGGGAGGTGGCGGTGGGCCCGCGGCGCTTCCAGCAGACGCGCCGGGTGCTGGTGGTGGACGATGACCCCGACAACGCGCGGATGATGGCGGAGGTGCTCGGCGAGGAGGGCTACGACGTCAAGGTGGCCAACAGCGGCGACGTGGCGCTGAAGATGTGGGACGAGCGCCGGTACGACGCCGCCCTGCTGGACGCGGTGATGCCGGACATGTCGGGCTGGGAGGTGGCGCGCGAGCTGCGCAAGCGCTCGCCGCAAGCGCTGCTGGCCATCGTCACGGGCATGGACGTGCGCGGGCAGAACCGCGCCAACCTCGCGCTGGTGGACGCCGTGTTCCGCAAGCCCATCGACGTGGGCGCGCTGGACGACTTCCTCGGCCAGTCCGAGTCACACGCGACCGGGGGGGGGGCGCGGTGACCCCACCTCCCGCGTGAGAGCCACACCGGGAATGTATTTCTTCAAACTCAATGACAGACAGGAGGCGTGCCTGACGAAGAGGGGCGGAAGGGTTACAGTGTGGACATGCTCGGTGCCTCGACACGCGGGGGGGGATGCATGCAGAGGGTCGATGAGCGGGGCTGGTGGGTGCCTGCTCCCCCGGGCTCGGACGAGGACTTGCAGCAGCGACTGGCGATGGCCTCGCCCGCGGACACGTCGCGGGGCATGTTCCTGAGGGCCACGCTGGACGCGGTGCGCATCCTGGGGGACGAGGAGGCGGTGCGCAGGTGTCAGCGGGTGAGCGGAGAGGAGAAGCTCGTGGACTTCTTCTCCTATCCCGTCAGCGCCAACCTGCGCATGGTGTTCACCGCGGCGCGGATGTTGGAGGCCCGCTCCGGCGGCATCTCCGAGGCGCTGCGGCTGCTCGGCCGTGGGGCCGCGGCGTGCTTCCTGTCCTCCACCGCGGGCCTGGCGCTCCAGTTGCTGGCCGGGGGAGACACGAACCGCATGGTGGGCAACATGCCGTCCATGTACCGGGCCTCGGTGAGCTTCGGGGTGCGCTCGGTGGTGTGGATGGGGCCCACGAGCTGCCGGCTCACCATGCGGCGCGAGTTCATGCCCGCCTCCTTCCAGGAAGGCCTGCTGCTGGGCGTGCTCGAGAAGGCCCACGCACGGGGCGCGCGGGTGGTGGGCCAGCAGCTCTCCACGTTGGAGAGCGACTACGACGTCTCGTGGGTGGCGTGAGCATGGGGCCCGCCGCCGTCATCTTCGACCTGGATGGAACCCTGGTCGACAACCTGCGCTTCCACATCCAGGCGTGGGTGGCCCTGTCCCGCTCGCTCGGCGTGGACACGCCCGCGGAGCGCTTCGAGCGCGAGTTCAACGGCTGGCGCAACGAGGAGATCATCCCCGCGCTGCTCGGCCGGCCCGTGCCTCCCGAGGAGCTGGCGCGGCTGGCGGAGCAGAAGGAGTCCCACTACCGCGCGCTCTACGCGCCGCACATGGTGCCCGTGCGCGGGGCCCGGGAGCTGCTCACGCGGCTGCGCGGCGCCGGCCTGCGGCTCGCGGTGGCCTCGGCGGGGCCGCGCCCCAACCGCGCCTTCGTGCTCGACGGCCTCCAGCTGCGCCCCTTCTTCTCCCACGTGGTGGGCGCCGAGGACGTGACGCGGGGCAAGCCGGCGCCGGACCTCTTCCTCGCCGCCGCGCGGGCGCTCGATGTGGACCCCGCGGCGTGTGTCGTCTTCGAGGACGCGGTGCACGGCATCCACGCGGCGCGCGCGGCGGGGATGATCGCCGTGGGTGTCTCCACGCTCACACCCGCGCAGGTGTTGTGCGAGGCCGGAGCCCATTGGGTCACCTCCGACTTCGCCTCCCTCCCCGGAGACTTCGAGCGGCTGCTCTTCGGCGGACGCTGAGTCGGGAGGACCCCACCCGCCGGGTCACCACGGACTTCGGCCCGTGGGGAGCGGGCTCCCGGCCCTTTTCTCCGGCGGGGCTGTTTGAATCCCATCACACCGGAATCGTGAATAGCATTGCAGCACTGAAAGCTTTCATAGACAGGGATGGAGTGTGCGCTGCCAGCACAATCCCACAACGAGAGTGGACGAAACGAGGTACGGGGGCCGTTCTTCCCTCGGAGGACGGGCTCATTCGTGATGCCCCCTGCTGACAGCAAGTCCTGAAACAATTAGGATAGACATTCCTCAGCAGCCGGGCTGATTCCTGCCAAGGGGGACACACATGGCCGTGACCATCAGCGCACGCACCAGGTGGGAAAAGGCAGACACGTGGGAGCAGGAATTGGAGCGGCGGATGTGTCTGGCGACCTCGGAGGACACCATCCGCGGCATGCTCTTCAACGGGACGTTGGAGGTGCTGCGCACGGTGGGGGACGGCTCGCTGGCGCAGCGGTGTGTGGAGGAGTGTGGGGAATCCGAGTTCCTGGACTTCTTCAGCTATCCCGCGCGGATGCACTGCCAGATGGTGAGCACGGCGCTGCCGGTATTGGCGGAGGCGTTCGGCGACGCGGAGGAGGCGCTGCGTCAACTGGGGCGGCTGGTGGCCAACCGCTTCATGCGGGTGGGGGCGGGCAAGGTGATGTTGTCGCTGACGCCGCGCAGCCCGAGGCAGCTGGGGTATTCGCTGCCGATGGCCTACCGCATGGCGGTGAGTTTCGGGCAGTACGAGGTGAAGTGGACGGGCGCCCGGAGTGGCCGGTTCATCTTGAAGCGCGACTTCATGCCCCACCCCTTCCACGAGGGGGTGATGGAGATGTCGCTGAGCATGTGGGGCGGGCGGGAGGTGAAGGTGAGCGGGCGTCCCACGGGGGGGCTCGATAGTGAGTGTGACTTCTGCTGGCAGTGAGACCAGGAGTGAGCGGGGAATGAGCAGCGCGGCGATGGCGTGGAGTGTGTCCCCCCGGGACGGTGGTCAGTTCTGGGGCCAGCGCATGGCGCTGGCGAATTCGGAGGACATCGCGCGCGGGCTGTTCCTGCAGAGCGTGTTGAAGTCCATCCGGGCGCTCGGGGACGAGGCGCTGGAGAAGCGCAGCGCCAGTGCGTGTGGGCAGGCGCGCTTCTTCGACTTCTTCAACTACCCCATGCGGTTGCACCTGCAGATGCTGTCGGTGGCCATGCCGGAGCTGGCCACGCGACACACGGACGTGGAGCAGGCGCTGTGGCGCATGGGGCACTGCGTGGCCATGGACTTCCTGGAGTCCGAGGCCGGCCGGACGGTGAAGGTGCTGGTGCGCGGCGAGCCGAAGCGGTTGGTGAACAACCTGCCGTTGACGTACCGGATGTCGATGACGGGCGAGCGCTCGGTGCGGTGGACGGGGCCTCAGTGCTGCCGCTTCACCATGAAGCGCGACTTCATGCCCCCCTCGTTCCACGAGGGCATGCTGGTGGCGATGCTCGAGCGGTTGAATGCCAGCAAGGTGAAGGTGGTGGGGCGTCAGACGGACATGCTGGAGAGTGAGTACGACATTTCCTGGCAGTGAGAGGGAGTGACCCTTGCCTGGACGGCTCGTTCCTGGTGCGGTGGAAGTGGGTCCCATCGTCAGGGGGCTGAGCATGGGCATGGAGTCCAAGGCGGCGGATCCTCCCGGGGATGTCTGGGCACGGGACCTGGCCCAGCGCGTGGCGTTGGCCACACCCGCGGACACCGCGTGGGGCGCGTTCCTGCGGAGCACGTTGGAGGCCATTCGCGTGCTCGGGGACGAGGGGTTGGTGCGGCGCTGCCGGGAGGTCTGCGGGCACGAGCAGCCGGTGGAGTTCTTCCGCTACCCCGTCCGCTTGAGGCTCCAGATGATGGCGCTCTGCCTGGAGCCGCTGGCCGCGCGGCATGGGGGCAGCGAGAGGGCCCTGCGGCTGCTGGGCCGGCAGGGGACGAGTGCCTTCCTGTGCTCGCACGCGGGCAGGCTGATGCTGATGCTGGCGGGCGGTGACAGGAAGCGGCTCCTGGAGGGGGCTCACGTCGGCTTCCGGATGGGGTTGAGCTACGGCAAGCACACGACGCGGTGGGCGGGCCCGGCGTGCTTCCACTGGAGCATGGAGCGCGAGTTCATGCCGCTCCCCTTCATGGAAGGGGTGTTGGAGGTCCTGGTGGAGAGCTCGGGGGCCCGGAACGTGCGGGTGGTGGGACGCCAGACGGGCGCGCTCGATGGCGAATACGAGCTCACCTGGGAGTGAGCCGCGGGGGCGGGGCGTGGCTAGACTGCCGCCGTGGACCCGACTTCCCTGGAGCGCCTCCGCCGCAAGGTGGAGGCTGGCGAGACCCTGAGTGACGCGGAGCTGGAGGCGCTCCGTGGCGCGGCACGGAACACGCCGGGGCCCACGCTGCGCCTGACGGTGGCGCATGCGCTGGTGAACGCGGGTGCGGAGCGCGAGGCCCTGCGGCTGCTGGAGACGCTGCGGCGCGACTTTCCGCAGGACGTGCAGGTGCGGCTGGGGCTGGCGCGGGCGCTGCTCGGACTGGAGCGGATGGGCGACGCGGAGGCGGTGCTGCGCGAGGCGCTCGTCCTCAACCCGGGAGACCCCGAGGCCCAGAAGGTGCTCGCGGTGCTGGCGCTGCGGCGGGGGGAGCACGGCCGGGCACGGGAGTACGTGGCGGACGTGCTGCGGAGAGATCCCTTCGACGAGGAGGCGCGGCTGCTGAAGACGGAGCTGGAAGCCGCGGACGTGCCGTCTCCGCCCGCGCCCCGGGTGCAGGCGTTGCGCCCGGAGTTCACCGCCGCGCTGCTGGCCGCGCTGCACCGGGCCGGCGTGGCGTGCCGGAGGCAGGGGAAGGATCTGCTGGTGAAGCTGGCCTCGGGCGAGGTGGGGCGGGTGGACGTGGCGTCGTTGTACGCGGCCTATCGCGATGGCTCGCAGGAGCTGGGCACGTACGTGGAGGGCCTGGTGGCGCGGCTGCGGGGGTTGTCCGGGCCCGCCGTGGATGCGGGCACGCTGGAGGCGCGGTTGCGTCCGGTGCTGAGGCCCGGGGGCTTCGAGACGCAGGCGGCGGGAGCGCTGCATCGGCCGGGGCCCGCGGGGCTCGCGGTGTTCTACGTCCTGGAGGACGCCGAGTTCGTGCACTACCTGCCGGGGGATGCGTTGGAGCCGGCGGGGCTGTCCGCGGAGGAGGTGGATGCGCTGGCGTGGCGCAACCTGGAGGCCCACCCCGCGCCGGTGAGGCCGGTGGTGCTGGACGAGGGGCAGGTGGTGCTCGCGGAGACGTTCAGCGGCCTGTGGGCGGTGGCGGGGGGCGACGGGTACGACGGGGCGAGGCTGCTCACGGCGGAGCAGCGCGGACGGCTGGTGCTGCACGCGGGAGAGGTGCCGCTGCGAGTGCACCTGGGCTGGCGGGAGTTCACGCTGGTGTGCCGCGAGTCGGACGCCTCCGCGTGCGAGGCGCTGGCGCGGCTGGGAGGTGCGCCGGACGGAATCCCGGGCCTCTTCCGCCTCGAGGGTGGCACCCTCGCCGCCGTGTGAGAGCACCTTCCCCGCGAATCCACTGTGAGCCCATCTCCGCGGGTATATCTCCGCGGGCATATCCCCTCTCCCCCCGGGAGAGGGACGGGGTGAGGGTATCCGAGCCCGTTCTCCTACCCCGCGGTCGCCGGAGGAGGCAGCACGTCCACCACGTTCACCTCGCGGAAGCCCGCGGAGAGGAACAGTACGCGTAGCGTGTTCTCCGCCGAGCGCCGGGCACGCTCCTTCAATCGGGCATCGCCCTTCACCTCGCGCTCGAAGGCCTCGCGGGCCTTCTCCAGGAGGAGGGTGGTCTGGGCGCTGTCGAGGTTGGATCCGATGATCTCCGTCTCGCCGGGCTTGAGCTCCACCTTGACCTCCAGGGGAGGCAGCACCACGTCCACGCGGTTGCCCTGGATGCGCATGGCGGAGCCATCGAGGCGGCTGAAGTCATAGCCGAAGTGCACGTCGGCGAAGACGATGGCGCGGCCGATGGGGGTGTTGATGGAGTAGCGGGCCCAGTTGATGACGTCCTTCCAGAGGGCGTCGGTGGCCTGGGGCTGGGGAGAGAACTCGACCTTCTTGTAGAGGGAGACCTGGAGCGTCTCGAGCCGGGCGACCTCGCGGACGCGGGTGACGAGCGCTGGCGTATCGGGCAGGGCAGGGGGCTTGGGGCGGAGGAAGAGGAACGAGCCCACGGCCCCGGCGATCAATGCGACGAGGACGAGCAACACCCGCGAGATGAAACGCAGCATGGGCCCCATTCTAGCCAGGGTGGGGTAGGGTTCGCCGAGCCATGAGCCCGCTGTCGCTTCGGGATGAAGAAATCCAATCACTCGGTGAACAGGGATGGTTCACCCGTGCGTCCTTCCTCGGGGGGGCGGAGGCCCGAGCCATCCACGCCGAGGCGAGGGCGCGCGTCGAGGCCGGCCAGCTGCGTCCGGCGGGCATCCGCCGGGGCGCGGACCACACGCTGGACCGGGACACCCGAGGCGACTTCATCACCTGGGTGAAGGAGGAGGAGCGGGGCTCGGCGATCAGCCGGCTGCGGGATGCGTATGCCGCGCTCGGTGAGGCGCTGTCGGCCGAGGCGTACCTGGGGCTCGGGCGGTTCGACCTGCAGCTCGCCTGGTACCCCGGCGAGGGAGCGAGGTACGCACGCCACTTCGATGCGTTTCCCGGGCAGTCCAACCGGCGCGTCACGGCGCTCTACTACCTCAATCCGGACTGGGTGCCGGCCCACGGGGGCCTGCTGCGCATCTACCCCGAGCGCGGCCCGGTGGACGTGGAGCCCACGTTGGATCGGCTCGTGGTGTTCCTCAGCGAGCGCATCGAGCACGAGGTGCTGCCCGCGCACGGTCCCCGGCTCGCGCTCACCGCGTGGTTCTACGGGCGGAACGCGGGGTAACGCTTCGGTGGAGGGGGCTCGCAGGCGTGCTCCCGGATCGTTTTGTTTCCCAGGTACATCCGCCAGAACGCGCGGGCATCGGGCCTCGCGGAGAGCTGCTTCCACAGCGCCTCCACGCCACCAGCCTCGCGGGCAATCCGCCTCGCGAGCGCCGCCGCTCGCGCATAGGCCCGCTCCCGCACCTCCGGACGTACCTCCAGCAACTCCGCCGTGAGCACCCGGCAGTCCTCCGGGCCGCTCGCGGTGGGCCCCGGCTCCACCAGCGCCGTGGCGAACCCCTCGACGAACCATCGGGGCAGCGCTGGCCCCGCATGGGAGATCAACGCCAGGTGCGCCACCTCGTGCCTCGTGAGCGCGCCCAGGTCCTCCATCCGGTCCACCACCCGCGCGGGCGGAAAGAGCACCTCGCCCTCCACCACTCCGGCCGCGGCGGTGCGAGGCAGGCCCGTGCGTGCGCTGAATGCGTCCACCGACTCGGACAGCGCCGCCCGCACCTCCGGCACCTCCGTCCCCACGAAGGGCGGCAGTGACTGGCGTGCCCGTTCCAGCGCTCGCGCTACCCGCGTGGCCACGCCCTCCGCGCCCTCCTCGTGCCGCACCACCGTGGCGCCCACCTGCACCTCGGCCGCCAACACCGCGCTCATCACCACGCTAAGGAGGGGGTGCGCCAAGCGTGCGCTCCGGGAAGTAGTGCTTCAGGATCTTCTCGTACGTGTACCCGCGCCGCTCCAACTCCGTGGCGCCGTACTGGCACAGCCCCACGCCGTGGCCGAGTCCCCGCCCCTCGAAGCGCACCTTGCCGCCGGCTTCGCGCGCGCTCACCGCGAGGCTCTTCAACGTCTGGTAGCCCAGCACCCGCCCCACCCGGGCATGGAAGGTCTCGCCCGACAGCGGCACGCCGAACGTGCGCACCTCCAAGGCACGGCCTCCGCTGTCCTTGCGCAGCACCTCGAAGGCCGGACCCTCGGCGGGAATCCCCAGCGCCCGGGCCAGCTCCTGCCGCGACACCTCGAAGTGCCAGCGATGGTGCGGTGAGGCGGCGCACAGCGGTCCGGACGTGCCCAGCCGATCCTCCACCGCACTGGAGGACTCGGACGAGCCGAAGACACTCGCGGCCGTGCTCGTGGCGCCGCCGCAGCTCGAATGGAAATAGGCCGGCGCCAGGGGCTCGCTGGCATTGCGTCCCCGGAGCACCTTCCCGCGCGTGGCCTCCACCGCCTTGTCCACCTCGGCGCGCTCGTCCTGCCGGCCCCGGTAGAGCTGACAGTGGGTGAGGTCGCAGACGTCGTAGCCCGCCTTCTCGTGCCGGTTGCGCCCGGCGAGCGCGTAGGTGCGCGAGACGATGGCCTGCGCCTTGAGTGCCTCCGGCTTCCCGGCCAGCTCGCTGCCCACCACGCCCCGGAGGTAGTCCTCCACGGACAGCTCGTTGAACAGGGCGATCTGCCCGTCCAGCACGGTGGCCCGCAGCGCTCCCCGGTACCGCCGCGTCATGGCACCGAGCCGCACCATGACTCCCTCTCCCGGCGCGTAGAGCTCGCGGCAGCGCCAGTCCGGCCGGCCCAGGTCCAGCAGCCCCTGGTCGATCTCCGCCGTGGCGCCCGTCAGGTCCAGCGTCTTTCCATCGCAGCGCAGCCGCCCGCCGTTGTTGGTCATCACCGTGGCGCGCACCGGGCGCAGCTTCTCCAGGACGCGGACGCGCAGGTGGCCCGGGGGCCGCTCCCAGGGCGTGGTCTTCGGCGCATCACCCCCGAGCGCGAGGCTCAACAGCTCCGTCCCCGGTTGCGCGGCCTGGTGGGCTCCGCGTCCTTCCCGGGCGAAGGCCACCACGGCGAAGCGCGGCGCACGAAACGGCGCGAACCCGATGAACCAGCCGTGCGTGTGCCAGCCCTTCTCCCAGCGCGCGGTGCCCGTCTTCCCCGCGCCTTCCAGCGTTCCCAGCCGCGTGGCCTCCAACGTGCCGCTCTCCGCGGCCTGCCGCATCGCCTCGCGCAGCACCTCCACCGCCGCCACGTTCCCGAGCCGCGGCCCCTGCCGGCCTCCCACCTCGCCCAGGCTCCGCGCCTGTCCCCGCCCCGCCACCACCGCCGCCATCTGCAGCAACTGGAGCGGCGTCGTCTGCACCCGCTCGCTGTCCCCGGCCGCCACGCGGATCCGGTCCTCGCGCGAGAGGGCCTGGGGCAACACGCCGCTCTCTTCTCCGGGCAGTGCGCCCGTGGGCCTCCCGAGCCCGAAGTCGCGCAGGGCGCGCAGCAGCGCCTCGCCCTCGAGCACGTCTCCCAGCGCGTGGAAGTAGATGTTGCAGGAGAGCGCCAGCGCCCGCGTCAGCTCGATGCGCCCGTGGCCCGGGCGGAGCCAGCACGTCCGCTCCCGGCCTCCAATCTCCGCGCGGCCCGTGCAGCGCTGCGGCCCCTCGGGCAGCCGGTGGGAGTCGAGCGCCGCGTAGGCACTGGCCAGCTTCAGCACGCTGCCGGGCGGAAAGGCGCGCGTGAGGATGGCGGGGTGATGGGCCAGCACCAGCTCTCCGGTGCTCAGGTCCACCACCGCCGCCGCGTCATCCTCGTCCGGCAGCAGGGCCTCGGCGCGCTCGGCCAGCCGGGTGCGCAGCTCGGGCGTGCTTCCGGCCACGGCCAGCACCAACAGCAGTCCGAGCGGCACGACGGTTACTCCACGACCCGGGCGGCCTTCACCGTGAAGGTGCCCACTTCGAACTTGCCGCCCGTGCGGGTCAGCATGTGACGGAAGCTGTGCCGCTCCTCGCGGTCGGTGCCCTCGTGGAGGAGCACGTCCACCTTCACCTCGGTCTGGGCGTTCCCGTTGTCGGAGAAGTAGTCCACCAGGATTTTGTAGACGCCCGCCTGCGAGTTGGCCTGGGTGTAGATCTCCGGCCCGTAGCCCGTCGTCACGTCCACGTCGAGCGAGCCGCCGCTCGCGGTCTCCTTGTGGCCGTACCAGGACTCCTCACCCGAGGGCTCCAGCACGTGCAGGTCGAGGTCGGTGCCGTCCGTGTCCCACGAGAGCACCACGCGCAGGTCGATCTTCGGCACCTTGGCGAACACCGACACCTTGGCGCGGCCCACGCCCGCGTCGTTGGCCGCCGACACCTCGATGACATTCATCCCCGGCGACAGCACGAGCGAGAGGTCGAACGAGCCGCCGCGCAGGGGCAGCGGCCGCTCGGTGCCGTTGATGGAGAGGGTGCCGACACCCAGCGAGGCGTCGGAGACAGTGCCGGTGATGCGCGCCACGCGGTTCGAGGTCCATCCCCCGGCCGGCGTGGCGAGTGTCACCGTGGGCGCGTCCTTGGCCCAGGCGGAGGTCGCACCACAGAGCAACAGCGTCAGCACCGACAGCAACGTCCGGGCGTTCACGGCTCACCTCCCACCGTCAGCGTCTGCTCGCTCGAGGTCCCCCGCACCTGCGGGTGGTACATGAGCGAGGCGGTGGCCGGCATCACGTGCACGTTGCCCGCGAGGCCCGGCGTCATCATGTAGCCGAAGACGTTCCTGCCCGCCTTCAGGTCGCTCACGAAGAAGACCACCTTCTCGTCACGCACCTCGCGGTGCAGGCCCTTGGGGTGCAGGTCCCTGCCTCCGGGCGTACGGCCCACGTCGGCCTCCTCCACCTCGCAGCCGGAGCACAGCGGATCCTCCAGCATCACGTACTCCACGGCGTTCGGCGCGTTGACCTCCAGCTCGACGAAGAGCAGCCCATCCTGCTCGGCGCTCTTGCCGAGCGGCTGGAGCGTCTCCTGGATGCCCGCGCCACCCTGCTCCCGCACCACGCGGTGGTAGCGGCGGTTGATGGTCAGGCCACTGCTGCTCGCCTTCAGGCCCTCGCCCGCGTCCAGGTATGACAGCCGCGCCTCGAGCATCATCCCGGCGCCCTCGCCCTTGCGCGCGACCTGGAGGGTGTGCGGACCCGGCTTCACCGTCAGCGACTCACCCACCATCAGCTCGGGACCATAGAGGTCCTCTCCAGCCCAGGTGCGCTCGCCGAGCGGCTGGCCATCCAGCACGGCGGCCACGGTGGCGCCCTGCGTCTGGCTGGCGAAGCGCGGGAGCACGTCGGCCAGCGCGGACACCACCACCGCTGTGTCACGGGTGCTCTGCCAGTGGCCCTCGCGCCGCTGCTGCAGGAGGAACTTCACCGCGCCGTCGATGAACGGGCTGGACGGCCGCGCGCGGGCGAGCGCCCGGAGCGCCGAGGCCGTGGACTCGATGGGGTCCTTGTCCCACGTGGCCATGGCCGGCTGGATGCGGCCCTGCCACCAGGGCTCCGTCCCGCTGCCGCCGAACACCACCAGCTCGCCCACCCGGTTGGCCGAGCGCTCCAGCTCCTCGGCCAGCGCGGCGGCGTCGTCGTTCTTGCCCGACTCGGCCAGCGCCAGCACCACCAGCGACTTGGTGTAGGCGGACAGCTCGGCCTGCTCGCGCACCTTCTGCGAGAGCGCGGTGAGCATCGAGTCCGACGACTTGCCCGCCACCGCCAGGTTGTAGAGCAGCTTCGCCCGGAGCCCGTCATCCATGTTGCCGTGGGTGAGCGAGGACAGCTTCGCCAGGCCGCGCGTGAGCATCTGGTCCAGCTCCTCGTTGCCGTAGCCGAGCGAGCGCGCCATGGCCAGGCCCTGCACCACGTAGCCCGTCATGGCCGCGTCCGTCTCGTCCTCCTCCCACCAGCCCCAGCCGCCATCGCCGTGCTGGAGCTGGCGCAGGCGCGCCACACCCGCCATCACCATCTTCGGCAGCTCCTCGTGGCGCTGCTTGCGCGGCAGCTTGAGCTGCTCGTACGCCTTCACCGCCACGAGGTTGGGCACGAAGCGGCTCATCGTCTGCTCGGTGCAGCCGTACGGGTAGCCCACGAGGTAGTCCAGGGCGCTCTCGATGGCCGGCGCGATGCCGGTGCTGGCGTAGACGGCCAGCCGCGAGGCCTCGGGGTGGGCGGAGGCCGGAATCTCCAGGGCCAGGTCCACCGGCCCGGTGGAGTCGGAGCCCAGCGAGGCGACGACGGCCTCGCTCAGCAGCGCGCCGTGCGCCAGCCGCGGCACCTCCAGCTCCACGGAGTCGGAGTGGCTGCCCAGCTTGCCGGTGGCGCGCAGCTTCACCTTGCCGTCGGCTCCCACCACCTTGACGGGGAACACCGCCACCGCCTGGTCATTGCCGTCCACCGAGAGGCTCTTCTGCTTCTCCGTCAGCTCGACGCCGGTGGCCTCGAGCGTCACCGTGGCCGTGCCCTTCTGGCTGGTGGAGTTCTCCAGCAGCACGCCGAGCTGCAGCGTGTCGCGCTCGCGGAAGAAGCGCGGGGTGGCCAGCCGCACCTGGAAGTCCTGGTGCACCCGCGCCTTGCCCACGCCGAAGCCCACCGAGGTGTCGGCGGTGATGACGCGCGCCGTGGCCCGCCACGTGGTGAGGTTGTCCGGGAAGGTCACCTTCATCTGCGCCTTGCCGTCCGGGCCCGTGGCCAGGTTGGGCGAGAAGAGCAGCGTGTCCTTGAAGTCCTTGCGCACCTTGCGCGAGAGCGTCTTCAGGTCACCGAAGCCCGCGCGGCTGCGCTGCACCAGCTGGCTCATCTGCTCGCGCACGCTGCGGCCGTAGCCGTAGAAGCGGAACGTGGTGGAGCTGGTGCCACGCACGTTGTCGCGCACCGGGTGGAAGAAGAACTCCGGCAGCGAGGGCGCAATCTCCGGCGAGACGGCGTAGATGGCCTCGTCCACGACGGACAGGGCGATGTCGGCGTTGGCCACCGGCTTGCCGTCCGGCGACTTCACCGACACCGTGAAGGTGCCCGTGTCGCCCGGGGCGTACTTCTCCTTGTCCGCCGTCACCTCCACCTGGAGCACCCGGTCCGTGGGCGGCACGCGCACCAGCAGCTCCTGGCGGAAGGTGCGCCCGGCGGAGATGGCCATGGCGCCCACGTACATGTTGGGCGTCATCTCCTTCGTCACCTTGAAGCGCAGCACCGCCGAGTAGCCCTTGAGCTCGAGCGCATCGCTGGAGAGCACCTCCAGGCCCTCGTGCGTCAGCAGCACGCTGGCCGAGTCGAACGGGGCGCGCACCAGCACCACCGCCTCGTCGCCCACCTTGTAGCGGGGCTTGTCCGAGTACAGCTCGAGCCCGCCCTTGGCCATGGGGATGTCCCCGCCCTTCTCCGTGACGAAGAAGGGCACCGTGGTGGTGATGACCGAGCCCGCATCATCCTTCGCGGTGAGGTGGGCCACGTAGGCCCCGGGCTCGGTGGGCTTCAGCTTCTGCACGCCTCCCGTGGCGGACGCCGCCACCTGGAGCTGCTGCGCGGGCAGCGAGGCCTCGGCCACCGACTCGCCCGTGCGCTTCTGGTACTTCACCTCCACCTGCACCGGGGCGGCCACCGGCTTCTCGCCGTAGTCGCGCGCCACCACCTGGAGCGACACCTCGTCCCCCGGCTCGTAGACGAGCTTGTCCGCCCGCGCCGACAGGAAGAAGCGGCCCACCGTCACGTCCACCGCCTTCTGGCCCCGGGCCGTCTTGCCCGAGCCGTCCACCACCTTGGCCTCGATGGAGTACGTGTAGTCCTGGCCGTCCTTGTGGGTGGGGAAGGCGAAGGCGTACGTCCCGTTCGCATCCAGCTTGCCGGACGTCTCCTGGACGATCTCCCGGCCCGCCGAGGCGCGCTCACCCTCGGAGACGAAGAAGTCCGCCTCCGCGTCCGTGAACTCCGGGATGAAGAAGCGGCTGCGGTACACGGTCAGCTGCACGTCCGCGTTCTTCACCACGCCACCGTGGAAGAAGCGCGCCTGCACCCGGCCCGACACCTCGTCACCCTGCACGTAGGAGGGCCGGCCCAGCTGCACGCTCACCTGGTACTCCGGCCTGGTGAACTCCTTCAGCTTGAACTCGCCCTCGAAGGCCTCGCCCTCCACCTCGGCGCGGATGCGCCAGACGCCCGCCGCCGGCTGCGCCTCCTTGCCCGGCAGCTCGAAGCGCCCGGTGAAGCTGCCATTCGCGGCGATCTCCACCTCCAGCGTGTCCATGGCCGTGCCGCCCGGATCCACCAGGGACACGTCCGCCTTGCCACCCTTCGGCGGCGCATAGGCCGTGCCCGCGCGCGAGCGGATGATGCCCTTGAAGTGCACCTCGTGCCCCGGGCGGTACACCGGCCGGTCCGTGAAGAGGTACACCACCCGGTCATTCGCCGCCCCCGAGTAGAAGGTGGCATCCGCCAGCGCCACGTCGTCGCCCTTGCGCGCCAGCGCCAGCGTCTGCGTGGCCGCCTTCACCTTGGCCTTGAACAGGCCGTCCCCGTCCGTCACGCCCTCGGCGTACGGCTTGCCCTGGTCGTACAGCGTCACCTTCACGCCCGGGAGCGCCGCGCCCGTCGTCTGGTCCACCGCCAGCGCCACCGTCTGCTCGGGACCCTGCCGCACCATCAGACCGATGCGCG
The DNA here is from genome assembly GCF_036277355.1 of Archangium sp. Taxonomy (GTDB): domain Bacteria; phylum Myxococcota; class Myxococcia; order Myxococcales; family Myxococcaceae; genus Archangium. The sequence goes on from NZ_DASUNC010000018.1 coordinate 19,602, forward strand.
ACACCACCGCCAGCGTGTAGCCCACGTCCTCGCCCGTCACGCCCTCCACCAGGTAGACGCCGCTCTCCTTCACGCCCAGCTCCAGCGTGCGCAGCGTCCAGTTCCCGCTGTTGCCCGAGTAGCCCTCGCCGTCCTCGCTCTCCTCCGTGGAGGCCGAGTCCGGCACCGTGCCGTCCAGGTCCTCCCGCCAGTAGCTGACGAGCGGATACTCCTTGAGCAGCGGGATGCGGACCTGCTCGCGGGCCGGGGCCGACTGGGCCTTGGACAGGCCCGTGTTGGCCGGCTCGAGCACCGTCAGCGCCGAGGCACGCGCCTTGGGGGATACCGCGTCACGCACCTGCTCGCGCAACGAGGTGGCCGCCGCGCGGTAGCCGCCGGTGAGCACCGTGAAGAGGTGCTTGTCGCGCAGGGTGTTCTTCGTCACCGGACGGTGCAGGTCCGTCTGCCCGAGCATGAAGGCCTCGGGCTCGGGGACGCGGTAGACGCGCATGGAGAGCGCGTTCACGCCGCTGGCCTCGATGCTCACCGTGGGCTGCGTGCCCGGAGCGGCCACCGTCTGCGTGGACAGGTAGAAGCGCCCGCGAGCGAATGCGTCCGGCGCGGCGAGCACGCACAGCACGGCGAACAGCCACTTCAGTCGAGAATCTTCCATCGGTAGAACCCCACGAAATGCGGGTTGTCGTCGCGCGGGCGCCACTTCTCGTCCGGATGCGACAAAAGGTCTTCGAGTCGGAGTCGTTTGACGATTCCCTTGGAACCGCCGGGCCGGCTGTCGGGGCCGGTATGGTAGACGACCTCGGGCCCGATGCCGTCGAGGTCACCCAGGTACACCATCGAGTGGTAGGACATCCCGCGGGCCTCGGGGTCCTCGAAGAAGAGCAGATCTCCCGGCAGGGCCTGCCCGGAGGGGATGCGCACCGCGTTGGCGGACAGGAGCCAGCGCGCGCTGGCGGACGCGCTGAAGGCCGACTCGAGCGGCCCCCGGGCGTCATAGGCACCGGCCGCCACCCGGAAGAGCTTGTCTCCGAGCACGGGCACGGCGGGGTAGTGGTACTTGCGCACGTCCGGCGCGGAGGCGGTGTGGAGCTCGCGGCCCTTGCGCCAGCCCGCCCCGTGGGCCTTGAGGGCCTCCTTGTAGGCGAAGCGCAGGAGCCCGGCGCAGTCGCGGTGCACCTCGGGCCAGTGCGGATCCGGCGTGGGGTACTGCGCGGCGGCCAGCGTCACGAACCAGCGGCGGAACGCCTGCCGGTCATCCTCCGAGTCCAGCTCGACGGCGTCCGGGAAGCCGTCCTTGTCCGTGTCGGAGTCATCCGCCCGCAGGCGCAGCTCCACCGGCGTTTCCGCCACCAGCCCGAGCGCATCCTCCACCCGCAGGGTGCCGTGCACCTCGCCCGGCGTGGTGCCCGCGACGACGGTGCACACCGGGCCATGGGCGCCCGCACCGCACGAGGCCCGTGCGATGGAGGGCGAGAGCGAGAGGCTGGCGCGGGTGGACGGCAGCAGCGGCGCGGAGAGGCCCAGCAGCGAGCGCGGCTGGACGTGGAAGCTCATCGAGGCACTGCCATCGGCGGGCAGCTCGGACGCGGAGCGCTCGACCCGCGCGGAGGTGCGCAGGCCCAGCGCTGGCGCGGCCAGCACGGCGGCGATGGCGAGAGCCCACTTCACGCGGCGGCCCCCTTACTGCTGCACAGGCAGCGGCTGGAACTGGCCGGCCACCCCGGTGCCGTTCACGGCGAGCCCACCGCCATAGGGCGGCAGCTTCTTCATCGCCTCGCACAGCGGCGCCACGCTGGCCTCCACGTCGCCGGTGTCGAAGCCCTGGCTCTGGCCCCGGCCCACGGCCTTGAAGAAGGTGAGCATGGCGTCGGCCGCCTTCGCGGTGTCCACGTAGGCGGTGAGGAAGCGGACGTCACCGCTCTTGCCCACCTGCTGGAAGCCCTTCACGTCGGACAGGGCGGGGCGCTTGCCGAGCCCCGTCTCCACCGCGGCCGTCAGCGACTCCAGGTCCGTGGCCGCCAGCAGGTAGTCCTTCGTCAGCGCCAGGCACAGCCCCTCGGTGGAGTTGCAGAAGGCGGAGACGCCCGGGGCGACGTCCTTCTTGCCGGGCTCGTCCAGCCAGTTCTTCGCCAGCTTGGGGAAGGCCTTGGACGCGGCGGCGCCATCCTTCAGGCCCAGGCCGACCAGGTGGTCGAAGCGCGTGTCCGACACGCCGAGCAGCCCATAGAAGGCCTCGTCGGTGAGGGCGTCCTCCAGCTCATTCGGGAGGACGAGCGCCTTGCGCATGTCCTTGGCGCTGGTGCCGCCCGGGCTGCCGAGCCGCTCGAGGAAGGCCTCGGCATTGGCCGCGCCGAGGCTCGAGAAGAACACCGCGTCCCTGGGCACGTAGGCCAGCGCGCGGAAGGCGGCCACGGTGCCGGGCGAGTCGGAGAGCTCGCCGCCGAGCTGCATCTGTCCCGAGTCCACGTCCAGCCCGAGCGCCACCTGCGACAGGCCCAGCAGCAGCGCCGGAGGGCCGTCCGGCTCGAGCGTCATCAGCGCGGCGAGGCGGTGGCCCTGCAGCTTCTCCACCTCCTTCTTGTAGCCGGCGACGGACTCGACGGACTCACCGCCCTTGCCGAGCGCGAGCGAGAGGGCCTCCCTGGCCAGCTTCACGTCGGTGGAGGCGATGAGCACGTTCTGGAAGGCGGCCACGTGCAGGACGCGGCTGCCGCGCTGCAGCTTGTGCAGGGGGTGGCCCTCGTGCTGCTCGGTGCTCACGCCGTAACCCTTCAGGGTGGAGGCCATCAGCGCGAGCCGGACCACGAACTCCTGGGAGCCATCCACTTCCTTCACCAGCAGGAGGTCGGCGTCGTCGTCGTCATTGTCCACCACGCCGATGGCGGCCGGGCCGGAGAGGGCATCGGCGAGGCGATCCGCGGCGAGCGGGTGCTCGGAGGCGGAGGCCAGGTCATGGCTGAGCGAGAGGGCGCGCTCCATCTGCGCGGAGAGGCTCACGTGCTCGATGGCGTGGCCTTCCACCAGCGCCTTGCCGGGCGCGGTCCGCATGAAGGCGTCCCAGGTGCCCCGGGCATCGGCGGCGGCCACCACCATGGAGCGGGGCGAGTCCAGCACGGATTTGGGCACCAGCGCGGTGGGCCGGTAGATGGCGGCCTTGGGCAGGGACTTCAACAGCTCGGAGGGCGCCGGGCCCTTCTTCGTCTCCTTGTCTCCACCGCCGCAGGTGCAGCCAGAGACCATGGCGAAGATGAGCGCAACTGCCGCGAGTGATCGGCTCCGCATTCTTTCAATCCCCCCCGTCGAGTGTGGGCTCGGGAACGCGCTGTTTCGTAGCACACACATGCCCCGGAAACCTAGGCCCGGGGGGACGCCGTCACCGCAGCGTGGGAGCCAGCAGCACCACCGAATAGCCCACCGCCACCCTCGGTCCTACGTTCTCGTACGAGTGCTTCTGGTCCCCTCGGAAAACCACTACATCGCCCGTCTCCAGGAGGAAGCGCTCGCCGCTGGCCACCAGCGCCATGCGGCCCGACTCGCACACGAGGTATTCACGCGTACCGGGAGTGTGGGGCACGCCCGTCAGCCGCGCTCCCGGGGGCAATTCCATCCGGTCGAACTCCATTCCCGGCAGCGGATCCGGCAGCAGCTTGCGGACGAAGCCCGGCCCCCGCTGCCGCACGGTGAGGCTCTCGCGGGGGTAGTGCCGCGCACTGGCCCGGGGCTTCGCCACCAGCTCCTCCAGGGACACCTGGAGGGCCGACGCTACACGGTGCAACACGGCCAGCGTGGGGTTGCTCGTCCCCGATTCCAGGTTCGCCCAGGTGGCCCGGGGCACGCCCGCCAGCTTCGAGAGCTGCGCCTGCGTCGCCCCTCGCGCTTCCCGGAGTGCCTTGATGTTGCGCGCCAGCCAGCCCGCCAGCTCCTCGTCGCTCATGGGATGGCATTCTGCCAATGCGTTGGCACGGCCACCAACGGATGAGCGGCCCGGGCGTACTTCATCGTGCAAGGAGGAGACACGATGAAGCTCGAAGGCGACTCGTGCCTCCTCCTGGACCCGTGAGCGGGTAGAGCCCACCCGCTCGCGACACGGCGGAGGCCCAGGTTCGCGGTAGATTGCTCTGCTGCTTCGGACCGCGCTCCCCGACTGCCGTGCGTGGCCCGGTGGGGAGGTGCCGTGTGTGCAAGCGTCGTGAGGCTCCACGTCTGACAGCTGGCGCAGCCCGGTGTGTGGTGCTGCTGGGGTCCGTCCTGCTGACCACCAGCGGTTGCGCCACGTGGGCACCGCACCACGGCCGGGGTGGCCTCCACTGCGCGCGTGCCCTCTTGCGCTCGCCCCTGGTGCCGCCTCCCATGACGCCTCGAGAGGCAGGCGGGCCGGAGCGGTTGTACCAGCGCCGCGGCACCCGGGAGTTGGGCTCCGACACGAGCGCCAGCGGGGGAAACGTCTCCCAGGGCCCCGCCTCCTGCGGCGGCCTGGCCGTGCCCCCGGGCTGGCCCGACTTCTCCTCCGGCGGTGAAGCGCTGCTCTCGCCCTTCCTCACGTGCACCTCGCCCGCGGAATACGTCGCTCTGCAACAGCGCGTGGACATGCCCCGGCTGGTGGAGGCCCTGGACGAGTGGAGCGCGGTGCGGCTGGGGGCCCTGGGGCCGGTGCGCCAGGACGCCGCCCCCGTGTTGCAACGCAAGCGCGCCGCCTTCCTGGTGAGCGCCACCGAGCGCTACGGGCCGTTCCACGCCGAGGTGTTCGCCCTCTTCGTGCTGCACTCGGCCCACGACGACGAAGTGGACGCGGTGCTGCGGCTGCTGGCCAAGGACAAGCAGTTGGGGCAGACGCTGGCCCTCATGCCCGCCGTGCGCCAGGAGTTGGAGACGCGCGGCCTGCCCCTCTCCCGCTACCCGGAGCGGGGCGAGCAGTCCGGGGACGTGCTGCGGGGCCTGGGCCGTGCCGCCCGGGACGCGCTCGCCACCAGCTCCCTGGTGGACGGCGGGCGCTACCTGGAATTGACGCAGAGGTGGGCGCAATTGCCCCCGCCCTATCAGCACGCCGCCCGCGAGGTGGAGCGCGCCCTGGCGCTGCGCCACTTCTCGCCAGGCAGTGTGGCGCTGGGCACCTTCGATTCCATGACATTCGGAGTGCCGCTGGGCTTCTACTCCCTGGTGGCGGGCACGGGGCAGGGCGCGCACTCGCTGTCCCTGGGCCACTACGAGCAGGCCACGCGCGAGCTGGCACCCGCCCTGCTGCTGGGCACCCTGTATGTTGGTGGCAAGGGCCTGCGTGCCCTGTCCCAGGCTCGGGCCACGCTGGGGCCCCAGGCGGTGCAGGTGCGCCTGCGGGAGCTGGCGCGGCAGGTGGAGGACAGGCTGGGGGTGAACGGCCTGAAGGAGCTGGTCCGGGACATTCGCGCGAGCCGGGAGGCAGGCGAATTCGTGGCGGTGGGAGGCGTGGACGCCGCGCTGGCGCTGCGCGAGGCCGGGGGGGATGTGGCCCGGGCGCAGGCACTCATGTCCCGGGCCCGGCCCGGAGCTACCGGCGCCCCGGCGGTGGAGAGCCGCGCACCGCAGGGCTCCAGGCAGGTGGCCCGCGGGGCGGATGACGCCGCACGCGCCCCCCTGGAAGCCGGAGCCATGGAGCGCGCCGGGGGACTGGCCTCTCTGGTGGACGAGGCGGCGGGCCTCACCCGGGAGGTGGTGGAGGCGCGGCTGGCGCTGGTGGAGGGAGAGTCCTCGGGCGCGCGGCTGCCCCGGGACGTGGCGGCGTTGGAGCGGCAACGGCCCTCGCCCGACGCTCCACCGCCCGGAGCCGAAGGCAACCCGCGTTGGGGCGAGTACGTTGCCTATTACGAGAACCGCCTGGGAGAGCTTCGACAGGGCAAGGCCGCCAAGGGGCCCCTGCGCTGGGTGGACTATGAGCAGTTGTGGACGAGGTTTGCCCGGGGGCTGGCCTTCGAGCGCTTCATGGTGGCGTTGCTGGAGGCCGACGCGAAGCGGCCCCGGGCAGAGCGCCGCTTCCTCGGAGCATTCATCCAGCCGCGTGTCCAGCGCTCCGTGGGAGTCTGGAAGCCGGAGAGTGGCCTGCGCTACGCGGATGTGCTCGTCATCGAGGAGGGCGGGCCCGCGGGAGTACCTCCTCGCGTCGAGACCTTCAGCTTCAAGAGCCGCGATCTGTCCGCTTTGGAAGGCAGGGCTCTGAGAGGGCAGATGATCGAGGATGCGCGCGAAGCGCTCCAGAAGTACGGAGGGGTGCTGGACATCCGTCGGCCCTCCCTCCAATCTCGTTTGCACCAGGGGAGCGAGGTGTCCATCCAGCGGGTTCGCCTCGTCTATGACGGGAACGAGCTCAAGCCCGACAGTGCGAAAAACTTGAATGCAGCCATGCTAGCAGCAGAGCTCCAGGTTCCAGGAGTGGAGGTGCTGGTGCAATGAAGGTGCTGAAGTTTCATGGCGTGAAGAGTGAGGACTACCTCTGGCTCTCCTTCAAAGGCGCCTTTGACCCACGGGCGGCACGGGAGACCGAACTGGAGCCCTTCTTCCACGCGCTGGAGGCGCATGCTGACGGGTGGATGCCGGACGCCGTCGAGGGCAAGCGGCGGCGCAAATACGCCCGTGCCGCCCTCTGGAAAGCCCTCGAGGAGGCACGCGACGGCAACCTCACGTCCCTTGGACTCTATCGCACGCAGTGGCCCGCGCTGGACATGACACTCTGGCTCTGGCTGCCCCCCCAGCCTCCCACGCTGGAGGTCTGGCTCAATGTCAAACCGCTCTCCTTCTTCGCGGAGGCGGAGCGCTGCCGCCACTTCGTGGAGATGGTACGCGCCTGGGCCTGCCGCTACCCGGTCCCCCATGCTATCGCCCATAGCAGTGATGACACGGAGCTGGCGGGTTTCCCTGACTTCGGCCGCGACAAGGAGACCTGGTACCGGGATGGCTTCGACAAGGTGTACGAGGTGGGCTGGCTCAACGTCTTCGGCCCCAGGCTGGTGGAAACGGTGGGCCGCGAGCGCGTGCTGTCCACGCCGGCTCACCGGGTGGAGGAGTTGCCCAACGGCTGCGTGCTGCTGATGACGTGGCCCACCGCCGCGGACTTCGCCAGCGACGAGGCGCGCCTGGCCCAGGCCCGTGCCCACGCCCACCTTCGTCCGGACCTGGACTTCGACACGCTCCTGCGCACCCTGCGCGAGCGCAGCGCCACGCTCGCCCCCGTGGAGCCCCGCTTCCACCCTGACGTGGCCCCGCTCCTCTCTCGCGTGGTGGACCACACCGCCAGTCACGAGCGCCAGCGCACCATCTCCGGGCTCAACACCTGGCAGCCGCCCGAGCCCGAGGAGTGGCGCCCCGCCGACGCGGCCCTGCCCCCGGACGTGGATGACCCGGTGCGCGCCCTGGAGCATTACGGCACCCTGGCCGAGCACCTCGTGGCCCTGCTGCACACGAAGGTGCCCTCCGTCTTCGACGAGACGCCCGAGTCCCTCACGGACGTGGACTTCTACTTCTGGCGCGAGAACTTCCCGAGGAGCCGCCTGCGGGAGAACATCGAGGCGTACGCGGTGCCCGCCATTGGTGCGTACCTGGGCGAGGTGCTGGTGAGGAACCTGGGCGGGCGGTGGATACCGCGCCAGAAGCTGGAGGAAGCCCAGGTGCGGGTGGGCAGCCGGGTGTGGTTGCCCTTTGTCCGAGCCCGTCACTACATGGCCTCGCGCCAGGCGCTGTTGGACTACTCCCTCACCCGGCTCTACCGCGTGGCCGCGCGCCACCGCTCGTGAAGAAGAACAGGCTCACGTCAGCATGGCGGGCTCGAGCTCCACCTTCATCCAGCCCGGCTTGCGCGCGTCGAAGGAGCGGTAGGCGTCCAGGGCGCTCGTCAGCGGCTGCACGTGCGAGAGGATTTCCGTGGGGTCCACCGCGCCCGCGCGCACCAGCTCCATCAGGTGGGGGATGTACTTGCGGTGGTTGCAGTTGCCCATGTTCAAGGTCAGGTTCTTGTTCATCGCCTGGCCGAGCGGGAACGTGCGCATCTGCTGCGGGTACACGCCGATGATGGCCAGTGTCCCCGCCTTGGCGAGCGCCTCCACCGCCCACATCACCGCCTGGGCCGGTGCGTCACCCGGCACCCAGTTGTCCCCCGCCGGGTTGGTGTGCGGCGCCACTTCCTTCAGCTCGCGCTTGAACTCGGCCTTCTCCTTGCGCGCCTCCTTCGCCGCCGGCCCGTGGTGCGCGTGCATGGCGTCCACGCCCACCGCGTCGATGGCCCGGTCCACGCCGATGCCGCCCGTCAGCCGGAGGATGGCCTCCACCGGATTCTCCGCGTCGAAGTTGATGACCTCGGCGCCCAGGTTGCGCGCGGCCTCCAGCCGGTCCGCGTGGCAGTCGATGGCGAAGATGCGCCCCGCGTCCATCAGCTTCGCGCTCAGGATGGCGAACAACCCCACCGAGCCGCAGCCGAACACCGCCACCGTGTCCCCGGGGCTGATCTCCGCGAGGTCCGCCCCGAAGTAGCCCGTGGGGAAGATGTCCGAGAGCAGGATGGCCTGCGCGTCCGTGACCTCGTCCGGAATCTTCACCAGCCCCACGTTGGCGAAGGGCACCCGTGCCTTCTCCGCCTGCAACCCGTGGAAGGGCCCGCTCATCTCCGGCCCGCCGAAGAACGCCGTCCCCGCGCGCTTGCCGTTGGGGTTGGCCACGTCGCACTGCGCGTAGTACCCCGAGCGGCAGTACGAGCACGTGCCGCAGGCGATGGTGGACGGAATCACCACCCGATCTCCCACGCGCAGGTTGCGCACGTCCGGGCCCAGCGCCTCGACGATGCCCACGCCCTCGTGCCCGAGGATGGTGCCCGGCCTCATGCCCGGCATGGTGCCGCGCACGAAGTGCAGGTCCGTGCCGCAGATGGCGCTCGCCGTCAGCTTGACGATGGCGTCCGTGTCCTGCTGGAGGACGGGCTCCGCGACGTCCTCGAGCCGGATGTCTCCAATGCCATGAAAGACGACTGCCTTCATTGCCGCTCCTTCCCCCCGCGGGGCTCCAGGCGCTGAGCGCGCTGGCGTCGGAATCTCCCCGCTAGGGGTGGCCACGCGCCCTGTCCGGTGCCAGACGGAGGCGCTTCCTCTCCTGGAGGGCGGGCGGCGCGGCTAGCGGCCGACGTGCAGGGCGAGCCGCTTGCCGAAGACGCGGCGGAAGAGGGCCGTCTCGCGCTCCACCGTCCACAGCTCCAGGTCCACCGGCTGGCGCGACTTGAAGTGCAGGGACACCGCGTCGCGGCCATTGACGGCCCGCAGCTCCTTCACCGGTTGGTGATGGCTGCTGTCCAGCGCGTTGGCCACCCGCAGCAGCGTGGCCAGCTTGCGCACCAGCCGGGCCTCCGTGGTGCTCAGCCCCTCCATGCCCGAGTGGTTGAGCTCCGGCGGGCTGCGCTGGTGGTAGCGCGCCACCCGGGCCACCAACTCGCGCTCGCGGTCCGCCAGGCCGGGGATGTCGCCGTTGTGGATGAGGTAGTAGGTGTGTTTGTGGTGGCGCTCGTAGCTGACGGCGTTGCCCACGTCGTGCAGCAGCGCGGCCGTCTCCAGGTACGGCCGGCACGAGAGCGGCAACTGGTGCAGCGCCGCCAGGTCGTCGAAGAGCCTGAGGGCGAGCGACGCCACCTGCCGCGCGTGCTTCTCGTCGAAGAGCAGGCGCCGCCCCATGGCCACCGCCGCGTCCGCCAGCGAATGGTCCTCGCGCGTCTCGTCCTGCCGGTACATCAGGTCCACCAGCAGCCCGTCGCGCAGGCCCCGGTTGACGCCGGTGACGGTCTCCACGCCCAGGTGCTTCGCCACCCGCTCGAGCACGGTGGCGCCCGCCACGATGATGTCCGCGCGCCTCGGGTCGAAGCGCTTGCGCCGCCGCTCGGGCGTCATGTCCGCCAGCGTCTCCACCGCGTTCGTGAGCTGGCGCACGGAGACGTGTCCGGTGCCCTCGCTCGCCGCGAAGCCCACCACCGCGTTGATGGTGCCCGAGGAGCCCAGGGCCACCCGGGGCAGGTTGGGCAGGCGCTCGGGGATGGATTTGCGCATCTGCTCCTCCACGTAGCTGCGCATCAGCCGCAGCTGCTTGGGCGTCACCTTCCCGGCCGCGTCGAACATCTCCGTCAGCCGCACCGAGCCCAGTGCCAGGCTCCACAGCTCATCCGGCTTCTCTCCCGTGGCGAGCACCACCTCGGTGGAGCCCCCGCCGATGTCCACCAGCAGCGAGCGCGTGTGCGGCGGCTTGCGGTGCAGCACGCCGAGGCAGATGAGGCGCGCCTCCTCCTTGCCGCTCACCACCTCCAGGTTCAGCCCCGCCTCGTCGCGCACCCGCTGGACGATCTCATCGCGGTTCTTCGCGTCGCGCATGGCGCTGGTGGCCACCGCGCGCACCCGGGCCTTGTGCCGCCGGCACAGCGCCGCGTAGCGCCGCAGCGTGGACAACAGCCGGGCCGCCGTCTCCTCGGGCATCTCCCCGCTGGTGAAGACGCCTTCTCCGGGGCGGATGGGATCTCTCTCCTGGTGGAGCGTCTCCAGCGAGCCTTCCGCGTCCGGCCGGGCCAGCTCCAGGCGCACGGCGTTGGTGCCCACGTCGATGGCGGCGAGCACGGGCTGTTGGGGGGAGGTGGGCATGGGGTGGGCGCTCAGAATGGTTGCGGCTCGAAGGATAGGGCCTCCACTGTCGGGCGGCCCACCTTTTACCTGGGCTTCTTGACAGGTCCGTGACGTGACGTCACGGGGCCGTCACGTGTCCTCACCCGACACCTGCCAGACTCCAGGCCCGTGGAATTCAATGACTCGCAGCTCTTCATCAACCGTGAGCTGTCCTGGCTCGCCTTCAACGAGCGGGTCCTGGACGACGCGCGCTCCCGGGAGCTGCCGCTCTACGAGCGGTTGAAGTTCTTCGCCATCGCCTCCTCCAACCTGGACGAGTTCTTCATGGTCCGCGTGGCGGGCCTGAAGCAGCAGCTGGCCAGCGGGGTGGCGGAGCCCGCGGCGGACGGCCTGCTCCCCGCCGAGCAGCTGAGCGCCATCAGCGAGCGGGTGCACGCCCTGGTGGATTCGGCCTCCCGGCTCTGGACCGAGGAGCTCCTGCCGGGGCTGCAGGCCGCGGGCGTCTCCATCCTCACGCGGGACAAGCTGACGGCCGAGCAGAAGCTGGCCGCGCGCACCTCCTTCACCACGTCCGTCTTCCCGGCGCTCACCCCGCTCGCGGTGGACCCGGGCCACCCCTTCCCGCACCTGCGCAACAAGTCCCTCAACGTGGCGGTGCTGCTGCGGCGCGAGGGTCCCAAGCGCCGGCGCAACATTCGGGGCACCTCGCTGGCCGTGGTGCAGGTGCCGAGCGTGCTGCGCCGGCTCGTCCCCATGCCTGGCGAGAAGGGTCTGGCCTTCCTGCTGCTGGGCGATGTCATCGCCCTGTGCGCCGCCGAGCTCTTCCCCGGCTACGTCGTGGAGCACGCCGCCGCCTTCCGCGTGACACGCAACTGGGACCTCAACGTGGACGAGGAGGAGAGCGAGGATCTGCTCTCCACCCTTCAGGAGGAGCTGCGCCGGAGAGACAGAGGCGCCGCGGTGCGCCTGGAGCTGGATGCCTCGGCCAGCCCGCAGATGGAGTCCCTGCTGACGGCGGCCCTGAAGCTGGGGCCCATGGACGTGTACCGGCAGCAGTTTCCGTTGCAGCCCTTGGACCTGATGGCGCTCACGGAGCTGGACACGCGGCCGGAGCTGCGCGTGGAGTCCTTCACGCCCACGGTGCCCCCGGTGCTGCGCGACGTGGAGTCCATCCTGGACGTCATCACCGGGCGCGACATCCTCCTGCATCACCCCTACGAGTCCTTCGACCCGGTGGTGCGCTTCCTGGAGGAGGCCGCCGAGGACCCGGACGTGCTGGCCATCAAGCAGACGCTGTACCGCACCAGCGGGGACAGCCCCATCGCCCGGGCGCTGTCGCGCGCGGTGGAGAATGGCAAGCAGGTGGCGGTGCTGGTGGAGATCAAGGCCCGGCTGGATGAGGCCAACAACATCGCCTGGGCGCGGAAGATGGAGGAGAGCGGGGTGCACGTCGTCTACGGGCTGATCGGCCTGAAGACGCACGCCAAGGTGGCGCTGGTGGTGCGCCGCGAGGGCCACGGCATCCGCCGCTACGTGCACCTGGGCACGGGCAACTACAACCCCCACACCGCGCGCCTGTACACGGACCTGTCCCTCTTCACCTCGCGCGAGGAGATAGCGGACGACGTGAGCGCGCTCTTCAACATGCTCACCGGCTACGCGGTGGCCCCGCAGTGGAAGCGGCTGGCCGTGGCGCCCATGGGCCTGCACGAGAAGGTGCTCGCGCTCATCCAGCGCGAGGCGGACAAGGCCCGCAAGGGCGAGCCCGCGCGCATCGTGGCGAAGATGAACTCGCTGGTGGACTCCACCGTCATCCGCGCGCTCTACGCGGCGAGCCAGGCGGGGGTGGAGATTGAATTGCTGGTACGCGGCATCTGCTGCCTGCGGCCCGGGGTGCCCGGGGTGAGCGAGCGCATCCGCGTGACGAGCGTGGTGGACCGCTTCCTGGAGCACAGCCGGGTGTTCGCCTTTGGGGCGGGCAGCCACCCCGAGGTGTGGATGAGCAGCGCGGACTGGATGCCGCGCAACTTCCTGCGCCGCATCGAGACGATGTTCCCCGTGGAGGATCCGGCCATCCGCCAGCGGCTGCTGGACGAGGTGCTGGGGGTGGCGCTCCGGGACAACGTGAAGGCGCGGAGGCTGCAGGTGGACGGCACCTACGCCCCGGTGGGCCGGGAGGGCACGGCGGTGCGCAGCCAGGGGGTGCTGATGGAACTGGCCCGGCGCAACAACCAGCCGGACACCAAGCCCCTCCAGGCGCTGCGCCACGCGACGGCCCCGGACGCACCCGTGCCCGTGCGCCAGGTGCCCCAGACGGGGAGCTGACCCGGTCCCCACCGGGAAGGTGGGGTGGCATCTCATTCTGGGATGGTCACTTTGTTACCCATGGCGTATGTCATGGGTAATGGAACTTTTCCAGGCGGGGGCACATTGGGCAGGCCGGAGGGAGTCCGCCGAGGCGTGTGCCCGGCGCGTGGCGGTGCTCTTCCAGCAGCTGGGACGGTGTGATCCGGCCTATGCGCGCTGGTTCGAGTACGCGTACTCGCGCAAGCACTCGCTCCAGCTGCCGTTCGAGCCCACCGCCGAGACGTTCCTCCGCTTCTTCGAGCGCAGGAAGTACCGGCTGGCGCGCGAGGTGTTCACCTTCGATGCGTGGACGGGACAGGAGCAGCAGGGGCGGGGAGGGATGCTGAGCTTCATCTGCGGCTCGAATGAGACGTTCTATCCCAACGGGTGCCTGCTGCATCTGCCTCGGGAGGAGCCGGCCGCCAGCCGGGTGCTTACCGTCTCCGTGCTGAAGGAGGTGGTGCGCGCCATGGTGCTGGCGTGGGACCCGGACGGGTGCGCGGTGATTCCGGAGGGAGACCGGGGCGCGAAGAAGACGATGGAGGACGGAGGCGCCTGCCTCGGGTGGCTCACGTACGTCTCGGGCCGGCGGGGCAGGGTGCCGCCCCTGCCGAGGCCCGCGCGTGCCGAGCCGATGGAGGAGCAGGGCACGCTCATCATCCTCACGCCGGAGCGCTTCTCCCTGGAGAACCCGGCGCATGTCTCGCTGGCCGGGCGCGTGCGCGAGCGGCTGGAGAAGGCCGGCCTGCTGGCTCCGCTCCCGGGTTGAGACGGGCGGGGCGGGGTGCTCAGGGGCAGGTTCCGCCTTCCCGGGGGGAGCGGGTCACCGCACTCAGGGAAAGCGCACGCCGCGCACGGTGAAGGTGCGCGCTCCACCCGCCTCGCGCAGCTTCAGCAGGAAGGTGCTTCGTAACTGCTTCTTCTCCGGCGCCTCCGCTTCCACCACGAGCCGCGCCTGGTCTCCCGGCATGAGGAGCTTGGATTGCCACACCCGCGTCACCCGCAGCCGGACGCCTTCCGTGCTGACGAGCTCCGCCCCCTCCGTCGTCCAGGCCAGGTCACTCGTGTTCGTCACGTACAGTTCTACCGCCATCTGCTGCCGTGCCTCGGCTCGGTAGCTCCAGGCCTCTATCACCTCGAGCGGCGATCCGGGACGTTGGGTGAGGCTGCTCTTGAGCTCGCGCGCCAGGATGCCCAACCCCTTCTTCACCAGCCCGGCCTCCAGCAGTCCCTGGAGACTTCCGGAACACGGCCCCTGCGGACGGGCACGCTCCTGCGCCAGCGCGGCCTCGCACCGCTCGGCCCGCTCGCGTTGCTGCCGGGACTCCAGCTGCAACGACTCCCCCGAGCGGGGCTGGCGGTACACCCGCACCTGGTGCTCGGCCCGCGGCGCGTCCTCCACCAGCCGGAAGGTGACGCCGCCAGGCACCTGCCCATCCGCGAAGCGCACCGTCACCCGCGGCGGCCTGTCCGGCGGCGGCGCCTGCGTGGGCAGCAGCATCACCATGCCCTCGGCCTCGTTCACCGCCACCTTCATCCCCTGCCCGTCCTCTACCTGCACGCCACCGGGCTGCAGCGGCGTGTCGAACACCAGCGTGGTGGACTGGTGGGGGCGGATGCGCACCGGGTGCTGCTCCCCGGCGTTCTCCGCCGTCAGCTCCAGGAGGCGTTCGTCCGGCGTGTCCCATTCCACCCCGTGGGGCGAGGCGGGTGTGGAAACGAGGAGCGCGAGCAGCAGGGGGGCGGCGAGCAGTGTGGACATGGGGGTGACCTCCAGAGTGGCCCACACTAGCAGGTCCTCGGAAGTCGGCCCCTCCTGTTCCTCCCGTCAGTCGCCGCGCGGCTTCTATTGGTCTTCGTACCGCGACGCCTCGCCGAAGCGTTTCACCGGACGCAGAGCCGTCGAGATGCTGCGGACGACGGCGGTGTCCTGGCCACTGCCCTCCTCCTTCTCCCAGCCCCAATACCGCCCGGACGTCACCTCCAGGCACACCGGATAGGCCTGGCCCTCGGGGGTGTACGCCTGGGTGAGGCGCGCCTGCACCCGCTCGCCGAAGAGCAACTGGCCGGTGAACAGGGTGTCGCGCGGCAGCTTGCCCCAGTGGTCCTGGCCATTGAGACGCATCGTCACCAGGCCCGGCCTCACGGTGGTCGTCGCCTTCCCCGGAAACGGGTGAATGGTGACTCCCTCGGACTCGCGCGTGAGCTCCAGTTCCTTCATGGCCTGCTGCGCACCGGGGGGGCACTCGGCGGGAGGGGGCAGCGGGGGCGTGGGCAGCACCTGGGCGGTGGTGGCGGGGCTGGGGCAGCCGGTGGCCAGGGCGCAGCCGAGCACGGCCGCGCCCACCTTCGTGGTCGTGGAGCCCGTCTGCTTCGGGAGGGTGGGAGTCTTGGCTTCCTTCGCTGGAGTCTTCACGCGCGTCTCTGGAGGCGGCGTCGCAGGGGCGACGGGCGCGGGGGTTGCCGCCCCAGGGGGCGTCGCGCCAGCGTCACCTTCTGGCCGCTTCCACGGGGAAGCCACTTCCTGGCCACCCGGCTCCAGGCTGATAGGAAGGAACTCCCCGGGTAGGCTGGCGCGAGGTGTCTCCAGGGGTGACGCGGTGCGCACGGCGGCGGGAGGCGGGGGACGCATGGCGAGCCACAGGCCCAGGCCCAGCGCGAGCACCGCACCCGCGGCCAGCAGCGCCCGGCGCGAGCGGGCGGCGGGCCGCGCGGCTTCCCGGACGCGCGGAGCCGGCGGTGTCACCGCCGGGGCCTCGTCCACCGCTCGCGGCACCTCGGGCCCGGCGAGCGGCAGGGCTTCTTGCGCCGCCACTGGGGGCACGGCCACTTGCGGTGTCACCTCGGGTGCCTCCCCTTGCGCGGGCGGCGGCACGGGCGGCTCCACGGGCGCCGTGCCCGCGGCGGGCGCCTCGGGCGGCGCCTGCGGGAGCAGGGTGGACACCTCGTCGGGCGCCCGCGGTCTGCCGCGCACCGGCACCCGGGCGTAGGAGGCCCGCCGCTCGTAGAGCGCCAGCACGTCCGCCCCCCGCCACATGTCGCCCTCGAGCACGGTGGTGGCGTGGTGCGGCCCCCAGGCCTCGCACAGCGGCTCCCGCCACGTGTCGTCCGCCTCGTTCAACGCTTGCGCGAGCGCCGCCTCCACCGCGAGCGCGTCCGGGTAGCGCTCCTCGGGCACCTTGCGCAGCATGCGCCAGCACACCTCGCCCAGCGCCCGTGGCACCCGGGGGTTGCATGCGTGCGGCACCGGCGGCTCCTCGTGCAGGACGGCATGCACCAGCTCGCCCTCGCGGCCCCGGAAGGGCAGCGCGCCGGTGAGCGCGAGGTAGAGCTCCACGCCCAGCGCCCACACGTCGTCACCCGGGCAGGCCCGCGAGTCCTCCAGGCCGCGCCAGGCGCGCCACACCCGGGGGCTGAGGTAGGACCAGGTGCCCGGAGGGAAGGCGCCCGTCAACCGGGGGGCGCCCTCGTAGGTGGCCACGCCGAAGTCCACCAGCACCACCTGCCCCTCGCCATGCACCAGCAGGTTGGCCCCCTTCACGTCGCGGTGCACCACACCGGCCGCGTGCACCACCGCCAGCTGGCGCGCGCCCTGGCCGAAGAGGTGCGCCACCTCGAGGGCACAGGGGTTGTGCACGCGCGTCCACACGTCCAGCGGCAGCCCACGCACCAGGGGCATGACGAGGAAGAGGTAGAAGGGCTGGTGCTCGGGCCACACGCCCTCTTGCACCAGGGGCAGGCCGCCCACGCTGCTGAGCTTGAGCATGACGTCGCGCTCGCGCCAGGCCCAGCGCGCCGTGCGCGGCAGGAAGAGGAACTTCACCGCGTACAGCACGCCCCCGCGCGAGGCGCGGAACACGGTGCCCTGGCCGCCGGTGCCCAGCCGCGCCTCCAACGTGTAGCCGGCCACCACCAGGCCCGGCCGGGGGCGCCAGGGGGAGGCCTCCTCCTCCAGGGGCTCCACCGCTCCTGGCCGCTGCTGCTCCTGCCCACCGCTCCGCGTGCTGGCTTCGCTCATGCACACCACCTCCGAGGTGGGCCAGCCTACAGGACGGCTCAAGGCGTGCGGATACACAGGGTGCCAGTCATTGTCCGGAGCCGCTCGCGCCCGTCCACGCGGTGGACAGGCCCCTGCTGAAGCACCCGGGAATGCCACCGGGGTGGGCTTGACTGGTAGACGTCTACCAGTGGTGTGGTTCCATGTGCGCATGTGTGCCCCTGGAGTGGTAGACGTCTACCAGTGCCCCGGTGGTAGACGTCTACCCGTGTCGAGCAGAGGGCTCGTCTCCCCGCGTCAAAACCGCCCATGCGCACGCATCTGGCTGTCGCGGGCAGGGGCTCCGCCGGGAAGGTCCACCTGGGTGCGTATACCTGGGGAGGGGTTCTTGGCCCCCCTCGTCCCCTGCCGGGTGCGTTCCACTTGCCCGGAATCGGTGTTCCACATGGCCGGAACCTGACGGCGCTGACACACTGGGGCGGGGGCTTCTCCACTCGGGCAAGGGCCTCGCCACGGCGTGCCTCACGCATCCCGTGTCCCTTTCCGGCTCGTCCAGGTGAGGAGGTGCACCATGTCCGCCCGTCGTGGTGATGCATCCACCGCGTGCGCACGGCCGCCCCCAGCACTGACGGTTTTCCCGCCGGCGCGCGCAGGCATCCTCCTGGTCAACTCGAGTCCCGGCTTCGGAGCATCGGCACCTGGGAAGGCCAGCACGGGCCCGGAGCCGGTGGTTTCGGCGCACAGCGGGGGGGAACCGGAGGAGGGAAGGGGAGGGAACAGGCGCCAGCCACATTGGGCCAGAGGACTCCAGGTCCTCGTGCTCGCAAGCTGCCTCGTGGTCAGCATGAGTGCGGCCGGCGAAGAGCCGAGACGAGTGAGGGTGACGCTCTCGGCCAACGCACATGCGCGAGCCAAAGCCTCCAACCCCCGCCTGGAAGACTGGAAGGAAGGCGCGCTCTCCCTCCGGGTGGTGGACCCCGGCCGCCTCGTGGTGAAGGCAGGCGATGAAGTCATTGCCGCGGGCGAGCTGAACTGGGGGGAGGACAAGCGGCTGCGGGTGGACCCGAGCACGGCCCAGGCAGCAGCGCTGCCCCGGGTGGTGAGCCGCGAGCCAGGCCGGGAGGAGGTGGAAGTAGACATCCCTGAGGGCATTGGCGCTGGGGCCATGCTCACCCTCACCTACGAGTGGGGCTGGGACTATCGGGACACGCCCGCCCTGGAGCGCTCCTGGCGCCTCCCGCCCGTGGAAGACATTCCACCCGAGTGGCTGGAGGACGAACGGGTTGAAACGGAGCGGGAGTACACGCCCGAGGACGGGGAGGACAGGGCGCTCACACTCCTCTGGGCGCAGGAGGCTTCCTTCCCCGTGCAGGTGGACCCGGAGCGGCCCGAGCTGCTCTGGGTGGCCGGATACGCCTCGCGGGAGGAGATTGCCTCGCGTCTCTTCGGGGATGCCGCGGCGGCGGGCGCTTTCGACATCGAGCCCCGAGCGCCACCCTCCAGCGCGCTGGAGGGCTTCCCGGTCTGCGTGCGCGTACGCCACCCTCCAGCGCTCGTGCCACAGTTACTCGCCGCCATGCGCGGTGCCCTGGAGGCGCAGCTGGAGGCGGATGTCGCCTGGAGCCGCTCCCTGCTCTCGGCGGCCTCGCTGGATAGGGCCGCGGCCGCCACGGTGGTGGAACGCGGCCTGCGCTGGGCCCAGCGCTCGGACATTCCGGACGGGGCCGGGCAGAGCTACTTCGACCGCTACCTCCAGGCGCTCGGCCCCTGGCGGGACGAGGACTGGCCCTCCCTCGGCGAAGCCGCGGAGCCCCTGCGCAAGGCCGTCGCCCTGCGCTCCAGGCGCTTCAAGACGAGCTACAACGTCACGGATGGCTCGCCCGCCCTCGCTCCGGGCAGTGTGGTGGGCCGCTTCTATTTTCCCGACGGCTCCAGCGTCCAGGTCCGCACCCAATTGCTGCTCACCGAGGAGACGTCGCTGGAGCGGGCGGAGCTACGGGTGCGCAACGCTCCCCGAGGCACACCGCGCGTCATCCTCCTCGGCAAGGACGGGCGCTGGCGCGGCTACAGCGCCGAATTCAACACCCCCCCCGGAGCTCCCGGCCCGCTCGAGAGCCCCGAGGGCAACGCCTCCTGGTACTACCCGGGCACGCTCCTCATCCGCCCGGGGGACTGGCGGCCGGGGTTGGGAGCCAGTACGGGCGAGGTGGCGGCCCTGAGGCGGGAGCTTCTCCAGACAGCCCTGGCCGCGGCGACACCGCAAGAGCCCCGGCCTCTGCTCGCCCTCGACCATGACGTGCTCTCCCTGCTCACCCCGGACGAGCGCCTGGGCGTCTTCAACACCGTCCTCTCGGGCCCGGCACTCACCTCGGACATGAGGGAGGACGCGGTGCACCTGCTGACGCGGGTGCTGCTGTCCACGCCGGACGGGGAATTCCCCCCTCTGGAGCGCAAGCTCACGTCGAGTGGGGCGCTGGAGAAGCTGCTCGGCGGCAACGCGCCGGAGGCGAAGGTGCTGCTGGGACAGGCCTTCACCCAGAAGGCGCTCGCCTCATTCCCCCTCGTGCTGGACGTCCTCGAGTCCCTGCCTGCCTTCCACCTGGGACGTGAGGGCGAGACGACCCACCTGCTCAACGTGCCTCATGGGCAGGTGTCCACGGTGTTGGTGGCGCCAGAGGCGTGGGAGGCACGGCAGGGGGTACGCCTGGGCGCCGAACCCGCCCTGCCCGGAGAAGCGGTGGGGCCCGCAAGGCGCATGGCCTTGTACTTCCAGCCGGTGCGGCAGGAGTTCCAGGCGCGCTACCTGTCCTCGGTGGACGAGCTGCCGCGCAGCCGGGCCCTGCACCCGCTGGAGTGGGTACGGGTGGAAGTCCATGGGCCGCGGCCTCGCACGCACCTGATGACGGCCATGGAGCTGGCCCTGCTCGCTTCCACGCCGGACACGTCGCTGGTCTGGTCGACGGTCGGCCGCGTCAGCGAGTTGCACATGGTGTACGGCGCCGTGTCGGCGCTCTCGCGGGCGCCGCTGCTGGCGGGAGCGCCAGCCACGGCAGCACAAGGCGGCACGCTGGCGGCCGCACGCGGAGCGGCGGTGCGCCTCTTCGTGGGCCGCATCTCGCTGGTGGCGGCGCTGGCGGCGGTGGACACGTACCGGGACGAGCTGTCGCGAACGCCCGAGGGACGGGCCTTCCTCGCGGTGCATGACGTGGCCATGGTGGTGCTGGCCGGCCGGGACATCCACAAGCTGGCCACCTCGGGCATCGGACGCGAGCTGGTGCACCGGAGCAGACTGGCGTTGAGCGCGGCGGGCGCCCGGGCCTCGTCCGGACTGCGCGAGTCGCTGGAGTCCGTCCAGGCCCTGGTGAAGACGCTGGAGCGGATGCACGCCGAGGGCAAGGCCGTTGCGACACCGGACGGGCTGCGGTTGTCCCTGCCTGGCGGCGCCGAGGCCTTCAAGCAGGCCTTCTTCGCCATACGAGGGGAAATGGCCGCCGCACGAGCCCTCGGCGGCATTCGCGGCGCGGGGCTCGCGGCCCAGGAGGCCGAGAAGACGCTGGAAGCGTTGAAGCTGCTGGCGGCGGAGAGCCAGGAGATGGCGCTCGCCTACGGTGCGGTGGCGCGGCGCGCGGCGGCCTTGCCGGCCGACAAGGCCCAGGCATACCTCGCCGCCGTGGAATCGCTGCGCTCCTCCGCGCGCGGTGCGGCGAAACCGACCCTTCCGGGATTGCTGCACCGCTCTGGAGCGCCAAGCCTGAAGGATCCGCTCGCCTTCATGAGGGAAGCCGAGTGGCTCGTCAGTCACGCGGAACTGGATGCCGAAGCTATCGTTGAGTTAGCGAGAAAAACATGCAAAGGGCGCGTGGACCTGGGCTGGCTGCGCTCCACAGGACTGACCACGGATGACCTCAACTTCATGGCCCGGAACGAGAAGACGGCCTGGAAATTATTCCAGAAGGCGGCAGCAGAACCGTGGAACTTCGTGGTGCAACGGCGAGCGCGTGAGCAACTCCGAGGCATCGCGGTGGAGATGCTGACAGAGCGCAATGCTCAGAAGCTCTTCCCGGGCTTCCGGCTCACGGGGAGACAGGTGCCATTGGCAGGGGGGCACGTCATCGACAATGAGATAACATCGATGCTTGGATTGCGGCTTCAACATGGAGTGGAAGCAAAGGGCTGGAACAAAGACAGGTGGCGCATGGCGCTCAATGCGTGGGATGCCAGGCAAAGTGCGCAACCGATCAACGAACAGCAGGCTGCACTAGCAGATCAACTGCAGCGCCTAATCGAACAACTCGCCGATGCGGCGAAGGCGCCCCGAGGGAAACCTTTCCTCGTCATGACTGACAAGCTGAGTGGACCTACCAGGGAGAAGCTGGAGAGATTCCTACGCAGAAACGCACGGGGCGCACAGGTCATTGAAATAGAGGAAACCCAGATTCTGGAGCAGACGAAGCAGTTGCGCGCCGCATTCAACCTGCCCGAAGACTTGTCCGGAGGTGCGCCATGAGCCGGTGGCCTCTCTGGGCGGTTCTGGCTCCAGGTGATCCCACACGTCTGGCGAGCCGTGCCCGCTCCATCGTGATGTCGGATTTGGATCAAGAACTTGGGAAAGAGCAGCCCTTCGATGTCGTCCCGGGCAGTGGCCATTACCACGCCATCGTGGGAGCGGACCCCAGCGACGTGGGCGCAGAGATGCAACTCGCTGAGGAACTATCGCTCGAATGTGATGAGCCGGTGTACTCGATTGAGCGCGCCAACGACCCCTGGACCGTCATGTCGTGGCGAAAGGGTGCGCTTGAGGTTTTGGAGGTGAGCCCAGACGGCTTGGCGAAGTCTCTCGGTTGTCCGCTGCCAGGCAGCGAGGCGTCTTCGGACTCGCCCGCAAGGAAACCACTGCAGGCTGTCGCATTGGTGGAAGGAGTCCGGGCACAAGAGGCGATTCGGGTTCTGGAGGAGGAGGCTGGCGAGCCACTTACTCCGGGGCGCTATCGCATCGAGGACACGCCGCGAGGGCTCCTCGTCGCCAGCGGAACTGGCGACATCGGGTACGCAGACATCACTGTGTCGGAACGGATTCCCCACGCGACCGTGTATGCGGTGATTGCCTCGCCGGACCTGGACGAGTTTTTTGTTACCGTGAGGCG
Organism: Archangium sp.; assembly: GCF_036277355.1. GTDB lineage: Bacteria > Myxococcota > Myxococcia > Myxococcales > Myxococcaceae > Archangium. The sequence goes on from NZ_DASUNC010000018.1 coordinate 41,696, forward strand.
AGGGGGTGAGGGCATCGAAGAGTTCGCGCAGCCGCCTGATGTGTTTCCGCGTCTGCCGGTCGCCAGCGAAATCAAGGGCGAGCGCTCGCCCGAGCGGATCCTCGCAGCGCTGGGCATCCCAGTAGAGTGGTTCCGCAATGAGTGAGGGGTGCCACTTTCTCGGCAAACACGCACGAGGCACCAGGCTCATTCAAATAGAGGAGACTCAAGTTCTGGAGCAGACGAAGCAGTTGCGCGCCGCATTCAATCTGCCCGAAGACTTGTCCGGAGGTGCACCATGAGCCGGTGGCCTCTCTGGGCGGTTCTGGCTCCAGGTGAGCCCGCACGATTGGAGAGCCGCGCCCTCGCCATCGCGATGCCAGACTGGGAAGAAGAGGTCGGAGACGAACTGCCCTTCGAGGTCATCCCCGGCAGTGGCCGTTACCACGCCATCGTGGGAACTGACCCCATCGACATCGGCGCCGAGATCCAAATCGCCAAAGCCCTGTCGCTCGAATGTGATGAGCCGGTGTACTCGATTGAGCGCGCCAACGAGCCCTGGACCGTCATGTCTTGGCGAAGCGGTGCACCTGATGTATTGGAAGTGAGCCCAGACGGCTTGGCGAAGTCTCTCGGCTCCCCACTGCCCGACAGCGAGAAACCATTGAACAACGCCGCGGCAACGCCGTTGCGGCATGTCGCCTTGGTGGAAGGCGTCCGGGCCTACGAGGCACTTCGCGCCCTGGAGGAAGATGACGGAAAACCACTCCCTCAGGGGCGATACCAACTCGAGGACACACCACGAGGTCTCCGTGTCTTTAGCGGAACGGGCGACATAGGATTCGCTGACGTGAACCTGTCGGAGCGGCTCCCCAATGCAACTGTCTATGGAGTAATTGCCTCCCCAGGACTGGACGTCTTTGTTGTCAACAGACTCAAAGGAGGCGAGTGCATCGGGCAATTTGCGCAGCCGCCACGAGAGGACTCATTCATGCCAGTTGTGAGCGACATCAAGGGCGAGAGCTCGCCCGAGCGGATCCTCGCGGTGCTGGGCATCCCCCCGGAGTGGTTCCGGAATGAATGACGGGGGCCGGGGCGGCCTCGCTCGAGGGGCTGAGCCGGCTCATCTTCCACCCCGGTGACAGCCTGGAGGGACTGACGCGGCTGCCGGGCGCGGTGCGCGTGCTCTTCCAGAATGCGCCCGAGTATTGGGAGTCCTTCCGCCAGAAGCCCCGGGGTGAGCGGGTGCGGACGGTGTCACGGCTGCTGGCCAACGCGCTGCTGACGGTGGGCACCTCGGGGGCGGGAGTGGTGAGGGCGGTGGGGTGGGGCGAGAAGCTCGGCCGGCTGTCGGTGCCGCTGCTGACGCTGACGAAGCGGGGCGAGTTGGTGCTGCGGTGGGTGACGGTGCCCGGGCGAGCGGTGACGGTGGCGGTCCAGGGGCTGAGCGTCGCCTGAAAACTTCATCACGGGTATTGAGGTGGTATTCACTCCACCGCCCTGAAGCGAAGCGCGCATGAGAGCGACTTGTTACGCAGGCATTTGTTGGGGGGGCCGCAAGGATTCCGCCGAGGAGTGTGCCCGGCGGGCGGAGGCGTACTTCCACCTGCTGTCGCGGTGTGATCCCATCTACACCCGCTGGTTCGAGCAGGCCGACTCGCGCAAGAAGGCGCTCCAGCTCCAGTTCGAGCCCACCGCGGATACCTTCCTGCGTTTCTTCAAGAGGAGGACCTACCAGGAGGGCAGGGATGGCTTCATCCTCTGGCACACCCGAGCGCCTCACCGCCTCCAATCCCGAGCACCTCGCCCTGGGCCAACGTGTCCAGGAGGTACTGCGCGCGAAGGGCCTGCTCGAGCCGGTCGTTTCCAGACAGTCGGCCACCTGAGCGGGCTGCCACGCCCCGTGGCGCCATCCGTCCATCAGGTAACGCTGGAGGATGAGCGGGCTCCGCCGGCGCGGTTGCCATCCTTGACCCCGTGCCCATCTTGGGGGACTGCGGTCACCTCATGCGACACCGGGTGCCGCGGGCTCCATCCGTTCGTGCTGCGCGGGTGGAGGAAATGGAGACGGGTGTGTCCGAGCAATCGGCACAGGAGGGCATCCTCGACTTCCTCGTGGTGCCTGTCCTGCGGGTGGAGGTGGGGACGGGCCGGGTGTTGTCCGCGCGCCCCTTTCCCCCGAGCGGTGTCCGGTGCGGCGGGCCGCTCGCGGCGAGCCCCTGGAGGGCGCCCTCTTCCGCTGGATTGCCCGTGCCCATGGGGGCACGGTGACGTTGACGGCGCGCGACGGCGGAGGCTCCTGCTTCACGTTGCGCCTGCCCAAGGAGGCGGTGGAGGAGGGGTATGAGTGAGTCCGGAACAGATGGCACGGAGAACAAGGCGCAGGACGTTCGCATCCAGAGCGGCATCCCGAGGCTGGACTTCATCCTCAAGGGAGGGCTCAAGCAGGGCGGCATCTATGCCCTGATGGGGCCTCCGGGCAGCGGCAAGACCATCTTCGCCAACCAGCTGTGCTGCAACCACATCCAGAAGCAGGAGGGGCGCTGCGTCTACATGACGCTGCTCATCGAGTCGCACGCGAAGATGCTCTCGCACCTGTCCACGCTGAGCTTCTTCAAGCCGGAGTTCATCCCCGAGCGGCTCTACTACATCAGCGGTTACCAGCAGGTGCGCGAGGAGGGTTTCTCCGGGCTCATGGAGCTCATCCGCCGCACGCTGCGCGATCGCCAGGCGACCTTCTTCGTCATCGATGGCATGGAGAGCGCGGAGCAGTTCGCCACCTCGCCCCAGGCCTACCGGGAGTTCGTGCACGGCCTCCAGGCCTTCACCAACCTGCTGGGCTGCACCACGCTGCTGGTCTCCAACGTGCGCGAGCGCACGCACGTGGAGAACGCCGTGGTGGATGGCGTCATCGAGCTGTCCGACAAGCTCGTGGGCCCGCGGGCGGTGCGCGAGCTGACGGTGCACAAGTTCCGCGGCAGCGACTACCTCCGGGGCCGTCACGAGGTGGAGATCACCGGCGAGGGTCTGGTCATCCACCCGCGCACGGAGATCCAGTTCGCCCGGCCGCCCGAGCAGGCGCGTGAGCAGCGCGTCCGCATGGGCTTCGGCCTCAAGCGGCTGGACGAGATGCTCGACGGGGGATTGCCCTCGGGCTCCACCACCGCGCTGATCGGCGCGCCGGGCACGGGCAAGACGCTGTTGGGGCTCTCCTTCCTGGTGGAGGGGGCCCGCCAGGGCCAGCACGGCACCTACTTCGGCTTCTACGAGCCGCCCCCCCGCCTCATCGAGAAGGCCGAGGACGTGGGCCTGCCGCTGGAGCGGTATGTGAAGAAGGGCCTCATCGACCTGGTCTGGCAGCCACCGCTGGAGCACTTCATGGACTCGCTGGCCGAGCAGTTGCTGGAGAAGCTGCGGGCCGAGGAGAAGAAGAAGGAGCGCCGGCGCCTGTTCGTCGACGGTGCCGAGGGCTTCCGCGCGGCGGCGGTGTACCCGGATCGCGTCCCCCGCTTCCTCTCGGCGCTCACCAACCAGCTGCGCATGCAGGACGTGACCACCGTCATGACGGACGAGCTGGAGCTCTTCCAGCCCGAGCTCAACCTGCCCACCCCGGAGCTCGCCAACGTGGTGGAGTCGGTCCTGCTGCTGCGCTACGTGGAGCTGCGCTCTCAAATCTACCGGCTGCTCTCCATCATGAAGATGCGCGAGAGCCGCTACGACACCTCGCTGCGCGAGTTCCGCATCTCCCGCGACGGCATCGACGTGGCCGACTCCTTCGAGAGCGCGGAGACCATCCTCAGCGGGCACGGGCGCCTGCGCCAGGGGAGGCTGAAGGCGGACAAGCCCCCGAAGAAGGGGAAGACGGGGGTGCTCGAGAAGGTGCTCGGCCGGGGCGGCCGGGGCGGCGGGAGGGGACGATGAGGACCATCCTGGTCGTCGAGGACGAGTTCGACGTGCAGCAGGTCGTGGCGGACGTGCTGCGCGACGAGGGCTACGAGGTGGCCGTCTGTGGCAATGGCCGGGATGCCCTGCAGAGCCTGCGCGCGCACCGCCCGGACGTCGTCGTGATGGACGTGATGATGCCCATCCTCTCCGGCATGCAGGCGCTCGAGGAGATGCGCAGGACGCCCGGCCTGGACGGGGTGCCCGTCATCCTCATGAGCGAGACCGCACCGAGAGCGGGGGGGCCTCGCCAATGGCAGGCCTTCCTGAAGAAGCCCTTCCGGCTGGAGCAGCTGTTGGACGCGGTGGCCCGGGTCTCCGGCGTGGCGGGCAGGGCCTGAGCGTCAGCCCCGGCGGCGCATGCGCCGCGAGCCGATGAAGGTGGCGACGCGCTCGGCGAAGCGCGCCACCGCCAGCCCCACTCCGTCCAGCAGCCAGCGCTGGAGCCCCGAGCGCGCGCAGTCCTCCAGGCCCACCGGCTTCGCCTGGCCCATGTGCTGCCGCATCCAGCGGGTGGCCTGTCCGGCCACGCCCGCGTCCTCCACCTCCACCAGCGTCTCCAGGTTCACCAGCGAGAGTGGATCCAGGTTGAAGCTGCCCACCAGCAGGCGCTGGCCGTCCACCACCGCGGCCTTGGCGTGCAGGGTGGTCTCCGTCCACTCGTGGATGTGCACGCCCCCGCGCAGCAGCGTGCGGTACAGGCGCATGGTGGCCGCGCGGGCGAAGGGGACGTCGCTGCGGCCGGCCAGTAGCAGGTGCACCTCCACCCCTCGCTTCGCCGCGCGGGTGAGGGCGCGCACGAACGCCCGGTCCGGCAGGAAGTACGCGTGGGCCAGCACCACCTCGCGCCGGGCCTGCTTCAGCGCCGCCAGGTAGCGTGAGCGCAGGCGCCACCCGCCGCCGAAGCCGGACAGGAGGATGCGCACCGGGCCCTGCTCCAGCGCGGACGCTCCCGCGGTGAGCCTCTCGCCCAGCCGCGCGCAGATGCTGCCGCGCAGCTCCAGCGCCAGGTCCGCCCACCCTGGATGGCCCTCCGCCGCGGCGTAGTGGTCCCCGATGTTGATGCCACCGAGGAAGGCCACCGTGTCATCCACGAGCAGGATCTTCCGGTGGTTGCGCCAGAGGCGGCCCAGCAGGAGCACGGAGGTGAGCGGGTTGTGGACGCGCACCTTGATGCCGGCCGGACGCAGCGTGTCCTCCAGCACGCGGCTCTCGCCGATGGAGCCCCAGCCATCGACGATGACCTTCACCTCCACGCCCCGGCGGGCGGCGGCGATGAGGGCCTCGATGAAGTGGGTGCCCACGCCCTCGAGCTCGAAGGCGTAGACCTCCAGGTGGACGCGCCGGGTGGCCGAGGCGATGGCCGCGAGCATGCGCGGGTAGGCCTCGGCGCCCCCGTCGAGCAGGGTGATCCACTGCCCGTGCGTCTCCGCGGACAGCCCCACCGGGGAGACGCCGCCGGAGGACCCCTCCGCGGACAACGCCTCCCTCTCCCCTCGGGAGAGGGCCGGGGTGAGGGTATCTCGTGCCGGGGAGCCCATCCGTGAAACCGTGCGTCAGTCGTCGTGCTTGCGCGCGCCCTTGCCCTTGCCCTTGTGGCGGCACTGCTCGCCGTCCCAGTACTGGCTGGGGTGGCAGTCGGGGCGGGACTTCATCTCGGACTTCTTCGTCCTGGGGATGTACCGGGTGTCGCGGATGACGAGGCACCCGGGCAGCAACATGAGGACGGCGGGAAGGAGGAAGAGGGTCTTCTTCATGGCGCGCGCAGCGTAGCGGGAGTGTGATGTGGGACGCTCTGCTCTCCCGTGAACAGGGATTTCTACCGCCTGGCTGTCTGCACTCCGGGCGTGTCGACGCCTCGCGGGCAAATCGGTAGCCTCGCGCGCGTGCCTGCCAGTGAGAAGCCCGTCGTCAGACATCGGAAGATAGGCGCCTACCGCGTGCTCGGAGAGTTGGGGCGCGGAGGCATGGCCCAGGTGTACCGGGGGCTTCACGAGATGTTGCAGCGCGAGGTCGCCATCAAGGAGATGCTCGCGGACCCGGTGCGCGACAAGGAGGCCGTGTCGCGCTTCCGCCGCGAGGCGCTCGCGCTCGCCGCCTTCCGCCACCAGAACATCGTCACCCTGTACGACCTCGTGGAGAAGAACGACGTCCTCTTCATGGTGATGGAGTTCGTGGACGGGCCCACCCTGCACGAGCTCATCAAGGAGGGGCCGCTGCCCCCCGAGGTGGGTGCCGCCATCGGCGCGCGCATCGCCGGGGCGCTCGAGCACGCCCACTTCCGCCACATCATCCACCGCGATCTCAAGCCGGCCAACGTGATGCTGTCCAAGGCCGGCGACGTGAAGCTGATGGACTTCGGCGTGGCCAAGGACGTGGGCCTGGAGGCCCTCACCGCGCAGGGCATGGCGGTGGGCACCCCCTCGTACATGTCTCCCGAGCAGGTGACGGGCGCGCCGGTGGACGGGCGCACGGACCTGTTCGCGCTCGGGGTGCTGCTCTACGAGGCGCTCTCCGGCGCCCGCCCCTTCCTGGGCCGCAACACCGGCGAGGTCTTCGCCCGCATCCGCGATGGCGAGTACACCCCGCTCAACAAGGTGGCGCCCCACATCCCCAAGCCGCTGGCGGACATCGTGAAGCGCGCCCTCGAGGTGCGGCCCGATGATCGCTTCGCCAACGCCGCCGCCATGCGCCGCGAGCTGGAGATGTTCCTCTCCCAGCGCGTGGGCATGTCCTACGAGGCGCTCCTGGTCGGCTTCCTCCGCCACCGCAAGAAGCTCACCGAGACCGAGGCGCTCGCCCACCTCACCCAGAAGGAGCTGGACGTCGTCGACGACTTCAGCGACCAGGCGGCCAGGCTGCTCTCCCGGCCATGGACGCGGTGGCTGCTCGCCTTCGTCGCCGTCGCCGGAGCCCTGGGCACTGGACTGGCGCTCACCCACTCGTATTGGATGGGGCTCGTGCGGCAGCTCACCATCCGCTGAGCGCTCGCACCCGGGAGCTCCTCGTCATGGGCAAGATGATCACCGCCATCCTCGCCATCGCCCTCACCGCGGGCGTCGCGTACTACGCGCTCAGCAACGCCCCGCGTGACTCCGCTCCGGAGGCGGAGACCAGTCAGGCGAAGCGGCAGCTCGACAACGTCCGCGGCGCCGCCAGCCGCATCGAGTCCGATGCGGACCAGCGGGCGCACGACTTGGAGCAGAAGATGAGCGGGGAACAGCAGTAGGCAACCCCGCGGGGTTACTTGCGGCGCGCGGGGGTGTTCTTCCTGGCCGGCTTCGCTCCCCGGCCCTTCTTCTCGTGCGTCACCGTCACCAGCGTCCCGATGCCGCCGCGCACGAAGAAGTCGCCCTCCACCGTCAGCTTGCGCGGCTGGATGGCGCGCACGATGTCGTCGGCGATCGTGTTGGTCACCTTCTCGTGGAAGGCTCCCTCGTCCCGGAACGACCACATGTAGAGCTTCAGGCTCTTGAGCTCCACACACAGCTCGTCCGGCACGTAGCGGATCTTGAACTTCGCGAAGTCCGGCTGCCCGGTCAGCGGGCAGAGGCACGTGAACTCCGGCACGTCGAACGCGATCTCGTAGTCGCGATCCTTGGCGGGGTTGGGAAAGGTCTTCAGTTCCTTGGTCGGCTGAGAGGGCATGGCGGGGTGTCGTCTATCACACACCCGGCCGATTTCAGCCTCTGTCTGGCGAACGCTCCCCCTCCTGCTCGGTCCTCCTACCTGTCCGGCCCCCAACGTCCCCTCTGTCCAGGGGGGAGCAGCCGGGGCCGGGCCATCTTGTGTCTCCGGTGACAGGGGCGTAACTCAGATCCTCGCCCCGCATGCTGCCCTCTGATTTCCAGGACATTCTCGCGTGCGTTCCCCAGGCCGTGGCTCGGCTCGGACCGGATCTGCGAGTGGAGTGGCTGGAGCCGGACTTCGGCGCCAAGACGGGCATGGTCCTCCAGGTGGGAGACCCGGTGCTCTCGGCCCTCGAGGGGGGCTGGGGCCGGGATGCGCTCGAGCGCGCCCTGCGCGAGGGCCGCGCCCACTCGGGCCACGCCATCACCTCCAGCCTCAAGCAGGTGCGCATCCTCACCCGCCCCTCCGGCCCGGGCGCCAGTCCCGGGGCCTGGCTCCTCTTCGAGCCCTCCGGCGCCGATGACGACGTGGCCTTCGCCCAGGCCCTCCAGGAGATCGCCCGCGAGGTGGGGGAGACGCTGGACGTGGACAGCGTGTGCAAGGCCGCCGTGCTCGCCGTGGTGCGCTGCGCCCAGGTGCGCCGCGCCGAGGTGTACCTGTCCGAGGAGGGCCAGCCCCTGCGCCGGGTGGCCGTGTCCGACCTGGCCAGCGCCGACTCGCCCGAGGACGCCCTCGAGGACCATGCCGACTCCTTCGAGGCGGCCCTCATCACCCGCCAGCCGCAGATCGGCGTCCAGCGCGGCTATGGCGACGCCGTGGGCTCCATCTTCGCCGCGGTGCCGCTGCTGTCGCAGAAGCGCGCGCTGGGGCTGCTGGTGCTCTACAAGGAGCAGGGCACCTCCTTCTCCCTGCGCGAGCTGGACTTGTGGAGCGCGGCCGCCGGGCAGGTGGCGGTGACGGTGGAGAACGCCCGCCTGCTGCGCGAGGCCCAGGCGGCCCTGCGCGTGCGCGAGGAGTTCATGTCCATCGCGTCGCACGAGCTGAAGACGCCCCTCACGCCCCTCAAGCTCAACCTGCGCTTCCTGGAGCGCTGCCTCGCCCAGGGCCAGCGCGTGGACCCCGCCAGCGTCACCAAGTCCAAGCGGCAGGTGGAGCGGCTGGAGCGGCTGGTGAACGAGTTGTTGGATGTCTCGAGACTGGAGGAGCGTCAATTGTCCCTGCAGCTCGCGCCCCTGGAGCTGGGCCACCTGGTGGCGGAAGTGGTGGACCAGTTCCGCCACAGCCTGGAGCGTCCCTTCAGCCTGGCGGTGCCGCGCGAGCACCTCTGGGTGCAGGCGGACCGGGAGCGGTTGGAGCAGGTGCTCGTCAACCTGCTGGAGAACGCGGACAAGTACAGCCCCAAGGGCGAGCCCATCGCCGTGGAGGTGGAGGCGCTGCTCGGCGAGGCCCGTCTGCACGTGAGGGACCGGGGCATCGGCATCCCCAAGCAGGACCAGGCGCGCCTCTTCCAGCGCTTCCACCGGGCGGGCAACTCCTCGCACCGCCACTTCGGCGGGCTGGGGCTGGGGCTCTTCATCAGCCACTCCATCGCCCAGCTGCACCAGGGCGCGCTGTCCATGTCCAGCGCCGAGGGCCACGGCTCCACCTTCACCCTGGGCCTGCCGCGCATGTCCGCCAACGAGGTGCGCCGCCTGCCGCGCCGGGTGCTGCTGCTGGACGAGGACCCGGTGCAGGAGCTCACCGCCGAGCGCGTGCTGCGCTCCGAGGGCTTCGAGGTGCTCACCGCGCACGGAGGCGTGGAGTCGCTGCGTCGCGCGTCCTCCCTGCCGGTGGACCTGGTGCTGCTGTCCGAGGGCGCTCCGCCCACGCAGCTGGGCCTCTTCCTGTCCGCCTTCGCCGAGCTGCCGCGCGCCCGGCCCATCCCCATCGTCCTGGCCGGGGCCTCGCGGCCCGCCTGGGCCCACCCGGAGCACTCCCAGTGCTCGCGGCCCTACCGCGAACAGGAGCTGCTCGCCGCCGTGCGCGCCACGCTCGGGCTGGCGGGCGAACGCGCGCGCGCCGAGGACGCCACCTCCTGTCCGGAGCGCGTCCCCCGGGATGCCCTCATGCTCCCGTGAGGGCTCCCACCGGGCCCCCGTCTCCCTGAGCGCTCCGGGCGCTTGCGGACGTCACTGAATCCTTCTTGCCTGCTTACACTGGCTGACGCAGTGCACTAGACTCTCCGCGTCAACGGAATCACCCGCCGAGAGGGAGTGCTGATGCAGCAGCGAGGCCCGGGCCGCTATGGGTTGTACGAACCGGACACCGAGCGCGATGCCTGTGGAGTGGGCTTCGTGGCCCATATCCAGGGAGAGAAATCCCGCGGCATCGTCGAGGACGCGCTGGAGCTGCTCAACCGGCTGAGCCACCGGGCCGCGGCCGGCAGGGATCCCGAGACGGGGGATGGCGCTGGCATCCTCATCCAGCTCCCGCATCGCCTCTTCGAGCGCGAGCGGCTGGGCTTCGCGCTGCCCCCGCGCCACCAGTACGGCGTGGCCATGGTGTTCCTCCCCTCGGACGACGAGGCGCGCATCGCCTGCGAGGCCGCCCTGGAGCAGGTGACGGCCGACGAGGGCCAGCGCGTGCTCGGCTGGCGCGACGTGCCGGTGGAGCCCTCGCACCTGGGCAAGCTGGCCCGCGACGGCGCCCCCGTCATCCGCCAGCTCTTCGTCGCCCGGCGCCGCGTGGTGCCCAGCGCCTTCGAGCGCAAGCTGTTCCGCATCCGCAAGCTCGCCGAGCGCCGCATCCGCGAGCGCGCCCTGGACCCGGACGGCCAGTTCCACGTGGCCAGCTTCTCGGCCGAGACGCTCATCTACAAGGGCCTGCTCCTGCCCCGGCAGCTCCCGCGCTTCTACGTGGACCTGCAGCACCCCGAGTGCGTGAGCGCGCTGGGCCTGGTGCACTCGCGCTTCTCCACCAACACCTTCCCCACCTGGGAGCTGGCGCAGCCGTTCCGCTACATCGCCCACAACGGCGAAATCAACACGCTGCACGGCAACCGCAACTGGATGAACGCCCGGCGCGGCCTGCTGCAGTCCGCCAGGTTCGGCGGCAGCCTGGAGCCGCTCTTCCCCCTCATCGTCCCCGGCAAGAGCGACTCGGCCCAGTTCGACAACATGGTGGAGCTGCTGTACCTGGGCGGACGCGCGCTGCCCCACGCCATGATGATGATGATCCCCGAGGCGTGGGAGGGCCACACGCTCATGAGCGACGAGCGGCGCGCCTTCTACGAGTACTCCAGCTCGCTGCTGGAGCCGTGGGACGGGCCGGCCGCCATCGCCTTCACCGACGGCCAGCTCATCGGCGCCACGCTGGACCGCAACGGCCTGCGGCCCGCGCGCTACCTCGTCACCGAGGATGACCGCATCATCCTCGCCTCGGAGACGGGCGTGCTCGACGTGCCCGCTTCCCAGGTGCGCCGCAAGGGCCGCCTCACCCCCGGCCGCATGCTGCTGGTGGACACGCTCGAGGGCCGCATCCTCGAGGACGAGGAGGTCAAGCGCGACATCACCACCCGCTGGCCCTACCGGCGGTGGTTGAAGAACAACGTCTTCACCTTCGATGACCTGCCCACCGTGCCCGCGCCCCGGCGGCTGGGCGGCGAGGAGCTGTGGCGGCTGCAGCGCGCCTTCGGCTACACGGACGAGGACGTGCGGCTGCTGCTGCGGCCCATGGCCGAGGGCGGCAAGGAGCCCGTGGGCTCCATGGGCACCGACACGCCCCTGGCCGTGCTCAGCGACCAGGCGCCCTCGCTCTTCAACTACTTCCACCAGCTCTTCGCGCAGGTGACCAACCCGCCCATCGACCCCATCCGCGAGTCGCTGGTGATGACGCTGGCCACCGGGCTGGGCCCCGAGGGCAACACCTTCGAGGAGACGCCCGAGCACTGCCACCGGCTGTCGCTGCCGGGCCCCATCCTCACCAACGGGCAGCTGGCGAAGCTGGCCGCCATCCGCAACGAGGGCATCTTCGAGACGCTGCCGCTCAGCCTCCTCTACCCGGTGAACGGGGGCGAGGGCGCGCTGGAAGCGGCCGTGGAGCGGCTGTGCGACTCGGCCGTGGAGGCGGTGGACGCGGGCGCCAACATCCTCGTGCTGAGCGACCGGGACGTGGACGCGGCCCATGCCGCCATCCCCGCGCTGCTGGCCGTGTCCGCCGTGCACCAGCGGCTCGTGCGCGACGGCATCCGCATGTACACCGGCCTCGTGCTGGAGACGGCCGAGGCCCGCGAGGTGCACCACTTCGCGTGCCTCTTCGCCTACGGCGTCTCCGCGGTGAACCCCTACCTCGCGCTGGACACGCTGCGCGCCCTGGCCGATGCCGGCGAGCTGCCGGTGGACCAGGAGAAGGCGCAGGAGAACTTCATCCACGCGATTGAAGAGGGGCTGCTCAAGGTGATGTCCAAGATGGGCATCTCCACGCTCCAGTCCTACCGCGGCTCGCAGCTCTTCGAGGCCGTGGGCCTGCGGCGCGGCCTGGTGGAGAAGCACTTCACCGGGACGCCCTCGCGCGTGGAGGGCGTGGGCCTGCCCGAGCTGGGGCGCGAGGTGAGCGAGCGGCATGCGCTCGGCTTCGGCCCCGTGGCCGAGCACGAGGCGGAGCTGCTCCCCGTGGGCGGCCAGTACCAGTGGCGCCGCCGCGGCGAGACGCACAAGTGGAACCCCGCCACCATCGCCAGGTTGCAGCAGGCGGCTCGCGACAATGACGCCGCCGCCTTCGCCGAGTACTCGCGGCTGGCGGACGACGAGTCGCGCGCCCACTGCAACCTGCGCGGGCTCCTGGAGGTCGCGGCCGAGCGCCAGACTCCCGTGCCCCTGGAGGAGGTGGAGCCGGCATCGGAGATCGTCAAGCGCTTCGTCACCGGCGCCATGTCCTTCGGCTCCATCAGCGCCGAAGCCCACGAGACGCTGGCCATCGCGATGAACCGCATGGGCGGGCGCTCCAACAGCGGCGAGGGCGGTGAGGAGTCGCGACGCTACACCCGGGACGAGAACGGAGACCTGCGGCGCAGCGCCATCAAGCAGGTGGCCAGCGCCCGCTTCGGCGTCACCACCGAGTACCTCGTCAACGCGGCCGAGCTCCAAATCAAGATGGCCCAGGGCGCCAAGCCCGGCGAGGGCGGACAGCTCCCGGGCCACAAGGTGGACGAGCGCATCGCCCGGGTCCGCTGGTCCACGCCGGGTGTGACGCTCATCTCCCCGCCGCCACACCACGACATCTACTCCATCGAGGACCTGGCGCAGCTCATCTATGACCTGCAGTCGGTGAACCCGGCGGCGCGGGTGAGCGTGAAGCTGGTGAGCGAGGTGGGCGTGGGCACCATCGCCGCGGGCGTGGCCAAGGCCGGCGCCGGGGGCGTGGTCATCTCCGGCTACGAGGGCGGCACGGGCGCCTCGCCGCTCTCCAGCATCAAGCACGCGGGCCTCCCGTGGGAGCTGGGACTGGCGGAGGCGCAGCAGGTGCTGGTGCACAACGGCCTGCGCGGACGCATCCGCGTGCAGGTGGACGGCGGCCTGCGCACCGCCCGGGACGTGCTCGTCGCCACGCTGCTCGGCGCCGAGGAGTTCGGCATGGCCACCGCGAGCCTCATCGCGCTCGGGTGCATCATGCTGCGCAAGTGCCACCTCAATACGTGCTCGGTGGGCATCGCCACCCAGGACGCGGGCCTGCGCGAGCGCTTCCACGGCAAGCCCGAGCACGTGGTGAACTTCTTCTACCTCGTGGCCGAGGATCTGCGCCGGCAGATGGCGGCCCTCGGCGCCCGCCGGCTGGACGAGCTGGTGGGCCGCGTGGACCTGCTGCGCCAGCGGCCCGCCTCGGACCACTGGAAGGTGAAGCGGGTGGACCTCTCCGGGTTGCTCACGCTCCCCCACGCTCCCGTCGAGGAGCCCCGGCGGTGCGACTCGCCGTGGGGCAAGGATGTCTCCGACCACCTGGACCATGACCTGCTGAAGGACGCCCAGGCGGCGCTGGCGGGTGGGGCTCCCACGCTGCTGGTGCGGCCGGTGAGCAACACGCACCGCGCGGTGGGCGCCATGCTCTCGGGGGAGATCGCCCGGCGCCATGGGGCCCGCGGGCTCCCGGACGGGCAGCTGCGCATCCGGTTGAAGGGCTCGGCGGGACAGAGCTTCGGGGCCTTCCTCGCCAGCGGCGTGACGCTGGAGCTGGAGGGCGATGCCAATGACTACCTCGGCAAGGGGCTCTCCGGCGGACGCGTCATCGTCTACCCGCCCGCGGACAGCCGCTTCGTGCCCGAGGAGAACGTGGTGGTGGGCAACACCGTCCTCTACGGCGCCACGGCCGGCGAGGTGTACCTGCGCGGGCTCGCGGGCGAGCGCTTCGCGGTACGCAACAGCGGCGCCCAGGCCGTCGTCGAGGGCGTGGGGGACCACGGCTGTGAGTACATGACGGGCGGCGCGGTGGTGGTGCTCGGGCCCACCGGGCGCAACTTCGCCGCCGGCATGAGCGGTGGCATGGCCTTCGTGCTCGACCGCGAGCGCTCCTTCCGTGAGCGCTGCAACCTGGAGATGGTGGAGCTGGAGTCCCTGGTGGACGAGTCGGAAATCTGGCTCGTGCACGGGATGATCGAACGGCACCTGCACCACACGGGCAGCAAGCTGGCGCAGCGGGTGCTCGACAACTGGGAGCGCATGGTGCCGCAGTTCGTGAAGGTGATGCCCACCGACTACAAGCGCGTGCTCCAGGCGCGCCGGGCGGCCCGCAAGCCGCCTCCGGCCACGTTGCCACGGCTCCAGGTCGTGGGAGGGGAGGGCTGAGCCATGGGAAAGACGACTGGCTTCATGGAGTGGCAGCGCGTGCCCGCCCCCAAGCGCGAGAAGTCCGAGCGCGTCGGAGACTCGCGGGAGTTCGTCCTGCCGTTGTCCGCCGAGGAGGCGAAGCGGCAGGCGGGACGGTGCATGGACTGTGGCGTGCCCTTCTGTCAGCAGGGCTGTCCGCTGGGCAATCCCATCCCGGACTTCAACGACGCGGTGTACCGGGGCAAGTGGAAGGAGGCCTTCCTCGCCCTGAGCGCCACCAACAACTTCCCCGAGTTCACCGGACGGCTGTGTCCGGCGCCCTGCGAGGCGGCGTGCGTGCTGGGCATCAACCAGGACGCCGTCACCATCGAGCAGATGGAGAAGGAGATCATCGAGCGGGCCTTCGCCGAGGGCTGGGTGCGTGCGAGGCCTCCGGCGAGCCGCACGGGCAAGCGCGTGGCGGTGGTGGGCTCGGGGCCCGCGGGGCTGGCGGCGGCGGCGCAGCTCAACCAGGCGGGGCACAGCGTCACCGTGTTCGAGCGGGATGACCGGGCCGGTGGACTGCTGCGCTACGGGATTCCCGACTTCAAGCTGGAGAAGCCGGTGCTGGACCGGCGGCTGAAGCTGATGGAGGCCGAGGGCGTGGAGTTCCGCTGTGGCGTGGACGTGGGCCGCGAGCCGGGCTACGCCGCGCTGCGCGAGCAGTACGACGCCGTGGTGCTGGCCATGGGCGCGAGGAAGGCGCGGGAGCTGGAGGTTCCCGGGCGCGAGCTGCCCGGCGTGGTGCAGGCCATGGACTACCTGGAGCACCAGAACCGGGTGGTGTCGGGGCTGGCCACGCTCGAGCCCCGGCTGAACGCGGCGGGCAGGCGGGTGCTGATTCTGGGTGGTGGTGACACGGGCTCGGACTGCCTGGGCACGGCGCTGCGCCAGGGCGCGGCGAGCGTGACGCAGGTGGAGTTGATGCCGGCTCCGCCGAAGGTACGCGCCGAGGGCAACCCGTGGCCGCGCTGGCCGCTCATCTTCCGCACCTCGTCGAGCCAGGAGGAGGGTGGGGCGCGCGAGTTCGGGTTGATGACGAAGAAGCTCGTGGGGGAGAACGGACAGCTGCGGGCACTGCACGCGGTGCGGGTGGAGCTGCAGCGGGAGGCCAATGGCGCTCCCCGGCTGGTGGAGGTGCCCGGCTCCGAGACGGTCTACGAGGTGGACCTGCTGGTGCTGGCCATGGGCTTCACGGGGCCGGATACGGGGCTGCTGGCGGAGCAGCTCGGCACGAAGCTCACGCCGCGAGGCAACGTGCAGGTGGACGCGCACTTCGCCACGTCGGTGGAAGGTGTGTTCTGCGCGGGTGACGCGAGCCGCGGAGCGAGCCTCATCGTCTGGGCGCTCGCGGATGGACGCGAGACGGCGAAGGCCGTGGACACGTACCTCAACCGCGAGCCCTCCGCGCTGCCGACGAAGGGCAAGGACTGCGCGTTCGGGTGAGTGCGGCTACTCCATCTCTTCTGGCAGGGGAGTGCGAAGGAACATCAGGCCCTTTCCCTTGCGCGAAGCGATGACGCGGAATCCCTGGCCAGCGATCCGAACGAGTTCCTCTTCGCTGGCTCTTCCACTGGCCAGCCACGCATCAGCCTCTTCTCTCGTCGCGAAGGTCTGAGAGACGACGACTGACTCAATGGCTGGGATGTAGAACTTGCGAAAGTACTCGCGGTACTCATCCAGCTTCTGGATGTCGCGCACGTAGAGCAGCGCCACTGCGGCAATGCGGAGTGCTTCATCTTCTGCCGAGCCCTCTTGGTATTTCTCGTTCACAGTCCCCAGGATTCGCAGGACGGAGTCCACAGCGAAGTTTGAATTGTAGTTCATGATCTCACCAGATTAGAGCGCAAGAGGAACCAGAATCAGCGCGCCAGAGCCACCTGTCGTGATCTGAGGCATCCCCTCATAAAAGGCCAAAGGCTTCACGGAAAACGAGCTGCTCGCAGACGAGTTGGGCGAAGCGTTCAATGAGAGGCTGCAACTGGGCTTCGGGCATATTGGGCAGAGCCTGGTAGTACATGCAGCCCTGGCGGAAGAGGGAGTAGGTACGCTTCTTCGAGGTGTTGGCTTTGAGGTCGCGCTCCATACCGAGGCTCTCGCCAGCAGCCCCCAGCAGCGTCAGCAGAGCACCCGCCAGGGCACTCAGTAGCAGCAGCCTGTCACGCCTGTCCGTCTCCGCGATTCGGAAGGAAGACAGGTCCATGCCGAAGCGCAGATCCTTCACATCCCTGAAACTCTCCTTCGTCTCACACCGCCGCTCAATCTCCCGGCTGCTCGTAATGCCCCGCGCGTACGCGTATACGCGTACATGAGCAGCAGCGTCATCATCACCGGATGGTAGGGCGGCTGGCCTCGCTCCTGGGTGTACGCCTTCAGTATGGGGCTGAAGTCGAGCGTCTTGCGCAGCTCGACGAAGAAGCACGCCAGATGCCCCTCTCCCAGCACCTCCCGCGCGTACTGCGGCAGCAACTGTCCCTGCTCCGGTGTCCACTCCCGGAATGGCCTCGGCGAGGCGTAGCGGGCGGAGCTCTTCGCTTGCTCCTCCCGCTCCGGCTTCTCGCTGGCGGCTACTTCCAACAGGGCGGCCTGCTCCGGCTTCTTCGTCGAGGTGGTGCTCACCCTCCACCTTCAACCAGAACTCGCCTCCCCTCTGAAGGACCACCTGGGGCGTCACCCCTCTGGTCCACCCTCTACGGTGGGATACTCCGACAAGCTCCT
>NZ_DASUNC010000019.1:0-198210 GCF_036277355.1 Archangium sp.
CTAGCCCGGATTATTCACCAGGGCCTGGCGAGAAGCCGCGAAGGGGCCGTGCGCAGACCCAGGGGGCACGATCTGGCTCGTTGCCCCTATCTGTCAGGTGAGCGGAAGTCAGGTTGGCAAAGGGGCGCCAAATCCGTGGGGTTGGATTTCAGCGACTGGCGCGCAGCACCGGGCGCACCTCGGCCGTGTCGGCCAGGTGGCCGTGCGCAGGAGCAGCGGGGTGTGCACCGCGCGTCAGCTCACGAGGGCGCCCAGCTCAGCGAGCCGGCCAGGGCCATGAAGACGGCAGCCAGCGGGAAGGACGTCGGCAGGCGCACCCACAGCCGACGCGCCGAGCGCGTCACGTGGGCTGCCACCTTCAACAGACTCAGCCGCAGCGTGTCCATCTGCACCGTGGCCAGGGCGGGAGCGTGTCGGCCCGCCTCGGTGCGCAGCGCATGCATCAGCACGTAGGCCGCCGCGTGCAGTAGCAGTCGCAGGAAGTTGGCCCAGAAGCTGGAGCAACTCAGCCGGTCGGCCAGCAGCGCGTTCTTCAGGTCCTTTATGTAGTTCTCGCACTGCCCGCGCTCGCAGTAGGCGTCGTAGAGCAGCTCGGGCGGGAAGCCGTGCAGCGAGGTGACGACGAAGCGCGGGTTTTCTCCCTTGGCGCTCACCTCGGCCTTCATCACCACGTGGCGCTCATGGGGCCAGGACTCGGCCGCGTAAGAGAAGGAGCCGAAGTGGCGTACGTAGGGCCGGCCCGCCGCGTACTGCTCGTTGGCGGCGGCCATGACAGCCTCACCCCGGCGCTGGAGGACGGGATTGCGCGCCAGCCCCAGCAGGTAGTCGATGTCGCCCCACTGCGCGTTGAGCTCTTCGAGCACTCGCAGCACCCGCGGCATGGCGAAGCCCGAGTCGCCGCGTACGACGACGCGCACCTCGGGGAAGCGCTGCTTGAGAGCGACGATGAGCCGGCGCAGCACTCCGGCGGCTCCTCGTGCGGCGTGGGCGGTGCCCGGCCGCAGAATGGCGGTGACGAGCTGGCCCGTGGTGCCGTCGAATACCAGCAGCGGGTGGTACATGTGCTGGTCGTAAAAGCCGTGGAAGAGCGAGAGTTGCTGCTGGCCGTGCGTGGGGTCGTCCGTGCTGTCGATGTCGAGCACCACCACCTCGGGGGGCGAGGTGAAGGAATCGAGGTAGTGCTGCTCCAGCACGGCAAGCACCTTGCGCACGCTGCGCCCGTCCACTGCATTCTCCAGGCGGCAGAGCGTGGGCTGCGAGGACAGGGGCGAGCCGCTGTGCGGCACCAGGTCGCACGCCATCTGGAGAACCGGGTCATGGCGCAGCGCGTGGGCGTCGTTGCAGTCCTCGTAGCCCAGGGCCATCTGGTAGACACGCTGCCGCACCTGCTCCAGCCGCGTATGCACCACGCGCGAGGGGTCGCGTGCATCGGGGATGCAGCCGGCCAGCTTGCTGGTGAGGCCCAGGCGCTCATCCATCTGCCGCAGCAGCAGCGCTCCCCCATCGCTGGACGTGTCCGGCGCGTCGCTCGTGAGGTGGACCGGAAAAGTGGGATGAAAGTGGAGAACGGCTGGAGTACGGTGTGTCATGCGGGCGGGCGTTTCTGATGCGGCCTGAGTCTTGAGCAAACCCAAGCTAAATCAGGGCGTTACGCCCGCAACCGCTCTCCTTCTCCTCTGTCCCGGTGAATAATCCGGGCTAGCCGGGAAGACCCTCACCCCGGCCCTGCTGGCGATCCTCGCGGGCGGTCATGAGCTGCCGGTAGGGGATGACACGCACCAGCTCCGCGAGCGTGGTCTGTCCGGAGGCGATCTTCTCCATCGCGTCCTCCACGAGCGTGCGGAAGCCGTGCGCCCGCGCGTGGCGGCGGAGCTGCGCGCTGTGCGCCCCCTGGGCGATCAGATCCTGCAGCCCCGAGTCCACCACCAGCAGCTCGTAGATGCCGGTGCGCCCACGGTAGCCGGTGTGACGGCACTCCTCGCACCCGACGCCCGTCTGGGGCTGGATGCCCTCCAGCAGCGGACCGAGCAGCTCCTTCTGCTTCTTCGTGGGCTCGGCGGGCGCCACGCACTTCGGACAGTTGCGGCGCACGAGCCGCTGGGCCAGCACCGCGAGCAGTGAGTCCGCGATGTCGGTGTCATCCAGCTCCAGCCCCCGGAGCCGGCCCACGGCACCCACCGCATCCGCGGTGTGGAGCGTGCCGAGCACCACGTGCCCGGTGGCCGCCGCGTTGAGCGCCATGCTGCCCGTCTCCAGGTCGCGGATCTCCCCCACCAGCATCACGTTGGGATCCTGCCGCAGCAGCGCCCGCAGCAGCAGCGCGTGCGACATCTGCGAGGTGACCTCCTTCTGGTTCACCTTGGGGACGTAGTACTCGATGGGGTCCTCGGCGGTGATGATCTTCTTGCGCCCATCGTTGAGCTGCGCGAGCGCCCCGTAGAGGGTGGTCGTCTTCCCGCTGCCGGTGGGGCCGGTGACGAGGATGAGGCCCTCGGGGTTGGAGAGCAGGTTGAGGAACACCCGCTCCGTGTCCGCGCTCATCCCCAGCTTGCTCACGGGGACGAGCCCCGCGCTCGAGTCGAGCACGCGGATGACCACGTCCTCGCCCCCCGGGCTCGGCACCACGCTCACCCGGAAGTCGATGACCTGGTGCTCCTCGCCCTGGACGAGCACGGCGCGGATGCGGCCATCCTGGGGCCGGCGCCGCTCGGTGATGTCCATCCCGGCGAGGATCTTGATGCGGCTGACCACCTCCTGCACGGACTCCGGATCCATGTGCGTGAAGGCCTGATGCAGGATGCCGTCGATGCGGTAGCGCAGGTCCACGTCGTCGCGGTAGCTCTCGATGTGGATGTCCGAGGCCTTGCGCTCGAGGGCCCCGGCGAGGATGTCATCCACCAGCTCCACGGGCGTGGGCGGAATCTTCGAGGGCAGGCGCTTGCGGATGACCAGGTCCGATTTCGTCTGGGGCCCCGCGCCGAAGCCCGTCTTCAGGGCCGTCTCGAGCTCGTAGCGGTTGAGCTTCACCGGCTGGATGGCCCGCTGCAGGAAGTCGGAGATGCGGAAGCGCAGGGCCTGGTTGTCCGGCTCCGTCATGCCGATGGTGACGGGCGCATCGGCCGCCTGCGCGTCGATCTTCCCCAGCACCACCACGGAGTGGCGGCGGCAGAACGGCTCCGGCAGCAGCCGCATGGAGTGCCGATCGAGGGTGTACTGCGAGAGCTCGGAGAAGGTATCGGACCCCTGGGCCATGGGGCCGGGCATAGCACGCCCGGGGGCCTGCTCAGGACTCCAGCCGCACGATGCGTGGGATGTCTCCTCGCACCCGGACCGAGGGAGGGTGCGGCGTGTCCCGCCCTCCCACGCGCATGGGCAGGCCATGGCGGGGGCCCAGGGTGATGCCCCGCACCTGGCACGACACGCGGGCCTCCGGGGCGAGCGACAGCCGGAAGCGCTGCAGCAGTGTCGCCAGCACGAGGCGCACCTCCTGCGCGGCGAACGTGGCGCCCAGGCACATGCGCGGCCCGGCACCGAACGGCAGGTACTCGTAGAGCGAGGGCTGGAGGTGCTGCCAGCGCTCGGGGAGGAAGCGGTCCGGCTCGGGGTAGAGGTCCGGAGTCCGGTGGGTGATGAACGGGCTGAGCATGACGCCCGTTCCCTTCGGCAGCGCGAGGGGGCCGAGCTGGAAGCCATCCGTGGCGAAGCGGACGAAGAGGAGGGGAGTGGCCGGCAGCAGGCGCATGCTCTCCTTCACCACGGCGTCGAGCAGCGGCAGCCGGGAGAGCTGCTCCACGGAGGGCGCGGCGCCGCGGAGCGTGCCGGACAGCTCGTCCTCCAGGTCCGCGAGCACGCGCGGGTGTTGCGAGAGGAGGAAGAGCGTCCAGCTCAGCGTGTGCGAGGTGGTCTCGTGGCCGGCGACGTAGATGACGGAGGCCTGTCCGAGCAGCTCCTCGTCCGTGAGGGCCGCGCCATCCTCGTCATGGGCCCGCAGGAGCATGGAGAGCACGTCGCGGCCCTCGGGCAGCGTGCGCTTGTGGCGGATGAGCTCGAGCAGGCGCGCGTGCAGCGCATTCGCGGTACGCACGAAGCGGGCGTACGGCGTGCCCGGCAGCGCCCGGGGCAGCATCATCACCGCGGGCGAGGTGAGCCCCTCCAGGAAGTCCATGCCCAGGTGCCCCAGGTCGTGCGCCTGCCGCTCGTCCTCGATGCCGAACAGACAGCGCAGGGCGATCTGCAGGGTGAGCTCGGTCATCTCCCCGGACACGTCGATCGTGCGGCCCGGCGTCCAGCGCGAGAGGGCCCGCTCGGTGAGGGCCACCATGTCGTCGCGGTAGCCCTCGACGCGGCCCTTCTGGAAGGGCGGCATCATCAACTTGCGCTGCCGGCGGTGGAGCTCGCCGTTCATCGACGTCAGGCCCGAGAGCAGCTGGCGCGCCGTCTCCGGCACGGGGAAGAAGGCCTTGTCGTTGTGGTGGAAGAGGTTGCGGTCGGAGAGGACCTGCTGGTTGTACGCGGGCCCGAAGAGGCAGAGCACCGAGAGGTCTCCGTCCGTGAGGGAGCAGACCTCGCCGTAGTCGCGGTGCAGCCGCAGCGACTGGCCGATGGGATCGGAGAAGAAGCGCAGGAAGTTGCCCTTCGCTCCCAGGAGCGGCAGGGGGCGGGGACCCCGGAGGGCCACCCCGGTGAGCGCGGCAGGCTGCGTCATGTCTCGTTTCCAGAGGATGAGAGGAGAGGAGGATAGGGCGAAAGGGACCGGGATGGGCGGGTCCGCTATCGTTTCCCCGAGGGGCGCCGGGCCGGAGGGCTCCGCATACCGAGGGGGTTTCACACATGAAGATGTGTCGCGTACTGCTCTCCACCGCGCTGGCGGTGGTGCTGGGGGGCTGCCCTACACCTCCGCCGAAGCCGAACCCACCCGAGGAACAGGGGCCCTTCCTGTCCGACACACCGCTCTGGATGCTGGAGGCGCCCGCGTCGCTCCGGCAGTCGTGCTTCGGCAGCTCCATCGCGCTCGGGGACGTGAACGGGGATGGGAAGAAGGACCTGGTGGTCGCGGCGCCTCCGTGCTCGTCGATGACGGGCAAGGGCTCGCTGGTCCTCTACGCCGGCAATGGCTCCTCGTTCTCCTCCGAGCCCATCATCGCCGAGCTGGACTGGGAGAACCCCAACCCGTCCGCCAGTGGGCGCGCCAGTGTGGTGTCCATCGGCGACGTGAACGGGGACGGCTTCGCCGACATCCTCGTCCGCGCGCAGGCCGCGGGGACGCTCGTCTTCGCGGGCAAGGCGGAGCTCGGGGCGGTGTTCCAGGCGCCCCTGTTCCGTGTGCCGTTCCTCGGCGTCCACTACGCGGCGTTCCTCAGTGACTTGAATGGGGATGGGCTCGATGACCTCGTCAGCACCCAGGCCTCCACGCGGCAGACCCGCCTCTACCGCGCCACGCCCGCGGCGGACGCTCCGTTCACCCTGGTGAGGACGTTCACGGAGCGGGCAGGGCGGACCCTCCGCACGGGGGACCTCGATGGCGATGGGACGGGGGAATTGCTGCTCGTGACGGCGGCGGGCTCCCAGCTCTACCCCGGCTGCAAGGTGGAGGAGCCCGGGGTCTGCGAGGGCGGGCTGCGTGTCTCGCCCACCTGGACGGCTCCCGAGTCCCTGCTGGGGTTGTTCCCGGACCAGAACGGGGATGGCCACCCCGAGGCCGTGCTGGGCTACCAGGGCAAGGTGGCGGTGCATCTCTTCCAGCCGGAAGGCGGCATCTCCCCAGCGCCCATCTGGAGCATCTTCGCGGACCCGGCGTATCCCGGCCTCAATCTGACGTCGGGCTTCATGCAGGTGGGGGACCTGGACAAGAACGGCCAGGAGACGGAGTTCGTGCTGAGCGCGTTCGGGCGGCTGTATGCGTTCTTCCCCCAGCAGGCGCTCTCCGCCGAGCTGCGTCCGGACTGGGCCTGGCCGAGGAGCAACTCGGTGGGCCCGCTGTTCCCGGGGCACGTGAGCTTCGCGACCGCCGCGGCGGGAGACCTCGACGGGGATGGTTACGCCGACCTCCTCGCGGGCCTGGCCCCGCCGGTGGACCAGTTGACGCCGACGATGCCGCTGCGGCCCGGACGGGTGGTGGCCTACGCGGGAGGCAAGATTCCCTCCCAGCAGGAGCCCACGCCCTTCCTGCGGCTGCCCGCCGCGTGCGGACTGTCGAGCAATGGGGGCAAGCCGGACGTGACGGTGGACGCGGATGTCCTCTCCCGCTCGGTGTACATCGAGCAGCGCAACTTCCCGGAGACGGCCTGCGAGGTGGTGGAGCGCTGCGTGGGTGCGCCCGGAGACCGCCGCCTGCTGCGCTTCAGCGTGGCCATTCCCAACCTGGGCTCGGGCTCCGTGGTCATCCCGCCCCCCAATGTGCGGCCGGACCTCTACGAGTTCGACGCGTGCCACCAGCATGACCACCTCGTCGGGTTCGCCAGCTATGAGCTGGTGGACTCGGGCAACGCGGTGGTGACCGTGGGCCGCAAGCAGGGCTTCTTCCTGGTGGACCTGGTGCCCTACTGCGGAGACGCGCCGGCCCCGTTCATCGACCCCGATGGCGCCCAGGGCATCTCGCCGGGCTGGGCCGACGTGTACGCGGGGGACTACCCGTGCCAGTGGCTGGACATCACGGATGTGCCCGATGGCACGTACGCGCTGCGCATCGGCGTGGACAAGAACAACCTCGTCGACGAGGAGGACGTGCATCCCAACTCCGTCGACGTGAGGGTGAAGCTCTCTGGCACCACCGTGGAGATCGTCCCGTAGGAACGGCCGGTGCTCCGGGGCATGCACCCCCCGGAGCACCCGGGACCGCTGCGAGCGCTACCGGCTACGGCGCCGTCGTGCAGCCGCAGCCGCAGTCATCGAAGAAGGCGGACTGGCCCTCGGGGCAGGTGAAACGGATGACCGCGCACTGAGCGGGGTCGCGGGAGACGTAGGTGTAGCCGGGCTCCTTGCCGGTGCAGCTCTTCTTCTCCTCCGAGGCCTGGCAGATGCCACCGCAGTCGGCGCCACCCTGGTTGGGGTCACAACTGTCGTTGGGATCGTCGACGCAGGTGAGGCCCTCGGCGCAGGGGATGGCGGCGATGCCCCCGCAGAATTCACCTGCCTGCGCTTCCGTCAGGGCGGCCGTTTGTGAGGCGGCATCGGCCGTGGGACTGCAGCCCGAACCCAGAAGGGCGATACCCACGACCAGGACACAGCAGGGAATAATACGAAGGGACATGTGAACTCTCCTTTGCGAGACAGAAATCGGCACGGAGAGTGCGATTTGGGGGAGGCGGGCGAGCATGCCCTTCGTGGGCAGGTGGGAGGGGGTTGTCTGTCGAGTCGGTGAATTTTCCTCGGGCGGCGCTTCGAGGTAGATGGGGCGCGGATATGGCCAGCCGGACGATGAAGCTGAAGCAGAGCACGGGCACCACGGGGAAGGTGAAGCAGGCGACCACGGGCAAGTCGCGCCAGGTGGCGGCGAAGGCGCCCGCGAGTGGCGGCTGGCTGCGCCGGGTGCTGATGGCGGCGTTCCTGGGGCTGGTGGTGTTCGCGTCCTACGAGTACGCGCGCCTGCCCTCGGCGGAGCCGTTGCTGAAGCAGAACCCGAAGCTGACGGCGCTGATGGAGCAGCGCGCGGAGGAGGCGCGGGATGCGGGCCAGAAGCCGAGGCGCCGCCAGCACTGGGTGGGACTGTCGAGCGTGTCCCGGCATGCGATCGACGCGGTGCTGCTGTCGGAGGACGCGAGCTTCTACCTGCACGAGGGCGTGGACACGAAGGAGCTGGAGAACGCACTGGAGGACGCGGTGCGCAAGGGCAAGCTGGGGCGGGGCGCGTCGACGATCACCCAGCAGCTGGCGAAGAACCTCTGGCTGTCCACGGACCGGAGCCTGCTGCGCAAGGGCAAGGAGCTGATCCTGGCGCACCGGCTGGAGGAGGCGCTGCCGAAGAACCGCATCCTCACGCTGTACATGAACGTGGTGGAGTGGGGGAACGGGGTGTACGGAATCGAGGCGGCGGCGCGGGAGCACTTCGGGGTGGCGGCCGCGGAGCTGACGCCAGCGCAGGGCGCCATCCTGGCGTCGATGCTGCCGGCGCCGCGCAAGCGGTCCCCGTCCTCGGGCTCGAGGGCGCTGAAGAAGCGGGCGCACTGGACCATCGATCAGATGGAAGTGGTGAAGCGGCTCAACGCGGAGCAGGCGAGGGCGGCGCACGCGGAGATCGATCAAATCCTCGGCGGAAAGAAGCCGGAGGAGTCCGAGGACGAAGCGGAAGGCTGACCCGTGCCCGATGCGGCTACACTGTGGATCATGCGCACCCGCCGCGTCGTGAGTCTCGGACTCCTGTTCATCACCCTGGTGCTGGTGGGGTCCTTCCTGGCGCCCGCGGCGGCGGAGCCTTCGCCGGAGCGGGTGGTCGCGATCGTGCCACTGGGCAAGGTGCGGCAGGAGTTCCTGGACAAGGTTCAGCAGGAGTTCCAGTCGCGCATGAAGGTGCGGATCCGCATCGATCCAGCGAGAGAGCTCCCTCAGGAGGCCTGGTACGCCCCGAGGAGCCGGTGGCGGGCGGATCGCATCCTGGAGTGGCTGGACGAGAACCCACCCGAGGGGGCGTGGAGGGTGGTGGCGGTGACGGAGGCGGAGATCTCCGCCACGAAGGGGAACATCCTCGACTGGGGGATCGCCGGGCTGGGGAGCATCGGCGGGCCGAGCTGCCTGGTGTCCGCGCACATCTACAAGAAGCACAGCAAGACGAAGGAGGCGCTGCTGCGCCGGTTGGGAGACCTGGCGGTGCACGAGTTCGGGCACACGCTGGGGTTCCCGCACTGCGAGGAGACGGGCTGCGTGATGGCGGACGCGAAGGGCAAGGCCATCTCGTCCGCGGACTCGAGCTCGGGGCACTACTGCGCGAAGTGCCTCGGGACGCTGTCCGCCGAGGACCGCGCGCTGGTGAAGTAGCGGCTCCCGCGCGGCCCGGTGTCAGGGCTCCGCCAGCCCCTGGGCCATCAGCGCCAGCCGGGTGACGATCTGCTCCTCCGAGGGCGGGATGACGGCGCTGACCGAGTGCAGCAGGTTGATGCGCAGGCCGTTGCTCCTGAGCCAGGCGATCAGCTCCTCGGCGTTGATGGGATCGGGCCGGACGAGGAACTTCCGGGCGATGGGCACCCGGGACAGGTACAGCGCCTCGAGCGAGGACAGCTCGCCCTCGGGGCCGTCGTAGACAGGCTCCGTGTGTTTGAACCAGGGCTTGATGTCCTCGAGGAGCCATTGGACCCGGGTGGTCTTGAAGCGCTCGAGCTTCAGGAACTCCTCCAGGTGGTTGCGCTCCAAGAGGATGCAGTCATCGCCCGCGCACCACGCCTCGATGCTGAGGTGGTGGGCCAGGAGGCGGTGCTGGCGCCGGCAATACTCGCGATGGGGATCCATGGACATGTCCGTGCTCTCCTCGTCCTGAGCGGCGTACCACTCCGGCCGGCTCCCGGCAGCCGGAATCCGGCCGGGTCTCACGCCCTGGGAGGTGGGGAACGTGGCGCAGTGGACGCATCGGGCCGGTCCGCCCCGTCCTCCTGCAGCCGGGCCTGGGTCTGGGGCCGGTTGTCCTGCTCGAAGAGCGAGCGCAGCTCCTCCCGGAACTGCTGCGACGTCTGGATGAGCTTCTCCTCGTCCTGGTACACCGCGTACTGCTTCTGGAGCATCTGCTCGTCGTAGGTGCGGAAGCGCTCGATGAGCTGCTGGGCCCGCTCCTCCTCGAAGCCGAGCCCCTGGAGCACGAGGCCGGCCATCTCCAGGCTCGACAGCAGCGTCTCCCGGTTGAGGATCTTCACGCCCTCGTCCAGCAGCCGGTAGGCATGCGCGCGGTTGCGGGCCCGGGCATAGACGGGCAACCCCGGGAAGTGGGCGCGCAGGAGCTGGGCCGTGCGCACCGAGGCGTCCATGTCGTCGATGGCCAGCACGAAGAGCTTCGCCTTGCCCGCGCCCGCGGCGCGCAGCAGATCCAGCCGCGAGGCGTCCCCGTAGTAGATCTTGTTGCCGTAGCGGCGCAGGAAGTCGACCTGCTCGGGGCTCACCTCCAGCGCGGTGAAGCCGATGTCCAGCATGTTGAGCACGCGTCCGATGATCTGCCCGTACCGGCCGAAGCCGGCGATGATCACCGGCTGCTGTTCCGCGTCCTCCATGGGGTCATACTCCGCGGGCACGGTGCGCCGCAGCAGGCGCTCGACCACGCGGTCATGCAGCACCAGCAGGATCGGCGTGGCGGCCATGGACAGGGACACCACCACCACGAGCTGCTCGGTGAGCGCGCGGTCCATCACCCCGGCGGAGGCGGCGGCCCCGAAGAGCACGAAGCCGAACTCGCCGCCCTGGGCGAGCGCCAGCGCCATGATGCGCCGCCCCTGCAGCATCAGCCCCATGGGCCGCCCGAGCCAGAAGAGCACGGCGCCCTTGAGCACCATCACCCCCACCACACACGCGGTGATGAACAGCGGCCGCTGGGTGACGAGCCCCAGGTTCATGGACATGCCCACCGCGATGAAGAAGAGCCCGAGCAGCAGGCCCTTGAAGGGCTCGATGTCCGCCTCCAGCTCGTGACGGTACTCGGAGTCCGCGAGCAGCACGCCCGCGAGGAACGTGCCCAGCGCCATGGAGATGCCGGCGAAGTTCATCAACAGCGCCACGCCCACCACCACCAGGAGCGTGGCGGCGGTGAAGAGCTCCTGCAACTGGGTGGAGGCGATGAGCCGGAAGGCGGGACGCACCAGGAAGCGTCCGCTCAGCACCACCACGGCCAGCACGGCCGCCACCTTGAGCACGGACAGCAGGACACCCGGGCCACCGCCGCCTCCCGAGTCCCCGGCTCCCCCGGCGAGCAGGGGGATGAGCGCGAGCAGGGGGATGACGGCGAGATCCTGGAACAGGAGGATGGCGAAGCTCTCGCGGCCGTGGCGGGCGGTGAGCTGCTGGCGCTCGCCGAGCAGCTGGAGGGCGATGGCCGTCGACGACAGGGACAGGCCGAGCCCGGCGATGAGGGCGGCCTTCAGGGACAGGCCGATCCACACGCCCGCGCCCGTGAGCACCCCGGCGCTGAGCACCACCTGCGCCAGGCCGAGCCCGAAGACGGAGCGCCGCAGCGCCCACAGGCGGGTGGGTTGGAGCTCGAGGCCGACGATGAACAGGAACAGCACGACGCCGAACTCGGCGAAGTGCAGGACGTCCTCGGGTTTCCCGATGAACCCCAGGCCCGAGGGGCCGATGAGGGCACCCGCGGCCAGATACCCGAGGATGGAGCCGAGCCCCAACCGCTTGAAGAGGGGCACCGCGATGACCGCGGCGATGAGGAAGACGGCGACTTCGTTGAGGATGCTCATCCGTGGTGCTCCAGGGCCGCGACCTCCCAACTCTAGTGGAGCGTCTTGTTCCCTGGGGAGCGTTCCCACGCGGACGGTTCATCCGGTTTCACTTTCGAGGCCACGAAGGGCCTCCGTGGCCGACTTCCCAGCCATGAGCGGGTTGCCCGTGGTGCTGATGGCTTGGGGATCCTGTCCGGCGTAGAGCGCCTCGAGGCGCGCGACGTGCACCTCCCACCGGAAGCGTTGCTCGACGAGCGCCCGGCCGTTCGCGCCCAACCATCGCCGCAGGCCCTCATCCAACAGCAGCCGCTCCACGGCGAAGGCGAACTCCTCCGGCGTATCGCCGATGAGGAGCTCCCGTTCCGGGCGGGCCTGGACACCCTGGTTGGCCACCGCCGTCGAGACCACCGGCGTCCCCGTGGCCATGGCCTCCAGGACCTTGTTCTGGATTCCGGAGCCGGACTGCATGGGGCAGATCGCCACCGTGGCCCTCCCGAGCCGCTCCTCCATCTTCGGGACCCGTCCGAGCACATGCACGTTGCTGCCGGGCCCGGCGAGCGTGCGGATGTTCGCCGGGGGATCCGCCCCGACGACCTCGAGCTGGAGCCGTGGCCACCGGGGCCGGAGCAACGGCCAGACCTCGCGCACGAACCAGCACACCGCCTCCTGGTTGGGCGGATAGGCCATGTTCCCCGTGAAGATGAGCGTTTCCGGAGCCCGGTCCTCGAGACCGCGGAACTGGTACTTCTCGACGTCCACCCCGTTGGGGTTCACCAGGATGTGCGGGCCTCCGAGCAGCTGCCGATCGATGGGCGAGGAGATGACCAACGAAGGGAACCGCTGGACGACGGCCCTCTCATAGTCGCGCACCCGCCGGTACTCCAGGTCGTACGCGAGGCGCATCAGGCCTCGCGCCTCGTTCCTCCGGGACAGCAGGTTCAGGCTCATGGAGTCGATCAGATCCACCACGATCGTCTTCTTCCCCACGAGATCCCAGACATAGGGGAGCATGCGGATGAGCGAGACGTGGAGGGCATCGAACCGCCCTCCGGCCAGCACCGTGGACAACGTCCTCTCGAAGCGGGAGGAGCGGTGGTACTCCACCTGCAGCGGCCGAGGCGTGAACAGGCCCGTGGCGAGGTTCACCGCGGCCTTCCACCGCGGCAGCGGGACGACGTGGACCTGCTCACACAACCTGGAGAGCGGCTCGAGTTGCTCGGGATTCACGGGCGAATCGTTCAGGCTGACGAGCGTGATCTCGTGCCGGCGGCTCAGTCCCTCGAGTTGGTGGAAGACACGCAGGGCGTCGCCCTTGATGAGCGGATACGGAAAGCGCGGCGTGATGAGGCAGATTCGCACGGCAATCCTCCTTCAATGAAACAGCACCCACATGCCAATCCGGATCGGCACCTCGGCTTCGACGCTTCCCAGGACGGCCCGGCAGTCGCGCACCTCGCCGTAGCCGGGCGAGTACCTGGCCGGCGCGATGCTGGGCTCGAGTGCGTGGGAGAAGAGGACGACGGCGCGGAGCGCGTCTGGTGGCCCGAGCTCGGCGGCCACCGGGCCGATGGAGTCCGGCGGTACTCCGACGAGGGCCACGCGCTGCCGTTCCTCGGGAGTGAGGGGCCGGAGCCGGACCTGCTCGTCTGGCAGGTGCAGCCGGAGCACCAGGTGGTGGCGCCCCCTGCCCTCGATGGCATCCATCACGGACAGCACGCGCTCGTCCTTGTGAAGGACGAAGGTCCTCTCCACCTGGACCGGGGCGGGAAGCGCCGCGTAGCTGGAGTGCCTCGCCACCAGGCGCTCCGTCCGCGGGCCCGGCTCGAAGCAGCGGACCTCGCAGCCGCCGCGATCCGGCAGGCTGAACAGCCGGCTGGCCTGGAAGGGTGATTGCTCCAGCCCATCGACCTCGAGCGTGTTGTGCGCCGCCGTCGAACGGAAGGCGTTTCGCAGCGAGGGCTCGCGCGTGTAGGTCGCGGTCCCCGCATCCACGATGACCGGATGGCCCGCCAGATGGAGCTCGAAGGACAGCCGGTCGTTGTGATTGTGGCCGCCCAGCCCGCGCTGCCCGACCGGCCCCGCGCTCACCGTGACCACGGCTCCCGCCCCCCGGAGCACGTGCAACCCGCTCCCCGGGGAGCTGAAGCTTTGGGGCTCCGCCCGTGCCCGCAGCCGGGAGAAGCATTGGTGGCCGTGCTCGCCGAGCAGCCAGACCGCCTCATCCGGAAGCTCGGCGCCCTGCGCCTTGAGCTCGGAGTCCCCGAAGAGCACCGCACCCAGAAGGGGCAGGTACCCGTGCTCCAGGCTGGGCCGATCACACAGGGGGAAGACGCGCCCCGAATCGTTGTCCCCGATCTGCGGCGCCAGCCCCCGCTCCGAGCAGTAGTCGCGGCTCACCTCGAACATCCGCCGCAGGCGGTGCGCGAAACGTGTGCCGAGCGCCAGGCCACATCCATGCGCCACCACATATGCCAGCGTGAACAGCTCGACGGACAGCCGATGGTAGGGCACCGAGCCCTCGAACGACACCCCGTCCGGGTGCACCTGGAGCTCCATCTGCCGCTGGAGCCCGTGCAGCGCACGCGCCACCTGCTCCTGGGCTCCGGGCAAGGCCGGGTAGAGCGCGCCGACCACCAGGAGCCCGACGTAGTCGGAGATCAGGTGGTTGTTGGGGACGAGCCAGTGGTCTTCCAGATGGTGCTCCACGAAGCGGGCATGCTGCTCGAGGGCCCCCAGGGCTCGTCTGAGGAAGGCCGGCTCGCGGACCGCCGGGGCATCCGCGAACATCCGCAGGGCCTGGGCGAGGTTGGCCGCTCGCAGGGCCACCTCCATCGCGCAGGCCCACTGGATGCCGTGGCCGGCCGGGTTCGCGTCGAGGAAGTCGGTCACCTGGCCGGTGAATTGCGCGGCGTAGCGCTCCCGCTGGGCCGCGTCCTCCGCCACCCAGTATCCCTGGCCGAGCGCGAGGAGCTGGTCCAGCCGTCCCAGGGCCCAGGGGTACTTCGGATCCATGCCCTCGCGGATGACCTGGAGCTGGGAGACGGGTTGCCGAGGGTAGCGCTCCCCGCTCAGTGGATCCCACGACCAGTCGATGGCGCCCGGCTCTCCGAACCGCACCTCCGTCCCGAACACGTTGAAGGTGCGCCGCGCGGCGGCCTCGGCGCGCTCGAGCGCTCTGTGAATGGCTCCGGGAGTGGCCCGGAGGGCCGTGAGCGTGTCCTCGCGCTGACGGGTGTCGCACCAGCAGGACGACACGGCGGATACAGCCGCGCGCACCTGCTCATCGCTCCAGGCCGCGATGGAGGGGTGGAGGCGTGGCTCCACGCCCGCGTGCTCCGGCCCCAGCACGTTTCGAATGGCCCGGAAGACCCTCCGGCTGGCGATGCGCGTCAGCTCGCTCCCCGGCGAGCGTCTCGCGACTTCCATGTAGTGGTTGAACATGAGCCCCCCCTTCGTCCGTCCCCCACGTCACTGGGGGCGCTGACCCAACCGCAGCATCGTCTCTCCCACGTGCCGGCGGATCTCCTCGACGCGTGCGTGCCAGCTCTCGTGGAAGATCCGCTGCGCGCGCTCACGGCTCGGCCCGGCCCCCTCCCTCAGGCACGCGGTGACCTGGCGGACATACTCCTCGGGTTCCCTGGCCAGCTTGCACAGGCCCACCTTCTCCACCTCCGGCAGCGGGGTGGACACGCACGGCAGGCCCGCGGCGAGGTATTCACGCACCTTGAGCGGGTTGGAGTTGAGCGTCAGCACGTTCCATTTGAAAGGCATCAGCGCCACGTCGAATGCCTTGCAGTAGCCAGGCAGCTCGGCGTACGGCTTGCGGCCCAGGAAGTGGATGTTCGGGATTGCCCGGAGCCGTGAGACGTCCACGTCCGGAGCAACCTTGCCGATGATGACGACGGAGCCCTCGGGGTACGCCCGGGCACATGCCTCGAAGACGTCGAGGTCCACCCAGTCCGCCACCAGCCCGAAGAAGCCGAGGATGGGCCCGGGCAGCTTCGCGATGTCCGGGGGGACGGCCGTGTCTGGCTCGCACGCCTTCACGAAGTGCTCGAAGTCGACTCCATGCCGCACGAGCACGGTGTTCGGGTTCACCTTCGCCTTGCTGTCGCGCAGGAGCTCGGCGGAGGTGATGCACAGGTGCGCCTTGTGCAGCAGCCGCTCCTCGAGCTCGGCGATGTGACGGCCATTCGTATCCGAGAAGGCCGAGAACTCATCCACGCAGTGGTAGACCACCAGCTCCTCGCCCAGCGTCCCCGAGACCGGAGCCGAGGCGGGCAGATAGGACCAGGAGATGACCCGCTGGAACCCGAGCGTGGCCATGGCCCGTTTGATCTGGAGCGTGAGCAGGGCGCGGTTGGTGGCGCGCACCAGCTCCGAGCCGTACAGCGGAATGGCGAGCGGGGAGAGGACATGGAAGTTGGGTTCGATGCGCTGGAGGCCCTGGGCGAACCTCGAGAGCTTCTTCCAGATGCGCCGGGCATCGTGCGCATTGGCCCGGGGCGCGCGGTTGCCGATGCTGTTGACCCAGAGGATCCGGTTCTCCCGGGCGAGAAGCCGCATGATGTGCATCTTCGACAACGGGTCACCATCCCAGTCGGTCGAGAAGACGATGATGTCCCGCCCCCGCAGGGCCTGCTTCGCGAGGTCCACCTCTTCGACACGCCTCATTTCCATCCTCCTCGAGCCCGAGGCGGACACGGGCTCTCGCCGGTCCGGCATCAGTGGGCGGCAGGGTGCGCATCATCCGGTGGGGGAGAGAACCCTGGCGCGGGGGTTGGCCCGCCGCCATCTGGAAGACAATCGCCGGGAGCGTTCACTGGCCGCGGTGGAGTCTGGCTGGCAGTGCATGTCGTTCGTCACTGGATGACGTTTCATACTCCCCAGCGGAGTGGTGCGCTTCGCGGCCCACCGTGCCCAACCTCATCACAAGAGGGGGACCCCACTCTCAACAGGCGGGGGGGCAGATGATGAGACTGCGTATCGCACTGCTGATGAACCTGGCTCCGCGGAAGCGTGGCTCGTTGGAGGATTGGATTCTCGCTTTCTGCCGGGAGGCCGCACGGCGCGGCCACCAGGCAGATGTCTGGCTGCGCCAGCCCATGCTGGAGTCCTTCGCCGTGGAGCTGAAGGCGAGCGGCGCGCGGGTGGATGACCTGGAGGACTTCGAACGGTCCGGGCTGTGGGCCATGACCCGGCGCCTGGCCGGGTATGACGTCATCCACCTCAACTTCATCTGGCCCCGCGGCCGCAGCGCGCTGGCGGCCTACGCGGCCTGGCCGGCCCAGGTGTTGTTCACCGCCCACTCGGACTTCGTCGAAGAGGAGGAGGGACTCCTCCAACGCGGCTTCCACTGGGCGATCAACCATGCCCTGATGCTCCGGGTGAACAGCCTGGCCGGTGTCTCCGAGCACGTCCGTGTCAAGGAGGGCCGGCGCCTGGGGCTCCCTCCCCACCGCTCCCGCACCATCTTCAATGGCGTGGACACCCGGCGCTTTCTTCCCCGCACGCGAGCGGGCGGGCGGGTGGAGCTCATCACCATCGCCAACCTCGTGAAGAGCAAGGGCGTGCACCACCTGCTGCGGGCCCTCGGGCGGCTGCGCTCGCCCAGGGTGCGCCTGCGTGTCGTCGGAGACGGCCCGGAGCTGCAATCCCTGCGCGAGCTCTCGGTGGAGCTCGGCATCCAACACCAGACGGAGTTCCTCGGGCTGCGCAACGACGTGCATGATCTGCTCGGCGCGTCGGACATCTGCATCCAGCCCACGCTGCTGGAGGCATTCGGCCTGACCATCGCGGAAGCCATGGCCTGTGGCTGCGCCGTGGTGGCCTCGCGGGCCGGCGGAATCCCCGAGGTCATCCAGCACGGCAGCACCGGCCTCCTGGTGGAGCCGGGGGACGAAGCCGGCCTCGCCGCCGCGATCGACCGCCTGGTGCGTGAACCGGAGTTGCGGCGCCGGCTCGGTGAGTCGGCGCGGCGGCGTGCCCGCGAGCACTACAGGCTGTCCCGCACCGTGCGGCAGCACGTGGACTGGTGCGAGGACGCGGCCGGGCTCGTCCTCCACCCGCCGGGCCACCTCACCGCCGTCCCGGAGCTCCCGGTCGCGGCTCCCGAGCCGGCTGCCACTCCTCGAACCGGTCCCCTTGCTCCCTGACTGTCTTTGCTTTCCCTCTGAAACCCTTTCTCCAAAGGATGGAACCCGGAAGCTCCATGCGAGGAAGCCGTCTGCCCAATCTCCAACCGCTGTACAGGGCACCTGTGAGCGAATGGGCGTGGGGGCGTGGCCTTCGTATTGCTCCCAGGCCAGGATATGAAGACTCGCATTCTCCGGAAATGGGGCTTGTTGTTCATCTGTCTCATGGCATGTGGTGGCGGTGGAGGGCAGGGCGGCGCTCCACCCGGCGGGTCGGTTTCCTCCGGGGAAGCACCGCCCCTCGCGGAAGCACCTCCCGTCCATCCGCCGCAATCCACGCCGGACGGAGCGCCGCCGCCGCGCCCGCCGGTGGTGCAACCCGGGCCGTTCCAGCTGCCGCCGCTCCAGGTGGACCTGCCTTCCTATGACATCACCATCGCCCCGGAGCTCCTGGCGGAGCTCGATCGGCGCCCTGGCCTGGAGGCCCAGGCGGCCACCTTCTCCTTCCAGGGCAGGAGCCAGCCGGTGGGGCTGCGCCTGCGCGGCTCGAGCGCCCGCTCCTTCCCGAAGCGCAGCTGGCGCATCGAGTTCCCCGATGGCGTGAAGTTCGACGGCCGGCGCAAGCACAACCTGATCGCCGAGTACCAGGACAGCACCTTGATGGTGGAGAAGCTCGGCTATGATCTGCTGCAGGCGCTCGGCGTCCCGGCCCCGCATGCGCGCTATGTCCGCTTGACCCTCAATGGCGTGTACCAGGGGGTGTACCTGGACCTCGAGCGCGTCGACAAGAACTTCCTCGACCGCCACGGTTTCGACGACGACGACGCCAGCATCTACCGGTGTGGTGCCAGGGATTGCGAGCTGAAGCCCTGGCGCATGCCCTACCAGACGGAGTGGGACAAGAAGACGAACGAGGACGTGGGTTCGGAAGACATCCTCGCCCTGGAGGACGCCATCTGCCACACCCCGGAGCCCGGCCTGGTGCGCATGCTGGAAGAGCGCATGGAGCTGGAGCGCTACCTGCGCTACCTCGTCACGGACGCGCTGATCAGCAACTACGTCATCCAGGACTCGCGCAGCTACTTCATCCACGACCGGGTGACGGGGCGCTGGAGCTACGTGCCCTGGGATGTGAACAACTCGGTGGCCACGTGGTGGCCCACCTACGGGCTGGGGATGGAGCCCATCGTCGACCACCCCATCTTCAACTTCAGCCTCGCCGATCCGTGGATCACCCGGCTGTATGAGCTGCGCAAGACCTTCACGCCGGGCCTGTTGCCCACCTTCTCCAACCTCAACACGCGCATCGCCTTCAACCCGGAGCTGCGCGAGCGCACCCTGCGGCTCATGGAGCGCGCGCTCGACGAGGTGTTCAACCCGGAGGTGCTCCACCCCCGGCTCGAGCAGATGCACGCCCTGCTGCTGCCCCACCTGATGCAGGATCCCTACATCAGCCAGCCGGACAAATACCGGCAGGACGGGCTGGCCCAGTTCCAGGCCGGGTTGCCGTACATGAAGCGCTATGTCACCCAGCGCCACGCCCACATCCGCCAGCAGATCGCCGCGTACCGCGCCCGCTCCCTGGGCCTGGCCCTCTCGGCGTTCGATCCGCGCGAGGGCTGGGTGGAGCTGCACAACTACAGCCCGGCCCCCGTGTCCACCCGGGGCATGGTCCTCACCAAGGATCTGCGGAGGGCGCTGACGCCCAACGTCCCCGAGCGCACGCTGGCCCCTGGAGAGACGGTGCGTTTCACCGCGGCCGAGCTGGGCATCACCACCCCGCCTCCCGCGGCCACCGTCACCCCGGGCGGGCCGGTGGGCTTCCCCGCTCGCGGGGAGATCGGACTCTTCAACGGGAAGTCCATCGTCGGGGTGATCGACCTGCTCTACTACGGAGAGCTCCCAGGGGGCCGCTTCTACGCGCGCAACGCGCAGGAGCCGGCCCGCTGGGAGATCCGTTGAGCAGACGCCCCGTGGGGCTGCCTACTCGCGGCGGCGGCGCCGGGTGAGCACCCAGGCCAGCGGGGCCGCCAGCACGAGCCAGGCTCCCGCGCCAGTGGCCGAGCAACCCGCCTGGGGCGAGGGCTCCAACCCCAGGTCCGGCACGGCCTCGGAGGGGGCACCCGGCGTGGCGCCGGACGGCGGAGGCGTCTGCGTCCCGGGCTCCGTCCCAGGCGCGGGCTCACCGGCGGGGGGCTCACCCGCGGTGGCCTCCGCGGTGACCGTCAGGCTGTGGGTGAGCACCTGGCCGCCGGCGGTGGAGGTGAGGGTGACGGTATAGGAGCCGGGCCTGTCATAGACGTGGGAGACCGTCTCGCCCTCGGCCCTCTGCCCGTCCCCGAAGTCCCACTCGAGGGTGGCCCCCTCCTGGGAGGTCTGGGCGTTCAGCAGCACCTCGAGCGGATGGGAACCCCGGTTGAGTCCGGCGCTGAGCACCGGCTGCCGCGGGCGCGGGGCGAGCACCTTGGTGAGCCGGAAGGTGTCGAGCACCGCACCCGTCTGGCTCACCATCTGCCCCGTCAGCGTCCCATCCTCGATGGTGACATCGAGGTAGCCCGACGAGCGGTTGCTGCGCATGGCGCTCCAGCTCGGCTGTGTGGGGACAAAGGCCTTGGTGTGGGAGCCCGTGCCCACGACGAGGTAGGTGACGCCGCCGGCGGCCGCGGTGTTGCCCTTCATGGGGTGGGTGCGCTCGTAGGTATGGTCATGCCCGGTGAGCACCATGTCCACGCCATACTGCTCGAGCACGGGCGCGTACATCTCACGGAGCTTCACCTCGGAGCCGTGCTCCGCCGCGCTGGAATAGGGCGGGTGATGGAAGAAGACGATCTTCCAGGGCTGCCGGGTGGAAGCGAGATCCGAGATGAGCCAGGCCCGTTGCGCGGCCTGATCACAGCGGCCCTTGGCGACACCCAGCGCGAGCAGGCAGCTGCTGTCCAGGGAGATGACGTGCGCGGGGCCCCAGTCGAACGAGTAGTAGCGCTCGGTGCCGGCGGGGTTGTTGGACGGCAGATAGAAGTTGTCCACGTACGGCTGGGCCTTGTCCGTCAGGTACTCGTGGTTGCCGGGCGTGGTGTAGATGGGCACGGCGGCGAGGAGGGGCGCCAGGGGCTGGAAGAGCTTCGTCTGGTGCTCCGCGTCGGTGCCGTTGTCATAGGCCCCGTCCCCCAGGCCCAGGAAGAAATCGGGCTTGCGGTTGAGGATGGTGCGGCCAACGTTCACCTCGGACGTCGCGCCCGTGCCGAAGTCGCCCACGGCCGCGAAGCGCACGCGCCCCGAGCCGGGAGGGGTGGCGGTGGTGAAGCGCACGGGCTGCGTCGTCGCGCCGCAGGCCTCGACCGAATAGCTGTGCTCCGTGCCGGCCCGCAGTCCCTCCAGCTTCACCACATGAAGGCGCCCCGAGGTGGGTGCGGTGGCGATGCGGGAGGTGTCGGTGCCCTGGCCGAAGCGGACGCGGGGGACACAGTCCGTGTCCGTCCGGAAGGCGACCAGCGCGCTCGTGGGTGTCACGGATTGCAGGTAGGGAGTCCGGGTCAGCCGCGCGGCCTCGCTCACGCCTGCGAATGCCAGCAGGGCCGTCAAGGCCGCCAGCAGGGAAAGGCTTTTATGGGGCATGCAAAGCTCCAGGGTTCACGTTCTGATGAGTGAGCAGAACGCATCAACCCCGTTTTCATTCGCGGCCCCATTCCGGGCTCGCGATGATCGAGCCTTTCCCGCCCGGCCATCTCAGGGCTGGGCCCCCCGCTCGGTGGCGGCTGCCCGCTCAGGGGCCCGGGGTGCCGCTCCCAGCCGAGCCCTCCTGTGGCGGCACGCCATCGGCCCGCAGCGCCCGCACCACCTCATCGGCCATGACGCGGTGGCCGGCGGCATTGGGGTGGACGCCATCCTCATCCAGGCCGTCGATGAAACGGTGCACGCTGTCCGGCGCGTGCATCACCGCCTCGAAGTCGATGACATCCGGTTGCCGGTGGGTGCGTATCCAGGCGTTCATCGCCAACCGGCTCACCTTCACCGCCTCGTATGTGCCGCCGGCGGCGAGCTCCTTGGGCAGCAGGGTGCCGACCCAGGTGCGGCAGAAGGGTTTCAGCCGCTCCGTCAGCTCGGCCATCTGCGCCTGGAGCTCGCTGTCCGGAGCGCTCGTCAGATCATTGGTGCCCAGCAGGACGATGCAGTCGGTGATGCCCGTCAGCATGAGCACCTCTCCGTCGAGCAACCGCAGCGCATCGTAGAAGCCCTGGCCGGAGACACCGGCATTGACGATGGGCACCCCGAGCTGGGAACCGGCCCGGAAGGCCCAGGTGTCCCGGAGGTCATCGTGGCCGCCGATGTAGCCCTCGGTGATGCTGTCGCCCAGGGCGACGAAGGCCCGCGAGGGAGGACCCTCGACCTCCACGGTGGCCAGGCCCACGGGCACCGCCCAGGGCAGGCCCCCCAGCGGGCCCGGCGTGCTGGCCCACGAGCCCGGGCGCATGAAGCCGCCGGGGAGCAGCTCGATGGAGCTCGCGGCCAGCTGGCCCTCCACCTCGAAGGACACCGCCAGCTCGTCACCCAGGCGGATGGGGAAGGACACGGGTTCCGAGACCACGCGCGTCCTCGCCGTCACGGAGACACCGGGCGAGCCGGAGAACGTCACGGGCACCGGCTCCGAGGCCAGCGAGCCCTCGCCGCCGGCCCGGGCAAGGGTGACCCGCCGCAACACCAGGGCGCCGTCTCCCGAGCGGAAGGCGAGCCGCACCCGCTGACCCCCCCTGCTCACCGGCACGCGCAGGCGGAACGTGGTGGTACTGCTCACGGCGTGGGACCAGCGCAGCGCGAGGTGGAAGCCCGGTTGGAACACGGGGTGCTCCGGCGGCGGAGGCTCCGGCGGGGGTGGCTCCGGCTCCTGCCCGCTGCTCACGGGGGCCTCCTCGAGGCCCTCCGGGGGCAGGGTGGGGACGCATCGGGTCACGAGGAGTGTCCCCAGACACAGCAGCACCGCACTGATTCGCCCTGTTCCCATCCGCCGCGCCTCCCTCCCTGTCACGGAGCCCCTCGTCCGGACCCGGCCCGTTCGCCGCAGAGCTCAGCCCTGAGGGCTCACCGCATTGGCCGGTACCCCTTGCGTCCCCACCTGGGCCGGCACGCCGCTGACGCCGAACGCGGGCCGTACCGCGGCCTCGGGGACGGGGACGGGGCGCGGCCGCACCGGGACGCCCCTGCGCTCGGAGGCCACCTGCTCCATGCAGTCCACGTGCTCGCTGATGCAGCGCGAGAGCGTGAAGGCGCGCTCCACCTTGCGCCGGCCCTCGGCTCCGAGCCGCGCGCGCAGCGCCGGATCGAACGCCAGGGTGTCGATGGCCTTCGCGAGCGTGGCCGCATCGCCCTTCGGGACGAGCAGGCCATTCACCCCATCATCGATGATCTCCGGGATGCCGCCGCTGCGCGTCGCGATGACGCCGCACCCACTGACCATCCCCTCGGTGACGGCGAGCCCGAAGGCCTCTTCCAGGGTGGGCGTGTGCACGCACACCTCCGCGTCGCGCAGCAGCAGGTGCACGTCGTCGCGCATCCCGAGGAACTCCACCCGCTTCTCCAGCTTCAGCTCACGCACGAGCGCCTTGTAGGGCTCCTCCATCCGGCCATACCCCACCACGCGCAGCGTGCAGTCCTGGGCGCGCGTGAGCGTCATGGCCCGCAGCAGCACGTCGATGCCCTTCTCGGGGATGAGCTGCGACACGCAGATCATGCGCAGCGCGCCAGTCGGATTGGGTGTCTTCTCCGTCGTGAACCGGCTGGGGTCCACGCCATTGTGGATGACGCGCGTGCGCCGGGCCTCCAGGCCGAAGCGCTCGACGTCGCGCCCGCGCACGTACTCGGACACGCCGACCAGCTCGTTCACGCGGCGGAGCGTCACCTGATCGAGCGCCCGGGAGAGAAACCTGCGCAGCGGCGCCACGGGCGTGTGGATGTCCCCGCAGTGTTCCACGAAGACGAGCGGGGCGGGCCAGGCGGCGTAGCAACTGAACGCCACCTGCGAGCGCGGTGGCAGCATGTTCGCGTAGATGAGGTCGTAACTGGCGAGCCGCCGCGCGGCCGCCACGGGTGCCGCCCTGAGCGACTCGATGGAGCCGAAGCCGACGCCCAGCCGGTCCAACTCCTGCTGTAACACGGGGTGCACGGGCAGGAGGGTGAACAGGTCCAGCGTGTGGCCCCGGCGG
Source organism: Archangium sp. (assembly GCF_036277355.1). GTDB lineage: Bacteria > Myxococcota > Myxococcia > Myxococcales > Myxococcaceae > Archangium. The sequence continues at coordinate 23,692 of NZ_DASUNC010000019.1, forward strand.
AGCGCCTCGGCGCAGACTCCGAGGACCCACTGCTCCAATGACCCGAGCTTCTTGGGCGGGGTCCCGACGATGAATGCAATCCGCATGGCTTCGTGTCCTCCAACGGCTGACTGCTTCAGGTTGCGCGGGAGGCAGGCACCCGCGAGGAAGGTCTCGAGTGCTTCAGCGCCTGAGCGAGGCGAGCAGGGCGAGGGGCCGCAGCCCGAACACCTGGAGGAGCGGCACCAGGGCGCCGGTGAACAGGACGCCCGCGGCGGCGACGTGCAACAGCGCGCCTTCGCGTCCGCCCAGCGTCTCGAGCAGGGGGCCCAGCCGGGGGGTGGTGGCGAGCACCGCCCCCACGCAGAGCCCCGTGGCGCCGCACAGCCGGGCGAGCTCCTTCACGGGAAGCCAGTCGCGCAGCGCGGGCGGCGGCCCTCCAGCGGCGAGCGCGCGCGGCAACTGCCGCAAGAGCAGCGCCTTGCCCACCACCTCCGCCAGGAGCCAGGCCAGGATGCCGCCGAGCATCCCCAGCCAGGGCACCAGCACCGCGAGCAGCGGCACCGTGACGGCCGCCTTGCCCAGGTAGGAGAAGAAGATGGTGCGTGTCTGGCCGCGCGCGCGCAGCAGCCCGTCCATCGGCAGGCACGCGAGCATGATGCCCAGCACGCTCACCCGGAAGATGGGGACCGCGGCGTCGAACCTGGCGCCGAACAGCGCGCGCACCACCCACGGTGCGCTGAGGACGAGGAAGGCGCTCGCCGGGATGAAGACCATGGCGAGCTTGCGCGCGGCCTCCCGGAAGAGTCCGGCCGCCTGTTCGCCGAGCCCCTGCTTGTCCAACTGGCCCACGCGCACCATGAGGACTTCGCTCGTGGGCGAGTAGAGCAGATCCACCAGCGGCACCTGGAAGCAGCCCACCGCGTACACGGCGTAGAGCGCGGGCGTCACGCCCAGTGCGACGGCGTATTGGTGCGCGACCTGTTGGGGAATGCTGATCATCATCGCCGCGCCGAACGGCAGCGCGTAGGCGAGCTGCGCGCGCAGGCCGGTCCACGAGGGCCGCCCGCCCTCCGCCGAGAGCACCATCCAGAGCGTCACGCAGAAGCGCGTCAGGGTCAGGGCCGCGAGCGCCGCCAGGGCCCCCTTCATCCCCAAGCCCAGGAGGAACGGCACGACGAGCGCCACGCTCTTGAGCACCTCGTAGCTCACGTACACGAGCGCCGACGCCCGGGTGCGGCCCTGGCTGGTCAGGGTCGTCTCCAGCAGCCCGCCGGCCAGGGAGAAGAGGACGAAGAAGGCGAGCTCGCGGCGGAACAGCAGCAGTGCCGGGTTGGGGAACCGCTCCGCGGCGAAGGGGAGCGCCACCCAGAGGAGCACCGCCCCCACGAGCCCCATGGTCAGGTTGAAGAGCTGCGTCTGCAGGAGGACGGCCCGGGGCCCCTGGGCCCGCGGCACGAAGTAGTAGAGGCTCTGCGCCATCCCCAGCGGCAGGATGCTCAGGATCGGACCGCACAGCAGGAAGATCTGCTTGTAGGTGCCGTACTCCTCGAGCGACAGCGTGCGCGCGAGGTACAGCGGGGTGACCACGGTGATGACGGCCGCCGTCATGCGCGCGAGCACGAGCGGCAGGGCCTGTCGCGTGGCGCTCGTGCCGCGCTGCTGCCGCGTTGCCGCCTCCGCCGCTGTCCCCTCCGCCGCCATGTCACAGTCCTCCCCACGTGTCGCCCCGGGCGAGACGTCCGGGCTGGGGCGCTTCCCCTCCCGTAAGGGGCGCGTGGGGCTCGAGTGGCGCGGGGGAGCGCGCGCCCCCGCTGGACGTGCCCTCCACCGGCACCGGGGAGGCGCGGGCCAGCCGCTCCCCGCAGGAGGCCAGCGCGAAGAGCACGTAGAAGTGGACGGACACCAGGAAGCCCGCGAAGAGGCAGGACACCAGGTAGCCCACCACCGACGCCGTGAGCGCCCGGGCCTGCCAGCCCTGCTCCTTCTCCCGCGCGGCCTGCCACAGGGGCCCGAGCACCGCGCCGATGAAGGCCAGGAAGAGCCCCAGCCCCACGAATCCCAGGTCCGAGATGACCTGGAGGAAGACATTGTGCGCGGCGTACACCCGGCCGCTCGCGTTCTGGGGCCCATAGAGCTGCCACGCGAAGGGGAAGGTGCCCGCCCCCACGCCCAGCAGCGGGTGCTCCAGGCTCACCCGCGAGGCCACCGTCCAGGCCTCCACGCGGCTCATCGCCGAGGCATCCTGCTCATAGGTGGACACCGTGCGGGTCCGCTCCCAGAAGCTCCGCGGAGAGAGCACCAGCATGGCCGCGGCCACGCCCACGACGAGGAGCGTGCGGCCCAGGCGGCGCTCCAACACCAGCCATGTCGCCGCGGAAGCCACGAGCCCCAGGAAGCCGCCGCGCGAGTAGCTCAACACCATGGCGGTGATGGCCATCGCGGCGGCCACGCCACAGGCCAGGCGCACCACCCACAGGGTCTGCCGCCGGACGAAGAAGGCCACCGCCAGGGGAACCACGATGCCCACGCTCATCGCCATGCGGTTGGGATCCGCGTACACGCCCAGCCACCGCGCGCGGTAGCCCTCCACCATGTCCACCCCCGCGTGGTGCCAGGCGATGACCCCGCGGGAGGTGACGAGCGAGGACAGGATGAGGGCGAGCAGGGCCCACCGCAGGCGCCGCTCCGTCGTCACGAGGTTGACGACCGTCAAATAGACGAGCACCCACTTGAGGAGCTCCACCGCCGTGGAGCGCGTGACGTCCGGGTACAGCGACCAGCGCACGGAGACGAAGACCAGGCCACAGAAGCACATGAGGAGCACGCCCCGCTGGCCATCCGCCCACAGCGGCTGCCTGCGCCCCACGCGTCCCAGGAGGAACAGGCCCGTGGCCACGGCCGACGTCAGCAGCGCCGGCCGCCACTGCGCGGCCCCGGGAATCCACTCACCCGGGCTGAGATAGATGCAGACCAGGAACGCGAGCAGGAATCCGAATGCCCAGCGGTCCCGGCCCTCTCTCGGCTTGCGTCCCATGCTCATCCCCCCACGCCCATCCACCGAGCCAAGGCCTGCTCGTTTCCGCGGTGACCCCAGGGTGCGCACCTGGGGGCGTGGGGACCATTGCCTCCCAGCGCACCATCTGGAGGGCAATGAAGCATCGGCTGCTGGATGAGACCCCGGGCCCGCGGGGCATGCCAGCCAGCGGCCACTCCCCCCGCTCCTGGGCCTTCACCCGCCGGAATCAACCGCGTCCGCGCGGTGTCCCAGACCACTCACTCTTTCCCACGAGGGATTGTCCCCATGCGCATTGCATCCACCCTGTCCCCTCTGCTCGCCGCCGCGCTGCTGGCCTCCGCGTGTGGAGGAGGAGCCGCCCCGGGAACGAGCGGCGCGATCGGCTCGGACGCCATCCAGCCAGACGGGCCCCCGGGCGTTCCCACCTCCTCCTCGAGCGCCGGGCCCACGGCTCCGATCGTCCCAGCCCACCCCGTACGCGAGTGGGTGGTGAGCACCACGGGCAACGACGCGGCGGCGGGTACGGCCGCGGCCCCGCTGCGCACCATCTCCCGGGCCGTCTCCCTGGCCGGGCCGGGCGAGCTCATCCGCGTGCGCGCCGGCACCTACGCCGAGCGCGTCCTCCTCATGGGCTCCGTCCGCGATGGCACCGCCTCGGCTCCCATCACCCTGCTGGGCGAGGGCAAGCCCCGCATCGTCCTGGGCTCCCAGTCCGGCGCCCTCATGGTGGTGGGGCGCAGCCATTGGACCATCCGGGGCTTCGACATCGACGTCGAGAACCGTCCGGCCATCGGGGTGGCGTTCTCCGGCAACGTCCAGGGCACGCTGCTCGCCGACTCGGAGATCCACCATGCGAAGTATGGCGCGGGGGTGAGCTTCCACGATGGAGCCAATGGCGCCACGCTCGAGAACAATGACATCCACCACCACGTCCTCGCGGGCCAGGACTCCCACGGAGTGATGATCCAGCCCACGGCGCGCAACATCACCGTGCGCAACAATGTCATCCACGACAACTCGGGGGACTCCATCCAGTGCTACAGCGAGGATGGAAGGATGCCCAGCGCGCCAGCGGATGGCATCCTCATCGAGGGCAATGACCTGTACGGCAACTTCGAGCAGGGGCTGGACATCAAGACGTGCTCCAACGTCACCGTGCGCCGCAACAAGATGCACCACTCCCAGGGTAACGGCGCCATGGTGGTGCACATGTCGGCGAAGAACATCCTCATCGAGGAGAATGACTTCTACGAGTCGGGGCTGGCCATCGGCGTGGGCGGCAACCGCTACGGGCCGCCGCCCTCGGGCATCGTCATCCGCCGCAACCTCATCCGGGACATGAGCACGGCCCGGGGGGCGGGGGGCGGGCTGCAGCTGGCCAACTCCCAGGGGACGCAGGTGTACAACAACACCTTCACCCGGCTGCAGACGGCGGCGCTCGTCCTCGGCAGCGGGGATGGCGGCCCGACGCAGGACCTGGTGGTGAAGAACAACATCATCGACGCGGCCTCCGCGGTGAGCCTGGGCGGCCAGGCACCGGGGCTGAAGATGGACTCCAACCTCTACCAGCCGGGCGCCACCTTCCGGAGCGGAGGCTCCAGCTGGACTCTGTCCCAATGGCAGGCCCAGGGTTTCGACGGCCACTCGCTCGAGGGCAATGCCCAGCTCGACTCCACCACGCTGGCGCCCGGGCCGTTGGCCGTGGATGCCGGAGAGCGCGTGGAGCTCGGCCCCACGTGCGGTAGGGGGCCGGACATCGGCGCCGTGGAAACGGACTGTTGATACGGCCTTTCGGGCAGCGAGCTTCCTGACAACAGCTCGAGTCCTTGATGGGGGTGCGGGGAAGGCACCCTCCTTGGGTTTCAAAGGAATAGGTGGGGGGGTCCCCCTGTCGAGAGCACCGCACGAAACAGAAAGGTGTTCTCAATGAAACAGTTCAGCAAGTCCTCCCTATTTGCCGCTGCTCTTGTGTCCTGTCTGGTGACTGCCTGTGGAGCGCCCGCCGGGCGGGACGATGGAGCCCAGGAATTCATCGACGGCCCGGCCACGGAAGTTCCCCCTCCCATCGACTCGTCCGGCGCTCCCGATCCACGGACGGGCGAGCTGCCCACGGATGAGCCCCAGGCCGGCGAAGTGCCCTCCGAGCCCTCGCAGGGCCAGATTCCCGCCGGCCAGGATGGGAACACGGGGTCCTCCCCGTTGCCCAGCACCCCTTCTGCTCCTCCCGTCACCCCTGCCGCGTACAAGCGCGAGTGGGTGGTGAGCACCACGGGCAAGGACACGTCGGCCGGTACGGCCGCGGCCCCGCTGCGCACCATCTCCCGGGCCATCACCCTGGCCGGGCCGGGCGAGCTCATCCGCGTACGCGCCGGCACCTACGCCGAGCGCGTCCTCCTCATGGGCTCCGTCCGCGATGGCACCGCCTCGGCTCCCATCACCCTGCTGGGCGAGGGCAAGCCCCGCATCGTCCTGGGCTCCCAGTCCGGTGCCCTCATGGTGGTGACGCGCAGCCATTGGATCATCCGGGGCTTCAACATCGACGTCGAGAACCGTCCGGCGCTCGGGGTGGCGTTCTCAGGCAATGTCCAGGGCACGCTGCTCGCCGACTCGGAGATCCACCACGCGAAGTATGGCGCGGGGGTGAGCTTCCACAATGGAGCCAATGGCGCCACGCTCGAGAACAATGACATCCACCACCACGTCCTCGCGGGCGAGGACTCCCACGGGGTGATGATCCAGCCCACGGCGCGCAACATCACCGTGCGCAACAATGTCATCCACGACAACTCGGGGGACTCCATCCAGTGCTACAGCGAGGATGGAAGTATGCCCAGCGCGCCAGCGGATGGCATCCTCATCGAGGGCAATGACCTGTACGGCAACTTCGAGCAGGGGCTGGACATCAAGACGTGCACCAACGTCACCGTGCGCCGCAACAAGATGCACCACTCCAAGGGCAACGGCGCCATGGTGGTGCACATGTCGGCGAAGAACATCCTCATCGAGGAGAATGACTTCTACGAATCGGGTCTGGCCATCGGCGTGGGCGGCAACCGCTACGGTCCGCTGCCCTCGGGCATCGTCATCCGCCGCAACCTCATCCGGGACATGAGCACGGCCCGGGGGACGGGGGGCGGGCTGCAGCTGGCCAACTCCCAGGGGACGCAGGTGTACAACAACACCTTCACCCGGCTGCAGACGGCGGCGCTCATCCTCGGCAGCGGGGATGGCGGCCCGACGCAGGACCTGGTGGTGAAGAACAACATCATCGACGCGGCCTCCGCGGTGAAGCTGGGCAGCCAGGCGCCGGGGCTGAAGATGAGCTCCAACCTCTACCGGCCGGGCGCTACCTTCCTGAAGGGCGGCTCCGCCTTGAAGCTGGCGCAGTGGCGCGGCCAGGGCTTCGACGGCAACTCGCTCGAGGGCAATGCCCAGCTCGACCCCACCACGCTGGTGCCCGGGCCGTTGGCCGTGGACCGGGGTGAGAACCTGGGTCTCAAGTTCTGCGGGGCCGGGCCGGACATCGGCGCCGTGGAGACGGGCTGCTAGTCCCCGCTGAAACGGCGGTTCCCCGCTGAAATCGGGCACCCGCTCCCCACGAAGGGGGGCGGGTGCTCGTTCATCACATGACGCTCTCCTCGTCCTGGCGGCGGTGATTCCTCGTGGGGCATACGGCCCTACCCTCTTCCCCGCCTGCTGGGCTTCGAGTCCCAGCTCCCAACGAGGAGAGCGGTATGCACGCGGAGCGTGGTGGAGTCTTCAGGGGAGGGGTGTTGCTGTTGGCCGCGCTGCTCTGGTGGGGATGCCGTGACACTCCCACCCGCCCGAAGTCGGAGGAGCCGCGCCCCGAGACCCCTGGAGGGGAGTGCACTTCCAACTGCAACCCGCCCCCGCAGCCGCTCGATCGCCAGCCGCGGCCCAACCCCATCCTGGCGGAGAACCAGCTCCCGGGAGATCCCCAGTGGCAGAGTGGATTCGCCGCCGACGAGGGGGAGCTCGAGTTCTACACCTCCACCGAGTCCGTGGAAGCGGGCGAGAGCCTCGGCGTCAAGGTCTCCACCCCCACGGAGCGCACCCTCACGGCCACGCTGTACCGGATGGGATATTACGGGGGGGCCAAGGCTCGAAAGGTGTGGAGTGGGGGACCCTGGCGGACGGGGGCGCAGGCGGCGTGCCCGCGCGACGTGGCGAGCGGGCGCATCGAATGTGATTGGAAGGACACCTTCTCCATTCCCATCGATTCCTCGTGGGTCTCCGGCCTCTACGTGCTGAAGCTCACCCGGGAGGATGGGGGCATGCGGTACACGCCCTTCGTCATCCGCGACAAGCGCGCGGCGGAGCTCCTCTACACGCCGAACTTCACCACCTATCAGGCGTACAACACCTGGGGTGGCACGAGCCTCTACTACGATGCCTCCGGGACGACACCGTTTGGCCGTGCACGCGAGGTGTCCTTCAACCGCCCCTACAATGCCGGCAACGGCGCCGGGAAGACGTTCTTCCTCGAGCTCGGCTTCATCCAGCTCCTGGAGCAGCATGGCTATGACGTGACGTATGGGACGCAGCTCGACTTCTTGCGCTTCTCCAACTTCCTGGAGGGGATTGGCGCCTTCATCGGCGCGGCCCAGGACGAGTACTGGCCGGAGCAGGAGAGGGATCAGCTGGACGCCGCGCTCGCGGGCGGGAAGATGAGCCTGGCCTACTTCGGCGGGAATGGCGGGTACTGGCGCGTCCGCTTCCAGCCAGACTCGAAGGGACGTCCGCTGCGCAACATGGCCTGCTACAAGAACGAGCAGAAGCTGGACCCGCAGCCGGGCACCACGGTGCGCTTCCGGGATCCCCCCAACGAGCGCCCGGAGAGCCAGCTCTTCGGGGTGATGTACGAGGGCTGGCAGATCGTCATGTTCCCCCTGGTGGTGGCGGACGACGCGCACTGGCTCTTCGAGGGGACGGGGCTGCGGCGGGGGACGCCGCTGACAGGGCTCGTGGGGTATGAGTACGACAGGCATTTCCCCGAGCTGCCGGGCGCGCCCTCGGGGCTCAACGTCAGCATGAAGAGCCCGGTGGTGAGCGCGGAGGGCGTCCCGTCCTACAGCACGACGGTGGATCGCACCCTGCCCTCGGGGCGGCTGGTCTTCTCCGCGGGCACCATCTACTGGGGGCTCGCCATGAGCCCGGATCCGGAGCTGAGGGATGCCCGCGTCGAGCGCATGACGCTCAACGTACTCGAGCGGGCGCTCGCCCACCGGCGCCCCCCGCGCACGCTGCCCGCGGTGACGGGGCCGGGGCCCGTGAGCTACCCACCGGCCGGCCAGTGGGCCCGAAGCGTGGAGGCCTTCGCCGGGCAGGCCGGTGCACCGGGATTCCAGGATGGCCCCGCGGCGCAGGCCCGCTTCCAGGCGCCCACCGGGCTGGCGGTCACCCCGGCGGGGGAGGTGGTGGTGGCTGACACCGGGAACCATCGCATCCGGCTCATCCAGGCGGATGCGGCACACACGGTCATCACGCTGGCGGGCAACGGGCAGCCCGGCTTCCGGGATGGCCCTGGGGAGCAGGCCATGTTCCGTTCTCCCACGTCGGTGGCGGTGGGGCCGGCGGGGGAGATCTACGTGGCGGACTCCGACAACCACGTCATCCGCCAGCTCCAGCGTGGCGCCACCGGCTGGACGGTGAGCACCGTGGCGGGGCGGGCCTCGCAGGGAGGCTTCGCCGACGGCGCGGGCTCGCAGGCGAAGTTCTTCCGGCCGCTGGCGCTCGCCACGGACGCGGCGGGCAACCTCTACATCGTGGACGAGATGAACAACCGGCTGCGGATGCTCCGCGCCGGCACGCAGGAGGTGGTGACGCTCGCCGGCAGTGGTGGCGCGGGCAGGCAGGACTCGGCGCTGGGCAAGGAGGCCAGCTTCTTCTATCCCACGGCGTTGGCGGCCGGGGAGGACGTCCTGTACATGCTGGATGCGGCCAGCCAGCTGGTGCGCCGCATCTCCCTGAAGCCCCCCTACGCGGTGGACACCCTTGCCGGCAGACAGCGCGGAGGGGTGTTTGGCTTCGCGGATGGCGCGGGGAGCGACGCCCGGTTCCGCGCGCAGCTGGGCATGACGGTGGCCGCCGACGGGGGCGTGGTGGTGGCGGATTCGGGGAACTTCCGCATCCGCAAGCTGCTGCCCGGCGCCCAGGCCAACTCCTGGCGGGTCGTCACCCTCGCCGGCTCGGGCCTGGCGGGGACGCGGCTCGGTCCAGGTGACGTGGCGGAGCTCGCCGCTCCCACGGGGCTCGCCACCGGTGCCGGCGGGCGCATCTACGTGAGCGACTCGTACAACCACGCCATCCGGGTCATCCTCCCGTAGCAGCCACTCGCGAGGGCATGCGGCCTCGGGAGGGCCCGGCCGGGAGCGGGGCCATGAGCCCTCGGGCTGGCGGCGTCTCTCCCGCTCGTGGACAGGCGGGTGCGCGCTGGACAATCTCTCCGGGAAGGAGGCGCGTCATGCCATCATACTCCGAGTTCTCCATGTACATCGCCGCGCATGAGGACGACTGGCAACTCTTCATGGGAGTCAATGCCTACAACGACATCCACAACTCTTCTGGGAAGGTGCTCTTCATCTTCACCACCGCGGGGGATGCGACTAGCGGAAACACCTACTACCAGGCCCGGGAGAACGGCGCCCGGAGCTCCATCAAGTTCGCGGCGGACGCGGCGTCTTCATCGCCCGCCACGCCGGTGTCCGGCACCCGGACCTTCAACGGCCGGAGCATCGCCTACTGGCAGTACAAGAACACGGTCAGCTACTTCCTGCGCCTGCCGGATGGCTTCCCGGATGGCAGCCGCACGGGCAGCCTGCAGCAACTCTACGAGCGGAGGGTGCCGAGGACCACGGCGCTCGACGGTTCGGCTACCTACGAGGGCTGGCAATCCCTGGTCACGACGCTGGATCAACTCATCCGTTTCGAGCTCGGCGGCATCTCCGTCCTCTGGCTCAACACGGCGGACACGGACAGGGCGAGGAATCCGAACGATCACTCGGATCACTACCACTCCACCCTGGCGGCCCAGCAGGCCGTGGCCTCCCTGCGCTGCAACATGGCCCTGTACGTCGACTATGCCTCCTCGGGGATGACGCCCAACGTCTCCACCGCCGAGCTCATCGACAAGTCCGGGACGCTCGCGGCGTACACCAAGGTGATGGATGACGCGGGCTTCACGGACAGGGACTCGTGGGATGACGGGCACGTCGCGTGGTTGAGCAGGAACTACTTCCGCACCGTCACCGTGTGAGCCGCCTCGGGAACTCCGTCCTCGCGGAGGGTCGGGAGAGCCCCCGTGCCAGGGGCTCTCGCTGCTTGAATGCAGCGGCCACATGACGCAGGCTGTCCGCCGCTCTTCCCTTCGACAGGACCTGCCCGCGATGCTGTCCGTACTCCTGGCCGTGCTGCTCTCCCAGGCTCCGACCACGCCCTCCCGTCAGCAGGGCGTTCCCATCGGCCAGGGCAAGACGCTGCCCACCGTGCGCCTCACCGCCCCCTCCGGCGGCTGGACCGTGGACCGCATGCTGCTCGTCGAGGGCACCGTCAGCGACACCACCATCGACCCGGTGGTCATCTCCATCAACGGCGACCGCTACCTGATGCGCACCTTCAGCGGGCGCTTCAAGCGCAAGTTCCCCGCCGCCAGCGGCAAGAACGTCGTCACCCTCATGGCCACCAATCAGGCCGGCACCGCGCGCGCCCAGGCCACCAGCTACGCGCAGATTCCCCCCGTGCCGCTCAAGGCCATCCTCACCAGCGACACCCAGGGCGTCTACACGGACCTCCACATCTACGAGCCCACCCAGGACAGCGTCTCCACCCCCAAGGCGGGCGAGGGCCCGGTGCTCGACTTGAAGAAGATGGCCCACGTCTACTGGGCCGACACCGACAGCCCCAGCGGCGGCACCTTCTACCTCAACGAGCAGGGCGGCTCCTTCGACGATCCCGCCTACGGGCCCTACCTCTACGTCCACCGCGCGCCCCCCAAGGGCCTCTACCTCATCGCCACCAACTACTGGCCTGGCGGAGACAAGGCCCACACCGTGGCCACCCTCAACGTCGTCCTCTACGAGGGCACTCCCCAGGAGCTGCGCCGCATGGTGCGCATCCCGCTCGCCACCCCCGGCACCACGCGCGTGCTCGCCTGGATCAACGTGCTCGGCGACGGCAAGGCCGAGGTGTACGTGCCCTCGCAGGACCCCGCTCCCAAGGGCCCCGCGTGGCCTCGCAACCTGGACGCGGCCGTCAAGACGCTCACCAGTGGCGGCGTGGACTCGGAAGGCTGAGGCTCCCGGCTCGCCATGAGTGCGCTGTTCCTGCTCCTGACGCTCGCGGCCACGCCCGCTCCCGCCGAGGCCCTCGAGACGCTGCTGCGGCGCGAGGTGGCCCAGGTGGCGCTCGCCCAGGTGCGCCGCATGGACCCGGCCTGGCACCCCGACCAGCGCGACTGCGCCGGCCTGGTGCGCTTCGCCTTCCGGGGCGCGTACCGGCGCTTCCGCCCCGAGCGGCTCGCCTCGCCCCTGTGGCTCGACGACAAGGGCCGGCCCGGTGACTTCGCCGATGCCGAGACGCTGCTGGCGCACAGCTTCGTGCCGCTCGGCCGCGACGAGGCCACGCGCGAGTCGCTGCGCACCGGCGACCTCTTGGCCTTCCGCCAGGAGCGCGATGCCGGCCCCCTCTTCCACCTGATGCTCGTGGTGCGCCCCGAGGACAAGGCGCACGCCCCCACGCGCATCGTCTACCACCCGGGCGACAAGGGGGCCGCGGTGCGCACCGGCGTCCTCCAGTCGCTCGTCACCGAGGCTCCGCTGGAGTGGCGCCCGGTGCCCCAGAACACCGCCTTCCTCGGCTTCTTCCGCTTCAAGGAGTGGATGCGATGAACCCTCCCTCTCCCGCGCCGGGTGCACCGCCCCCGGCCCCCTCGGGTCCTCCCAAGGCCCTCCTCGTGGGCATCGGCGTCGCCGTGCTCGTCGTGGTGGCCGTGGCCGCCTTCTTCATCGGCCGTGGCACCTCGGGGGGTCCGGCGAAGGGGCCGGATGGCCAGGTCTCCTCCGGGCCCTCGGGCACGTCCGGCTCCGGCCAGGGCTCGGTGCTGCAGGCCCTGCCTCCCGCGCCCGGCAAGCCGGGACAGATGCAGGTGCCCACCGAGCCCGTGCGTCCGGCCTTCTGGGTGGACGTCTATGCGCCGGGCAAGGTGCGTGAAGCGCTCGCGGGCAACGCGTGGGTGAAGGAGCAGATCCAGAAGCCGCTCGGCAAGGGCTTCGTGGGCGGGTGGGCCGCGTTCCTCGACACCCGGGGCGAGGACCTGGGGGGCGGCTTCCAGGGCGCCGTGTTCGACGTCATGGCCGGACAGCTCCTGGCCGCGCCGTTCCGCATGGTGTGGTTCTCCGGGGAGAACCGCGCGGGCACGCCCGCCCTCATCGTCCCCGAGCCGGGCAACGCCACCATGGCGGCCTTCGACTCGATGAGCCAGGTGGTGCGCCGCAACGAACTGGTGGCCGCGGCGTGTCCGGGCGGGGAGGGCGAGGCGCCCTCGGAGGGCTTCACGTTGCAGCGCTGGCTCATCGCCGAGCAGTCGCTGTGGGCCGCGCGCACGGACGACAAGCTGGTGTTCGGCCGGCACCCGGCGGTGGTGCTCCAGGGCCTGTGCGAGGGGCACCTGGACCTCGAGGCGCCCCAGGGCGTGGACGTGGAGCTGGGCTTCGCTCCCGAGCCGCTCGGCCGCGAGGCGCAGCTGCTCACGCACATCATGGGCGTGGCCAACGGCATCCGGCTGCAGTTCGCCGTGGACGGCAAGCGGCTCGTGGGCCGGGGCATCTCCGGGCCCGTGGCGGACGAGCCCCGGCTGGACAGCGCGCCGCTCTCGGACGAGCTGCTGAAGCTCATCCCCGAGGAGACGCCGGTGCTGCTCGCGCTCCAGCTCAAGCTGCCCGAGCAGTTGGACAAGGACACGCTCAAGGCCTTCTGGTCCGGCAAGGGCGCCGCGGTGCCGCTGCGCACGCGTCAGGTGGCGATGGTGTGGACGCCTCGGGGAGATTCCTCGCTGCCCACCGAGGTGGCGCTGCTGTGGGGCCGGCCCGAGGACGCGGCCGCGCTGGGGCAGCTCTTCTCCGGGCCCAACACGATGGAGTCCGCCACGCTGTGCGGACACCACGTGCTGGCCTCCACGCCGGACGTGCTCGCGCGGCTGCGCAAGGCGTGCGAGGGAAAGGGGCCCAACCTGCTCAACGCGGCGGCGCCGGTGGTGCAGGGGCTGCGCGCGCCGGGCTCGGTGTCCTTCGGCGTCAACACCGGGCGGCTGCTCGGCATGTTGATGGCGGATGGGTACTGGTCGCAGGTGACGCAGGCGGATTCGAGCAAGCCGCGGCCGAGCGCGGCCCCTCCGGAGATCGAGGCGGCGCGGCGTGAGCTGGAGACGCTGCCCTACGTGGGGCTGCGCGGCACGGTGGATGGCAACAGGCTGGTTCCGGGAGGGTTTGGTTCATGAGGTACTCCGCTCGCATCGCGGTGCTGGCCGCGCTGGTGTGCGCTGGCGTGGCGGCGGCCAGGCCGCTCTACATCACCGTTCCCCGTGCCTACGGCAGCAGTGAGCCCGTGGCCGTGGATGTGGCCTTCGAGAACAAGGGGCCCGTGGAGCTGCGGGTGCTCAAGCCCGCGGACACGGACGCCTTCATCCGCGCGCAGGGGGACCTCCGGCGCGCCTGGCAGGCTCCGCCCACCACGGCGAACCCCGGCAACGCGCTCAGCCGCGGCCTCAACGCGGCGCACTCGCCGGGCTCGTTCCTGCTGTTCGCTCTGAACGAGGACTTCCGCAAGGCCGTGGCGCCGGGCCTGCCCGCGCGTCCGCCTCCGCCGCCGGGCCGTCCGCTCGCCCGCGTGTCCGAGGGTGCCGAGAAGCTCGTGGGCGTGCCCGCCGGTTTCTCCGTGGTGCGCAGCCAGTGGTTGAACCTGGACCTCGGCGGCTCCGAGCGCGAGTTCAGCGTCCCGGGCTTCGACACCTCGTACTACAGCGGTGGCTTCGAGGAGCGCCGCGTGACGCTCCCGCCGCTGCCGGTGGGCACGTACATCCTCCAGCTCGTCCAGGGCCGCGTGGAGGGACAGGTGGTGCTCGTCGTCACGGATCTCACCGTGCAGCTCAAGCAGACGGACGGGCAGGTGCTGGTGCGTGTGGCGGGGAGGGATCAGAAGCCGCGCGCCGGTGCGCAGGTGCAGGTGTATCTGGGCTCGGGCAAGGGGCCCGCGGGCACCACGGACGACAAGGGCGAGGTGACGCTGGCCGTGCAGGAGCCGCGCCTCATCGCCACGGCGACGGCGGGTGGGGACACGGCCATCGTGGACACGGACTTCTACTCGTCGCTGGCGGTGGCGCCGGACGTGTTCATCTACAGCGATCGGCCCATCTACAAGCCGGGCGATGAGGTGAGGTTCCGCGGCCTGGTGCGCCAGCCGGACAGCTTCCTCGCGCGCCTCTTCACGCCGCGCCGGCGCGACGTGGCGGTGAAGCTCGTGTCGGCCGAGGGCCGCGAGATTCGCACGAGCGCGAAGGTGGACGAGTTCGGCGGCTTCAACGGCACGCTGAAGGTACCGGCGGACCTGGGCACGGGCGTGCTGCGCGTGATGGCCGAGCTGGACACGCAGCCGTACCAGGGCGAGGCGCGCGTGCAGGACTACGTGAAGCCCACCTTCTACCTGGAGCTGCAGCCGGAGAAGGAGACGGTGGTGCCGGGCGAGACGCTGCGGGCCACCGTGAGGGCGCGGCGGTACGCGGGTGGAGTGCCTCCGGGAGCGAAGTACGAGGTGTTCCTCTACCGCTCGCTGCTGGATGCGCCGGCCTGGGTGGATGACGCGGGGCTGGGCGGGCAGGGGAGCGCGGTGACGTACGGGAGCGCCTCGACGTCGGAGGGCCGGTTGAGCGTCCCGGAGCGCCTGTTCTCCACGGTGGCCGAGCGCGGCGCGGAAGAGGACCCGTGGGCGAGCGCCGCGACGTTCGACGCCAACGGTGATGGGCAGATCGAGATCGCGGTGCCCGCGCTCAAGCCGGGCGAGGAGCGGCTGCCGTACCGCTACACGCTCACCGTGCGCGCGCGGGATGATCAACAGACGTTCGCCAACGCGAGCGCCGCCTTCTTCCTCTCGAAGGTGGAGGTGCTGGGCAGCACGCGCTACTCGGCGGCGGTGGTGAAGAAGGGCACCGAGGCCACGCTGGGCATCCGCGCCACCACGCTCTCCGGCAAGCCCTACGGCGCCACGCCGGGCGAGGTGGAGTTCGTGCTGCGCAAGGCGGATGGCGGCGAGAAGAGCCTCGGCAAGAAGGGCTTCACCACGGCGGCGGATGGCACGTACCGCGAGAAGGTGCCCACCTCGGACGCGGGCGCGGTGGTGGCGCGCGTCACGGTGAAGGACAAGGGCGGCGAGGCCTGGACGGGGGAGGATCAGCTGCTCGTCATTGGCGAGGCCTCGGAGCCGGTGGCGCAGGTGCCCAACCTGACGCTGGCGTCGCTCTCGGGGACGCTGGAGCCGGGAGACACGGCGCAGCTCGTGGCGCTGCTGCCGGACAGCTGGGGCCCGGGGGGCTCGGACGAGGGCCCGGTGTGGGTGACGCTCACGGGCTCGGGGGTGTACGGCACGCAGCTGGTGCAGCAGAAGGGCCGCACGCTGGTGCACGCCTTCGAGGTGGAGAAGCGCTTCGGCAGCGCGGTGTATGCCTCGGTGGCGTACCCGACGGCCTCGGGCCGCTGGGAGGAGCGCACGGTGGGCTTCCGTGTCATCCCCTCGGAGCGGACGCTCTCCGTCTCGTTGCAGCCCCGGCGGGCCGAGGCCACGCCGCTCACCGAGCAGGTCATCGACGTGCGGGTGGTGGACCACGAGGGCCAGGGCGTGGTGGCGCAGCTGTCGGTGGGCGTGGTGGACAAGGCCGTCTACGCCATCCAGAACGAGTTCCGCCCGAAGGTGCTGGACTTCTTCTACCCGGTGGGCCGCAACAACGTGGCCACCTTCTTCTCGGCCGAGTTCCAGGGCTACGGCTATGGCGAGGCCCTGGCGCGGAAGATGGCGGGGCTGCCGGACCATGCCTTCGCCTCCATCAAGCCGCCCACGCGGCAGGCGAAGGACCTGGATCGGGACACGGCGTACTGGAGCCCCACGGTGGTCACGGACCGGGACGGGCGGGCGACGCTGCGCTTCAAGCTGCCGTCCAACCAGACGCTGTGGGTGGTGACGGGCGTGGCGGCGGACACCGCGGGCCGCTTCGGCGAGTCCACGGCCGAGTTCGCCACGCGCGGAGGGCTCAACCTGTACGCCGCGCTGCCGCAGTTCCTCCGCCAGGGCGATGAGGCCCTCGCGTCGGTGCGCCTGTCCGCAGGCGAGCTGTCCAAGGGCAGCCAGTTGCTGGACGTGCGGCTCGCGGCGGCGGGGGTGCTCGAGTCCTCCGAGGCGACGCAGAAGGTGGAGCTGGGCCAGGGCGGCGAGCAGGTGCTGCCCATCACGCTGAAGACGAAGGGCCCGGGCTTGGCCGAGCTGGCGGTGGAGGTGACGGGAGGCAAGGAGCCGCTGCGAGACAGGCGCACGGTGGCGGTGCGGCCGGCGGTGCTGGAGGAGCCGGTGAAGGTGTCTCAGTGGGGCGGCGGCTCGCTGGCCCTGCCCGCGGCGCGGAGCGCGACGCTGTCCGAGGTGCAGCTGGTGTTGCAGCCCTCGCTGGTGGACGCGGCGCTGTCCAACGTGCGCGAGCTGCTCACGTACCCGTACGGGTGCCTGGAGCAGCTGGTGTCCACCACGGTGCCCAACGTGGCGCTGTACCAGACGTTGAAGAAGGCGGGCGCGCTGGAGTCGCTCGACACGGACAGCCAGTCGCTGCTGGCCGAGGCGCGCAGCCGCTCGGTGCAGGGGACGGCGCGCATCCTGGAGATGTCCGTGCGCGGGGGCGGCTTCACCTGGTTCAGCGGCTACAGCACGCCGGATGTGCCCATGACGCTCATCGCCCTGGACGGGCTGGCGTACGCGGTGGAGGCGGGGCTGGTGGACCGGAATGATCCGCGCATCACCGAGAGCATGCGCTGGCTGGAGGCCCAGGAGGGGCTGCCCTTCGAGTGGGACGCCACGCGGGCCTGGGTGCTGGCGCGGCTGGACGGGGAGCGGCAGGCGGCCCGGGTGCGCGCGCTGGTGCAGGCCGCGCAGCCGGGAGACCTGTACCCGCTGGCGCTGGCGGTGCTGGCCGCGGAGAAGTCGGGCGTGATGAAGGAGCCCGCGTTGAAGGACCGCATCGACGAGCTGGTGGCCCGGAGCAACGAGGGCTTCGTCTCGCTGGCGAACCTGCCCGCGCCGAGCGAGGCCCTGTGGCGCTATCCGCTGCGCCGGGTGGGCCTCACCGCCGTGCTCGGGCACGCGGCGTCCTTCGGGAAGATGGACGTGGACAAGGCGCGCCGGAGGCTGCTGGAGGCGCTGACGGAGCCGGGGCTGTCCACGTTCGACCGGAGCACGGCGCTGCTGCACTCGATGTGGCTGATCGAGCGCGACGCGAAGGAGTTCCGCAAGCTGGCGCCGCCGGAGGTGAAGGGAGCGAAGGGCCCGGTGCGCTTCACGCCACGAGGCATGGGGCTGGTGGCGACGCTGGAGCCGGGGACGCGCTCGGTGGACGTGGCGGACTTCGCGGGCGTGGCGACGCTGCGGGCCACGGCGGCCACGCCACTGGCGGAGGTGAAGCCGGTGGCCGAGGGCATGAGCCTCCAGCGCGCCTACTACGTGCTGCGCGAGGGCGGGCGGGTGAAGCTCGAGCCGGGCGTCAGCGTCAGCCAGGGCGAAGAGGTGTACGTGGAGCTGACGCTGGATGCGCGCGGTGAGAACCGGAACCGCTCGGCGTACTACGTGGTGGAGGACGCGGTGCCGGCGGGCTTCGTGCCGCTGGTGGAGGACAAGGAGTTCCGCGGTCCGCCGCACGCGCTGCCGTTGGCGCCCGAGGCCCTCAAGCGCCGCTCGCTGAGCCCCGAGCGGGCCACGTTCTTCTTCGAGGAGCCGGCGTGGTGGAGCGACAGTCCGCGCACGGTGGGGTACGTGATGCGGGCGCAGTTCGCGGGCACGTTCTCCGCGCCGCCGGCCTTCATCGAGGACATGTACGTGACGAGCATCCGCGGACGCACGGGAGCGGACGTGCTGAAGGTGGCGCCGTCGCAGAGCAGCACGGGCGACGTGGGCCCGGGCGGGTGGTGAAGCGGTGATGGGGTGGGCCGCCGTGACGGTCGCCGTGCTGGCGGCCACCCCTGTCTTCCTCACGAGGGGAGACGTGACGCCCGAGGCGGAGCTGCGCGCCGAGGCCGAGTCCACGTGGAAGGCGCTGGAGGCGCGCTACGTGGCCGAGGCCGGGGGCACTCCGGGTCGGGCGCCGGTGAACATCTGGCTGCGCCGGGGCGAGGGGATGTTGCCCTCGCGCAACGGGCAGGGGCGGCCGGGAATGGTGGAGCTGCGGCAGGGCACGCCCGGGGTGCTGGACGAGCGGTTGCGCGTGGCGCTGCGGCACGAGCTGGCGCACCAACTGCTGTGGTGGGCGTGCCCGGCCTCGGCGGAGGACCGGCTGTTCCACGAGGCCTTCGCGCTGGCGGTGAGCGGAGAGCTGGCCGAGTGGCGGGAGGCGCCCTACCAGTCGCTGGCGAGCGCCTCGGCGGAGCTGGCGCGCAACCCGGACGTGGACACGCCGCGAGCCCGGCGGGCCCTGGCGCGCGTGCTGAACGAGGACACGGGCTTTCCGAAGGCCCTGACGCGCCGGTTGCGGCAATGCCAGGACGGGGCCCGCTGGGCGGTGCCGCTGTCGGTGGACGAGCTGGCCGGGGTGGCGGTGCAGGCAGCGGCCTCGGCCACGGTGGTGCTCAGCCGCCACTCGGGAGAGCTGCTGTTCTCCGAGGGGGACATCCGTACGGCGATGCCCTTCGGCTCGACGCTGAAGCCCTTCGTTGTGGCTGGGAGCGCGGCACCGCCGCCGGTGCTGTCTCCGCGAGCGGAGGTACCCGAGTGGGTGTGCGGCGAGCGGCTGCCCGGGAAGGTGGATGCGAAGACGGCGCTGGTGCGCTCGTGTAACGGGTACTTCCTGGACTGGGAGGGGCAGGGGAGCGCGCCGAGGGCCTTCGGTCCCTGGGGCGCGGTGCTGACCGCGGTGGGCCTGTCGGGCGAGCCCCTGGACATGGCGGACGCCATCGGACTGCGCGCGACGCTGCGCCTCTCTCCGTGGGGGCTGGCCCAGGCGTACCGGCTGCTGGCCGAAGCGCGGCCGGATCTGATGGAGGTGCTCGCGGGCAGCGCGGCACGTGGGACGCTGTCCGAGCTGCCGGCATCGAAGGCCTACGCGGGCGTGGCGGCGAAGACGGGGACGGTGCGGGACGCGCGGAGCCGGCCGCTGCTCGGGTGGATCGTCGCGGTGGACGAGGACCTGGTGGCGGTGGTGGCGCGGCCGGGGAAGATGCCGCGCGCCTTCGCGGACGAGGTGCCCGAGGTACTGGCGAAGGTGCGCAAGAAGCGGAGCGGGCTGGAGGCCGCGCGGGTGCAGGTGCTGGGACTGGTGCAGCCGGAAGTCATCGAGGCCCGGTGCCAGGGCGCCGGTTTCTTCCTGGAGCAGGGCACGCCGAGAGCGGTCCCCGAGGGCTTCACGAAGCTGGAGCCGCTCGCGGCGAAGGGGGCGGCGGTGTGCCTCGGGAGCCCGTGGCGCGTGCGTTTCCCGGACGCGCCCACCGGCCGCGACTACGCTGGTATCTTCACGAAATCTCCGCCGCCGCCCTACAAGCCGCCCGCTGGAGTGCCCATCAACCCGAATGCCCTCAAGGCGCGGAGGGGCTCGGACTTCCTGTTCCGCACCACACGGCTGCAATACACGGCGGGAGTGGTGGCAGCGGAGGACGCATCGTTGAAGGGCGAGGCGAGGGTGGCACTGGCGCGAGTGGTGGCGCACAACGAGCGATACGCCCACAGCCGCCACCCGAGCCGGCCGGTCTGCGACACCACGCACTGCCAGACGTTCCTCGGGACCGTGCGCGTGCAGCCGGAGGAGGAGCGAGCGCTCGCGGCACAGCCTTTGCGTTGGCGCGAGTGGCTGCCGTTCTCACAAGGAGGCCAGGAGCCGTGGAGTGAGACACGTCCACGCGGGCAGGTGGAATCGCTCCTGGGCCAGGGAGTGACGGCGGTGCGCTTCGCGGAAGGACGCGTGCACTACCTGCGCACGGGACGGGAGGGGGGCGCGATGTTCGACGTCGCTGAATCGCAGCCGTGCGAGCTTCTGCGTTCCGCGCTGAAGCTCCCCGCCTGTCCGCGCACCGCGCACTTCGGAGACAGGGAGGTCTATTTCGAGGGACGGGGCCAGGGTCACGGAGAGGGGCTCGACGTGGAGGCAGCGAAGGCGAGCGGCCTCGATGCCGGGCGAATCCTCGAGCGCGCCTACGCCAGGTGAGGCAACCCGTTCGGCGGGCGAGCCACGGAACCGGGGCAGGCTCACAGGCCGTTTTCATCCCTCGTGGAGACAACGTTTGAGACTCTGAATAGAGTACAAGAGATCCTCTCGGACAGGGTCGTTTATAGGAAGCTCATTTCCGGGTTGGGCAAAGAATGTCTCAGCGCTCTGTAGAATGGATTTGCAGAGTTCTGTGGACCCGGCTTCGCTAAGTTCTGTCGTTCCGCAACGAACTGAGAGATGCCCACGCTTGGACTTCTTGAACCAAACGGAGAAAGAGGAGTCCGCTCCGACGAACTTGTACTCAGACTGAGCTCCGTTCAATAGCGTCTCCAATCCATAGAGAAGTTCCTTGATGGCGACGGCCAGCATCATTGCCTGATCTGGGGTCTTCCCACGCGACGTGCAGGTTCCTTTTTCTCCCGTGAAAGTCATGTGACCAAGATCAAATCCTGATCGCTCTGAGGTCATCTGCTCGTCGACCCATTCACACTGGAATGCGACCATTTCATCCGCCTCCCTTGATAGGAAACATGGTGATGACCCGATTCGCATCATCCGAGTCCACCACAACTTGAACCAGCTCTCTCCTCCCATTGATTTTTATCTTCATCTGGAAGGATTGGATACGGTCGCCGGGCCGTGAGATGCGAGTTCCATGTTCGACAATCTCCTCGGCTGCCTTCGCCAGTTGCTGGCGGGTTGTTCCCGGCGCAAAGAGATCACCCGGGCCCTTCGGGTGATTGCCTGAAATGTGCCTGGCCTCAATATGCTGCCAGCCCTCCTTCAAATTTCCATCCTCAATCCGGGGGGGCGTTCTCTGGGGTGACCTCGAGTTCTTCGCCGAGGTCTCGCCGACTTTCTGGAGGATGATGGCCGTCCCCGGCCCACCCCGCAGAACAGTGGCCACCTTGCCGACGGGCACCACCACGCGTTCCACCATCAGCAGGCCCTCGGCCGAGAGGGACAGCACCGGCACGGTGGCCTCCAGCCCGCCCAACGTCCGCGTCAACGTGCTGGTGGTGCCCCCAGCCGTGCCAAACGTGACAATGAGATTGGTCAGCAGCTTGGATGTCGCCTTCACCTGCTCGCCTCGAGTCATGTACCGGAAACGCTCGAGGTACTCGGGCGAGGAGGCGATGAGGGCCGCGACTCCCGCCGGGAGGTGTCGCAGCGAAGCGATGCTGTCCGACGGGTGGGAGAGCAGTTGGCCCATGGCGTGGTACAGATCGACGAAAGCCTCCTCCGCGCCATCCAGCGAGCGGCCGATGTAGTCGGCGTCGTCGTACACCTCGGCCAGCCCGGGTCCTTCCATGTCGGGGCGCAGTTGCGCATCCGCCTGCCGGAAGACCCACCCGCTGGCGGTGTAGAAGCGGCCCAGCTCGAAGGAGCCAGCGCGAAAGGCTTCCTCCTTCCACTCCACCGGCCCCACCTTCTGCTGCGTGCGTCCGTTGAGCGTCCAGGCCAGGTAGCCATCCGGCCGCAGCACGGCCACGCTCTTGAAGCGCTCCACGCGGCGCAGCAGCTTCTCGCGGGAGACATCCCCTTCCTCCAGCACCTCACGCAGCAGGTGACAGACGGCCATTCGTGGCGGGAACGAGCCTGGCGTCACGGGCTTGTTCATCAGCACCGTCAGCACCCGGGCCGCCTCCTGGGGCGTGAGGGGCACGCCTCGCGGGGGTAAGTCGTTGAAGTTGTCCAGACCCGAGAGCAGCAGCAGTTCCTCGAAGGCGTCCACCCGCACCGCACCGCTGGCCACCGCGCGCACGGCCATCTCCGCCGGGCTCACCATGGCCACCTCCGTGCCCCGAGTGTGGTCACCCCGCAGCTCACCTGCCAATGAGGGGCCGTGCACACCAAGGGGGGTGTTCTCCAGGAATGCGCCGCGCCCCACGGGAGATGTCACCGTGGCGCAGCCCGTGGCCAGCAGGACGCCGCAAAATAGCAAGGCCGCCCGGTTGCGCGCCGTCTCAGCGGGCATGGTCCACTCCCAGGTTCACGGAAGCGAAGGCGCCCGGGCCCGGCCCTTCCGCCCCGCCGCCCGGTAACAGCACCAGTCCGGAGGCCTCCACGCGCGTGAGGTAGTGCCATCTCCCCGCCAGTGAGGCAGGGAGCGGTGGCTTCATCGCACCGGCAGGCGGGTCATCAGGCCGTTCCGCCTGGGAGGGCAGCAGCAACACCAGCAGTGTTGGCGTCATGAGGGCCTCCGGTGGAGACATCCCATGATACGCACTTGGAAGACGCGCCCTGGTACTTGCTTGTGAACCGGGAGGTCTCGTTCGAGGAGCGGGGCCAGGGACACGGCGAGGGCCTGGACGTGGAGGTGGCGAAGGCGAGCGGCCTCGATGCCGGGCGGATCCTCGAGCGCGCCTACGCCAGGTGAGGCAACCCGTTCAGCTGCGCCACCCACTGGAGGATGTCCGCGGGCTGGTGGGCGATGGAGTCCGGGCCCGCGCGCGTGAGGACGTCGAGGGCCTCGAACCCCCACGACACGGACAGCACGCGCAGCTTCGTCTTCCTGCAGGCCACCACGTCCCGCTCCTCATCCCCGACGTACAGCACCTGCTCGGGAGTCAGCCCGTACGTCTTCAGGTACCGGGAGATGACCTTGTCCTTGCCGAACAGGTTGCTGGAGCAGTGCACGCGCTGGACAACAGCCTCCATGCCGTTCCTGGCCAGGAACCGCTGGATGTTCTCGGCATCGTTCGTCGAGATGATGCCGACCGCGAGGCCGTGGCGGTGGAGCGTCTGGAGCACGGGGAGCATGCCGTCGAAGGCCACCAACGAGCCCATGACGTTCTTGTAGCTCCGGGCGACCTCCACCATCACCGAGGGCAGCTTGTAGAGCGGGACGCCCATCTTGCGGCACCTCTCCGGGATGGAGAGCCTGCTCAAGACGGGGATGTCCGCTTCGACCATCGGGTGGAACCGATGCTTCTGCGCCACCTGGTTGTACGCGGCGATGACCACGGACCTCGAGTTGGCGATGGTGCCGTCGAAGTCGAACACCACGTGGGTGATCACGACGCGGGCCTCAGTGCGGCGGCTTGAACGTCCCGGGCCGGGACGCCGCGGCCTGCTGCACGGCCTGCTCGAAGTCTTCCCGGCTGGTGTACGTGTTGATGCCGCCCAGCTTGAGGCTGGCCAGCGACACGCCCATCAGCACCACCTTCGAGCCGAACAGCACGCTCAGCGAGTTGAGCTTCGGCGCGAGCGGGATGGCGCGCTCCGTCATGATGGTCCGCGCCTCGGTGGCGTAGAGCTCCATCTCCTCCCAGTCGTGGAAGACGTCCGTCTTCGTCTGGGTGGAGACGATTCCCTCGATGCTCATCATGGCGAGGTGGGCCAGGTGGGCGTCGTACATCGCTCCCTGGAACCGCGTCACGATGACGTGGGGGGCGGGCTGCCATAGCCGCAGCTCCCCGTTCGGGGTGGTCCAGGTCTTGGTTCCATTCACGACCGAGTGCGCGAGCATGCGGGGCGAGTTACGGCAGCCGACGGCCGGAAGCAAGGACTGACGCTTCCCAGCCGCCGATGTGTGCTGGGGTAGGGGGTCCAACGTCGAGCATAGGTCATTGGCGCGCGGAGTGCTCCCCCTCTCGAGGAAGAGGTCGTCTCGTGGCACGGAGAGGCTCCGAGCGGAGCCTCCCAGGCGGCGAACAAGGCGGGCAGCTCCCCGGTGCGCGGAGGGGAAGACCCTCACCCTGGCCCTCTCAGAGGGAGAGGGGATGTCGGGAGTGCTGTGAATGGGTGCTGCCCCCTGTAGGGTTGACGCTCCATGAGCCACTCTGACGCGGCTGCCTGGCAGCTCCCCTGGCGCGGGCTGGGCCTCAGCAGCAACCTCGACGCGGCGGACCAGCCGCACCCCTACCGGCTGCTCGCCGAGTCGCCCGGCCTCTTCGACTACGTCGAGTACAGCGCCCCCCTGTCGCTCGACGAGACGCGTCGGCACGCCTCGCTCTTCCCCGAGATGTGGGAGCGCCGCGCCGACGTGCCGGTGCTCTTCCACCCCGTGCACCTCAACCTCTACGGCCCCGAGCTGGAGCCCGTGAAGGCACTCGCGGACCTGGACGCGCACGCGCGAGCCGTGGGCAGCGCCTGGGTGGGCAACGACATCGGCTGGTGGCACGCGGGCGGGCAGCCCTTCCCGGGCTACCTCTACTTCACGCCTCCCTTCACCGAGGCCGGCGTCCGCGACAGCGTGGCCCACGCGCTCCACGTCCAGTCGCACCTGTCCGTGCCGCTCGCGCTGGAGAACCCCGCCGCCTTCGCGAAGCGCGGCGAGCTGCACGTGCTGGACTTCATGGCCCGCGTGCACGCGCGCACCGGTCTGCCGCTGCTGATCGATCTGGGACACCTGCTCAGCTACCAGCTCGCCGCCGGGCTGCCGTTGGAGACGGGGCTCGACGGCTTCCCGTTGGACAAGGTGATCGAAATCCACCTCGCGGGCGGTGTCATCACGCGGCGCAACGGGCGGGGCTACTACGTGGATGACCACACCCAGCCCGTGCGCGAGGAGCTCTTCGGCCTGCTGGAGTCGCTGTTGCCGCGCTGCCCCTCGCTGCGCGCCGTCACCTTCGAGGGAGACGGACACCCCTCCGAGGTGGCCGCCCTCACGCTGCGCCGCCTGCGCAAGCTGGTGCCCGCCGCGCGGAAGCCACCGCTCGCGCTCACGCCGGTGAAGGAGCCCGCGCCGGCCCTCACCCGCGAGAGCGAGCCGTGGTCCCTCTACGACATCGGCTACGGCGTGAAGGTGGAGACGGGGAGCGACGGGGAGGGCGCCCGGGCGGAGACGGACTTCCGCCTCGCGGTGGTGGCGGAGACGCTGGACCGGGACTGGCCGGTATCGCGGCTGTTGCTCGCGGGCACGCGGGAGGGGTTGCGCGCCTTCACCGCCTCCAAGGAGTTCCGCGAGCTCTTCGAGGGCCTGGGCCGCTCGCCGGGGCATGCCTTCGCGTCCTGGGCGCGGCGCCAGTTGCGCGAGCATCCGGACGAGGGCGCCGCGGCGGCGGTCACGTTCGAGACCTTCCTGCCCAACGCCTTCATGACGCGGCCCGCACCGGCGCCCGGCCCGGGGCAGGTGGGGCTGGCCGAGGACGTGCGCGTGGGCTCCTTCCCGGTGGAGCTCACGGAGCTCGTCTTCGCCGCGAAGTCCCTGCGCCGTCACCTCACGGGGCGGGCGTGGGCGTGCGAGGTGCTGGACGTGAGTGGCCTCGAGTCGCTCGCGCAGGTGGCGCGGCGTCCGGCTCCGGGCCCGTGGACCTTCGTCGTACGGCGCAGGGGCAGGGGACTGGAGGTGCTCCCGGTGGCGCCCTCGCTGTTGCAGGCGGTGCGCTCGCTCGCGCAGGCGCCCCGGGCGGTGGAGGAGCTTCCCGCCGCGGTGCTGGCGGAGGGCAGGGCCCTGGGCGTGTTGCGCCGGGGCTGAGCCGCGCGGGTTGGCTCAGGGGCAGGGGCCGCAGTCCTTGCCGCAGTTGTCGAACGTCTCGCCCGTGCCGCACTTCTCCGTCACCTGACAGACGCCATCCCCGCACGTGTAGATGTCCGAGCGGAGCAGCCGCGTGGTGATGGCCGGGTAGGTGATGCCGTCGTAGGTGCAGGACACGTAGAAGCGCCGCGAGGCATCCAGGGTGCAGAACCTCGCGCAGTCCAGTTCGACGCGCAGGAGGGGAGCACACGGCTGCGCCTCCGTGTCGCTCCTGCTGGAGAGGGCGCAGGCGCGTGCGGTGCTCTCCCGCTCGTTGAGCGGGCGCCCGTCGTTGCCGGCGTAGACGCCCTCGGCGTTGAAGACGTTGCCGAAGAAGCAGGCCTCCTTCTCCGAGAACAGCGACAGCTCCCCGTCCGAGGTGGGGATGGCCACGCCCGTGGCGCTCAGGCCCTGCACGGAGATGCGGATGTGGAGCTCGTACTTGTCCACGTGGGCCGCCAGACACGCCGAGATGATGCGTTGCTCGGTCAGCGTGACGGGCGCGCCGTTGCTCCAGTCCGGCGCGAGGCCCAGTGTCCCCGTCCAGCTCCAGCTCCGGCCCGTGGTGGCGGACGTATAGGTGCGGCTCACTCCGGCCGGCACGGCGCAGCGGACCACGTACTTCATCACCGTGTCGTGCAGCTCCGGGTTCGTCTGGAACCAGGCGTCGAACCGGGCCGTGGCCAGTCCGTCGAGGGACAGGCCGTTGAGCGGGAGCCCGTTGAGCGACAGCCCATTGAGGGACAGGCCGTTGAGCGACAGGCCATTGGTGGTGTTCAGGTCCTTGACCGCGTGGGCCCGCCAGGCGAGCGGCTCGGGCCCGGGTTCCGTTTCCATCGGTTCACAGCCGCTCGCGGCCAGCAGCACCACCACGAGCCCCAGTCGACGGACACCTGCGACGAAGTCACCGGTTGGCATGGGCTTCCCCCCAACGGTTGCGATGGGTCCGGGCCTGGGCCCGGGGAGCCTCGAAGGCGTGGTCGCGAGGAAGGTGCGCTCCGATTGGAGAATGGGCTTATGGTTGGAATCAGTAAAGGTGATGGATTCGAGTTCGAGGGAGAGGTGTCGGGGGTCCGACACAAGGCCCGAGGCCGGATTTGTCCGGTTTCAGACGCAGTCTTGCGCGTGCCCACCTTGCTGCGGTAGTTGCGGCTCATGTCGTCACCCCTCGTCGTTGGCATCGCCGGTGGTACCGCTTCCGGCAAGACGACGGTCGCCCGGAAGGTCCGCGATGCACTCGCCGACTGCCGCGTGGCCTTCATCGATCAGGACTCGTATTACCGGGACCTGTCGGACCTGACGCTGGCCGAGCGCCGGGAGGTCAACTTCGACCACCCGGACGCCTTCGACACGGACCTGCTCGTCGAGCACCTGCGCGAGCTGAAGGCGGGCCGGCCCATCCAGAAGCCGGTCTACGACTTCGTGACCTCCACCCGGCAGAAGCACACCGTGCGCGTGGATCCGGGGGACATGATCCTCATCGAGGGCATCCTCGTGCTGCACATGAAGCCGGTGCGCGACGAGATGAACGTGCGCATCTACGTGGACACCGACGATGATCTGCGCATCCTGCGCCGGCTCGAGCGCGACATCCACGAGCGCGGGCGCGACTTCGATCACGTGGTGAGCCAGTACCTGCGCCACGTGCGCCCCATGCACATGGGCTTCGTCGAGCCCTCCAAGCACCACGCGGACATCATCGTCCCCCACGGTGGCAACAACGACATCGCCATCGGGATGCTCGTGGGCGCGCTGCGCGGCCGGCTGGTCCATCCCCCCGTGCAGCGGTAGCGCTCAGCTCCGGCGGCGCAGGAAGTCCCGCATGGGGCCGTGCAGCCGCCGGGCCTGGGTGAGCAGGCTCGCGTGGGTGCTCGGCGCGGGCAACTCGTGGTAGTGCGCCCGCACGCCCGCCGCGCTGAGCAGGTGGTACGTGTCGCGCACCCGGGATGGCGGTGCCAGCGCGTCCTCCGCCGCCGCCACCAGCAGCACCGGCGCCCGCACCCGCGCCAGGCTCTCGGAGACGTCTCCTCCCGCGTAGGCCGTGCACAGCAGCGCCCACGTGTTCGCGTCGAAGCCCTCCGCGAAGGCGTCCGCCTCGGCCTCCAGCGCCTGCTCGGCGGAGGGCCCGTGCACCAGGCGCAGGTACTCCAGGTACTGCTTGCGCAGCGTCCGCTTCGGCCCGTGGCCCGGCGCGTACTGGCCCTCGTGGAAGTCCGGATCCAACCGCAGCAGGTGGCGCGTGAGGCCGAGCCGCTCGCGCAGGGCCTCGGGCAGGGTGCGCGCGGCGCCCAGCACCACCACCGCCGCCGGCAGCTCCGGGAAGAGCGCCGCGAGCCGCAGGGCCACCATCCCTCCGAGCCCCACGCCCACCAGGGCCCGCACGTGCTCCACCTTCATGCCGCGGAGCATGGCCGCCACCGCGCGCGCCATGTCCGTCACCGTCACCGTGGGCAGCGCCGCGCCGTAGGGCACTCCCGCCCGCGCGTCCACCGTCACCGGCGAGGTCGAGCCAAAGGGGCTGCCGAGCAGGTTGGGCACCACCACGTGCTGCGTGCACGTGTCCAGCGGCCGACCCTCGCCGGCGAGCTCCGTGCCCCAGCCCGAGGGCCGGAAGGCCGCCTGCTCCACGGGCTCCAGGGCCCGGTGCGAGTGGGTGAGGTCGTGCAGCAGCACCGCAACATTGTCGCCGGAGCGCTCACCGTAGGCGGACCAGGCGAGCTGGGCCCCGCCCAGAAGGCCGCCCTCCTCTAGAGGAAGAGCAACCGGTAACGCCACGCTGCCGGTGGTCTGGTACACGCGAAGGAGGTCTCATATCACTACGGCCGTCATTTCCAGAGACAGGAGCATCTCCGCGTGAAGCGTTATTTCGGAGTCATCGTCATCATCGCCGGTGTCCTCATCGGTGCGCTGATGACGTACCGCGCCTCGAGTGCCAAGGCGCTGCAGGCCCAGCGTGAGGCGGAGTTCGCCCGCATCCAGAGTGCCTACCTGGAGCGCGTGGGCTGGATGCGCACCAACCCGGACGAGGCCGCGTACCGGCAGGAGCTCGCGCCCTTCTTCAAGACGTACTTCGAGCAGATCAGCGCGCACCAGAACCGCTTCAAGCTGAGCAAGGACTTCGACTCGTACCTCGTCGAGCTCGAGAAGCGCGGCGAGAAGGAGGATCGCGCCGCGGACCGCAAGGCCTACTACGAGTACACGCGCAAGGTGTTCGATCAGATGCGCGAGGGCCGCTACAAGCCGGAGTGGACGGCCACGGACAAGGGCATGCGCCTGGACGTGATCGGCTCGGAGCGGGTGACGGTGCTCAACAGGCCGCAGGTGCGGCTGAAGCTGGCGCTCTGGGGCGCGCACCGCGAGGAGCGCACGGACGGCAAGGTGAAGAAGATGGTCACCAGCGCCTCGTTCAAGACGCAGTGGAAGCTCACCGACGAGCGGGGGAAGCTCATCGGCGAGATGACGGGCGATGACCCGTCCATGAAGATCGACTACCCCGAGCGCTTCATCGCCGAGTTCCCGCCGCAGATGGTGCTGGGCCACTACGACATGGATCTGGTGCCCAGCGAGGTGAAGAAGATGGAGATCACCTTCAACGTGGGCTCGCGCGCGGCGTCGGGCGGCGATGTCACGGCCACCTACGTGTGGAAGCTGGACGTGCCCTCCGAGTGGCGGCTGGGCGCGGGTGAGAAGTGGGAGGGCGCCGAGGTCACCGAGCGCTCCGAGGAGGAGATCGATCCCTCGAAGGCGCAGAAGAAGTAGCCCGGCTGGGACGCTCGGGCGGGTGGCACCGCGGCTTGTTCGGGGTGCCACTCGCCGCCTCCGCTCTTGATTCAGCGCGCTACGGTGCTACTCCTCGCGTGAGGAGGACGCGGCATGCTCGAAGGGCTGAAGCTGGAGGGAGTGGGGCCGAGCCCTCGGATGTCGTTCTCGTTCGCCCCGCGTCTCAACCTGCTGACCGGGGACAATGGCCTCGGCAAGACGTTCGTGCTCGATCTGGCGTGGTGGGCGCTGACTTCTCAAAAATGGGAGTCGCTTACCGCCTTGCCCAGGAAGGACTGGCCGGGAAAGCCCAGGGTCGAGGCCTCGATCGTCAGGGATGACGGCGTTCGTCATCGCTTCTCTCAAACCATTCCGCCTTATCCGATCGATCCGGGTGGCTTCGCAGCCCATCAGGCATTGACCCTCTACGCGCGTGTGGATGGAAGTTTCTCCGTGTGGGATCCCATCCGGAACAACCCACACTGGCAGTCGCGCGTGCAGACGCCATTGCCGGAATATGCGTTCTCACGCGAGGAACTCTGGGACGGCCTGGAGCGGAATGGCCGCGTCGTGTGTAACGGGCTCATCCGCGATTGGGTGTCTTGGCAGCTCAAGAGGTCGGAGTCCTTCGATCGTCTGCGACGTGTCCTACGGGTGCTCTCCTCGGATGATCAGGAGCCTCTGACTCCGGGAGAACCCACGCGCATCGGCATCGACGACGTGCGGGATATTCCCACGCTGGAACTGCCCTACGGCACCGTTCCGCTCACCCACGCATCCGCCGCGGTCAAACGGATCGTGGGGCTGGCCTACCTGCTCGTCTGGGCCTGGGAGGAACACCAACGAGCCGCCGAGCTTTTTCGGGAGGAGACGTCCAAATCCCTCGTGCTGCTCGTGGACGAAGTGGAGGCACACCTTCACCCCCGTTGGCAGCGGCTCATCCTGCCGTCCCTGCTGTCCGTGGCCGGTGAGCTGCGTCCCGACGTCAAGGTGCAGATCCTCGCGGTCACCCACGCGCCGATGTTGCTGGCCTCCGTCGAGCCCCACTTCGACCCGGAGCAGGACGCGCTCTTCATGTTCGACCTCGTCGGAGGCGAGGTGAAGGTCACGCGCGCCGACTGGCGGCCTCGGGGCGATGCCAACGCCTGGCTCACGTCGGAAGTCTTCGACCTCAAGGAACCCCGCTCCGTGGAGGCTGAGGAAGCCATCACCCGCGCGAAGGCCGCCCTCAAGGACCCGCAGCTGCCCATCGAGAAGGTGCGGGAGATCCACAACGAGCTCTACCGGCTGCTCAAGGACACGGATCCCTTCTGGCCTCGCTGGCTGGCCCGTGCGGAGGCCGCGGGGATCGAGCCGTGATCCACGTCGAGCCCCAGCCCGAGCCGCCGGATTTCGACTCCAAGGTCCGTCAGCCGGGCCAGTCCGATCTCGCTTCACCGGACGGTGAACTGCGTCCGCATTGGCAACACTGCGCACTGCAGCTCTGGCACGCCTATCGTGGCGTCTGTGCCTACTCGAGTCTCTACATCCCGCGAGGGACGGGCGCGCGCTCCGTCGATCATCTCCTGCCGAAGTCGAAGCATCGCGATCTGACGTACGAGTGGTCCAACTACCGGCTCGCCTGCCTCCGGATGAATGCACGCAAGAACGCACTGGAGCGCGTGCTCGATCCGTTCGAGGTCCAGGATGGTTGGTTTGCGCTCGAGCTCTCCACGCTTCAGGTCATTCCGGCGGAAGGGCTACCTGAAGACCTGCATCAGCGCGTCGAGGAGACCATTGAGCTGTTGGACCTGAATGACGACGAATTCATCCAGGCCCGGGCCGCCTACTACGAGCTCTTCCAGAGCCGCGAGGTGCAGTTCAGCTACATCCAGAGACACTTCCCTTTCCTGGCCAGGGAGCTCATCCGGCAGGGCATCGTGCGCGAGAGCACCTGAGCCGGACATCTCGGCGCTGCGTCATCCCAGCCGCTCGGACTCCGCGATGAGCTGCCGCACCAGCTCCGCCGCCGGAAGGCCGCGGGAGAGCGCGGCGGCCTGACCCGACCAGAGCGTCATGAAGCGGGGGTCCCCCCGGGCCGCCGCGGCGCTTCGCAGTGCTCCCGTGGCCGCGTGCTGGAGCGGGAAGGGGAGGAGGGTGCCCTCTTCCCGGAATGCCTCCGACAGCGCGTTGGCGAGGCCCCGGGCCGGACGGCCGGACAGGGAGCGGGTGATGACCGTCGAGTCATCCCGGGCCTCCCGGAGCGCGGCCTTGTAGGCGGCCGTGGCGCCCGATTCGGGGCAGGTGAGGAACGCCGTGCCCAGCTGCACGCCGCTCGCCCCGAGCACGCGCGCGGCGGCGATCCCCCTCCCGTCCATGATGCCTCCGCTCGCGATGACCGGGAGGCGCACGGCATCGGCGACCTGGGGCACCAGGGCCATGGTGCCCACCATCCCCGCCTCGAAGGGCTCCGCGAACGTGCCCCGGTGTCCGCCCGCCTCGCTGCCCTGCGCGACCACGGCGTCGACTCCCGCCGCCTCCAGCAGCTTCGCCTCCCGCACGTTCGTCGCCGTCCCGAGGAGCACCACGCCTCGCGCCTTCAGCCGATCGAGTGCCGCGTGCGGTGGAATCCCCAGCGTGAAGCTGAAGATCGGCGCTCCGCTCTCCACCACGGCGTCCACCTGCTCCTCGAAGGGCGGGAACGGCGAGGTGGGGGGCCGCGGCGGCTCGAGCCCGAGCTCCTGGTGGTAGCGCGCCAGCTCGGCCAGCATCCGGCTCGGGTCCGCCGGGGCGGGCGCGGGTTGGGGCGCGAAGAGGTTGATCTGGTAGGGCCGATCGGTCAGCTCGCGCACCCGCCGCGCGAGCCGCACGATGTCCGCGGGCTTCATGTAGGGCGCGCCGATGGAGCCCAGCCCGCCCGCGTTCGACACGGCGGCGACCAGCTCCGGCGTCGTGACGCCCGCCATCGGCGCCTGGATGAGGGGGTGCTCGATCCCGAGCCGCGCCGCGAACTGGCGCCATGCGTGGGTGACGCTCATGACCTGCCTCCAGACTCTCAACTACTCACGACCGCGAAGTGGGAGACGAGCCGGTAGGCCGAGATCGTGCCGAGCTCGTCCAGGAAGTAGAGGTTGAGCTGGGCATCGGCCTGGAGCGCCATCAGGCCCGCGCCGGCCCGCACCTCCGCGAGCACGTTGCCGCTGTCCGGATCCACCGCGCGCACGCGCTCGCCCGGCACCAGCACCACCCCCCGCGAGATGATGGGCTGCAGCGCCTTGGTGAGTTGCTCGCCCGCCGCGCCCACGCGCCAGTCCACCTCGCCCTCGTCGTTCACCCGCGTGGCCGCGCCCAACGCCGACGTCACCAGCACTCCGCCCGGCAGCCTCGCCAGCGCGAAGGGCCCCGGCCCCAGGTGCAGGGTCCGTTGCCACCGTGTCTGGCCGTTCGCATCCAGGCACAGCAGCACGCCTTCGCCCTCCAGCTCCCCGGCCACGTACAGCCGCTTCCCGCTCGGCAGCGGCGCCGAGGGCAGGGCGAGTGACATCTCGTACGTCCACGCCGCCTCGCCCGTGTGCGCGTCCGAGAGCAGCAGCGCGAAGTGCGAGCCCTGTCCCAGGGTGGCCACGAAGCGCCGTCCCCAGGGCACCGGGGCGCCCAGGAAGGGCAGGGAAGCGCTCACCCGGAAGCGCACCTGGCCATCCGAGAGATCCAACCCGTACAGGTACCCCGAGTCCGTCGCCAGCAGCGCCCGGTGGGCGTGGAGGCTCAGGTGGCTGCGCCGCGTGCGCGGAGGCGTCAGGCGCCACATCTCCCGGCCCGTCACCTCGTTGTAGGCCAGGGCGATCCGATCATCCGACAGCGTGAGCAGCAGCCCGTCCTGCCGCAGCAACTGGGGGCCGATGCGCAGCCCATCGTGATCATGCAGCCAGCGTGCGCCCGCGCCCCGGCCCAGGAAGCCGCAGACGCGCACGGCGCTCGCCGCCAGGCTGTAGCCGTCCGTCGAGGCCGCCACGCCGTGCGTCGCCGCCCGCCGCCAGATCTGCTTGCCCGACTTGCGCTCGAAGGCGCACGCCATTTGCGGCGCCGAGTACACCGGCCCCTGGCGTCCCAGCATCAGCCGCCCCTGGTCCGCGTCCGCCAGCTTGCGCTGCACCCACAAGTCATCGAAGCGCAGACGGCGCAGGCGTCCCGGCACCTTCAACGGGCGCGAGGCGGCCGTGGACAGGGCCGTCCGGGCCATCGCCATCCCACTCTCCTCGGGAGGCTGCACCGGCCCGCGCAGGTGCGAGAGCCCCTCCCGGCAGCGCTCGGCCAGCTCCACCAGGTACGGGTTGCCCGCCAGGGCCCGCTCGCGCTCGGACATGGCCACCCCCAGCGCCTGCCCCAGGTGGTACATGGCCTCCACCAGCGCCTGGCCCGTCAGCGGGACGGTGGCCCCGCCCAGCCGCGCCTCGCCCGCCTTCAGGTCCAGCGTCAGCTCCGGACGCACCCCCGCGGGCTCCAGGCCGAAGCGCGGCTCGCCCAGCTCCACCGCCCGCGCCAGGTCCGCCGCCTGCCGCGCCAGCTCCAGCGCCGTCAGGAAGGGCGGCCCCGGCGCGCGCCAGGCCACCGGCCGCTCCGGCAGCGACAGCCACACCTCTCCCGGGCACAGCAGCGACGCCAACGCCGGGCCCTTCTCCTTCGCCGAGCGCCGCAGCACGTCATCCGCGTCGTCCAGCGCGAAGCCGAAGCCGGGCACCCCCGGTGGCGCCACCCGCCGTGTGAAGGGCTCGGGACGCCGCTCCTCCCGGAAGTGGACCGGCTCCTCCAGCTGCTTCAGCGCCCGCTCGAGGGCCTGCTCGGCCGCCCCCGCCAGTCTCCGGGGGGCCACCTTCCGGATGTCGTCCAGGAACCCCTGTCCTCCCACCCGCACCGCCTCCGCCAGTTCCTCCGCGTCCAGCCTCAGCGGTGGGCGCAGCAGCCGGGCCGGCCGCGACAGGCTCGCCACCTGCAGCTCGATGTCCGTTCCTGAACGGCGCAGCACCAGCTCCAGGTGCGCCTCCGTCAGCGACACCTGCGCCAGCCGGCGCCCTCCCGCGTGCAGCCCCGTCACGGCTTCCACGAGCGCCGGCACCGCCTCCACGAGCGGTTCCTCCACCGCTCCGGGCAGCAGATTGACCCCGTCCAGCTCCAGCGAAACGGAATCGTGCGGCGCCTCCGCGGGTTCGCGCTTCCACCGATGTCCGATGCGAAAGCGGATCATCCCTTCCCCATTCGTTGACAACCCAGAATAGCGATGGCTAGCATCCGCCGCCTATACGGACCTACATTTTTGTAACCGTTCGATTTTGTTGGGGAATTAGCCGATGACTTTTTATGAGGCCGCTCTCCGCGTGCTGGAGAGCGAAGGACGTCCCCTCACCTTCCTCGAGATCACCGAGAAGTCGATCGCCCAGAACCTGCTGTCCCACGTGGGCAAGACGCCCGAGCTGACGATGTTGTCGCGGCTCGCGGCGATGGCCCGCAGGACGCGCGATCGCAAGGTGGTCGTCACCGCCAAGGACACCTTCGCGCTCGCCGATTGGGCGTTGCCGGAGGATGCCGAGGCGCTGGCGCTGACGGGGGTGATGGAAGCCCATCCTGAAGAGAGCCTGCCGCCCCTGCGGCCGGTCGAGCGTCACCCGGAGCCGCGCACGGACAACGTGCGGGTGGCCGGCCGTGGCAGCGAGCGCAAGCGCCGCCGGGAGGAGGAGGAGGAGGGACGGGGTGGCCGCCGCCGCCGCTTCCCGCCCATTCCGGAGGTGGTGTTCGAGATCCTCAGCGAGGCCGACCAGGCCCTGCGCCCGGACCAGATCCTGGAGCAGGCGCGGACCAAGGAGCTGGCCGCCGAGGACGCCACGGTGGAGGCGCTGCTCACCGCGCTGCTGGAGGACAACCAGCGCCGCATCGACGCGGGCCGCCGGCCCCAGTTCTCCTTCTCGAAGGAGACGGGAGCGGTGGCGCTGGAGCGTGCCGGTGCGCCGAGCGAGGCTCCGCCGCTGGAGCTGCAGGCCGCCTTCGCCGCCGCGCTGGGCATTCCGCTCGAGGACGGCCGTCCGGTGCTGCCGAGGGCAAGTGCCGCCGCCGCCGCGACGCCCGAGGCCCAGGCCGACGCCGCGCTGCTGACCACGGCGCGTGCCGCGGTGAAGGACGCGCGCAAGGCCGTGGCGCGGGTGCTGCGCAAGCGCCTGGGCGAACTGGAGGTGGGCGCCTTCGAGAAGTCCGTCGTGAAGATGATGCACGCGCTGGGCTTCCGCGAGCTGAAGGTGGCCAAGCGCTCCAAGGAAGGCCCGCTGCTCACCGCGCGCAAGCGCGAGGGCAGCGTGGATCTGCGCTACGCCATCCGCATGCTCAAGGGCACGCCGTCGTTGGATCGTAAGGCGGTGCAGGAGCTGCGCAAGGACCTGGGCCACTACTCGGCGCAGGTGGGCCTGCTGGCGAGCGCCGGGGACGTGCGGGGCGATGCGCGCACCGAGGCCCAGGCGAGCGGCTCGCTGGTGATGCTCTGGTGCGGGGACGCGCTCGGCGAGAAGTTCCTCGAGGCCAAGGCCGCGGTGACCGTCACCACGGTGGAGCTGTACGACGTGGACGAGCGCTTCTTCGAGGTGGCGAAGCTCGAGGCCGACGAGGCCCAGAAGCGCCGCGAGGAGCGCCAGCGCGAGAAGCAGGCCCGCGCCGACGAGGGCGAGGAGGGCGCCGAGGAGTCCGAGACTCCGCGCGAGGCTGGCACCGCCGAGCCGGCCGCGCCGTCGCGCCGCGAGGAGCGTCAGCGGGAGCGGGAGGAGCGCAAGCGTGAGCGGGAGGAGCGCCGCGAGGAGCGCCGCCGCGAGCGTCAGGCCGCCGCCCAGGCAGAGCAGGCCGAGGCCGCCGGAGCCGCTGGTGCTGGTGCTGGTGCCGCCGCCGTCGCGCCCACCGAGGCCACCGCGCCCGCCGGTCTCTCCGAGGAGCAGGAGGGCGAGGAGGGGGACGAGGAGGGCGAGGACGAGGATCTGGAGGCCGCGAGCGCCTTCGTGGCCGGGGGTGGACAGCCCGAGGGTGCGCCGGGAGAGGGCGCCGCCGCGGGTGAGCGCAAGCGCCGCCGCCGCCGCCGCCGGGGCCGTCGCGGCCGGGGTGGCCGGGGTCCAGAGGGCGCGCCGGGTGAGGCCGGTGCCGCGGGTGCGACGCCCGCCGAGGGTGCCGCCGCTGGGGTGACGTCCACCGAGGGTGCCGCTCCCGCCGAGGGTGCCGCTCCCGCCGAGGGTGCCGCCGCCGCCGCCGGGGCCACGTCCGCCGAGGGCGCCGAGGGCCTCGCGGCTCCGGGTGAGGCCACGAGGACGGCCGCCGAGTGGCAGTCGCCCTTCCCGAGTGTGGAGAGCGCCGCCACGGCCGAGGCCCAGCGCACCGCCGCGGAGGAGTACGCCCGGGTGGCCGCCGAGAAGGCCGAGTCCGTCGCCGAGGGGGCCCGTGCGCCCTCGGAGCCGGAGCCCGCGAGCCCCGCCAACGGGCCTGCTTCCTCGGGGAGCGGCTCGCCGGAGGGTGGAAACGCCTGAGGTTCTCGCGCTCCCGCGTGAGAGGCGCGCGGGAGTGCGTTAGGGTAGGCCGGTATGAAGCCCGGCCTGCTCATGGTGTTGATGGCCCTGATGCTCGGCGCCTGCCGTTCGCGGGAGCCGAGCTTTCCGGTCGCGCGCATCTCGATCCAGGGCGCGACGTTGGTCGACAACGGCCTGCTCGGTTGGGCCTCGACGGACGTCCACGACCTCTTCGCCCGCACGCTGCGCGACAGCCGCCGCTTCGAGCTGCTCGGAGAGGGCGACAAGGGCGGGAAGGACAAGCGTGCCCAGGGCGCCTGGACGCTGACGCTCGAGCTGCCCTTCACCCGTGAGGCGCTCAAGGACGGCAGCGCGTACTCCTTCGCCGAGGTGGGCGTCACCCTGTCCATGGAGCGCCGGGGCGAGGAGACCGATCAGCGCTACGAGGTGGTGGGGCTGGGCGAGGTGCGCGTGGAGCGCAAGGACGCCGAGGCCCGGCGCGAGGCCCTGCGCGAGGCCCTTCGCCGTGCGCTCAGCCAGGTGACGCAGGCGGCCGCGCTCCAGCTGGCGGCGGTGGATCGCCCGGACGCGGCGCTGCTTCAGGATCTGCGGTCCCAGGATGACCGCATCCGCCAGTTCGCGCTGCGCGTGCTCGCGGACCGGCGCAACCCCGCGGCGGCGCCGCTGCTGATCAGCCAGCTCCAGGAGGAAGACGATCCGCAGACGGTGCGTCAGGCCATCGGCGCGCTGGCGGAGATGAAGGCGCGGGATGCGGTGCCCGCGCTCATCGACCTGGTGAAGGATCGGGAGATCGGCTTCGTGCAGGAGGTGGTCTTCGCCATCGGGGAGATCGGCGGACCCGAGGCCGAGGCATACCTCTTCACCGTGGCCCAGGGCCACGATCAGCCGGATGTGCAGGCCGCGGCCCAGCAGGCACTGGATACACTCCTGGCATCACGCAAGCTCTCTGCTCCGGAGGCGCGCGGCACGGACCGCGCGGAACACTGACACCTATGAAGCTTTCGTCTGTCGTACGGTGGGGCCTCGGGGCCTCGCTGCTGGTGGTGGGTGCTGGCGCATGCTCCTCGAGCCGGCAGCAGGTGGCCGAGCGGGAGACCCGTCCCGCCGCCAATTCCCTGGCCGCGTACTACCCGCTGGCCGTGGGCAACCGTTGGACGTACCGGGTCAACGGCCGCGCGGACCGGACGGTGGACGTGGAGGTGCTCAAGGAGGAGGACGGGTACTTCCACGACAACCAGGGCGGGCA
This sequence comes from Archangium sp., assembly GCF_036277355.1. Classification (GTDB taxonomy): domain Bacteria; phylum Myxococcota; class Myxococcia; order Myxococcales; family Myxococcaceae; genus Archangium. Next base: position 62,134 of record NZ_DASUNC010000019.1, read on the forward strand.
GCTCTCGGTGGACGGCTTCGGCGTGAGGGATCGCAAGCGCTACCTGCTGCGCGGACCGCTCACCGAGGGCACCCAGTGGACCAACGTGGTGTCCGTGTCCTCCACCGAGCGCTACCGCATCCTCCAGGCGGGAGTGCCCTGCGAGGCGCCCGCGGGCTCCTTCCAGCACTGTGTGCGGGTGGAGGCGCGCAACCGCGTGGATGCGGAGACGACGCTGGTGAACGCGCTCACCTTCGCCGAGGGCGTGGGACTGGTGCGCATCGACGTGTCCGCCGAGAAGAGCAACGGCGAGCGCCTGCCGCAGACGTGGTTGGAGCTGGCGTCCTACAAGCTCCAGGAATCGGGCCGCTGAACAACGCAGGGGAGGGAGTCACGTGAAAGAGATCGGCATCGCCCTGCTGGGACTGGGCAACGTGGGACTGGGGACGTACCGCATCCTCGCCAACCACGCGAAGGACATCGAGCGCCGCCTGGGAGCCCGGGTGCGCGTGCGCCACGTGCTGGTGCGCAACGCGGGCAAGGCGCGGCCCGAGGACGTGCCCGCCTCGCTCATCACCCATGACATGAAGACGATCCTCGAGGACAAGGACGTCTCCGTCGTGGTGGAGGTGATGGGAGGGCTGAGCCCCTCGCGCGAGTACCTCGAGCAGGCCATTGCCTCGGGCCGCAACGTGGTGACGGCGAACAAGGCGCTGCTGTCGGCGTACGGAGAGGCGCTCTACTCGAAGGCCCTGGCGCGCGGGGTGGACGTGCACTTCGAGGGCGCCGTCTGCGGCGGCATCCCCATCATCCGCACGCTGCGCGAGGCGCTCGCGTCGGACCGGGTGGAGTCGCTCACCGGCATCGTCAACGGCACCACCAACTTCATCCTCTCGGCCATGGCCAACGAGGGGGCCAGCTACGCGGACGCGCTCCGGCGCGCGCAGGAGCTCGGCTACGCGGAGGCGGATCCCACGCTGGACGTGAGCGGCATGGACGCGGCGCAGAAGCTGTGCCTGCTGGCCTCGCTGGCCTTCTCCGCGCGCGTGTCCCCCGAGTCCATCCTCGTGGAGGGGATTACGAGCCTCACCCCCACGGACATCGCCTACGGGCGCGAGGCGGGGTACGTGCTCAAGCTGCTCGCCACGGCGCGCCGGGCCCCCGAGGGACTGGACGTGCGCGTGCACCCGGCCTTCATCCCCTCGGCCAGCCCCCTGTCGGACGTGAGCAGCGCCTTCAACGCGGTGCTTCTCCAGTCCGCGGCGCTGGGGGCCTCGCTCTACTCGGGCCGGGGCGCCGGAGACCTGCCCACGGGCAGCGCGGTGGTGTCCGACATCATCGACACCTGCCGCAACCTCCTGGCCGGCGTCTCCGGGCGGCTGCCCCTGCCGTGCCCGCCCCACATCCACGACGTGCCCCTGCTGTCCTCCGGGGAGCGCCGCGGGCCCGTCTACCTGCGCTTCTCCGTGAGCGACGAGCCCGGTGTGCTGGGGCGCATCGCCAGCGTGCTGGGCGAGAAGGGGGTGAGCATCAACTCGGTGCTCCAGCGCCCGCCTCGTCCCGCGGACGCGCACGCCACCATCGTCGTCTTCACCCACGACACCCGCGAGGCGGACGTCTCGGCCGCCGTGCAGTGGATCGACTCACTGCGCAGCACACGTGCACCTACCCAGGTCATCCGCATCGAGGAAGGCCCGGGAGTGTTGCTCGCCAGCCGTTAGGAGGGCAGGCGGGCATCCGAGCGAAGGTTCACCACCCGGCGGGGCCTGTTGAAAGCGGGGCCGCCGATCCCTACCCTGGGAGCCCTTTTTCCAGGGAGGTTCGCGGCATGGGTGTCACGGAGAACGCCGAGCAGACGCAGCAGGAGATCATCCTCGGCTTCCTCGCGGACGGGCGGGAGGAGTTCCTCTCGGGCGAGGCGCTCTCCGCCAAGCTGGGCCTGTCCCGGACCGCGGTGTGGAAGCACGTGCAGTCGCTGCGCGAGAAGGGCTACCGCATCGACGCCGTGCCCGCGCGGGGCTACCGGCTGGTGGACGTGCCGGATCGGCTCTCGCCGCTGGAGCTGGCGCCGCTGCTGTCCACTCACGACCTGGGCCAGAGCATCCACTTCCACGAGTCGCTGCCGTCCACCAACGAGGCCGCCTTCCGGCTGGCGGCGGACGGTGCCGAGCACGGCGAGGTGGTCATCACCGATCAACAGACTGCGGGCAAGGGCCGCCGGGGCCGCACGTGGGTGTCGCCGGCCGGGTTGAACCTGTACTTCTCCGCCATCCTCCGGCCGGAGCTGCCGCCCCAGCGCGCCCCCGAGCTCACCCTGGTGGCCGCGGTGGCGCTCGCCGAGGCGCTGCGCGAGGCGGATGCCGACGCCCTCATCAAGTGGCCCAACGACGTGCAGATCGGCGGCCGCAAGGTGGCGGGCATCCTCACGGAGCTGTCCGCGGAGCCGGAGCGGGTGCACTTCGTGGTGCTGGGCATCGGCGTGAACCTCAACGCGGGCCCCGAGCACTTCCCGCCCGAGGTGGCCAGCACCGCCACGTCGCTCTCCCAGGCGCTGGGCCGGCGCGTCAACCGGGCCCTCTTCACCGCGTCCCTCTGGGGCCGCCTGGAGGAGTGGTTGGATCTGCACCACGAGGTGGGCTTCGAGCCGGTGCGCGCGCGCTGGAAGGAGCTGTCCGCCACGCTGCGCCAGGAGGTGCTGGTGCGTACCGGCGGGTCGGAATTGCGCGGTGTGGCTGAAGACATCGACACGTCGGGTGCACTGCTGGTGCGGACGGCCGGGGGCTCGCTGGAAAGGGTGCTCGCCGGGGATGTGGAGCAACTGCGGCCCCGCTAGACTGCGCGGCGAGCCATGCTTCTCGCCATCGACGTCGGCAACACCAACACGGTGATTGGGGTGTACGAAGGCAAGCGCCTCCTGGACCACTGGCGTCTGGAGACGAGTGCCCGCCGCACGTCGGATGAGTACGGCATCCTGCTGCGCCAGCTCTTCCAGTCGAGCGGGATCGATCCGGACAAGGTGCGCGCGGTGGCGGTGTCCAGCGTGGTGCCGCCGCTGCAGTTCAACCTGGAGCGGATGAGCGAGCGCTACTTCAAGACGCGCCCCATGTTCGTCGGGCCCGGGGTGAAGACGGGCATGCCCATCCTCTACGACAACCCGCGCGAGGTGGGCGCGGACCGCATCGTCAACGCGGTGGCCGCCTACGACAAGCACCACCAGGGCCTCATCGTGGTGGACTTCGGCACGGCCACCACGCTCGACGCGGTGACGCCGAAGGGCGAGTACCTCGGCGGGGCCATCTGCCCCGGCATCAACATCTCCATGGAGGCGCTCTTCCAGAACGCCTCGAAGCTGCCGCGCGTGGAGCTCGCCCGGCCTCCGCACGTGGTGGGCCGCAACACGGTGCACTCCATCCAGTCCGGCCTGTTCTACGGCTACGTGGGCATGGTGGACGGCATCTGCGCCCGCCTCCAGTCGGAGATCGGCTTCGAGACGCGGGTGGTGGCCACCGGTGGCCTGGCGCCCCTGGTGGCCAGCGAGTCCAAGCTCATTCACGAAGTCGACGAGTTCCTCACGCTCGAGGGGCTCCGCATCATCTACGGAAGGAATCACGCCTCATGAGCACCGCTGCCCAGCCGATCCCCGCGGCCCCCGCCGGTTGTCCCATCACCGCCGAGTTCCTCCCGCCCAACATGCGCAAGCATGTGGATCCGGCCGCGCCCGTGCCCCTGCGGATGATGGCCGCCAAGGCGCTGGTGCCGCTGGCGCCCGCGGACATGCTCGGCGCGCTCTTCATGCTCACGTTCGACGCGGACGCGGCGGTGCGGGAGACGGCCGCCAGGTCGGCCGCGGCGCTGCCGGATCGCTTCTCCACGGGCCTGCGCGACGAGGCCGTCGCGCCCCCGGTGCTGGGCTGGTTCCTCTCGCTGCTGGGCGGCAAGGACGCCCTGGCGGAGATGCTCGTGCTCAACCCGTCCACGCCGGATGACGCCGTGGCCGAGGTGGCGCGCACCTGCAGCGCGAAGATCGCGGAGATCATCGGTCAGAACCAGCTGCGCGTGCTGCGCTCCGAGAACATCATCCGCGGCCTGTGCGCCAACCCCCATGCCACCCCGGCGCTGATCGACAACGTGTGCGACTTCGCGGTGCGCAGCGGCATGGCCGTCGCGGATGTGCCCCAGATGCAGGCGGCTCGCGTCCGCGTCTTCGGGCCCTCCGCCGCGCCCCCCGAGGCCGGTCCCACCGCCGAGGAGATCCTCAAGGAGCTCGAGGACGCCACGCCCAAGGCCGCCGCCGCGGCTCCGGCGGAGGCGAAGGAGGGGGAGGATCCCACCGCCGCCATTCCCGAGGCCAAGAAGCTCAGCCTCACCCAGCGCATCATGAAGATGAGCATCGCCCAGAAGATCAAGCTGGCGACGCTGGGCAACAAGGAGGCGCGCAGCTTCCTCATCCGCGACACCAACAAGCTCGTCTGCACCGCCGTGATCCGCAGCCCCCGCATCACCGACGGCGAGGTCCTCAGCTGCGCCACCAACAAGGCCGTCAACGAGGAGGTGTTGCGCATCATCTACAACAGCCGTGAGTTCACGAAGAACTACAAGATCAAGATGGCGCTGTTGAAGAACCCCAAGCTTCCGCTCGCCGTGGGCATGAAGTTCCTCAGCACCCTGCGCGAGAACGACCTCAAGGATCTCAGCCGGGACAAGAACGTCCCATCAGGCCTTCAGAGCGTGGCCAAGAAGATGGTGGACAAGAAGAACGAGCCCAAGAAGGAAGAGAAGTAGGGCTCGGGTGGGGGAGGGGCCCGCTCGGGTTCGAACCCGGGGCCCTCGATACCCTCACCCCGTCCCTCTCCCGATGGGAGAGGGGATGTGACTCGGTGGGGCAGGGGACTCCCTGGGAGGGTCCCCGAGACGACTGTCTCGAGGGGACTCCTCGACGACGGCTCTGCTTCAGGCGACGGCTTCTTCGTCGTCCTCGACTGCCGGCTGCTCCTCCAGGAGCTGCGTGGCGATCGCCAGCGCCTTCTTCGTCTTCTCGCGCAGCTTCTCGTCCGACTTGATGCGCGTGTACAGCCGCGCCACGCGGTCCTCGTTGCGCGCCACCTGCTCCTCCATCTCGGTGATGCGCTTGCGCAGCTCGTCCGTCTCCTGGCCCGCCTGCGCCTTCACCGCCTCCAGCTCCTCGCGCCAGCTGTCGCCCTCGCTCCTCGCCGCCGCCAGCTCCGCCTCCAGCTGCTCCGCCCTCGCCCTCAGCTCCTCCACCTCGCCCGACTGCGCCTGGTACTGCTCCACCTCCGCCTGCAGCGCCGCCGCCCGCGCCGTGGCCCCTCGCGCCTCCTCCTTCGCCGCATTCAGCTGCTGCTCCACCCGGCGCCGCTCCGCCATCAGCTGATCCGCCTTCGTCTTCAGCGTCTTCAGCTCCGCGTCCCGCCGCGCGATCTCGTCCGTCGTCCCGTTGGCCTGCTGCTCCAGCGCCAGCAGCCGATCCTGCTGCTCGACGATCTCCTGCTCCTTCTGGTTCAGCTCGCTCTTGAGGCGGAGGATCTCCCGATCCTTCCGGTTGGACGCCTCACGCAGCGCCAGCGTGGCCGAGTCGTTCTTGCCCACCGAGGCCTTCGCCGTCTCCAGCTCGGTGTTCTTCGTCTCCAGCTCGGCCTCGAGCTCCTGCACCCGCGTCTCCGCGCTGCTGGCCTGGCTGCGCGCATCCTCCAGCGCGCCTTCCATCTCGAGCACCTTGGCGCGCAGGTTGCGCAGCTCGGCCGCGTCCGCCGCCGACATGGCCGGAGCCGCGGGCGTGCTCACCGGAGCCGCCCGGGGCGTGGGGGCCGGCGGCGTAGCGCGGGGCGCGGGCGTCACGGGCGCCGGAGCCGGCCTGGCCACCGGAGCCGGAGTGGGGCGCGCCACCGGAGCAGGGGCCGGCTTCGGAGCCGGGGCCGGCGGGGGCTCCGGCGGCATGAAGCCCACCACCGTCTTGTCGCTGTCCATGCCCAGCGAGTCGAGCGCGTTGTCGTCCTCGCCACCGCCCAGGCCGTCCAGCCCGGAGAAGTCGTCCTCGGGCGAGCTCAGCTCCGGCGGGGCCTCCACCGGCTCCTCGATGCTGCCCGTCACCGGCGGATCATCCACGCTGTCGCCGAACGGGTTGTCGAGCAGCGCCAGCTCCTCGCCGTGGCTCTCCAGCGGCTCGCCCTCGATGGCCAGCTCCTCGCCCTGCACCGGCTCGTCGCCCAGTCCGTCCAGTCCGCCCAGGCTCAGGCCGTCATCGACGACCTCGCCCGCGGGCAGCTCCGGGAAGCCGATCAGCGCACCGGCGCGATCCACCAGCTCGTCGGCGTTCACCGGCTTGGCCACGTAGTCGTCCGCGTGCGCCTTCAGCTTGCGGTGCTGAGCGAAACCATCCGGGTTGCCGATGATGATGATCGGAATCGTCTTGAGCTCATCGTCCTTCTTCAGCTTGCCGCAGATCAGATAGCCGTTCTGTCCGGCCGAGAGATCCACCGCGAGCACCACCAGCTCGGGCCGATCACGGCGGATCTGCTCCACGCTGCCCTTGCCGTCGGTGGTCTCCTGCACCGCGAAGCCGCGGGCCTCCAGGGCCTGCCGCAGATTCGCGGAGAGGGCGGTGTCACTTTCGACGATCAGGATGTTCTTGGACATGGAAGGGATGCCGGACCTGTTGGGGCGTGCGCGTCGCGCGTCGGAGACGGGAGACGGCCACGCTGGAAAACTCGCTCGGGGAGGCTATCGGTGCCTACCGGGACCGTCAATCTTCGGTCCAGTCGGAGTTCCAGGCAGTCCAGCTCGTGGGGCAGGCGGGCAGCCCGCGCCGCACGGGTGCTTCAGCGCTGTAGCGACACGGGCCGCGCGGCCACGTCCGGCGAGACCGGATGCGACGGCCGGCTCTTCATCGCCGCCTGCTCGGCCACCATGCGGCGGATGTCCGATTCGTCCAGGTCACTCACCAACTCGTAGACGATCTCCTCGTCCCGCCACACCGCCACGTTGTACCCGTGGCTGGAGCCCACCTGCACGGAGGGCAGGGGAGGGGCCTCCACCTCGCGCTTGGCGTCGTCGAAGACGAACAGGCCGATGCGCCGGGCCGGCGCGCCCTGCTTGTCCGCGTTGCGCTCGTAGCTGATGTACGCGGCGGGGTACTTCTCCACGTTGGAGATGCGCGCTCCGGCCAGCTGCACGTTGGGCAGCCGGGGCACGGAGACCCGGTGGTCCAACTTGCCGTCGAACCAGGCCTCCACGTGCTCGTGCGAGTGGCCCGCGACCTCCACCGGCAACTGCCGGGCGTGCCAGCGCGCGGCGTCCTCCACGAAGCGCTGCCGCTGCTCGGGCCGCAGCACCATCCACGCGCCGCCGGCCATCAGCACCACCACGGCCGCGGCGCTCGCGCGCAACCACCACATCTGCGTGTCGCGGCGCTGCTCCTGGCGGATGCCCAGCTGGATCCGCGCCCTCAGCGCATCCGGAGCGCGGGTGGTCTCCACCGCGTGACGCGCGGCCCGGCGCAGCGACTGCTGCATCCGGACTTCCATGTTCACCCGCTGCGCGCACTCGGCACAGCCGGTGAGGTGCGCTTCAACGTCCAGCCGCTCCTCGGGCTGAAACTCGCCGTCGAGGAACGGGTAGAGGATGGAATCGAGTTCCTGGCAGGTCATGAGCGCTCAGGGCGGGAGATGGTTGGGGTCCCGTTCGGAAATATCGTGAAGAAATATTTCCGGGGCCATCAACCTCGATCTACCCCACCTTCTTCCTGCGTCGGTAATCTTCGAGGTTCGTCGGTGATCCCGCGGCGGCGGCCGTGCTGTCCCCATTCGCCGCCTCGCCCCCGTCCTGACGCAGCACGCCAGAGCCCTGCGCGTACTCGCGCAGCGTCTTCTGCAGCAGCTTGCGTCCGCGGAACAGGCGGCTCATCACAGTACCCACGGGGCACTCGAGGATCTCCGCGATCTCCTTGTAGGAGAACTCCTGCAGGTCCGCGAGGATGACCACCAGCCGGAAGTCGATGGGCAGCGCGTCGATGGCGCGCAACACATCATCCGACAGGAGGCGATCGAAGAAGTACTGCTCGGGGTTGGCCGCGAAGTCCGTCGCGTCCCGGCTCACGAAGCGCTCGTGCACCGCCTCGCGCTCCACACCTTCCACCACACTGCGCTCCTTCACCTTGCGCCGGTAGCGGTTGATGAAGGTGTTGGTGAGGATCTTGAAGAGCCAGGCCTTGATGTTGGTGCCGCGTTCGAACTTGTCGAAGAAGCGGTAGGCCCGCATGCAGGTGTCCTGCACCAGGTCCTCGGCGTCCCGCTCATTCTTCGTCAGCCTCAGGGCCGCGGAGTATAGCGGGTCGAGGTGGGCCAGGGCCAGTTCCTCGAATTCCTGCTTCGTCCGGTTGTTCTGCCTGAAGTCCAGCATGCTCCCGCCTTCCAGAGGCCCGAAATTACAGGCAATTGAGTCGTTACCTACCCGGCAATGTATGCACGGGAACAGACTGGGCAACAACACAAAGCCCGCTGGCGCCGTTTGCACGGCTGCCCCAGCGGGCGGGAGACAACCGGCGGGGAGAATTATTCCCTGATTTCGGGAGCAACCCCTCCGCCGGGGTGTCGCACTGTGGATGACCGGAAACTACTACCGGCCCTTGGCGCCGATGGCGTCGAAGATGGACATGTAGTTGTAGCCGAGGTCCTTGGCGACGGCCTCGTAGGTGACCTGGCCGTTGTAGGTGTTGAGGCCGCGGGCCAGGGCCTTGTCGGCCTTGATGGCCTCGACGAGGCCCATGTCGGCGATCTTCCGGGCGTAGGGCCGGGTGGTGTTGGTGAGGGCGAAGGTGGAGGTCTGGGGCACCGCGCCGGGCATGTTGGCCACGCAGTAGTGCACCACGCCGTGCTTCACGAAGGTGGGGTTGTCGTGGGTGGTGGGGACGCAGGTCTCGATGCAGCCGCCCTGGTCCACCGCCACGTCCACCACCACGGAGCCGGGGCTCATCTCGGCCACGAGGGCCTCGGAGACGAGCTTGGGCGCCGCGGCGCCGGGGATGAGCACGCCGCCGACGACGATGTCCGCCTCGCGCACGCTCTTGGCGATGCTCTCGGTGTCCGAGGCCAGCGTGGCCACGCGGCCGAGGAACACGTCATCCAGGTAGGTGAGGCGCTCGAGGTTGACGTCGAGGATGGTGACCTCGGCGCCCATGCCCACGGCGACCTTGGCCGCGCAGGTGCCCACCACGCCGCCACCGATGATGGTGACGCGGCCGCGGCGCACGCCGGGCACGCCGCCCAGGAGGATTCCCTTGCCCCCGTGCGCCTTCTCCAGGCACGCGGCGCCGACCTGGATGGCCATCTTGCCGGCCACCTCGGACATCGGCTTGAGCAGGGGCAGCGAGCCGTCATCCAGCTGGATGGTCTCGTACGCCACCGCGGAGGCCTTCTTCTTCACCAGGGTGCGCGTGAGCTCGGGGTCCACGCCGGACAGGTGGAAGTAGGTGTAGATGATCTGCCCGTTCTGGATGCGCTCGTACTCGGGCGCGATGGGCTCCTTCACCTTGACGATCATCTCGGCGCGCTTCCACACCTCGTCCGCGCTCTGGACGATCTGCGCGCCAACGCGCTGGTATTCCGAGTCGGGGATGCCGGAGCCGACGCCGGCGTTCGTCTCGACCAGAACCGTGTGGCCCGCGCTGGTCAGGGCGCGAACGCCCGCCGGAACCATGCCGACACGGTACTCGCGGGTCTTGATCTCCTTGGGGACTCCGACAATCACTTGAGCTGCCTCCGAAATGTCCGCGATAAGGGACGCAAAAGCGGGCGGACCCTAGGCAGGGGCCCTGGGGGAGTCAAGACGCGCTCCGGCATGGGGCCATCCGGAGAGCCATACGGCTCGTGAATGCGCGGCGCGTCGAAAGCTTCGCCCGCCAGTGATAGTTAACGAGGTCATGACTTTGGCACCGAAGCTGTTGTTCGCGGATCCGAAGGGGCGCGTGATGGAGCACCCTTATCTGCTGGCCACCCTGCGCAGCGGGGAGGAGCTCGTTCCCCCGCAGGACAAGCCCATTCCGCTGCCGTCCGCTGGCCGGCTCGTCCACCTGCCGGGCCGGCTGCCCGTGGGCATCGATCCCGAGACGGGGGAGCTGGAGCTCGTCCGCGAGATCAAGATGAACGGGAAGACCTTCGTGCCCAACGCGGTGGGCGCGCTGCTGCCTCCGGGCTACACGCGGACGTTCCTGCCCGGCGAGGTGAAGGCGGACGGTCCCGTGCTTCCGCAGTGGGCCTATACCGCCGCCGCCTGGGGCGAGGACGGTCCGGTGGCCTGGGCCATCCACACCGACAAGCGCTCGCACTGGGATCCGGAGAAGTACTCCACCCCCGAGCTGAAGAAGATCGTCGACGCGCACCTGGCGCGCTTCCCCGGCAACCGCGTGCTCAAGCAGCTCACCACGTGCGCGATGCTGTACCGGTGCTTCACCTCGCAGAACATCTTCTACGTGCGCGACGAGGGCGCCATCCCCGCCTCGGTGATGTGCAACGCGCGCTGCGTGGGGTGCATCTCGGATCAGCCCGCGGATGGGCCTCCCGCCTCGCACGAGCGCATGAATGACGGGCCCACCGGCGAGGAGATGGGACGGATCGGCCTGTACCACCTGGAGCATGCGCCGGGCCGCACCATGGTCAGCTTCGGCCAGGGCTGCGAGGGCGAGCCGCTCACCCGGTGGAAGTTCATCGCCGAGGCCATCCGCTACATGCGCGAGCGCACCTCGCGCGGCTCCATCAACATCAACACCAACGCGAGCCTCACCAAGGGACTCGAGGCGCTCTTCGACGCGGGGCTGGACGCCATCCGCGTGTCGCTCAACTCGGCGTCGAAGGAGCTCTACGAGGCCTACTACAAGCCGGTGAAGTACGGCTGGGAGGACGTGGAGGCGTCCATCGCCCTGGCGCGCGAGCGGGGGGCGTACCTCGCGCTCAACCTGCTGCTCTTCCCGGGCGTCACCGATCGCGAGGGCGAGGTGAAGGCCCTGGAGCGGCTGGTGAAGAAGTACAAGGTGGACCAGGTGCAGACGCGCTCGCTGTGCATCGATCCCATCCAGTACCTGGAGGTGGCGCGAGACAAGGGCGCGGGCGGCGAGCCCGTGGGCATCCGCACGCTGCTGCGCCGGCTCAAGGCGGCCCGGCCGGGGTTGATCATCGGCAACTTCGCGCGCGGGCTCGACGAGCGGGAGAACGCGGCCAACGCGCGTTGAAGCAGGGCTCGAGCGCGGGTTACTCCTGCAGCTCCTTCGCCACCAGGTGGCCCAGCACGGCGTCCTTCGGCACGTAGCCGTCGGCGCCGGCCTCGCGGCAGATGCGCTGCAGCTCCTCGATGTTCTCGCCGGAGCACAGCAGCACCTTGATGCCCTTGAAGAGGCTGTTGCTCTTGATGAACCGGCAGAACTGCTCGCCGTTCACGTTGGGCATGCGCACGTCCAACAGCACCAGGTCCGGGCGCGTCTGCTTCTTCAGGATGATCTTCGTCGCCTTGTCCGCGGAGTCGGCGATGTGCACCTCGAAGCCCTTGCTCACCAGGTCCGCTTCGATGATGCGCGCCGTCATCTCACTGTCATCGACGATGAGGATGCGGGGTTTCCTTCCGGCCGCCGCCGCCATCTTCGCGGCCGAGGGGAATCCACCCGTCGCGGCCGGAGCGGGCGCGGCGGCAGGCGCGGCCGGAGCCGGAGTGGCCGCCGCAGCGGGTGCGGCCGCCGGGGCAGGGGACGCCGCCGGAGTGTGGGCGGGCGCGGCCGCCTGAGGCGCCACGGGGACCGGAGCCGGGCCATGCGCGGCGGGAGCCGGCTGGGCCGTCGCCGCGTGGGCCGCCGGAGCCGTGGGATGCGCCGCGACGGGAGCCGCGGGCCTCGCGGGCGCCGTCGCCGGAGGAGCGGCATGCGCCGGAGCCGTGGTGCGCGGAGCCGTCGGAGCGGGGGGGGCGCCCGCCGCCGGAGCGGAGTGCGCACCCGCCGGGGCCTGCGCCACCGGACGAGGCTGGGCCACCTGTCCCGGGACGGGCGCGCGAGGAGCGGCCGGTGCCGCATGGGCGCCCGCCGCCGGAGCGGGGTGCGCACCCGCCGGAGCCTGCGCTACTGGACGAGGCTGGGCCACCTGTCCCGCGACGGGCGCGCGAGGAGCGGCCGGTGCCGCATGGGCTCCCGCCGCTGGAGCGGGATGGGCTGCCGCGGCCGGTGTCGGATGGGCGCCCGCCGGAGCCTGCGCTACCGGACGAGGCTGGGCCACCTGTCCCGCGACGGGGGCACGTGGGCCGGGAATCGCCTGTCCCGGAGCCGCCGCGGGGGCGACGCGAGGCGGCGCGGCGACATTCGCCTGGGGAACTCCAGGTCCGGTGGGGCGGGGACCGGGCGCGGCGGCGGGGGGACGGGTTGCCGGTGCCACCGCGGGCGGGCGGGGGGCCGCCGTGGTCCCCGCAGGGCGGGCGGCCGGGGCGGCGGGCGCTGCCGCTGGACGTGCGGGTGCGGCCGCACTGGCCGTGGGGGCCCTCAGGATGCGCATGATGCCGCCGATCACCGCCTCGATGCCGCCCCCCTTGAGGATGTAGGCGTCCGCGCCCGAGTTCCGGGTCTTGGCCGCCAGTTCCTCCTCGGAGATGTCCGAGTAGAGGACCAGCTTGGAGGTGACCTTCTTCTGGGTGCGGAGGTACTCGACGACGTCATCGCCGAACATCTCCGGCATGTTCACGTCCATGAGGATGAGCGCGAACGGTCCCTCGGCGAGCTTCTGGTCGAGGCTCGCCAGGTCGGTCGCTCCGGTGGCGTGGTAGCCGGCAGCGGAGAGGGCCCGGACCGTGAGTTCCACCAGCATCGGGCTATCATCGATGACCAGTACGCGAGACATCTGCCTCCTCAAGGAATACTGCTGTTACCCTACACCGTTGAGTGGGCCCGGACCATGTGATTCGGTCCTCTCTTGACCCACTTCGCTAGCCTCCGGATACTTTGGCGCCTTGACCAATACTCCCCTTCAGCGTGCGCTTCGGAAGGCTCCCGACCGAGCCATCACGGGCCAGGCCCGGCCGGAGCAGGAATTCTTCTGCTTCCGCGTGGGTGAGCTTCGCCTCGCGGTCCCCAGTGAGAATGTCCTCGAGGTCATTCGCACCGGGCTCCTCACGCCCCTTCCGCGAACTCCATCCTTCCTCCTGGGTGTTACCGGCCATCGCGGCGAGGTACTCCCCGTGATGGATCTCCTGCGCTTCCTTGGCAAGGGGGAGGCCCGCGTCGGGGCCAGGACCCGGCTCTTCATCGGCACCAGCGGCAACTACCGCGTCGGTGTGGTGGCGGATGCGGTGCTCGGCCTGCGGCGCATCCCCGTGGCCGACATCCTTCCTCCTCCCCTGGGCGGGGATGCGGCCGTCGAGCACCTGCTCGGCGTCCATGGGGGCGCCACGCCCCAGGATGCCATCGCCCTCATCAACTTCACCAAGCTGCTCCAGAGCGCCCGGCAGCGGGCGGTGGTGCGATGATCTACGACGATCACTCGCCCGACCCGTCCGAGCAGAACGAGGTCGACCTCCTCTTCTTCGAGGTCGGCGGCGTCGTCTACGGCACCGATGCCCAGCAGGTGCTGCGCATCGATCGCTCGCACCCGGACGATCTGGAAGTGCCGGGGCTCGGTCCGCTCAAGCGTGGCGGCCGCGCGCTCGTCTTCGACACTCCTGAAGGGGAGGGCCACCTGAAGGTGGACGCCATCCGCGGCGTGCGGCCCGTCCCCATCCTGGACCTGCGGCGCCTGCCGGTCGTGGCTGGTGCGGCACCGTATGCGGTCGGTGTGTTCCTCGACCAGGAACGCCCCGTGATGCTCATCGATCTCGTTGAAACCTTGAATGCTCAAGGAAGGCACTGAAGGCAATGTCCCCCGCTGACACGAAGAACGAAGTTGTCCCGACGGAGGGCGCGGCTGCCCCTCGTACCAAGAAGGCCGGCTCGCTCAAGCCCCTCACCGACACCGTCATCGCGGTGCTGGCGGGCAACCTCGAGGCACGCGTTCCCAAGAACGCCCTGGAGGACGATGCCGCCGACCTGGCCCAGCTCTTCAACCAGCTGCTGGACCGGCACGCCTCCTCCGAGCGCCGCAAGCAGGTGGCCGCCCAGGAGATCGATCAGGCCATCGACGCCCTCATCACCCTGGTGCGCGAGGGTGACCTGGCCCAGTGGAACACCTCCACCGAGGACGCCCAGCTCGGGCCCCTGCTCGAGGGCTTCGGCAAGGTGATCGAGACGCTGCGCACCTTCGTTCGCGAGATCAACGAGGCGGCCCTGCGCCTGTCCTCGTCCGCCAACCAGGTGCTCGCCGCCTCCACGCAGCACGAGACGAGCAGCACCGAGCAGGCCGCGGCCATCCACGAGACCACGGCCACGATGGAAGAGCTCAAGCACGCCTCGGCGCAGATCGCCGAGAACGCCGGCAGCGTGGCGCGCGTGGCCGAGGAGACCCTGGGTGCCGCTCGCGCGGGCCGGGGCGCCATCGGCGAGTTCATCCAGGCCATGCAGCAGATCCGCAGCGACGGCGTCGCCGTGGCCGACTCCATCACCAAGCTGTCCAAGCGCGTGGAGCGCATCGGCACCGTCGTCGAGGTCATCGACGAGATCGCCGACCGCTCGGACCTGCTCGCGCTCAACGCGGCCCTCGAGGGCAGCCGCGCCGGTGAGGCGGGCAAGGGCTTCTCCATCGTCGCGGCCGAGATGCGCCGCCTGGCGGAGAACGTCATGGAGTCCACCAAGGAGATCAAGAACCTGATCACCGAGATCCGCGAGGCCACGGCCGCCGCCGGCAGCGCCGCGGATGCCTCCAAGGAGGCCACGGAGTCCGGTGAGAAGCTGGGCGCGGTGGCCGCGCAGGCCGTCGAGGGCATCCTCGCCGGTGTGCAGGAGACGAGTGACGCCGCCCGCGTCATCAACCTCGCCACGCAGCAGCAGCGCACCGCCACCGAGCAGGTGGTGGCCTCCATGGCGGAGATCGAGGACGTGACGCGTCAGACCACCCAGGCCTCCAAGCAGGCCACGGGTGCCGCCGCCGAGCTCACGCAGCTCGCCGGCCGTCTGGCGGAGCTCATCAAGCGTTTCAAGGCCGACTAGTCAGGAGCGGGAGAGGCAACTCGGGGCGGATTTCCGTCCTGACGCCCTCTGGTCATGGACACCGAGTCCCTCAAGAAATCCCTCCTGTCGAAGTTCCAGGAGGTCAGCGCCGACCGTCTGCAGAA
The DNA here is from genome assembly GCF_036277355.1 of Archangium sp. Taxonomy (GTDB): domain Bacteria; phylum Myxococcota; class Myxococcia; order Myxococcales; family Myxococcaceae; genus Archangium. The sequence goes on from NZ_DASUNC010000019.1 coordinate 77,356, forward strand.
GATCCAGCTGGGCATTCTCGATCTCGAGAAGCCCACCGCGGATCAGGCGGCGGACGAGGTCGCGCGCGAGCTGCACACGATGAAGGGCGAGGCCCGCATGCTGGGCCTGGCCGCCATCGGCCAGCTCGCGCACGCGGCCGAGGACGTGTTGCGCGCCGAGCGAGACGGGAGGGCCGCCACCGAGGTGGCGACGGACCTCCTGCTGCGTGCGTGCGACACCATTTCGGACCTCCTGGAGGACACCGAGGGCGCCCAGTCGGGCACCCCGGCCTCGCAGGAGATGGTCGAGGCGCTCACCGCGGCCTCCGGCCACGCGCCTCCGGCCATCGGCGGCGCCCGGCCCTCGCAGACGGCCATTGCGGTGGTGCCCGCGGTCCCCGTGGTGGAAGCCACCCTCGAGGAGCCCGCGGAGCCCGTCTACGTGCCTCCGCCCGCCGCGGCGGTGTCACCTCCGCCCCGCGCCAGGGCCGAGCACGCCCACGAGGAGGGTCACTCCCCCAAGGCGCTCGCCGATCGCAGCATCCGCGTGAATGTCGAGGTGCTCGACTCGCTCGGGCTGCTCGCGGGAGATCTCCTGGTGGAGAGCGCGCGTGGCCGGCTGCGCGCGTCCGAGGCCGAGGCGCTGCTGCAGCGCTTCTCGCGCCTGGGCGACCGCTTCCTCAAGCTGGCCGAGCATCTGGCTGTCCCCAACTCGCTGCGCAACGACCTCGAGCGCATCGAGGGCGATCTGCACATGCTGCGCGACGACGCGTTCCGCTTCGTGCGCCGCAACGGGGACGGCATCGAGACGCTGCACGGCAACCTGTCGATGATGGCGGACCACGTGGCCGAGGCCCGCCTCGTGCCGCTGTCCACCGTCTTCGACGCCTTCCCGCGCGCCGTGCGCGACATCGCCCGCGCCCAGAGCAAGGACGTGGACCTCGTCATCGAGAACGCCGACCTCGGCGTGGATCGCTCGATGCTGGCCGACGTGCGCGACGCCCTGGTGCACCTGCTGCGCAACGGCGTGGACCACGGCCTGGAGACGCCCGACGAGCGCCGCATGCTCGGCAAGCCCGCCGCGGGCCGCCTGCGCATCCGCGTGCGCGCCGACGGCGACATGCTCAGCATCGAGGTGGACGACGACGGCCGCGGCATGGATCCGCAGAAGCTGCGGGAAGCGGCCGTGCGCAAGGGCCTGCTGACCGAGTCCCAGGCCGCCGCCCTCTCCGAGCGCGAGGCCATGGAGCTCATCTTCCGCGCCGGCTTCTCCACCCGCCATGAGATCACCGACATCTCCGGCCGCGGCGTGGGCATGGACGTGGTGAAGAAGAAGGTGGAGTCGCTGGGCGGCTCGGTGGGCATCGTCAGCCGCCTGGGCCGTGGCAGCGCCTTCACCCTGCGCCTGCCGCAGTCGCTGGCCCTCATGAAGGTGCTGCTGGTGCGCCTGGGCGACGACGTCTACGGCATGCCCGCCGCGGACGTGGTGGCGGTGATGCGCGTGAAGCCCGAGGACCGGATGGAGGTCTTCGGCACCCTCGCGGTGAAGCACCGCGGCAAGCCCACCGCGCTGGTGGGCCTGGGGCCGCTGCTGGGCGTCAACGGAGGCAACCGCTTCGACAAGCCGCCCGCCGTGGTGGTGCGTCACGGCGATGACCTGGCCGCCCTCGTGGTGGACGGCTTCGTGGACGAGCGCGAGGTGGCGGTGAAGCCCTGCGGAGGCGAGTTCCTCAAGGGCGCCGCCTTCATCGCCGGCACCGCCGCGCTGGAGGACGGCCGCATCGCCGTGCTCCTGCACGTGCCGGACATCATGACGGAGGTGCGCCGCATGGCGCGGCCCGTCACCCAGGGTCAGGCCGCCAAGCGCCTCCGGGTGCTGCTGGTGGACGACTCGCCCATCGCGCGCGCCACCGAGTCGGCGCTCGTCAAGGCGCTGGGGCACACCGTGGACGAGGCCCAGGACGGCGAGGAGGGCTACCTCAAGGCCCAGTCGCAGCAGTACGACCTCATCCTCTCGGACGTGCAGATGCCCCGGCTGGACGGCTTCTCCCTCACGCGGCGGCTCAAGTCCACCGTGGGGCTGTCCCGCATCCCGGTCATCATCCTGTCCTCGCTCGCGTCGCCGGAGGACAGGCGGCGCGGGGCCGAGGCGGGCGCGGATGCGTACCTGGTGAAGGGCGAACTGGGCGTGGAGAGCCTGGCGCAGACCATCGATCGTCTGACCTGAAGCGAGGCGAGGGGGAAGCTTGGACGTCGGTGCGTCCGCATACCGAGTGTTGCTGGTGGGCGAGGTGCTTCGGAGCGCCTCGCGGGGGTTGTTCGACGGGGTGGTGCTCGCCCCGGCCGGCAACGTCTGCGAGTTCTCCGAGGCCCTCGAGGTCGTGCAGCGTCTGCACCCGGACGTGGTCGTGGTGGACCTGTCCGGCCCGGATGCCCTCAAGGCCATTCAACGGGTGATGGCGGAGCGGCCCGTGCCGGTGCTCGCGCTCCACCCGGGCACGCTCTCCGGCGCCGAGGCCTTCCAGGCGCTCGCCTTCGGGGCCGTGGACGTGGTGGATCGGCCACACGAGCCCGGCATCGACTTCTGGCAGGCGGTGGGCCGCAAGTTGATGTTGCTCGCCGAGGTGCGCGTGTCGCGCCCCGTGCAGGTCCAGAAGCAGAACGTCCGTCCCGCGGCCACCGAGGCGCCGTACCCCCTGGTGGTCATTGCCTCCTCCCTCGGAGGGCCCAAGGCCCTCTCCGTGGTGCTCAAGATGCTTCCCAAGGACTTCCCCGCGCCGGTGTGCATCTGCCAGCACATCAGCCACGGGTTCACCGAGGGCCTGGCCCAGTGGCTCGGCTCCGAATCGCCGTTGAAGGTGGTGGAGGCCACCGACGGCGAGGAGATGGTGCCCGGCTGTGTCTACATCGCGCGCTCGGGCTCGCACCTGGTGGTGCGTCCCAAGGGACGGCTGGTGTTGGATCCCAGTCCCCCGGTGCGAGGCTTCCGGCCCTCGTGTGACGTGCTGCTGACGTCCGCGGCGGAGTCCTTCGGGACGCGCGTGCTGGGCGTCATCCTCACCGGAATGGGCCGCGACGGTGCCCGCGGACTCAAGGAGATCCGCGAGCGCGGCGGGCGGACCATCGCCCAGGACAAGGCGAGCTGTGCCGTGTACGGCATGCCCAAGGAGGCCGTGCGCCTCGGGGCCGCCGAGGAAGTGCTGCCGCTCGAGCAGATCGGTCCAACCCTCGTTCAGTGGGTACAGTCATGCTGACGGTGACCTCCAAGGCCCTGCAGCAGCTCTCGTCCCTGCTGTTGGAGCGGGCGGGGCTGAAGATCACTCCGGACGGCTACCACAGCCTCCGGCTGGCGTTGTCCACGCGCATGCCCGTGGTGGGCATCGTCAACGCCGAGGAGTACGTGAAGCTGCTGCGCTCCGCGGAGGACGAGCTGCGCGCGCTGCTGCCGCTCGTCACGGTGGGGCACACCGAGTTCTTCCGCGATCCCAAGCAGTTCCGGGCGCTGGAGAGCCGCATCCTCCCGGACGCCCTGTGGAAGGCGCGGCGGGAGAACCGCCGGGTGTCCATCTGGTCCGCGGGCTGCGCCACCGGCGAGGAGCCCTACAGCCTGGCCATGGTGCTGGCCGAGCAGGGCGCGCTCCCCATCGAGGTGGACCTGTGGGCCACGGACCTGAACCTCGCCGCGGTGGAGGCCGCGAAGCAGGGGCGCTTCTCGGCCCGCCGCGTGGCCGGCATGCACGGCGATCGCCGCACGCGCTTCTTCCGGCCGGTAGAGGACGGGTACGAGATCGTCTCCTCGCTCAAGGACTACGTGCGCTTCGACGGGCAGAACCTCGCCGTCCCCGTCTTCGAGAAGGTGAAGCCGGAGTCGCTGGATCTCATCCTCTGCCGCAACGTCATCATCTACTTCGATCTGCCCACCATCCGCGCGCTGATGGATCGCTTCCTCGCGGCGCTGCGGCCCGGGGCCCTGCTGCTGCTGGGCTACTCGGAGAGCCTCTTCAAGGTCTACGATCGCTTCGAGATGGTGGAGATGGAAGGGGCGTTCGTCTACCGGCGGCCCGTGAAGCCGCTGGCGCCGCGCACGCCCATCGGCATCGGGAACACGAAGTCCCACTCCGCGCTGCTCCCGTCGACCCGGGCCCTCAAGACGACGCTCGACACGTCCGCCAAGGTGCCTTCGGTAGCGCGCAAGACGGTGGAGGTGCCCGCGTCCAAGGCTCCCGAGGCGCCTCTTCCGGCGCTCCCCCCGGGCCCCCAGGAGCCGCCCCGGAAGTTGCTCGAGGCCTCCACCGGAGGCGCCGAGGCGGGCCGCACGCGCACCGGGGAGATGCCCGCGTGGTCGCTGATGCTGGCGCCGGGCGAGCGGCTCAACGCCGCCGTGCGGATGATCGAGCGCGGTGACTTCGTGTCCGCGGTGGCCACCGTGGAGCAGCTCCTATCGGACGAGCCGGGCCACCTGGACGCGTTGCTCACCCTGGGCAACATCTACTCGCTGAGCGGACGTGTCGTGGACGCGCGGGATGCCTTCGCGCAGGCCATCAACCGCGAGCCGCTGTGCGTGGAAGCGCGGGTGTTCGGCGGACTGGCGGAGCTGCAGGCCGGAGAGCTCGCCGAGGCCCGTGCGGAGCTGGGCAAGGCGCTCTTCCTGGAGCCCTCGCTGGCCATCGGTCACTACCTGATGGCGCAGGTGCACGAGCGGCTGAAGGATCACGAGGCGGCGCGGCGGCACTACCGCAACGCCATCTCGCAGCTGCGCTTCCCCCAGCGCCAGCTGGCCGGCCACTATCCGGAGCTGCCGGACTCGGCCGAGTCCATCTCCCGCGCGGCGCGTTACGCGCTCGCCGCGCTGGAGGAGGGACCGCTGCTGTAGCCGGCTACGCCAGGCCCTTGTCGTCGTCGAGGCCGCCCTTGCTCGGGTCGAGCGCGGCCGTGAACTTCTTCTGCAGGTAGGACCTGGCCTGGCTGCGCAGCAGCATGCCGGGGTCGGTGCCCTCGCCCTGGATGGCGCCGTCGGTGATGGTGAAGCTGGCATCGAGGTTGATGCCCATCACCTTGCCAATCACCTTCGCGCCGTCCCCGGCCCAGTTGGCCTTCACGCCGTACTTCTCCGTCCAGTACTCGAGGAGCTGCTCGACGCGCTTCCTGGCCTCGTCCTTCGGGAGGGAGTGGGGGACCTCGAACTTCATCGTGCCCATATGGCGCTCCTGGGTTCGTGAATGGACCCGCCCGGTCCAGGGATGCCGGAGCGGGAGGGGAACCCGGGTCTCGCCGCCGGGCGCGCGGAAGTCAACATTCCGATGACGCTCTGTCCACCCTCTCCCTCTGGGAGAAGGTGAGATTCCCGCTGCATCGGCCGTGCATTGGGGTTTGATGCCGCCGAGTCCGGACAAGGAGTGGTTCGCGTGTCCCCGTTGACCCGTTGGTTGTCCCTCGCCGCTGTCCTCCTGCTCGCCATGCCGGGGACGGCCCGCGCGCAGTACGCCTCCGATGCGCCGGTGCAGCCGCCGGACACGGCCTCGCTGCGCACCGCGCCCCAGGCACCTCTCACCCAGGAAGGACAGTTGCCGCCCGCGGCGCCCCGGGCCTCCGATGAGCCCGAGGCCAACGGGGCCATCCTCGATGGCCACCTGCGCTACGGCGCGTTCCTCTCCGGGCCGGGCAGCCTCTCCTTCATCCTGCACCACTCCGTCATGGGGGCACTGGGCGGCTTCTTCACCCAGGGCATCGCCAACGGCTTCAGCTTCGAGCGCAGCTCCCGCGAGGCCATGCTGGCGGGCACGCTCCTCGGCGCGGGGCTCGGGTTCGGCGCGTCGGCGTGGTGGCAGTTCTACAACTGGATCGACAAGCCGATGGGCTACTTCGGCATCGGCAACTCCCTCATCGGAGGCATGTTCGCCGCGGGCTTCGTGGACATGCTCACGCGCGATGTGACCGCGCTGGCCTGGGCCTCCTTCGTGGGGGCCGAGCTCGGTGCGTGGCTCACCGCGACCGTTGCCGGCAGCCAGTTGCCGCTCGATGACGGCATGCTGGTGGCCTCGGGAGGAGGGTGGGGCCTCATCTACGGCGCGCTGCTGCTGGCTGTCGTTCACTTCTCCGGCACGAAGATCTCCGGGAAGGCGTGGGCGGACACCCTGCTGATCACCCCGGGCATCGGCGCGACGGCGCTCGCGCTGGCCACGATGAAATACGACCCCAGCCCCGGGCAGATCCTGAGGGCGGACATCTTCGGCGTGGGCGTGGGCGCGGTGGTGCTGCTGCTGTCCGGACTGGTGCTCGGCGGGTTCGATCAGCCCACCCCGTACGTGCTGTCCTTCCTCGGCTCGGCGGGCGCCATCGCCACCGTGAGCCTCCTGTGGGAGGAGGCCGCCGAGCGTCCGGGCCCGCTGGGTCTCGGCCCGGCGCGCTCCAAGCCCTACCGCTGCGTGTGGTGGTAGCTCGGCTGCCGGGCGCCCGAGAGGGCGTCGTGGCGGGCGGGGAAGCGGGGCCCCATTTTTTCCCATATGGCGCGCGTCCTCCCGTTCTCAGCCCTGCTTCCTTCGCTCGAATCGCACCTGGCGGCCGATGACGAGGGTTCTCCCTTCAACGCTCCGCCCCGCTCCGCCTTCATCCGCCCGCTGCTCGACAGGGTGGACCCCACGGCGGAGCTGGGACGGCTGAGGCAGGCGGGCTCCGTCCTGCGCGACTCCCGCCCGGCCCTGTACCTGGCGGAGGTGTACAGCTCCGCGGGCCGGCTCGGAGGGCCTCCGGTCCGCTTCCTCCTGTGTGGCCTGGCGCCGGACGCGGCCGAGCCGCTGGAGCACGAGCCCTACCGGCCCCGCTCGGCCCAGGTGGAGCCCACCGTCACCCTGGCGGCGGACGACCATGGAGTGCTCCGGGCCCTGCTGGCCGAGGCCGCCGAGTTGAGCAGCACCGTGTGGCAGGGCACCTTCGAGGACGCCCCGGTGTCCCTGCGGCGCATCGAGCCCTCGCCCGTGGCCCGGCGCATCCAGGCGGTGCTCGACGAGGCGCCCCTGCGCCCCCTGGCCGAGCTGGATGAGCGCAGGCCGAGTCTGGCGGCCATCGTGCCGCTGTCGGATCCCGGGCTGCACTTCGAGCCGGTGCACCGCGCCATCCAGGGCCTGGAGACCTTCGAGGAGGAGACCTTCCTCGCGCTCGTGACGGCGTACGCGCGCATCCATGACCTGGACGAGCCGCTGACGACGCCTCGGGGCGTGGCCCTGGCGAACGAGCGGCTGGCGACGCTGGTGCGCGGACACCACGCGGTGCTGATGGTGCTGCCCGGAGGGCGGGGGAAGATCCTGCGCTTCCGGCAGGGGTTGGATCTGGCGCACCTGAAGGCCGCGCCGCGCAATCCGACGCTGCGCAGCCTGGACCTGGCGCTGCTCAACGCGCTGGTGCTGCGCACGGTGCTGGGCATCAAGGACCCCGAGGATCCGGGACACCCGCAGGTGTTCGCGGTGCAGGGGCTGGACTCGCTGGTGCGCGGCGTCCACGCGGGGACGTTCCAGGTGGGCTTCGCGCTCAACCCGCCGCCCCTGTGGGAGGTGCGCGCGGTGATGGAGGCGGCGCAGTCGCTGCCACCCAAGACGCTGCGGGTGGAGCCCGCGCCGCCCGCGGGGCTCCTGTTCCTGGATCCGGAGGCCTAGGAGCGGGGTGGGTGCCCTGCTGACAGAAGCGTTGGCGTGGCCCCAGCGCATGCCGCTCGAGCTCCGGCCCGGGGCCGGGGAGACGCTCGATTCCGTCTGCGGGGGAGAGGTGAGGGTGCTCCAGCGCCGCCGGGGCTACCGCTTCACGTTGGATCCAGTGCTGCTCGCGCACTTCGCCGTCTACGAGGCCGGAGCGGTGCGGGGCCGGCTGATGGACCTGGGCACCGGCTGCGGCATCATCCCGCTCATCCTCGCGCGGCGGTTGGGCTGCGAGAGCATCACCGGGCTGGAGCTCCAGCCGCGTCTGTTCTCCCTGGCCGAGCGCAACGTGCACCTGAACCGCTGCGAGCGGGAGGTGTCGCTGGTGCGGGGAGATCTGCGCTGCGTGGACCGGCTGTTCCCGAAGGCCAGCTTCTCCTACGTGCTGTGCAACCCGCCGTACCGGGCGCGGGAGCAGGGGAGGATCAGCACGGACATGGAGAAGGCGCTGGCGCGGCACGAGATCTCCTGCGAGCTGCGGGACGTGGCGCGCTCGGCGGCGTATCTGCTGAGGAGCCGCGGGAGCTTCTGCGGGGTGTACCCGGCCTCGCGGCTGTCCGAGCTGATGGCCGTGCTGCACGCGGCGAAGCTGGAGCCGAGGACCATGCGCATGGTGCACTCGCGCGCGGGGCGCCCCGCGAAGCTGGTGTTGATGCACGCCGTGAAGGGCGCGCCCACCGGGCTCACCGTGCTGCCCCCGCTCGTCATCCACGCCGATGACGAGCAGGCCTTCTCGCGCGAGGTCAGCGCGATGGTGGAGTGAACTTTTCACTCTGGCCATAAAGTCGTTTGGGACTCGGGTCGAAATTCCGCCTTCACTCTGAGAATCGCTGGTATCGAGTGCTACACTGAACGTGGCGTTTGCCGGGATTCACAGGGGGGGGTGGTGTTCTCCGACAGCGGTGCAGCACTCGCGACATCAGAGGAAGCCGCCGAGGTGAAACCCAACCCTGTGGACTCAGTCCAGTGACAACTGCTTCAGAGGAGAGAGCGCTCCATGCCTCCAGCTGCTCGAATCAGTGACATGCATACCTGCCCGAAGTCGGAGCCGGGCCCGGTCCCCCATGTGGGAGGGCCCGTATCGGCGGGTGAGTCAACGGTGCTCATCGGTTACATGCCCGCGGCACGAGTGGGTGACATGGCCGTGTGCGTGGGGCCTCCGGACTCCATCTCCCAGGGTGAGTCAACGGTGATCATCGGAGGCAAGCCCGCGGCGCGGTTGGGGGATCCGACCTCGCATGGTGGAGTGGTGGTCGCGGGCTGTCCGACGGTGCTCATCGGCGTTGCAGCTCAGTCCAAGTGCATGGCGGATGCGTCGGCGGGTGGCGCGCCCTTCGTGACCAAGGCCGGGTCGTAAGCGTCCACCAGGACCATCGGCATGCTGAAAATTCATGACACGCAGTTGTCCACGCTGCGCAAGCACTTCCTGGCTGAGTCGCTGGCCCGGTCGTTCCAGTCGTCCTCGCTGAGTTCCTCCGTGGAGTCTGCGACCGGCGATGTGCTGGTGGCGGATCCCAAAGGCAACCAAGCCCGGTACACGTTGGACGGGCATGGATTCGTCAATGGTGTGACGAGCCCCCTGGGTCGCCGTTGGCGGCTGGAGAATGACTCCCAGGGAAAGCTGCTCGCTCTATCCGACCCCAAGGGCCTGCGCCTTGGTTTGTCCTATGACTCGCGAGGCTTGCTCACCAGCACATCGCAGGGCTCTCACAAGCTCTTCGACGTAGGCTACGACAAGCAGGGACTGCTCAACGAAATCATCTACCCCGATGGGACCCGACGCACTTACGAATACAAGACGCCGCAGTTGATATCGGCCGTGGGCAACCGGCTGGGTGCCGGGGTTGAATACAAGTACGACTCCGGGGGATTGCTCGAATCCATCCGTGATGGGAATGGCCATCGGACACAGTTCGAGTATGGCCGGTGGAGCCGTCCTGATCGAGCCATCCGCGCGGATGGCTCGTACGAGTCGTATGTGTACAACTCCCGTGGGCTCGTCGAGCGGATCTTCACTGGCTCCGAACTGCTGGCCTACATCGAATACGACGACCAGGATCAGCCCGTCGTCATTACCTACGGTGGTGGAGAGAGGCTCTCGCGGGTCTATGAGGGTGGCAGGCTCGTTGAGACATCCACCGAGGGTTCCACCGTCAAGTATGTGTATGACGACAAGGGCCACGTCCTTGAGGAGCACCAGGATGACCTCGTCGTCCGGTATGACTATGACGAGTCAGGGGCGCTGACGGGTTTGGTGTATCCCTCCGGCGAGCGGGTCGAGTTCGCCCTGGACGCGGACCAGCGTCCATCGAGCATTCGGCTCTGGACGGGGGATTTCTACCGCTTCGGATATGGCGCGGATGATCGGACGATAGAACTATCCGGTCCCAATGACCTGACCACCGTCATCCGGCAATCACAGCTCGGGCTGCCTGTCTCGGTAGTGACCCGGCGATCTAACTTCGCCACTGCTCGGGATCTCTTCTCGTATACATGCGAGTATGACGCCGAGGCCCGGCTGCGGTCCTGCAAAGACTCCGCCTTCGGGAGTCGACGGTTCACCTACGATTCCGAGGGGCAGATTCTCGAGGTCGATTCCGAGAACCCCGGCCTGAGAGAGCGCTTCGCGTATGATCTCGCGGGCAACCGTGTGCGCTGGAACGAGCAGCGCGCCACCTTTGATTCCGTCAACCGGCTGATTCAACAGGGGGACACTTGGTGTGGCTACGATGCACGCGGAAACCTCGTGTCCCTGCGTTCTTCCGCGGGCGAGTGGATCTATCGCTATAACTTCCGCAACCTGCTCGTGGAGGCGCACGGGCCCGGTGGGCAGAGAGTTTCCTACGGGTACGATGCGCTCGGACGCCGCATCTGGAAGCGCACGGCGGCGGCGGAGGTACGCTACGTCTGGGCGGGTGAGACGCTCATCGGTGAGGTGGAGCGCTCCGGTAGCCGGACTATCACCCGTGATTTCCTCTACATCCCGGGGACATACACGCCATTGGCCATGCGTGTGGATGGCCGAATCTACTCCTACCACACGGATCACCGGGGTGTCCCGATCCGTCTCACGAACGAGGTCGGCTCCGTCGTCTGGGCCGCGGATTACAGCGCCTATGGCCAAGCGTCGGTCCTGGTGGAGCGGATTTCCAACCCCCTCCGTCTTCCTGGCCAGTATCACGATGAGGAGACGGGGCTGCAGTACAACCGCTTCCGGTACTACTCGCCGCTGCTGGGGCGCTACCTCACCCAGGATCCCACCACGTACTTGAATGGGCTCCATTTCTACAGCTATGCCAGCAATGATCCGATCAACTCGGCGGATCCGCAGGGACTCTGGAGCTGGAGTTGGAGTGCAGTCGCCTCAATAGCGGCCAGCGCCGTAGTTGGCATCGCCGTCACAGTTGCCGTTGGTGCCCTGCTGGCTCCGTTGGCGCTGCCAGCCCTGGCGGTGACGGCAGCTGCGGTCGTATTGGGAGGCGCCGCCGCAGGCGCCGTGGGCTTCGGCTTGAACGAGGCGCTCAATCAGACGGACTTCTGCTTCCTATGTATCCTCAAGGCGATGGGCAAAGGCGCGCTAGTTGGTGCCGTTGCTTCGTTGCCTTTCGTGTTCCTGCCTGCGGCGGCGGGGGCGCTGGCCTTCATGGGCGCAGGCGCTGCGAGCGGAGCCATCGGGTACATTGGCGACTGGCTCGCCAGCCCGGGAGCAGAGTGGAGTTGGTTGGGCTTCAGCATATCCGTGGGATTGGGGGCTGTCACCGCGGGCGTTGGGGCTAAATACATGAAGTGGAAGCAGAGCCGGAACGCTCCTCGTGAGGCTCCGCCCGCGGAGACTCCGGAACCGCCGGTGCCGCAGCCAGAGGCACCAGTAGGCCATTCGAAGGGCACCACCGTACGTCTCGATCAGGTTCGTTATAGTCAGAAAACGGTCAACCCGGAAATGAGGGGCAGTTCGGGGGACAAGGCTTCTATCAGCGATGTGGCGAATGACATGCGAAATAATGGCTGGAATACGAAGAGCGATCCCCCTGACATGGTGGATTGGGGCGATGGGCAATACCAAACGTTGGATCATCGCCGGATCATGGCGGCCCGAGAGGCCGGTCTGGAGGAGATTCCCGCCAACATTCACGCAGCCAGCGATCCACTTCCCCCTGATGTTGCGCAACGCTTCGAATTCCAAAAGACATTCACGGATCCAGTGACTGGAGTGAAATACAATAAGGGAGATTTGCCAACGACCTGGGGAGAAGCAGCGATGGGGCGCGCTGCCAAGCAGGGGTCGAGCTTCCCATTGAGAGGCAGCGTAGAGCCGCCCAAGCTTTCTGGTTCGGGTAATTGATATTGGCGAGGTTCTGGCAAGTGTCCAAGGTCAATAGTATCGATTCTATGTATCGGCAGTACCTCGAAACCAGGTTTGCTCCTGGGGCCGTAGCTTCGCTGATTGGAGTGCTTCATCAAGCGGATTTGACCGATGAGGCGAAAGCCTTGAAGGCGTACTTCGAGGGTGGGCCCGGTGTGATATATACCGCGCAGAAAACACCCTGGCTTGGGCGCAAGTGTTTTGTGGGAGCCGTGTTGCCGGGCACTGCCAAGCCCGGAGATTTGTGGTTCGACATCGTTGAGATGGCGATGATGGTGTTGGTGCCTGGGAACAACAAAGCCGATCCCAAGAAATGGTTCTGGCTGAGTACGCATCCTGCGTATCTGTGGCAGTTCAAAGGCTTCGCGGCCCTGTCGCGGTGGAGGCTGCGCCAGCAACATTTCTTGAAGGCCAAGGATCTCATGTCGACGGATGCGCGCTTCGCTTCCGTGCAGGAGACAGAATTTGTTTCCGACGTGTATCACGAGGAAGCGGTTGCCTACGCTCGTTGGTTTGGCAAATTCCTGTGTAGCCAACATGTCCTTCAACTGGCGAAAGAATTCCTGCCTCGGGAGTGCTTCGACTCTGTGCTGCCCAAGGGGGTCCGGTTCTGGAGTGAAACGGAGTTCGTGGACTCTCAATTCGTACGCATCGCGACCGGGCAAGACACGCTGGAAAAGGAGCCCGATGACGAGTTTGCGCTGAGGGAGAGCAAAGAGAACGAGAAGCTTGCCGACAGAATGCTCTACGAGGAGTGGGAGCGCAGGGTCGAGGTGGGCGTATCCACATTCGTTCCTCTACAGGTTGGCCTGGTACAGAAGTCTCCAGCACGAGTCTATGAGTTCATGGAACTCGAGGCCCTCGCACCGCGACCCGGATAGGCAGGCACTCGGTCTATGGCGGGAGGGAAGAGTGGAGTGACGGCTGCTGGCACAGACAAGAGACTCATCGTCGAGGTGCGCTGGGGCGCGAACGCGGGCCACAAGGCGGTGGTCGAGCCAGGGCGGGTGCTGCGTGTTGGCAGGGCGGAGCCGGCGGAGTTCGTGGTTGTCGGCGACACCGGAGTGTCCGCTCTGCACTTCGAGCTGGCTTGGGATGGAGCGACGTGCCAGTTGAAGAACCTGGCAAGTGGAGCGGGCACGCTGCTGAACGGGCAACTCGTGGATGAATCAGAGGTCTCCCACGGAGCCTGGGTGCGCGCGGGCCAGACCGATTTCTCCGTTTATTTCGAAGGCAATACCCCTCCGCCTTCGCCCGCTGACCCCGAATCCGCCGAGCGCAAGGCACGCGCGTTGGATGTGCTCTCCGGGCTGACCGGACCTCTCTTCGCGGTGCTGGATGCGGCGCGGGATGAGCGGATCCTCGTCCTGCTGCGCGAATCGGTAGAGGCGTATCGCTCCCTCTATGAGGGAGCCCAGGGCGAGGCGATGGCGGAGATCGCGCCCTACGTGGTCCATCTGCCCAGGGACTCGCGGCTGCTGCGGTCGCTGGTTCAGGAGGGGTGGGGGAGGAACTGGGGGATCTTCCTGTCCAGCCAGCGGCCCTTCAGGGACGTGCGGCGCCACCTCCGCAAGTTCCTCATGGTGAAGGACTCCGCGAACCGGGAACTCTACTTCCGCTTCTACGATCCGCGCGTCCTCCGGGTCTTCCTCCCCACGAGCTGGCCCGAGCAGAACCAGGCGCTCTTCGAGGGAATCGGGGCCTACTGGGCGGAGGGGGACGATGGCACGAGCCTGCTCCGCTTCGCCTTGAAGGAGCAGGCGCTCCACCGGGAGATCATTCCGCTCGCCGAGAGCCCGGCATAGACCGGGCCCCTCGGCTCGACCCCGGAATTCACGGCGTGGGGCTGGCCTCCTGCGGCTTCTCGTTCTGGGCGCCCTGCTGCTCGCGGCAGAAGGCGAGCTGCTGCTTGATGGTCTCGAGCGGCACGGCCAGCTCCAGCTTGAACTCGTTGCCGTCCGGCCGCACCTTCGCGAAGTCCAGCAGCTGCGCCAGTTCCTTCTCGCCCTCGGTCTGCGCCTTCATCCGCGCCAGCGACAGCGCGCCTCCGAGCGACTTGCCCAGGTCTGTCACCTTGTCCGCGTCCGGCCCCTTCACCTGCGCCGTCATCGCGAAGTCCGAGCTCGCGTCCACGTGCAGCTCCACGTTCTCCGCCACCTCGGCCAGCCGTGCCGCCAGCTCCTGCTGCTCCTGCGGGAACAGCTTCTTGAGCTGCTCCGTCGAGATCACCCCATACATCTCTCCGTACGTGCTGCTCTCGGAGATGACGGGCGGCTCGTCCGGCCCGCGGCCCTCGACCCGGTCGATCACCTGCTTCACCCCGTCCGCCGACCGGCCGAACACCAGCATCTGGTTGTTCCACAGGCCCATCTGCGGCCCGTCCCGCCGCACCACGCTCCCGTCCGGCATCTTGCGCTCGTACTGCCGCTCGAAGAGCCGCGCCTCGTCTCCGTAGTCGTAGTGCGTCGCCCCCCGGCTGCTCAGCAGGTTCTTCAGGCGCTCGTCCCCGAAGTTGCCCGAGAGGATGACCCCATCATCCGTGAGCACCATCCGGTCCAGGTCCTGGAACGGGTCCACGCCCGTCTCCTTCTTGAACCGCTCCAGCTCCGCGCCCTCCCGGTTCATCAGGCACTCCAGCAGCATCTCCCCGATGGGCGAGTGACGGATGGCGTTGGCCTCGATGACCACCGCCGTCTTCCCCTTGCCCCGGGGCAGCGCCGCCAGCACCGGATCGCTCGGCCGTATCGGCTTCTGCTCCGCCACCGTCCCCGCGTCCATCACCGCGGGCATCACGTACGTGCGCCGCTTCTCCATGCGCTCGCGCTCCGCCGGCCGCAGCCGGTTCGGGAACGCCACCTTCGGCGGGGGAGGGGCCTCCTCCTCGCCCTGTCCCGACAGCATCAGCCACGCGGCCAGGCCGAAGAGCACCACCGCGAACACCAGCCACAGTCCACGACGCCGCTGCTGCATCAGTAATCCCTCCCCTCGAACCACCAGAAGCCCAGCGCCAGCACGCCCAGGCCGAACACGAACACTCCCGCCAACAGCATCGTCAGCGACTGCACCCCCAGTGGCGTCGAGGCCGCCAGGTCCATTCCCGCCTTCGCCAGCGCGGACAGCCGCGGCAGCACCAGCGTCACGCCCTTGAACAGCTCGCGGCTCACGCCCTCCTCGAGGAAGGGGGCGATCTTCGTCCGGAAGCCCGCGATGACGCCCGCCACCAGCGTGATGCCTCCCAGCGCCGCGCACAGGGCCGAGCTGCGGATCAGCGTCGCCGTCGTCAGCATCACCGCGTACACCGCCGCGAAGCTCACGCACGCCAGCAGCGCCGAAATCACCGGCCCCACCGTCCAGTACCCCGTCTTCACCCCGAAGATGAGCACCAGCCCCACCGAGCCGTACAGCGACCCGAGCAGCGCCAGCGTCATCACCCCCACGAACGTGCCCGCCAGGATGTGCCAGCGGCGCAAGGGCAGGGCGAGCAGGTGCTCGATGCGCCCCGGCGACAGCAGGCTCGGCGCGAAGTCACAGCACGAGACGATGCCGAACAGGATGCCCCCGTAGAAGACCAGGGCCGCCGCCGCCATGAACACCGGCTTGAGCGCCACGTCCACCGCGCGGATGTTGATGTCCATCACCTCGCCGAACAGCCGCGAGGCCGCCAGCGCCCCGTCCACCACTTCGATCTTCAGGCTCAGCGACAGCGTCACCAGCACGCCCGTGACGCCCAGCAGGAAGGCCAGGATGAACTTGCGCGAGACCGCCTCGCGCAACACGTACCCCGCGATTCCCAACACGCCGTTCATGCCGCCACCCCCATGGCCGAGGCCAGCACGCTCTCCAGATCCTGCCCGTCCCGCTTGAGCTCCACCAGCAGCGCTCCCGCCGCCCGCGCCTTGTCCAGCGCCGCGTTCAGCCCCGCCGCGTCCGCCGCTTCCACGTGGTACTGGCCCTCGGTGCCCGCCGCCGTGAAGCCCGCCGCGCCCAGCGCCCCCGCGTCCGCTCCCGGCGCGAAGCGCACCACCCACCGCGCACCGCTCCGGGCCAGCTCCTCCAGCCGCCCCTCGCGCAGCACCTTGCCGTTGCCGAGGATCGCCACCCGGTCGCACAGCCGCTCGGTCTCCGCCAGCAGGTGCGAGTTGAGGAACAGGGTCGTGCCGCGCTGCACCTCCTCCTGGAGGATCCGCCGCACTTCCACCCGTCCCATCGGATCGATGCCGTCCGTGGGCTCGTCGAGGATCAGCAGATCCGGGCTGCCCAGCATCGCCGCCGCCAGCCCCAGCCGCTGCCGCATGCCCTTCGAGTACCCGCCGATGCGCCGGCCCAGCGCGTCCCCCAGTCCCACCCGCTCCAGCAGGCGCAGGTTCGCGGCCTTGTCCGGCTTCAGTCCTTTCAGGCCCGCCACCGTCCCCAGGAAGGCCGGCGCCAGCCACGCGCCCGGCAGGTGCAGCCGCTCGGGCAGGTAGCCGATGCGCGCCCGGATTCGCGGATCCTCCGGCGAGCCACCGAGCACCCGCACCGTCCCCTCCGTGGGCTGCACGATTCCCAGCATGCTCTTGATGAACGTCGTCTTCCCCGCGCCGTTGGGGCCGATCAGCCCGAACGCGCTGCCTTCTGGTACGGAGAGGTCCACACCCCGCAGCGCCTCGTGTCCGGCGCGGAACGCTCGCCGGTAGGTCTTACGGAGTCCGATCACTTCGATGGCTGGCACGATGCGCACTCTACGACGGAGCCCGGCCCGCGATTGCCCTGCATGCCACACGAGCCAGCACCCGAGCCCGTGTCCCGGCCGCTCGCGAGCCCCTTTGCGCACCCGGGAAATGCGGTTCGCACCTTTTTTCCGGGTGCTTGGAGGTCCCAACTTTTCCGGCCTTCGTGGTTTCGCGCCCTTGCGGGGCGCCCCTGCATGGCCCGGCGTGTGCACAAGCCGCGAAGCACAGGAGGCAACACCCCATGTCCACGATCAAGCTGATGGAGCAGGAGCTGTACGCGGCGCGCCGGGAGCTGGCGGAGGCGGAGCGCGGTCTGCGCGAGAACACCGAGGCGGCCCGGACCCGCTATGCCCGCGCCGTCCACGAGGCCGAGCTCGCCGAACGCATGGCCGCTCGCATGTCCAGGCAGCGCAGCTGGCTCGACGAGAGCTGGCGCCTGGCTGCTGTCTGAGCAGCCCCATCAGGAGATTTCCTTTCCGGTGGCCGCCAACGGTTTATACCGTCGGCACATGGCTCATCCGATCCACCGACCCCGCCGGCTGCGCCGCAGCCCGGCCCTCCGTGAGATGGTGCGCGAGACCACGCTCGCGCCCTCGGACTTCATCTATCCGCTCTTCGTCGTCGAGGGCCGCGACATCCGCCGCCCCATCGGCTCCATGCCCGGCATCTCCAACCTCTCGGTGGAGCATGCCGTCGCCGAGGCGAAGCAGGCCCACGCGCTCGGCGTGCCCGCGGTGCTCCTCTTCGGCATCCCGAATCACAAGGACGCCCAGGGCTCCCAGGCCTACGCGCGCGAGGGCATCGTCCAGCGCGCCATCCGGGAGATCAAGAACGCGCTGCCGGACATGCTCGTCATCGCCGACGTGTGCCTGTGCGAGTACACCGACCACGGCCACTGCGGCATCATCGAGGGCGGCCATGTCGCCAACGACGCCACGCTGCCGCTGCTCTCGCGGATGGCCGTGACGTGCGCCCAGGCCGGCGCGGACATCATCGCCCCCTCGGACATGATGGACGGGCGCGTGGCCTCCATCCGCTCGGCGCTGGACGAGGTGAAGCTCACCGAGGTCCCCATCCTCTCCTACGCCGTCAAGTACGCCTCGGCCTTCTACGGGCCCTTCCGCGAGGCCGCCCAGAGCACGCCCCAGTTCGGAGACCGGCGCACCCACCAGATGGACCCGGGCAACGTGCGCGAGGCCCTCAAGGAGACGGACCTGGACATCGAGGAGGGCGCGGACATGATCATGGTCAAGCCCGCGCTGTCCTACCTGGACGTCATCCACCGGGTGCGCGAGCGCGTGAACGTGCCGGTGGTGGCCTACAACGTGTCCGCCGAGTACTCCATGGTGAAGGCCGCCGCGCAGAACGGGTGGATCGACGGAGATCGGCTGATGCTGGAGATTCTCACCTCCATCAAGCGCGCGGGTTCGGATCTCATCATTACCTATCACGCGCTGGAAGCCGCGAAGCTGCTCGGTTGACGGTCGGGCACGGCGTCTCTACAGAATCGGCACATGGCCACCCGCAAGAAGAAACGGCCCCCCCATCGCAAGGCGGCACCCCCGGCGGCGACCCGGCGCACCCCCCGTGCCGGCAAGCGCCCGGGTGCCGCCCGCACCGCCATCCCCGCCTCCGCCGTGCGGCCCGCGGGGCCCCTCCAGTACAAGGTCGTCGAGCTGTCCACCGTGGACGAGGGGACGCTCGAGCGCACCGTGAATGAGTGGAGCCTCCGGGGGTGGACCCTGGACGGGGTGCAGTTCGCCATGCGCGAGTCCTCCAAGCGGCCCGCCATGGCCTTCGTCTTCTTCACCCGCGAGGGAGAGCCCGCCGCCCAGGACGTGGAGGGCGCGCGCGGCCGGCTGCGGCAGATGTCCGAGACGGGCTCGCCCACGGCCCAACTGGTGGCCTCGCCGGACTTCACCGGCAACGCCGCCGCCTCGTCCTCGCCGTACCAGCGGCCTCCGGGCATGGTGAGCGCCCATGAGCGGCTCGCGCAGCTCGCGGGCCTGGACGAGCCCGAGCGCCCCGAGCGGGGCCTCATCCTGGAGCCCGAAGAGTGAGCCCCTCCCATCCTGTCTTCTCCACCCACCGCCGGCCCGGCCTGCGCGTGGTCCACGACGGCGACGAGCTTCCGGGCTCACCCTATCCCAAGGCCTCGCTGTGGATGCGGGCGGGCGCGCGCATCGTGGACGTCGCGGTGGCCTGGGGTCTCTGCGTCGTCTGCGGCGCCGCCGGCGAGGTGGTGGCGCTGCTCTTCCTGCTGCTGGCCGACGGCATGCTCCAGGGCCAGAGCGTGGGCAAGCGCATCTTCGGCGTGAAGGTGATGCACCTGCCCACGCAGTCCGCCGCGCGACACCGCGACAGCACCCTGCGCAACGCCCCGCTGGCCCTCATCGTCCTGCTGGGGATGATGCCGAAGCCCCTCGGGCTGGTGGTGGGCCTCGCGGGGCTCGTGGTGATCGGCGGCGTGGAGGCCCTGCGCGTGGTGAGGGATCCGCTCGGCTGGCGGCTGGGGGATACCTGGGCCCAGACGCAGGTGGTGGACGGGAAGGTCGTCGCCGGAGCAACGGTTGCAGCACGCACACCTGTGACGGCCGCTCGCGTCCCAGGCAGATTCTTGTCCGCGGCCCGGCTCCGCCGGATCCGCCATTTCAAGAAGTCCAGAAGGGGAAAGCCTTGCGCATCGCGCTGACGTACAACCTCCGGTTGTCCGACTCGGAAGACGAGGCGGAGTTCGACACTCAAGAGACGGTGAACACGCTGGCCTCGGCCATCGAGCGGCTCGGCCACCGGCTCGAGCGTTTCGAGGTGAGCGGCCCGGCTTCCCGCACCGTCGCGCGGCTCGAGGCGTACAGCCCGGACCTCATCTTCAACATCGCCGAGGGCCGCCGCGGCCGCTTCCGCGAGGCCTTCTACCCGGCGCTCTTCGAGGAGCTGGGCTTCGCGTACACCGGCTCGGACGCGTACGCGCTGGCGGTGACGCTGGACAAGCAGCTCACCAAGCTGGTGCTCTCCAAGCACGGCATCCGCACCCCGGGCTGGCAGTTCGTCGAGAAGCTCACCGAGCTCAAGGCGGAGGATCTGCGCTTCCCCGTCATCATCAAGCCCAACTTCGAGGGCTCGTCCAAGGGCATCACCCAGGACTCGGTGGCCGAGACGTTGGAGCAGGCCCGCGAGAAGGTGTCCCAGGCCCTGGCGCGCTACCCGGCCGGCGTCCTCGTGGAGGAGTTCATCAGTGGCACGGACATCACCGTCCCGTACCTGGCGGCGGTGCAGAACGACCATGACGGCGTGCTCAGCCCGACGGAGTACGACATCGATCCGGCCGCCATCGCCGGCCGCAAGTACGCCATCTACGACTACGAGCTGAAGACGAAGAAGGAGAACGCCGTCAAGGTGCGCGCCCCGGCCAACATCCCTCCGAAGGTGGCCGAGGAGATGCGCACCATGTCGAAGAAGATCTTCCAGGCGCTCGACTGCCGGGACTTGGGACGGATCGACTTCCGGCTCAGCGACGCGGGCGTGCCGTATTTCCTGGAGATCAACGCGCTGCCGAGCCTGGAGCCGGGCGCGGGCATCTACGCCGCCGCGGCCATGGAGGGCATGCACCTGGACGGGGTGGTGGGCGCCATCATCCAGAGCGCGGCGCGGCGCAACAAGATCAAGGACGGCAAGCGCCAGGGCAAGCCGGCGCGCAAGTCGGGTCCGCTGCGCGTGGGCTTCACCTACAACGTCAAGCGCGTGAAGCCGGCGTTGGACGGCCAGGCGGTGGAGGACAGCGAGGCCGAGTACGACTCGCCCACCACGCTGCAGGCCATCCGCGAGGCCATCGCCTCGTGGGGCCACGAGGTGGTGGACCTGGAGGCCACGGCGGAGCTGCCCAGCGTGCTGGCCAGCACGCCGCTGGACATCGTGTTCAACATCGCCGAGGGCTTCAAGGGCCGCAACCGCGAGAGCCAGGTGCCGGCCATGTTGGAGCTGCTGGACATCCCGTACACGGGCTCGGATCCGGCCACGCTCTCCATCGCGCTGGACAAGGCGCTGGCGAAGAAGATCGTCCGCCAGGCGGGCATCCACACGCCCAACTTCCAGCTGATGCACACGGGCAAGGAGCGGCTCAACAAGGAGTTCACCAGCTTCCCGCTGATGGTGAAGCCGGTGGCCGAGGGCTCCTCCAAGGGCGTGGTGAGCAAGAGCGTCTGCCACAACGAGGCGGAGCTGCGCGAGGTGGTGAAGGAGATCGTCACCAAGTACCAGCAGCCGGCGCTCATCGAGGAGTACATCGGCGGGCGTGAGTTCACGGTGGGCCTGCTGGGCGAGCGCCGCCCGCGCGTGCTGCCGCCCATGGAGATCGTCTTCCTGGACAAGGCGGACAAGACGCCCATCTACAGCTTCGAGCACAAGCTGGATTGGACGGATCGCATCCGCTACGACGCGCCCGCGAAGCTGGAGCCCGCGCTGCTGGAGAAGCTGAGGGCGGCGGCGCGTGGCTCGTTCATGGCGCTGGGATGCCGGGACGTGGCGCGCATCGACTTCCGCATGGACGACAAGGGCCGCATCTACTTCATCGAGTGCAACCCGCTGCCGGGTCTGACTCCGGGGTGGAGCGACCTGGTGCTCATCGCGCAGGGCGCCGGCATGGACTACCGGGGCCTGATTGGCGAGATCATGGCCCCGGCCATCCGCCGCTACAAGGAGCGCGAGGCCCGCCGCGCGGCGGATGAGAGCGCGCTGATGAAGCTGGCCATGGAGAAGGCCGCCCTCGAGAAGGCCGCCATGGCCGAGGACAACAAGGCCGTGACGGGCTCGGGCTCCGGGTCGTCGTCCTCCTCGGGCGAGGGGCCGGTCCGCATGGACATGAAGGCTCACTGAGACAGGGCTGGGACCTGGCGGACGTCAGTCGTTGGTGAAGATCGGAAACCGGCAGAGCGTCTCGAAGCCGAGGCGCTCCAGCAGGGGCCCGGAGGTGCTCGCGCGGGAGTGGACGGTGGCGAGGGGAATGCCCCGTCCGGCGGCATAGCCCAGCCGCGCGGTCACGAGCGCCCGGTACAGCCCTCGCCCACGGAAGGCGGGCAGCACGAACGGCCCGCTCAGAGCATGACCGTGTTGGCTTCCACTCCGAGCAGCACGCTGCCGATGAGCTCCAGCGTGGCCGGGGCCACCATGGCGTGCTGCGTGGCCACGTGGATGTCGCGCAGGCAGCGCTGCAACGGACTGGCGCGGTAGACGGCCGTGCCTCCCGCCGCGTCGTACATCCGGTCCACCACGCGCGCGCAACTCCGCATGGCGTGCGTATAGGACAGCCGCAGCTCCGCCCGGTGCTTCACCGTCACCTCGCCGCGCGTGGCGGCCTCGAAGGTGGTGTGCACCGTCTCGAGCAGGAAGGCGCGCGCGGCACGCAGCGTGGCCTCGGCCTCGGCCACCGCCTCCTGCACCGCGGCCCTCCTGGCCAGCAACTGGCCACCGTGCGCCATGAGCTTCTTCTGGCTCGCCAGGGCCGTCAGCTCGTCGATGGCGCGGCGGGCGATTCCGAGCGCGACGGCCGGGATGCCCACCCCCAGCAGTCCGAAGGCGGGGAAGGCGTAGAGCGGCCGAGCGACACGCGGGCGCTCGGTGACGAGCGACATGCTCCGATCGGCGGGCACGAAGACGTCCCGTACCTCCATGTCGCCGCTGCCCGTGCCGCACAGGCCCGAGGCGTGCCAGGTGTCGTGCAGCGTCACGTCCGAGCTGGGGAAGAAGAACAGGCGCACCTCGGGCACGGGCCCACGCATCTGGGGGGCACCGTCCTTCGTCACCACCGCGCCACTCACGAGCCAGCGGCAGTTCTGGCTCCCACTGGCCCAGGGCCAACGCCCGGTGACCCGGTAGCCTCCCTCGACGAGCTCGGCACGGCCCATGGGGGCGGCCACTCCGCCGGTGATGACGTCCGGCGCTCCATAGATGACGCGGGCCTGCGGCTCGGGCAGCCACGCCGAGCACATGGCGGTGCACGCGCCGATCATGACGCACCAGCCCGCCGAGCCGTCCGCCCGTGAGAGCATCTCGACGGCCTCGATGATAACGGCCGGGTGCAGCTCGAGGCCTCCGTAGGCCTCGGGCACCACCATGCGGAAGAGCCCGGCCTGGGCCAGCTCCTGGGCGAGATCGGCTGGCAGCCGGCGGGCTGTTTCAATCTCCTCGGAGCGGGCGGCAACCCTGGGCGCGAGTTGGCGGAGGGTGGCGAGCAGCGGGTGCTCTCCAGCGGACTTCACGGCGGCGGAGGTCGTCATGCCGGAATCGTACGAGGAGCCCGGCCCGGCTGGCCAGTGACGCCATCGGGTTACGCTACGCCGCCGGTACCCAGGTGCCGTGGAAGGTGAACGGGAAGCCGTGGTCCAGCCAGGCTCGCGCCACCGGGCCCGCCTCCGGCGTCCTCGCGTCCAGCACCGCCAGGTACGTCTGGTCGCTCGTCGCGTCGTAGGTCTGGGCGAGCAGCCAGCCATCGTCCTCGGCCGAGCCGCCCGGGCGCGGGATGAACACGGGCTCGGAGGCGTAGTGCTCGCGCCCCAGCGTCACCACCGTCTCCCGGCCCGTCTCCATGTCCACCTTCACCAGCGCGTCCTGCGGCCCCCGCCACGCCTTCTGCCCCGAGTGCGCCGCCAGGTACACGTAGCGGTGGCGCGCCCCCGAGAGCAACGGCGTGGCCCCGGGGAACTCGCAGCGCCGATCCGAGATCTGCTCGGTGCGCAGCGTGCCCGCCTTCGGGTCGATCGTCGTCCGGTGCAGCCGGCCCTGCGCGTCCGTGGAGGCCCACCCGTGGATCTGCTCGGCCAGCCACTGGTTGGTGCCGAAGTCCGGGTAGCGCACGGAGTCCACCACGATGCGCCCGTCCTGCTCGAACGCGTTGCCGAAGTGCCACGTGTAGAAGGGCTCCGCCTGGAAGCGCATCACCTTCGAGGGCTCGTCGATGGGGATGACGAGCACCTCCGTTCCCAGCTCCGGCCGCCAATCGAAGTTGTCCGAGAAGCTGCCCAGGCCCAGCAGCACCCGGAAGATGCGGATGCGCATCGGGGCCACGAAGAAGAGCAGGTGCCGCTCGGTGGCGATGAAGTCGTGGATCATCACCATCCCGGGCAGGGGCACGCTGCCCATCCGGCGGATGGGGCCCGAGTCGGGCAGCTCGTACAGGTCCAGCAGGGGAACGCGCCCGTAGTGCACGCCGAAGTTGTACGCCGCCCGCCGCGAGCCCACCCGGTGCGGGTGCGCGGAGAAGGCCGGGCCCACCACGCCCTCGAACGTCGTCTCTCCGAGGGTGCGCAGGTCCTCCAGGGACAGCTCCGTGGGGATGGTGGACTCCACCAGCGCGAAGAGCCGCCCGTTCCACGTCATCGCCGAGGTGTTGGCCGCGTTCTTCGTCCCGCCGAACATCCGGCGCCACAGCGAGGGCGCCGCCGTCCCATAGTTGCTGTAGAGCACCTTGCCCGCCGTGCGCTCGGCCCGGATGCTCGGGGTGTCGATCGCCCGGGCCGCTCCCCAGGCACCACCCTCCGCGAAGCGCACCGCCAGCGCGCCGCCATCCCCGTCGAACCAGTGGCCATAGCGCTGCTCGCCCACGCCGAAGCTCACCGGGCCCACGCGCACCAGCGTGCCCTTCAAGTCCTCGGGGAGCCGGCCCTCGAGCCTCATCGGCTGGAAGCCATGGTCCCTCGTGAAGTCGCGGTAGGCGTTGAGCCAGGACGGCTTTCCAGGGGAGGGCGGGGGCGCGGCGGCGGCAATCGGCATCATGGGCGGATGATGGCTTCCCACCCCGGGTTCGACAAGGAGCCGAGGGCCCGTCTCCTCGTCCGTGGAGGGAGCCGCATCCTGCCCTCCAGGGCATCACGTCCTTTCCGGCCCATCTCCACCCTTGAAGTGGAAGACAGGCACTCGTCTTCAAGGGAGGCGCGCATGGTCCGCGGATTCGCCATTACCACGTCCACTTCCTCGATCCGGTTGGACGGCTCGGGCCGGGGAGAGCTCACCTTCACGGTCTCCAATGCGCTGGGGCGGCCGGTCCGGGGCCGGGCCGTCGTCGAGCCCGAGGGAACGACCTCGCGGGACTGGTTGGCGCTCGACGGGGAGGCGGAGCGCGATTTCCCTCCCGATGGCACCCACCAGTACACCGTGAAGGTGAACGTTCCTCCCGGCACGCCCCAGGGGCAGCACGCCTTCCATCTCTCCATGGTGAACGTGGCCAATCCCGACGAGGAGTTTACCGTCGGGCCCTCGGCGAGCTTCCAGGTCCCACTTCCCCAGGCTCCCGCGCCCAAGAGGAAGTGGCCCCTCGCGTGGATCGCGCTAGCCGCCGGCATCCTCGTCATCGCCCTGGGCACCTTCCTCGCGCTGCGCGGCCGGGGTGACGAAGACAAGGGCGTGGGCGGCGCGGGCGAGGCGGGACAGGCCCCGGCGAAGCAGGTGTTCCTGACCCTCGATGGAAAGGAGTCCTATATCGAGCTGGGCAACCCGAGGGAGCTGATCTTCTTCGGCCCCATCACCATCGAGGCGTGGATCCGTCCGCGGTCCCTCAATGGCATCCGCAACATCGTGGTCCACGGCCACACCAACTCGCCTCCCGCCGAGGTCTATCTCCGCATCAACGGCGGGAAGTACCAGGTCGGCTCCTTCAACGGGCAGGACTTCTCCACGAGCGCCGACGTTCCCCCCTCGGACGTGGGCCGGTGGGTCTATCTGGCTGGCGTCTACGACGGTGCCCGCTGGGTGCTCTACCGGGATGGCGAGCTGGTGGCGTCCGCGCCCCAGCCGCTCGGCGCCTTCTTCGTGGATGGCTCCTGGGCCATTGGCGCCCGGGGCGGTGGGCGCGAGCGCTTCTTCCAGGGAGACATCCGCGACGTGCGCATCTGGAACCTGCCCCGTGGCCAGCAGGAGGTCCGCGCGGACAAGGATCGGACCTTCACGGGCAACGAGCAGGGGCTCGTCGGCTACTGGCCGTTGAACGAGGGGCAGGACGTCGTGGCCCGGGATCTCTCGCCCAGCAAGATCGATGGTCTCATCCGCGATGCCACCTGGGGTTCGGAGTAGAGGGGAAGAAGTTTCCACCGTTCACATGGGACGTGAACGGTGGTTACATTTCGTGCCATGGCCATGCGTGGTACCCGGAAGAAGACGGCGGAGAAGCCCCACTACCACCATGGAGATCTGCGCCGGGCGCTGTTGGACGCGTCGCTGGCGCTCATCTCCGAGGAGGGCTTCGGGGCGCTGTCGCTCCGGGAGGTGGCCCGGCGGGCGGGGGTGACGCACGCGGCGCCCTACCGTCATTTCGAGGACAAGGAAGCGCTGCTGGTGGCGGTGGCCGAGGAGGGCTTCCGCGTCATGACGGCCCGGATGAAGGAGCGCATGGCCCGGGAGACGTCGCCCGAGGGCCGTCTGGCGGAGTGCGGCGTGGCCTACGTGCTCTTCGCCGTGGAGCACCCCGCGCACTTCCGGGTGATGTTCGGGCCGCACTTCACGCAGCCTCCCAAGCTGGGCCCGCCCGGCGGGGACACGGATTCGTTCGGTCTGCTGGTGGACTCCATCACCCAGGGTCAGCGGGCCGGCGTGTTCCGCGAGGGCGAGCCCCTGCCGCTCGCGCTGACGTGCTGGTCGCTGGTGCACGGGCTGAGCTCGTTGCTGGTGGACCGGAAGCTGGAGATGTCGGGGGTCATCACCGTCGCGCAGGCCGAGACACTGGCCCTGGAGCAGACGCGTCTGTTGCTACGAGGGCTGATGCGCGCAACGAGCAATTGACCGGGAGAGCGCCTCGGCTAGGTTGGCGCCCCATGGCCAACCCACCCGAGAGCGAGCCCACCGAGAAGCGCGTCCGAGCCCGGGAGCTGGGCATCCCGTTGGGCCGTTTCAAGACGGGCCGGCACAACGCCATCACCGACGTGGAGGGCGTGCTCGTCGGGCACAGCACCATCATCCGGGGCGAGGGGCCGCTGCGGCCGGGCCATGGCCCCGTGCGCACGGGCGTCACCGCCATCCTCCCCAACCGCGGCAACATCTTCATGGAGCGGATGAACGGGGGCGGCTTCGTGCTCAACGGCGCCGGTGAGGTGGCCGGCATGACGCAGCTCCTGGAGTGGGGCCTGGTGGAGACGCCCATGCTCCTCACCAACACCATGTCCGTGGGCGCCGCGTCCGACGCCCTGGCCCGCCACATGGTGGAGCAGTACCCGGGCATCGGTGACGAGCACGACGTCATCATCCCCATCGTCGGCGAGTGCGACGACAGCTACCTCAACGACATCTCCGGCCGGCACGTCCGGGCCGAGCACGTCTTCGAGGCCATCCGCAATGCCTCGGAAGGCCCCGTCCCCGAGGGCAACGTGGGCGGTGGCACCGGCATGGTGACGTGCGACTTCAAGGGCGGTATCGGCACCGCCTCGCGCAAGCTCCCCGAGGCCCTGGGCGGCTACACCCTGGGCGTCCTCGTCATGTCCAACTTCGGCAAGATGCACAACCTGCGGGTGGGCGGCCTGCCCGTGGGCGAGGTGCTCGCCGAGAAGTTCAAGGACACGCCCCGGCGCGGGCAGACGTACGGCTCCATCATCGCGGTGGTGGCCACGGACGCCCCGCTGCTCAGCCATCAGATCAACCGCCTGTGCAAGCGCGTGTCGCTGGGCATCGGCCGGGTGGGCAGCTACGCGGCGCACGGCTCGGGGGAGATCGTCGTCGGCTTCTCCACCGCCAACATCATCCCCCGGCGCACCCAGAAGATGGTCTACAAGCTGAAGATCCTCCTGGATCAGCGCCTGGACCCCCTCTACGAGGCCGTCATGGAGGCCACCGAGGAGGCCATCCTCAACGCCATGTGCATGGCCACCTCCATGAAGGGGGTGAACGACAACTACGTCCCGGCGCTGCCCCTGGACGAGGTGCGCCGCTTCGTGCAGGCCTGCCGGCCCATCTTCGCCTCGGTGAAGAAGCGCCCCCAGCAGACGAGCGCCCCCGTGGGCCGGGACAAGCCGGCGGACGTGGACAAGGAGGGGGAGGTGACGGCCGGAGCGGTGCTCCCCACCGAGGTCCGGGGGGCCGAGGGCATCCCGTATCCCACCCGTCCGGCACCGGACGATATCGAGGACTCCTCATCCGGTGGATCTTCTGGTAGTTAGGCGCCCCTCGTTTGTCCTACCTCTCTCAGGAGACGCCTACATGGCCCGCAGCAAGAGCAAGCACCGCCGCGTTCAGAACAAGATCAAGCAGAAGTGGAAGCGCCAGTTCAAGCGCAAGGCGGCCAAGGCGGCCGAGGGCGAGAAGAAGTAATCTCGCTCGGTTGCCTCGGACCCGCTCCACGCGAGCACGCTCGCCTGCCTACTGGCGGGTCGCCGTGAAGGAGCGGGTCACCGAGCATCGCCGGGTATTGCCGGCCGTGGTGCTCGAGTAGTTGCCCTGCCAGTCCCCCACCAGTCTGGGCACGCCGCCATCCCCGATCGCGGGGATGTAGCGCCCGGAGAGGATGGCCGAGTCGGGCCCCCGGGTCCCCCCATCCATGTCCTGCCCCAGGCTGTTGCCCACCAGGCTGAAGTCGTACGTCGCGTAGAGCGTGCCGCGCAGCGTCATGCGATCCAGGTTCGCGGTGACGTCGCTGCCCTGGCGGCTCACGTCGATGGGACCCACGGGCAGATCCACCGGCACGCCCTCGCAGGCGGAGGGGAGTGTCCCCGGGTCCAGGGCCAGGCCGTAGCGGCCCTCCATGGGCGGGCAGTCGATGCAGCCCTGGGAGGTGCCCCCACACCCGGAGGCGAGCAGGAGCGCTCCGGCGAACGTGAGGGTCAAGGTGGGGAAGCGGAAGCGTCCAGAAGTCATGGATCGTCTACCTCGGGTAGGGACCCCCGGCTTCCCGCTGAGAAGCGACGTTCCTACGTTCTGTCGCGTCCTGGGCGGGATGTCGTGGGGTGTGTCGTGGGGGAGGGGTGGGCGTGACTGGGCTCGACACGAAGCGGTGGTCCAATCTTATCTTCGCCGGGCTGTTCGCCCTGGCGCTGATTCTCTTCTCGAGAATCCTGATTCCTTTCCTGATGCCGGTGCTGTTGGGGGGCTTCCTGGTGGTGCTGTTCCGGCCGCTGCAGGATGTCCTGTTCCGCACGCGGCTGAGGGCGTACCCCTCGCTGTGCGCCGGCCTGTCCACGGTGGCCGTCTTCCTGCTCATCCTGGTGCCGCTGGCGGTGGTGGGCTGGCTGGTGGCGCGCGAGATGCTCGGGCTGATGGAGCACGCGCAGGTGCTCGTGGACCGCATGGAGCAGGGCGAGCTCGCCGCGAGCCTGCCGAGGGGTCTGCGGCGCTACGTGCCGGCGAACCTGCACGGCTCGCGGACGGAGGAGGCGCTGATGGGGGCGATGACCAGCGGGGCCTCGGTGCTCAAGGATCTGCTGGGGGCCGGCACGGAGCTGATCATCGATCTGTTCCTGATGACGGTGGCCATGTACTACTTCTTCCTGGATGGCCGCCGCCTGTGGGCCGAGTCCACGCAGCTGGTGCCGCTGGACAAGCGCTACATCCAGGCGTTCGCGCAGGAGTTCACCGACGTGGCGCACGCCATCGTCTACGGCAACACCATCACCGCCTTCGTGCAGGGGGCGATGGGGCTGGTGGGGCTGTTGCTGGTGAAGGTGCCGCACGCGGGGGTGTGGGGCGCGGCCATGGTGCTGGTGTCGCTGGTTCCGGTGGGGGGCACGGCGCTCGTCTGGGGCCCCATCGGGGGGGTGCTGCTGATGACGGGCAAGGTGAACGAGGGCGTCTTCCTGCTGGCCTGGGGCGCCTTCGTGGTGGGCAGCATCGACAACGTCATCCGGCCGAAGCTGTGCGGCTCGCGCATGGCGCTCCACCCGCTGCTGGTCTTCCTGTCCATGTTCGGCGGGCTGGCGGTGTTCGGGATGATGGGGCTGCTGGTGGGGCCGCTCATCGCCTCGCTCTTCATGGCCATGGTGCGCATCTACCGGCGTGACTTCCTGGGCATCCTGCCGCCCGTGCTGCCGGCGGTGTCCGCTCCCGTGCCCGTGCCGGTGGCGGTGCCCGTGGCGGTGTCCCAGCCGGTTCCGGCGCCGCAGCCAGTGATCGCTCCTGGACCAACGGTCGCCGAGGTCTGACGCCCGGGCGCCACGAGCCTGGACAACGGCCCATACGGTGGGTGAGTCTGCTGGCCATCCATGATGGCCTCTGGACGCTGGTTGTCTCGCTGGGGCGTGGTGCTGGCCCTGGCCCTGATGCTCACCTCGCAGGCCGCGCGCGCCGAGCGCGTGGCCGTCTCCGCGCTCGAAGGAGACAAGAACAACAAGCTGCGCGCCCAGGTGACGGGGTTGTTGCGCAAGACGCGCAAGGTGAAGGTGTTGCCGCCCGCGGTCTGGGCGATGGCCGCCGCGAAGCTGAAGATGCGAGGCCCCGCCTCGGTGGATCCCCGGGTGGTGGCGCGTCTGGCGCCGAAGCTCGAGGTGGACGCCGTGCTCACGGGCTCGGCGGGGCGGACCTACAGCACCTTCAACGCCCGGCTGCTCGACGCGGAAGGCCACGAGGTGTGGACCGGGGAGTTCGTGCTGCAGCGCGGGCTGCTGCCGAAGTACGAGGCCCAGAAGTTCACCCGGGCGGTGCTCGAGGTGGTGCTGGTCTCGAACCCGCCCGCCCCCGAGCCGTCCGAGACCCAGGCACCCGAGCCGTCCGAATCCGTGGCGAGCCCCACGCCCGCGCCCCAGCCGGCGCCCGCGGTGGAGCCGCCCGCGTCCGAGCCCCATGCGGCGGGTCAGGCCGAGCCGGAAGCGGTGGAGCCGGCCCGTCCGATGGAGTCCGCGCCGAGGGCCGAGGCCACGCCCCCCGCGCCGAAGCCGGTGCTCGTTCCGGAGGCGAAGTCCGCCCCGGTGCCCGCCTGGGAGGAGCTGGACGAGGAGTCGCACACGTACCTCACGGAGCTCGAGGGCAGTGGCGGAGGCTTCCCCGAGGAGGGGGGCACCGCATCGGACGCGGGCCGGTTGCCGCCGCGGGTGAAGGTGTTGCTCGGGGCGGCGGTGACGTGGCGCCGGTACTGCGCGCGGCCGGGCGTGATGGCGTGCAGCGAGTACGACGCCCTGCCTCCGGAGCAGCAGTTGGGGGACATCGCGGACTTCACCTCGAACGCGCCGTACGCGGGGCTCGCCGCGGAGGCGGAGGTGTTCCCGCTGGCGCACTGGCCGACGCTGCTGCGGGGCGTGGGGCTCACGCTGGGCTTCCAGCGCAGCTTCGCGCGGACGACGGTGCAGGTGTCGACGCCCATTGGCGAGACGCCCGAGCGCGAGGTGTACGCGACGGACACGGCTTATGGGGCCATGCTGGCGTACCGCTACTTCTTCGACCTGGGGACGCAGGCGACGCCGCTGTGGGGCCATGCCGGGGTGCGGCTGGGGGCGCTCGGCCGGGAGTTCGACGTGGGCGAGCGGCTGGAGACGCCGCTGCCGGTGGTTCACCGCTTCTACCCGGCGGTGGGGCTGGACGTGTCGGTGCCGTTGATGCGCGCGGTGCGCATCGAGGGCGCGGGCCAGCTCTTCTTGCGGCCCAACCCCGGGCAGTCGCTCTGGGCGGACACGGATGGCTCGCGGGTGGCCGAGGTGCGTGACTACGGCGACGCGGTGTCGAGCCTGGGCTGGGCGGCGGAGCTGGGCGTGGCGGGAGACCTGTGGGGCCCGTTCGGCTACTCCGCGCGCTTCCGGCTGGAGTCCTACAAGGATCGCTTCACGGGGCAGGGCTCCCGGCGCGGCTGGACGGACAACGGCGTGGCCGAGGAGTCCTACTCGAGCATCATCGCGGGCATCACCGCCGCCTGGTGAGACTCCGGGGAAGGCCTGGGCCCGTCACACGGAGATGAGGCCCTTGCGGATGCCCTCGGTGACGGCCTCCACGCGGTTGGTGACCTCGAGCTTGCGGTAGATGTGCTCGAGGTGGGTGCGGATGGTGGCCTTGGAGAGGTTGAGCAGCCGGGCCGCCTCGCTGTTGGACACGCCCTTGGCGATGAGCTGGAGCAGCTCCGTCTCGCGATTGGAGAGCGGCTTGAGCAGGGGCTCGCTGGCCTCGGAGGCGGCGGCCGCGGCGGGCGGCTCGGGAGTCTCGGGCGCGGCGGGAGCGGGCGGGGCCACGGGCTCGGTGGGCACGGGGCTGGAGTCCGGCTCCACGCGGAAGTGGCGCAGCAGCCGGCGCGCCAGGCTCGGCTGGATGACGGTGCCACCGGCGCGCACTTCCTTGATGGCCTCGATGATCTTGTCCGCGGGCGTGCCCTTGAGCAGGTAGCCCGAGGCGCCGGCCTTCACGGCCTCGAGGACTTTGTCCTCCTCGTCGAAGATGGTGAAGATGAGGATCTCCACCTGGGGCCAGCGCGCCTTGACCTCGCGGGTGACGTCGATGCCGCTCATGCGGGGCAGGCCCAGGTCCAGCAGGAGGACGTCCGGGGTGACGCGGGGCACCTCCTCGAGCGCGGCCTCGCCGGACAGGGCGGTGCCCACGATGGTGATGTCCTGGTTGCTCTCGAGCAGGCGGAGCTGGTTCTTGAGGATCTTCGTCTGATCCTCGACGACGAAGACGCGGATGGGGGAGGGCGCGGTGGCGTCGGTCATGGGCTGGAGGGGAGGGAGAAGGATACGCGGGTGCCGTTACCTGGCGCCGAGTCCACGATGAGGGTACCGCCGAGCTTCATGGCCCGCTCGCGCATGTTGAGCAGGCCGTAGTGGCCGCGAGGCGTCTGCTTGGGATCGAAGCCCTTGCCGTCGTCGCGGACGGAGAGGTGCACCGTGTCCAGGTCGTAGTCGAGCTTCACCTGTACCTGCCTGGGCTGGGCGTGCTTGACGGCGTTGGACAGGCACTCCTGGAGGATGCGGAAGAGGGCGAGCTGGGCATCCGGGGACAGCTTGCGCGGCAGGCCGGTGCGCTCGAAGCGCAGGTCCACCTGGGTGCGATCGCCGAACGTCTTCACGTAGTCCTCGAGCCCCTGGGTCAGCTCGAAGTCCTCGCGCATCATCTGCAGGTTGCGGCGCAGCTCCTCGATGGACTCCTCGGCGGTGCTCTTGAGCTCCTGGATCTCGGAGCGCAGCGAGTCGTCCTTCGCCATGCCGAGGATGAACTCGGCCTGGATGATCATCGAGGAGAGCGAGGCGCCCAGGCCGTCGTGGATTTCGCGGGCCAGGCGGCTGCGCTCCTCCACCACGGCCAGCTCCTTGAGATCGCCCTGGAGCTCCACCACTTCGCGGTGGGAGGCGGCCTCGCGCTCGCTGAGGTACACGAGCACGTAGACGATGGTGAAGTTGAGCGCCGAGTACCACAGGAGGGTGAGGACCTCGACGGCGGTGACCTCGCGATTGAGGAGCAGATCCAGGCGGGCGGTGATGGGCAGCGCCAGCATGGAGGGGAGGATCGCGATGGGCTTGGGGAAGAGGATGGCGAAGAGGGTGGTGAAGAGCAGCTGCGTGCCGAGCAGGGGGCTCTGCAGACCGCCACCGACCTGGGGCTTGTTGATGAGCACCACGACGATGAGCAGATCGAAGCACAGGGTGATGTACGTCACCCAGCGGCCGGCCTTGGGGTGGTCGATGACCGTGTAGTTCGCGACGCTGTAGAGCAGCATGGCGAAGTAGCCGGCGAAGGCGAAGTTGCCCTGGAAGTTGAAGTAGCGGGACCACGCGGGCACGGCGAGGATGGCCAGGCCCAGGGTGAGGAAGCAGAGGCGCGCGAAGAAGAGGGCGCGGGCCCGGGCCACGAAGCGATCCTGCTCCCAGGAAGCGGCGGCCTGCTCGGCGGAGATGTTGTCGGTGAGCTTGCGCCGATCGAGCACCGCCCGCACGCGAGCACGCCGGTGCGAGTCGGGGTTGTGGTCGTCGAGCGCGAGAGCGGGTTCCATCGGACCGGCAGCTTAAGGGACCTGCCGGGTTCTCGGGAATACCACCACTTCAGCGGATGCCTGCCTCCCTGGTGCCGGGAGGCGGCGGGGGCTACTGCGCGGACGGGGTGGCGCAGGCCTTGCGCGCCTCGGGCTGGCGCGCGAAGACGTACTCGAGCCGGTCCCGGGACTCGCCGGTGGCCTCGTTGAAGAGCGGGGTTCCGCCCGCGTACATGGTGCCCTCGGCGTTGCCGTAGCGATCCAGCTTGTGCTCCTGGAGCCAGCGGTCCACGCAGGCCTCGGTGGTGGCCTGGGTGTCTCCCTGGCCCTTGGGGCCGGCGTTGGTGGGGGCGGTGAGGGTGGCCCCGGTGGAGCCGGTCTGCGGGCCGGCATCGTTGGCGGAGGGGTTGTCGGCGGGCTGGTTCTCCCCGGTCTTCTTGGGGCAGCCGGTGGCGAGCAGGGCGACGGCGAGGAGGGCGAGCGCGTGTCTCATGGGTCCTCAGGAAAGGCGGGTGGAGGTGCTCGGGATGGCGACGGAGCGGGGCGGGACGATATTCGTTCGGGTGCGGGCCGGGGCGGCTTTTCGCCAGCGGGGTTGACGGCGGACAGGGGCTCGGCGAGGGTCGCGCGCGTGGAACGAGTGGCTTCGGCACGGGTGCTGGTGGTGGGCGCGGGCGGATTGGGCTGTCCGGCCTCGCTGGCGCTCGCGCGCGCGGGGGTGGGGCACCTGACGCTGGTGGACCCGGACCGGGTGGACGTGACGAACCTCCACCGGCAGCTCTGGCACCGCACACCGGACGTGGGCCGGCACAAGGTGGAGTCGGCGGCGGAGGGACTGAGGCGGGCCTTCCCGGCCCTGAGGGTGGAGGCACTCGCCGAGCGGGTGGACGATCGCAACGCCGCCTCTCTGTTCCGGGCCCATGACGCGGTGGTGGATGCCACCGATGGCACGTCCACGAAGCTCTTCCTGTCGGATGTGGCGGTGGCCGCGGGAGTGCCGCTCGTCTACGGCGGGGTGCTGCGGATGCAGGGGCAGGCGATGCGCGTGGAGCCCGGCGGGCCGTGCCTGCGCTGTCTCTACGAGGAGCCTCCTTCGCCGGACGCGGTGCCCACGTGTGCCCAGGCGGGGGTGCTCGGCTCGATGGCGGGGCTGGTGGGGGCGCTGCAGGCCATGCTGGTGCTGGAGCGGCTGACGGGATCGGCTCCGGTGGCGGACGGAACGGCCACCCTGCACGTGCTCGATGGCGCCACGCTGCGGGGCCGTCAGGTGCGCGTGCGCCGGGCTCCCGATTGCGAGGGCTGCTCCCGACCGCGCCCACCCGTCTTCACCGAGGAGAGTGCCCGATGCACGAGGTGACCCGGACGCTGGACATCACCCGCGAGGTCTGCCCGATGACCTACGTACGCACCAAGCTCGCGCTGGAGGCGCTCGACGACGGCGCGGTGCTGGAGGTGGTGCTGCGGGGAGACGAGCCGCTGAAGAACGTCCCGCGCAACGCGCGCGAGGAGGGCCACGAGGTGCTCGTGCTGGAGCCTCGGGGCGATGGAACCCACCGCCTGCTGCTGCGCAAGCAGGGAGGAGCCTGAGAGATGGCCACGATCCGGATTCCCACCACGATGCGGAGCCTCACGGGCAACAAGGGCGAGGTGCGCGTCGCGGGCGCCACGGTGGGCGAGGTGCTGAACAACCTGGAGAAGGCGCACCCGGGGATTGGCGCGCGGGTGTTCGACGACAAGGGCGCGGTGCGGCGCTACGTGAACGTGTTCCTCAACGACGAGGACATCCGCTTCCTGCAGGAGCTGTCCACGCCGGTGGCGGACGGGGACCGCATCACGCTCATTCCGGCGATCGCGGGAGGGTAGGGCGATGGCGCTGCGCGAGGAGCAGATCCTCCGCTACTCGAGGCAGATCCTCCTGCGCGAGGTGGGGGGGCGAGGGCAGGAGAAGCTGCTGGCGGGAGGCGTGCGGCTGAAGGCGGCGGATGTGGCGGGGCTCACGGCCGCGGCGTACGTGGCGGCCGGGGGCACGGCGGTGGAGCCAGGCCCCGAGCCCCTGCTGCCCGGTGCCGAGGGCTTCCTCGTGCGGGCGGACGAGGTGGGCCGGCCGGGTGCTGAGGTCCTCACGCGGGTGCTGCCGGACGTGAACGCGGACGCGCTGCCCGCGCGCGGGACGGGGCGGCTGGCCGAATTGCCCGCGGTATGGGACGGCGAGGGCCCCTGGGTGGCGCTGGGCGGTGATGGGACACGGGGCGTGGCCGTCTTCCGGGGCGCCTCGGGGTGTCCCGGATGCTTCGAGGCCACCACGGCCGGGCTGGGGGCTCCGCCCTCGGGAGCGCTCGGGGTGGGGCTGGGTGCCTTGGGCGCGCTGATCCTCCAGCGGCTGCTGCTCGGGATGGAGCCGGTGCTGGGCGCCCGCGGATGGGAGGCACCGGGCCTGCTGACGGACCTGCCGGTGCGGCGCTGTGGCCGGTGTGGCTGATCCAGGAGCCCGCGTGAGCCCCCCGCTGCCGGAAGACTTGTCGGACGTCATCCGACACCTGGCGTCCTGCTACCCGCGGGAGGGCTGTGGGGTGCTGCTACGGGCCGGGGAGTCGGGGCCCTGGCGGGTCCGCCCCCTGCGCAACGCCCAGGACGACCTCCACGCCCAGGATCCTGTGCGTTTTCCTCGCACCTCCCGGACGGCCTACGCGTTCGAGCCCCGCGAGTGGCTCGGCGTCCTCATGGAAGCGGAGGCCCGGGGCGAGCACGTGGCCTGTGTGTTCCACTCCCATGTGGACACAGGTGCGGAGTTCTCCGACGAGGACCGACGCCAGGCCGCTCCGGACGGAGCACCTCTGCTCCCGGGGGTTTCCTACCTCGTCATGGCTCTCCACTCCGCGTCCGTCAGGGATGTGAAAATTTTCTGGTGGGAGTGCGGATTTTTTCAAGGTCGTCCGCTTTTACTTGACTTCGAGACGGATCAACCCTTGGAAATCCCTTGAGAAGGCGGGCACTTGGCCGTCTGCCCCCCCTACCTGCGGAAAGGTGGGTGCGAATTGTCAAAGCACCGGATCTTCGTCTATAACGCCCCCGACTTTTGATCTGCCGCGCTCTTGGGGGGCACGGATGTAACCTCCTGGAGGCGCAGGGAGTTTGGGACCCGTTATGGCGCAGACGACTGGTTTTACCGTTTGGCTGACCGGCATGTCCGGGACCGGCAAGAGTACGATGGCTGCCTACATCGCGGCCCGGCTCAGGCAGGTGGATCGCAACGTGGAGATACTCGACGAGAACGAGCTCCGGGACGATCTCTGGCAGGGACTGGGAGACAGCAAGGACGAGCGCAACACCATCGTCCGCCGGCTGGGGTATGTGGCCGGGCTGCTCACCCGCAACAACGTGGCGGTGCTGGTGCCGTGCGTGAGCCCGTACAAGGCGGGGCGCGAGGACAACCGCCGGACGATCGGCCGTTACATCGAAGTGTACGTGGACTGCCCGACCGAGAAGCTGATCGAGCGCGACAGCACGGGCCGGTACAAGAAGGCGCTGAGTGGGGAGATCCCCAACTTCATCGGCATCACCGAGCCGTATGAGCCGCCGGCCTCGGCCGAGGTGGTGATCCACTCGGACGTGGAGAGCGTGGAGGACGGCGCGGGGAAGATCTTCCAGTCGCTGCTGGACCTCGGGTACGTGACGGTCGAGGAGCTGAAGATCATCACGGGCAAGAAGATGAAGGCGCAGCCGCCGACGAAGACGGAGGTGACGCGCGTGTCGTCGGCTCCGGCGAAGGCGGGCAAGGCGGCGCCGGCGGCCAAGGCGGCGGCTCCCGCGCCGAAGGCGGCGGCGGGCAAGGGCGCCAAGGCGCGTCCGGCGGCCCGGGCGGCCCGGGTGGCCAAGCCGGCGGCCAAGAAGGCGGCGGCTCCCAAGCGCAAGGCCCGCTAGCCGGGCGGCCCATCTCCCTCCTGGCGAGGGAGGGGCACGGGCCCGGGAGCATCGAGGACCCCCAGGTTGCGCGGGCAACCCGGGGGTTCTTCGTTTATAGAGGTGCCCCCATGCTGACCCCCGAGCGCATCCAGGCCCTGTGTGACTCCTCCCGCCCCAAGCTGGACGCGATGCGTGCCGCGTTGCGCGCGCACGGTTCGGCGCTGGTGGCGTTCTCGGGAGGGGTGGACTCCACGTTCGTGCTGAGGATCGCGGTGGAGGAGCTGGGGGAGCGGGCGCTGGCGCTGACGGCGCTGTCGGCCTCGGTGGCACCGGAGGAGGAGCGGGAGGCGCGGGAGCTGGCGGCGAAGCTGGGGGCGCGGCACGTGGTGGTGTCGAGCGACGAGCTGGCCAACCCGAGCTACGCGGCCAACCCGACGAACCGCTGCTACTTCTGCAAGACGGAGCTGTACGATCTCTGCGAGGCGAAGCGGAAGGAGCTGGGGCTGGAGGTGGTGCTGGACGGCTTCAACGCGGACGACTTCAAGGATCACCGGCCGGGGCACCAGGCGGCGAAGGAGCACGCGGTGCAGTCGCCGTTGGCGAAGGCGGGGCTGACGAAGGAGGAGATCCGGGCGTGGAGCCACGCGCTGGGGCTGCCCACGTGGGACAAGCCGCAGATGGCGTGCCTGGCGTCGCGGATTCCGTATGGCACGTCGGTGACGCGGGAGCGGCTGTTCCAGATCGCCGGGGCGGAGTCGGAGCTGCGCAAGCGGGGCTTCCGGCAGTTCCGGGTGCGCTACCACGACGAGATCGCGCGCATCGAGCTGGCGGCGGAGGAGTACGAGCGCTTCCTGTCGGCGGAGCTGCGGCGCGAGGTGGACAAGGCGCTGAAGGCGCTGGGGTTCAAGTTCGTGGCGTTGGACCTCGAGCCGTTCCGCTCGGGGCGGATGAACGAGGCGGCGGGCATCCAGAGGCCCGCGGACGCCCACCCGCTGCCCGTGGTGAGCTGAAACCTGATCCACCAGGTGATCCCGCGCTGATCCGGCCCTGATCCCCCATTGATCCGTCTGTTGATCCGTTCCTGATCCGCGGAAACCTCCCCTCGCCCCCCGGGAGAGGGACGGGGTGAGGGTATCTCGCACCCCGGCTTCCCCTCTGTGATCACAGGCCGGTATTTGGATCCGTGCGCGGATCGGATCTACAGCAGAGCGCGGCGTGCGCGGGAGCGCCCGTGATCGGCTTCTGATCCCGGGCGATCCCCACATGATCCAACGGGTACGGGGATTTTCTTGCGATCCGATGCGTCTGTGAGACTTTGTGCGCACCTGTAGGAGACAACGCACATGGACATGAATCCTCGCCTGACCTCGGTGGTGTTCCGTCTCAACCGCGAGAAGCTCGATGCACTGAAGGAGCTGTCGCGCTCGACGAGGATCCGCCAGAGCGAGTACCTGCGGGAGGCGATCTCGGATCTGCTGACGAAGTACGAGGATCGCCTGGTGGACTAGGCGGCGGCCGCGGAGTCCGAGTCAGCCGAGAGGGAGAAGGGAGGCGCCAGGGGGAGACCCGGGGCGCGGGCCCGCTCCTCGGCGGGGAACGGATCCACGGCGGGCGGGTAGAGCACCTCCCAGAGCAGGAGTCCCTGAGCCGGGGCCTTGAGGCCGGGGATGGAGGTGCCCCTGTCGAGTGCGGAGCGGAAGAGCTCCTCGGAGAGGACGCCGGCTGCGGTGAGCAGGGTGGAGCCCACGAGGTAGCGCACCTGGTAGCGCCCGAAACCATCACCCCGGAGCCGGGCCTCGAAGAGGCCGTTGCCGAGCTCGTGGAAGGTGGCGGACTCGAGGGTGCGGGGCTTGCACAGGCTGGAGTTCTCGTGGAAGGCGCGGAAGTCGCGGCAGCCCACGGCGGCGCCGAGCAACTCCGCGACGCGCTCGGGCTTCAGCGCACGGCCCTCCAGGAGGCGGGGCTCGGCGGAGGGCTCCATGACGAAGGGCCGCCAGGGCTCGGAAGGGGTGCCACCGAGCTGGATGCGGTAGCGGTACTCCTTGCCCACGGCGCTCCACTGGGCATGGAAGCCGTCGGGCGGACGCCGGGCGACACACAGGCCGAGATCCGGCGGGACATGGGGCGGGAGCCGCTCGGACAGCATCTCCGAGGTGTAGCAGGGAGGCAGCCGGACACTGACGACCTGCATGCGGGCGTGGACGCCGCGATCGGTGCGGCCGGCGCCCATGACGGGGTAGGGGACCCCGGCCTTGCGGAGCGAGGCCTCGAGGGTCTCCTGGACGGTGGGGCCTTCGGGCTGACGCTGGTAGCCACGGAAGTGGGTGCCGCGGTACCAGATCCACAGAGCGGCGGGGGTTCTTTTCACGGAGGGTAGGGGGGAGCGAGCGGGAGGGAGTGGAAGGGGCGTTGTGGTGTCCCGTGCGGCCTGGGATACTTCCCGGCCCATGTCGGCCGCACAAGACCTCCATGATCTCGAGCGTGAACAGCTCGATTCCCAATGGCTCTACCGCCAGGGAGACCTCGTCCTCGGTCCCCTGACTGGCCACCAACTGGTGGAGAAGCTGTACGCGGGCGCGGTGACCGGGAAGACGGAGGTGTCCGCCACCGGCCCGAGCGGCTTCCGCAAGCTCGAGGAGTTGGACGCCTTCAAGCTGCACGTGTCCAAGGCGGCGGCGAAGCAGCGCGTGGAGGCGGAGGCCCGGGCGTTGCGCGCGCGGCGGATGCGCCAGCGGCTGTTCGCGGCGGCCGTGGCGGCGGTGGTGCTCGGCGGGCTCGGGGCGGGGGCGTGGCAGATCGCCCGCTACTCGTCGGTGTACCTGCCGGGCGTCGAGCGGGACGAGCTCTCCATCGAGGTGTCCACGCCGGTCATCACCGTGGCGAAGCGCTCCAGGCCCGAGGAGCTGTTCGAGTACCCCGGCGAGCCGAAGCAGCAGACGGCGGAGCGGCCTCCCAGCAAGCCCACCGAGACGGCGCCGGAGAAGCCGGAGGCCACCAGACCGGACAGCAAGCCGGAGAAGGTGGCGTCGGCGGCGGTGTCGAAGCCGGATCGCCGTCCTCCGACGGGTGGGCGCCCGGCGGGCAAGGTGATCACGGACGCGGATGGCATGTCCACGGAGGTCAACTACGACCAGGCGGCCATCAACAAGGTGGTGAAGCAGAGCCAGAGCACGCTGTACCGGTGCTTCAAGGAGGAGGCCGAGCGCCGTCCGGGCTTCGCCGCCAAGGTGCCGCTCGAGTTCACCATCGGCAACGACGGCCGGGTGGCGCAGCTGTGGGTGGACCATCCACAGCTGAAGAAGGGCCCGCTCTTCGACTGCCTGCTGACCGAGATGAAGAAGTGGCCCTTCAAGCCCTACAAGGGGGAGCGGGCGACGGTGAACCTGGCGTTCACCATCGGTAAGAAATGAGGGGCGGATGTAGGATGTAGCAGGCTGGTTTTTTGCCCCCCCGGTTTTCCTGCCCGATACAGGTGGGCATGGTGACCGCCGCAGAAATCGACATCGAGAAGAAGGCCGCCTCCGTGCCCCCGGGCACCTTCCGCCACACCGTGCTGGTGGCGGCCAAGCGCTTCAAGTCCACCTGGGCCGAGCTGGGCAAGCTCCTGGTGCAGGTGCGGGACGAGAACCTGTGGGAGGCCTGGGGGTACAACTCCTTCGAGGCGTACGCCC
The DNA here is from genome assembly GCF_036277355.1 of Archangium sp. GTDB lineage: Bacteria > Myxococcota > Myxococcia > Myxococcales > Myxococcaceae > Archangium. The sequence continues at coordinate 118,518 of NZ_DASUNC010000019.1, forward strand.
TGAAGGAGCTGCACATCAAGAAGCAGACGGTGCTCAAGCTCACGCGCTCGTTCAGCTTCCTGGCCAAGCACGAGGCCCCCGAGGAGGTGTCCCAGCCGGACTTCCCCGAGAAGGCGCCCCCCTTCGAGGTCATCGAGGTCCTGGCGGACGCGGAGGAGCGTGGACAGCTCTCGCCGCAGGAGTATCGTTCACTGCGTGACAGTATCTGGAACGCGGAGAAGCCGGCCAACGAGCTGAAGAAGGAGTTCGTGGAGCGCTTCCCGAAGCCGCCCCCGGAGCCGCCCCCGGAGAGCCAGCAGGTGAGGAAGCTGGCGCAGATGGCGCGGAAGCTGGCCGCCGAGGTGTCCGGGTGTCGCCGGGTACCCCACGCCATCGCTGAGCGGGCGGGCACCCTGGCCGAGGACCTGGAGGAGCTCGCTTCGGGCGTGAATGACGCCTGAACGAGTGTTACTCAACGCTGACCTCGTCCGGCGGTGCACAGCCCGCCGGTCGACACATCCGAGATGGGCTTCCTGCGGATTCAACCGGAGCCTATATTTTGTCGGACGGCTGTTCGAGACGTGGGCAGCCAGGCAACTTGGGTGTGGTGAGGGTGGTCGGCTAGGTAGGCTCCGGGGAACCGGGGTCGGTGAACTCGGAGGCGGCAGTGAAGAAGGAGCACCACGTCAACCTGTCCTGCTCGTTCTGCGGCAAGTCGCAGCGCGAGGTCCGCAAACTCATCGCGGGCCCGACGGTCTACATCTGCGACGAGTGCATCAAGCTGTGTAACGACATCATCGCGGACGAGAACGAGCGCGAGGAAGGCAAGCCGCAGGTCAGCTTGCCGACGCCGATGGAGATCAAGGCGTTCCTCGACGATTACGTCATCGGTCAGGACCAGGCGAAGAAGGTCCTCTCCGTTGCCGTCTACAACCACTACAAGCGCATCTACCAGAAGAAGCCGGCGGCACGGCCTCGACCGGGGATGAAGCCCTCGGGTTCGGAGGATGTGGAGCTCAGCAAGAGCAACATCCTGCTGGTGGGCCCCACGGGCAGCGGCAAGACGCTGCTGGCGCAGTCGCTGGCGCGCTTCCTCAACGTGCCCTTCACCATCGCGGACGCCACCAGCCTCACCGAGGCCGGCTACGTGGGTGAGGACGTCGAGAACATCATCCAGAACCTGCTCCACAACGCGGATTACGACGTGGAGAAGGCGGCGCGGGGCATCGTCTACATCGACGAGATCGACAAGATCGCGCGCAAGGGTGACACGCCGAGCGCCACGCGCGACGTGGGCGGCGAGGGCGTGCAGCAGGCGCTCCTGAAGATCATCGAGGGCACGCGGGCGAATGTGACGCCGCGGGGTGGGAAGAAGTACAACCAGCAGGAGTACGTGCAGGTTGATACGACGAACATCCTGTTCATCTGCGGCGGCGCGTTCCACGGGATTGACGGAGTGATCAAGCGCCGTGTGGGCGAGAAGGGCCTGGGGTTCGGGGCGAAGATCACCCACCGGGAAGAGCGCAGCGTGGGCGAGCTGCTGGCGATGGTCGAGCCGGAGGATCTGATGAAGTTCGGGATGATTCCCGAGTTCATCGGCCGTCTGCCGGTGGTGGCGACGCTGAACGACCTGAAGGAAGAGGATCTGATCACGATCCTCACGCAGCCGAAGAACGCGCTGATCAAGCAGTACCAGAAGCTCTTCGAGATGGAGAAGGTGAAGCTGACCTTCACGAAGGAGGCGCTGAAGGCGATCGCGAAGGAAGCGATGCGGCGCAACTCCGGAGCGCGTGGCCTGCGAGCCATCCTCGAGGACGCGATGCTGGACATCATGTACGACGTCCCGTACCGGGATGGGGTGAAGGAGTGCAAGATCACCGAGACGGTGGTGACCAAGCACGAGCCGCCCCAGCTGGTGATGGAGAAGGAAAAGAAGTCGGCATAGCCGATGCTTCTCCCGGCGGAGAAGAGCCCCCGTTGCCCACCGAGGCACGGGGGTTTTTCATTTGGATGGGCTGGAGCCAATTTCCCCTCTCCCCTCGGGAGAGGGACGGGGTGAGGGTGCGTGTACAGATCGTCCCACGGTGAACTGGATCGACTCGGGTTGCTCACGCTGTGCCGGCGGCTCCGAGCGGACACCACGGATGCCGAGTCCCTGCTGTGGCGACTGCTGCGGGCACGTCGGCTGGTGGGAGTGAAGTTCCGGCGTCAGCACCAGTTCGGCCCGTACATCCTCGACTTCTATTCACACGAGGCGAAGCTGGTGCTCGAACTGGACGGGGATGACCATGCGCAGCCGGAACAGCGGGCCCGAGACGCGGAGCGCACGGCGTTCCTGGCGTCTCACGGGCTGACGGTGCTGCGGTTCTCGAATCGGGAGGTGCTGCAGGAGACGGAGGCCGTGCTCACACGGATCTGGAACCAGATGAGCACGCACCCTCACCCCGTCCCTCTCCCGGAGGGCGAGGGGAAATAGGCGCGGAGGGAACACAGGCGCGCCAGAACCCGATCAGCTCACCCGCACCGTGGTCTTCATCTCGCGGCCGGTGGCGGGATCCCTGGCGCGCATGGTGAGGATGCCTTCCACGTTCACGTCGAAGGTGATCTCCACCTGCACCGTGCCCGCCCGCGCCGGGCGGATCCCTGAGAAGGTGAACTCTCCCAGCATGTCGTTCTTCGCGACCATCTCGTGATCGCCCTGGAAGATGCGCATGGCCAGCTCGGTCTGGTTGTCCATGCTCGTGGTGGCCACCACCTGCTTGGCGTTCGGAATCGGCGCGTTGCGTGGGAACACCGTGTGGAACGCCCCGCCCGCGCGCTCCAGGCCGATCGCCATCGGAATCACATCGAGCAGCTGCAGCTTCATGCTCGAGTTGTCCTCCAGCGACTTGGCGTACAGCGCCGCGCCCACGGCCACGGCCTCGTCCGGGTGGACGCCCTTGCTCGGCGTCTTGCCGAAGAACTTCGTCAGCCGGTCCTGCACGATGGGCATGCGCGTCTGCCCACCCACCAGCAGCACCTCGTCGATGTCCTTGGTGCTCAGCCCCGAGTCCACCAGCACCCGCGCCACCATCTGGAGCGTGCGATCCACCAGGTGGTTCGTCAGCTTCTCCAGCATCTTGCGCGTGAACTTCATCTCGATGTTCAGCGGCTGGCCCTGCGCCGTCATCGTGATGAAGGGGATGTTGAACTGCACGTCATCGCGCGCCGACAGATCGATCTTCGTGCGCTCGGCGAGGTCCTTGATGCGCTGCATGGCCACCGGATCCGTGGCCAGATCAATGCCCGTCTTCGACGCGAAGTCCGTCAGCACATGGTGGATGATGGCGTTGTCGAAGTCGATGCCGCCGAGGAACACATCACCGCCGGTGGCCTTCACCTCGAAGACGCGATCGCGGATCTCGATGATCGACACGTCGAAGGTGCCGCCGCCCAGGTCGTAGACGAGCACCTTCTTGTTCACGCCCTTGCCGGCGCCGTAGGCCAGGGCCGCGGCGGTGGGCTCGTTGATGATGCGCACCACCTCGAGGTCGATGAGCTTGCCCGCCTCCTTCACCGTCTGGCGCTGCCGGTCGTTGAAGTAGGCCGGCACCGTGACGACCGCGCGCTTGATGGGCGTCTTGAGGTAGTTGGCGGCGACGTCACGGATCTTGTTGAGGATCTTGGCGCTGATCTCCTGGAGGGAGAACTCCTTCTTGCCCACGTCCAGGACGACGTCGTTCTTCTTGCCGGGGCGCACCGAGTACGCCACGACCTTCTTCATCGCGTCGACGATGTCGCTCTTGTAGGTGCGGCCGACGAGGCGCTTGGAGCCGTAGATGGTGTTCTTCGGGTTGAGCTGCCACTGGCGCTTGGCCTCGTAGCCGATCAACTCGTTGCCCTTGTCGTCGATCGCGAAGATGGAGGGGATGGTGTACTCGCCGCCCTTGTAGGGGATGAGCTTCACGTTCCCACCGTCCTCGACGATCGCGGCGCACGAGTTGGTCGTGCCGAGGTCGATGCCGATGATGGGATCCTTGTGCATCTCGCGTGAACTCCGAAGAAAAGGGGGGCTCGGCTTATCAACTCGCGAGGTTAGTGCAACTTCACGGTGCTCGCGAGCGGGAGTAGGCGTCCAGCACGACGGGAAGCTGGAGCAGATTCGCCCCCGGAGCATCCAGGAGACCCTCGGCCGACACCCCCGCGGCCAGGCGCAGTGCCGTCACCTCCAGGGACACCCCGCTCTCCGCCGCGGGATCCGCACCGGCCCCGGCGGGCGAGTCCGGCACCTGGAGGGCTCCTCCGCCCGCGACCAGCGCGAAGAACACCACGTGCCGCCCCTGGGCGCCGGTGAGCGTCACCCGGGCGAGCCCCGCGCCCGCTCCGGCCAGGGCATTCCAGCTCGTCGCCGAGGGGGTGAGGGTGCGGCTCGCGGGGGTGTAGGCGGCGGTGGGCACGGGCAGGAAGGCGGGCACGGAGACGCGGGTGGGGAGCGACGCCGCGCGGACGATGCTCCCGCTGACGGAGGCCCCCGAGGTAGCGGACGTCGCGAACACCCACACTCCGGGTGAGCCCGCCTCCGCCCCGCCGTACGGGGCACCACTGCGCAGCAGTACCGGCGGGACGGGCCGGGTCCCATCCGGCTGGGCCGCTCCGGCCGTCTGGGAGGCGAGCCCCACGGGCATGAGCCCCGCCTCGGAGGACATCTCCACGGCGGCGACCACGGCCGTGTCGAACCCGGAGGGCAGGTGGGGGATCACCACCTCCGTGCGGCGGAGCTGCTCGCGGCGGGGGCGGTGGGTGAGGCCGGTGAAGCGGCTGTAGGCCGGGAGATCCTCGCTGCCCGTGCAGCGCGTGGTGTCCGAGCACAGACCATCCCCATCGAGATCCGTGTCGTCCGGCGCGTAGGACAGGTGGGTGATGGGGGTGAAGGCCTGGAGGGCGTAGTCCATCGCGCCGGTGTAGGCGAGCAGGTCCGTGGCGCGGAGGTTCGTGGCCCGGGAGAGCGGCAGCTTGCCGGCGAAGGCCACCGCGGTGCGTCGTCCGGCCTGTCCCAGTCCGTACGAGCGCGCCTTGAGCTCCGTGTTCCCCGCCAGCCCGAGGGACGCGTACGCCACCACGCTACCGGGAACGGGGACGCGCTGGGTGAGGCCGGGGAGGGGAACGAGGAAGGTCTCCCCGAAGAGGTTGGAGAGGTCCACCGCCGTCGGATCCCCGGCGGACAGCACCGAGACACCGAGCGAGAGCTCGCCGGAGGAATGCACCTCGTTGAAGCTGATGCCCGCGTTGAAGCCGGCGGCGCCATGGACGGGGTTCTCCCCGAGCGGCAACAGCACGTCGCGCGCGGGCGTGGCGACCACGGAGACGCGGTCATACCGGGGGCGCCCGTCCGCTCGCAGCTCGCCCGAGGCGGCGGAGAAGCTGGCGGTGGCGCCCGTGAAACCAGGGAAGAGGGCCACGCCGGCCGCATCCGTCGTCACCGTGACGGGAGCGGGGCAGGGACCGGAAGCGGGAGGCGCGTCACAGCCGAGCACCTCGGCCCCAGCGAGCGGGCGCCGGGAGGCCGCGTCCACCACGATGAGCCGCCGGCCGCTCTCCAGGACGGGCAGCACGGTGAGGGTGGCCTCCTGGGGAGACACCGCCGCGCCCACGGGCCTGGCCTGCACGCGCACCGTTCCAGCGGACACGGCCGTCACCAGGCCCGAGGACGACACCGTCACCGCGCTGCTCGGCGAGCCGCTCGCGTCCACCGCGGAGAAGCTGCCCGTCGAGAGCGGGAAGCTGGCACCGTCCAGTGTGAAGGCCACCAGCGAGAGCTGTGCGGTATCCCCCACCACGAGCGTGAGCACGCGGGGGCTCAGGGCGATGGAGACGATATTGGCCACCGGGGGCGGGGAGCGGCAGGTGCCATCCGTGCAGGCCTGGCCCGAGGCACAGTCCGCATGTCCCCGGCAGCCGCCCGGAACGCACCGGCTCGCCACACAGGTGAAGCCCGGGGCGCACTCACTGCCGTCCGTGCACACGGAGCCCGGCTGGCAGTGCGAGTCCCGGCAGTACGCGGCGCCGGAGCAGTCCGTGTCCAACAGGCAGCGCGGCAGCTCCTGGCAGATCTTCGTCGCGCAGTCGAAGCCCGGGGGACAGGTGGACGAAGTAAACGCCCGGCACTCGGTGTTGGGGCCACATTCCGCGGTGGAGCCACAGGCCTGGTACTCGAGGCAGCGGCCCGCGGTGGCGCTGGTGCAGTACTGGCCCGAGGGGCAGTCGGCCTGAGTGGTGCATCCGGCACGGGCACACGTCCCGGCCTCGCAGATGAAGCCCGCGCCGCAGAGCTGATCATTCAGGCACTGGCGCAGACAGTCGCCCGCCCGGCAGACGTACAGCAGCGAGGCCACGCGCGGATCCACCCCGGGAGCACAATCCGTGGCCTGGACGCAGGGGGCCTGACACACGCCCTGGACCACCTCGCAGCGCTGTCCGGCCGGGCAGTCGGCGGCCGAGGTACACGCGGCGGCCGTCACACACCGGCCCTCCCGGCAGGACTGGTTGGCGGCACAGGCCGCGTCCGAGCCACACTGGCAACGGCCCTCCGTGCAGGCGAAGCCCTCGGCGCAGTCCGTGGCCTGGGTGCACTCGGGACGGGGAGCGCACGAGCCCCCCGCGCAGACCTGCCGGCTGCCACATTCGGTGTCGTCAAGGCAGATCGGACCACAACCGCCCAGGCGGCACCGGCCGGCGGGACAATCCGAGTCCGTGTCGCACGGCGTCGTCGAGGTAGGTGAGCAGGCGGAGAGCACTGCCAACAACACAACGGAAAGAACAGCCCTGGACATCCCGCTCTCCGAGGGGAAAGTTCCCGGGGGTTCCGCGCGACATGGCGGCGACCGTCCGGTGTGGTTAGTGGGTTCCTGAACTACAGCACAGAGGAGTCATCCCGTGGAAGCCAAGCGATACCTGCAGGAAGTGGGCGCCCAGGTGTCCGACGACTTCGTGAAGAACCGCTCCATCCTGTCCTTCGAGGAGTACGTCACGCTCTTCATGAGCGACCCACGGGGACAGTCGCGCAATGCCGCCCAATACCTGCGCGACGTGATGGACCATTACGGCACGGAGACGGTGTCGCACCCCACGGGGAAGATCCGCCGCTTCAAGGTCTTCGACGTGCCCGCCAGCGACCGGGATGGCCGGGTCGGTGTCGCAGGCCAGGAGGAGGTGCAGAACGCCATCTACCGGCTGCTCGGCAACTTCACGCGCGCCGGCCGCATCAACAAGCTGATCATGCTGCACGGCCCCAACGGCAGCGCGAAGTCCACGCTCGTCAACGCGCTCAAGGCCGGCATGGAGGACTACTCGCGCCAGCCCCAGGGGGCCCTCTACCGCATCAGCTGGATCTTCCCCTCGGAGAAGCTCGTCAAGGGCTCCATCGGCTTCGGCGGTGAGCAGCGCGCGGCGGCCACGGCCGCGGCGGCGGCCGCGGGTGGAGACCTGTCCACCTACGCGCATCTGGACGCCGAGTCCATCGACGTACGCATCCCCTGCGAGCTGCGCGACCACCCGCTCTTCGTCGTCCCGCCCTCCGAGCGCCAGCGCCTGCTCGAGGGCGCGCTGAAGAAGAAGGGCCTGGGCAACGGAGACGGGCAGGGTGACAGCGACTTCGTGCTTTCCGACTACATGGTGCACGGGGAGCTGTGCCACAAGTGTCGCAGCATCTACACGGCGCTGCTGGCCAACTACAAGGGCGACTACCTCCAGGTGCTGCGCCACGTGCGCGTCGAGCGCTTCTACATCTCGCGCCGCTACCAGGTGGGCACGGTGACGGTGGAGCCGCAGATGAGCGTGGACGCCATGTACCAGCAGGTGACGGCGGACCGCACGCAGCTCAACGTCCCGCCCGCGCTCCACAACGTGGCCCTCTTCGAGCCCCACGGCCCGCTGGTGCACGCCAACCGGGGCCTCATCGAGTACTCGGATCTGCTCAAGCGCCCGCTGGAGGCCTTCAAGTACCTGCTGGGCTTCAGCGAGACGTCCCAGGTGCCCCTGGAGCACTTCGTGTTGCAGCTCGACGAGGTGCTCATCGCCTCGTCCAACGAGAAGCACCTGGGCGCCTTCAAGGAGCTGCCGGACTTCGCCTCCTTCAAGGGCCGCATCGAGCTGGTGCGCGTGCCCTACCTGCGCCGCTTCAAGCAGGAGCAGCAGGTCTACGACGCTCAAATCACTCCGACCACCGTGGGCAAGCACGTGGCCCCGCACGCCACCGAGGTGGCCGCCATGTGGGCCGTGCTCACGCGCCTCAAGAAGCCGATTCCCGATCGCTACCCGCCCGAGGTGAAGGAGCTGGTGGATCAGGTGACGCCGGTGGAGAAGATGCACCTGTACGAGGAGGGCGTGGTGCCGGACAGGCTCAGCCTCTCGCACGGCAAGGAGCTGCGCAAGCTGCGCACGGACATGTACGAGGAGTCCGACGCCTACCCCAACTACGAGGGCCGCAGCGGCGGCAGCGCCCGGGAGATCAAGACGGCGCTCTTCAACGCCGCGCAGAACCCCGACTACAAGTGCCTCAACGCGCTGGCGGTGCTCGAGGAGCTCGAGGCCATCTGCAAGGACAAGAGCGTCTACGAGTTCCTCCTGCAGGAGGTGGTGGACGGCTACCACGACCACGAGGAGTTCGTGCGCGCGGTGGAGGCCGAGTACCTCGACCGGGTGGACGAGGAGGTGCGCGAGTCCATGGGGCTCGTCTCCGAGGGCCAGTACCGCGAGCTGGTGGAGCGCTACGTCTACAACGTGAGCCACTGGGTGAAGAACGAGAAGGTCCGCAACCGCATCACCGGTTCCATGGAGCGTCCGGACGAGCAGCGCATGGCGGAACTGGAAGCCATCGTCATGCCGAGGGGCGAGGATCCGGGCGAGTACCGCCGCGGGCTCATCTCGCAGATCGGCGCGCACAAGCTGGACAATCCGGAGGCGGAGATGGACTACCCGCGCATCTTCCCGGACATGTTCCGCCGCCTGCGCGACCACTACTTCGAGGAGCGCAAGCGCGTGCTGCGCCGCAACAAGGAGAACGTCCTCAAGTACCTCTCCGAGGAGCGCGGCAGCCTGTCCTCGCGCGAGCAGGCCCAGGTGGAGAGCACCCTCAAGACAATGCACGAGCGCTACGGCTACTGCGAGCACTGCGCCAAGGACGCCATCCTCTTCCTCATGAAGAAGCGCTACGGCTGATGCTCGGAAGCAGCCGGGGGAGCGGGCGCCCGGCCGCCGCGATGCTTCCAGAAATCGCGTGACAGCGGGGATGATGGGGACTCTTTAAAGGTTGAGGGGTTTTGTTCCCTCCACCTCCCTGCTCGGAGCGTCGATGAACCGTTTCTCCCTGGGCCTGCCCGCCCTCTTCGCCGTGCTCTCCTGCGCCGCCGCCCCGACTCCCCCGCTCCCCCAGATGGCGGGCACGGGCGGGGCGGGTGGCTCGCCGGTGGTGATGAATCAGGTGGGCGCCTTGACTCCCCGGCCCACGCGCAAGGAGCAGGTGAAGCGGATCCTCCCCCACAACGTCCGGCTCTCCATCCTCGAGGACGGCAAGGCCCGGCGCACCGCCTCGGGCGTGATCATCGGCAACGAGCAGACGCCCGAGGGGCTCGTCAGCTACGTCATCACCAACGCGCACGCGGTGGAGATGGACGATCTGAAGAACCCGCACCTCGTCGCCATCGTGGACGATCGCGCCAACTCCACCGAGTACACGGCGCACGTGGTGGCCACGGGCGTGGTGCCGGACATGGACCTGGCGCTGCTCAAGGTGCCGGGCCTGTCGCTGCGGCCCGCGCGGCTCGCCACGGACTCGGAGCTGGAGCTGGGCGATGACGTGGTGGTGGCCGCCTCGCCCTTCGGCCGGGCCCTGTCGCTCTCCGGCGGCATGGTGTCCCAGGTGGAGTGGGACAAGGAGAGCAAGACGCCGCGCATGGTGAAGACGGACGCGGCCATCGGCTATGGCGCTTCCGGCGGCGGCATCTTCAGCCTCGAGTCCGGCAAGCTGCTCGCCATCGTCGAGGGCTACCGCACCGCCAAGGTGGGCTTCGCCGTGGCCGAGCAGAACTTCAGCTTCGACGTCCCCATGCCCGGCGAGACCTTCGCCGCCCCCAGCGCCAAGGTGCGCCTCTTCCTCCAGCAGAAGGGCTTTGGCCGGTTGCTCGCCGACAACGCGGCGGGCTCGGGTACAGGCGGCTCGCAGACGGCCAGCCGCTGAGCCTCGCGCCTCCGGCCGGAAATTCGACTGCGGGCCCCACCACGGTACATCCGCCGGAGGAGGGGAGGCTCGCATGGGCAACGACCGGAGCTCGTGGGATCAGTACTTCATGGACATCGCGCGTCAGGTGGCCAGCCGCGCCACCTGCGATCGCAAGCACGTGGGGGCGCTCCTGGTGCGCGACAGGACCATCCTCTCCACCGGCTACAACGGCTCCATCCGTGGCCTGCCCCACTGCAGCGACGTGGGCCATATGATGGAAAACGGACACTGTGTGGCCACCGTCCACGCCGAGGCCAACGCCATCATCCAGGCGGCCAAGAATGGCGTTCGCATCGACAGCGAGCGGGACAAGCCCACCACGCTCTACACCACCGCCAGCCCGTGCTGGCCGTGCTTCAAGCTGATCGCGAACGCGGGCGTGCAGCGCATCGTCTACGGCGAGTTCTACCGTGATCCGCGCATCTTCGAGTACGCGGGCCGGCTGAACATCGAACTCGTGGGGCCGGGCCCCGCGGAGCAGCAGCCGAGCGGGCGCTGATCATTCCCCGCACACTGTTGGCCGGTACACGAACGGAGCGTGGACTCGAACTCCAGTACGAGTGAAGCGTCTTGTTCGGGACATCCAGACAGCCGAGTGGCCGACGGTTCGTTGTGGGAATTCCTCGCAGCCAGCAAGAATTACCGCCCCAGGGTTGACGGTACTTGGGCGGCTCCCTAAATCCTCGCAGCGACAGGGCGGCGGGAATGAAGGGCGCCGGTCAATCTCTAGGAGCTTTCGTGATTACCTCCACGGCTGCGAGCAGCAGTGCGCCCTCGGTGCGCGAAGGGGCGGACCCGGTGGTGGATGCCGCACGGTACGGTGCGGTGCCCTCGCTGATGGACAGCCTCTTGCATGATGTGCGCAACCCCTTGAATGCACTCTCCATCCACTTGGAGGTGCTGTCCGAGAAGTTGAAGGGGGAGACGGGCCAGGTCCCGCCCTCGCAGGAGAAGAACCTCAAGGCCATGCGCGATCAGATCCAGCGCGTGGATGGGATTCTCCGGCGCTTCGCCGAGTTCATCGTGAACCGCCCGGGTGCGCCCGGTGACGCGGACCTGTCGGAGACGGTGACGCGCGCCCTGGAGGTGTTGGCGCACGAGAGCCGCAAGCGGCGCCTCCAGGTGCGGCAGAACATCTCCACCGGGGTGCGGGCGCGGCTGTCGGACACCGGCGAGCTGGGCTTCCTGGTGGTGCAGGCGCTGATGAGGGCCTATGGCCGCTCGGAGCAGGGCGCGGACGTCCTGGTGGCGGTGCGCACCGAGGAGTCCCGGGCCGTGCTCGAGGTGGTGGATGCCACGTCTTCCCCCGCGGAGACCGCCCCGGAGGCGGCCGCCGCCCTGGAGCTGCGGTGTGCGCAGCTCGGCGTGGAGCTGCAGCTTCGCGCGGGGACGTGCCGGCTTTCCTTCCCGCTCGTCTGATCCAGACCGGGCGGTCGCGGCAACCTTTCCTTTACACGAGTTGTTCTGATGTCTGGAGGTACTCACGTGGGCAGCGCGCGAATTCTGGCCGTGGACGACGAGCGCGATACGTGCGAGGCGCTGGCGGAGATGTTGACCGCCTGGGGCCACAAGGTCGAGACCGCGTTCGACGCACACGACGCTCTGCGCAAGGCGGGCGAGTTCCGCCCGGACGTGGTCCTGTCCGACCTGGCCATGCCGGAAACCGACGGTCTCGGCTTGTTGCGCGCCCTGCGCGATGAGCTGCCGGACTGCCCGGTGGTGCTCCTCACCGGCCATGGCACCATCACCGCCGCGGTGGAGGCCATCCGCGAGGGTGCCTATGACTTCATCGTCAAGCCGCTCGACACCGCGCGGCTGAAGGTCTGCATCGACCGGGCGCTGGAGAAGAAGGAGACCATGCGCGAGGTGCAGGGCCTGCGCCGGCGCCTCAAGCAGCTCGGCTCCTCGGACTTCATCGGCCAGTCGGCGAACATGCGCAAGGTGTTCGAGCTGATCGAAAAGGTGGCCCCCTCCAAGGCGAGCGTGGCCATCTCCGGCGAGTCCGGTACGGGCAAGGAGGTGGTGGCGCGCTCCATCCACAACCTGTCCCAGCGCCGCGACAAGCCCTTCGTCGCCATCAACTGCGCCTCCATCCCCGCCACCCTGATCGAGTCCGAAATCTTCGGCCACGAGAAGGGCGCCTTCACGGGCGCGGATCAGCGCCGGCCCGGCGTCTTCGAGCTGGCCCACGGCGGCACGCTCTTCCTGGACGAGCTCGGTGAGATTCCCATCGAGCTGCAGGCCAAGCTGCTGCGCGTGCTCGAGGAAGGGAAGCTGCGGCGGCTGGGCGGCAAGGTGGAGCTCGAGGTGGACGTGCGTGTGCTGTGCGCCACCAACCGCGATCTCAAGAAGGAGATCGAGGCCAAGCGCTTCCGCGAGGATCTCTACTTCCGCCTCAACGTCTTCCAGATCCAGCTGCCGCCCCTGCGCGAGCGCCGCGACGACGTGCCCATCCTGGTGCAGCACTTCGTGGAGAAGTTCCGCGGGGACTCGGCCAAGCGCGTGACGGGCGTGCACCCGGACGCCATGGAGACGCTCAAGAACCACGAGTGGCCGGGCAACATCCGCGAGCTGCGCAACGCCGTGGAGCGCGCCGTCATCCTCTGCGACGGCGAGCTCATCATGCGCGAGCACCTGCCTCCCGACATGGCGGGCAAGAGCCCGGAGCGCCACACCTTCCGCCTGCCCTACGGCCTGTCGCTCGACGCGGTGGAGCGCGAGTACATCCTCGGCAGCCTCCAGCGCAACGGGAACAACAAGGCCCGGACGGCCGAGGTGCTCGGGGTGAGCGAGAAGACGCTCTACAACAAGCTCAACCGGTACGCGGCCGAGGCCCGTCAGCAGGGCGGCAAGGAGCAGGGCAACACCCTGTCCGGCCATGGCGGCCCGTCGCTGGGCAGCACTCCGGAAATCCGCTGATCGCCGTCCCACCGCCGCCTACCTACTCCGGCGGAACCCGGCCCGGAGCCGACCTTTGCGGTTGGCCTGGGCTGCACTCCCGGTCCACGTCCAGAGACCGGGAGAGCGGGCGCCAGGGCGCATGTTCCGTATGAGAACGAGGCCTGACGCGGTGCGCGAAGCACAGGGTGGGATACCCCGTCTTCGCTTGACTCACAGGGTCACTGCGGGCGATCCTTCTGGTACACACACCCACGGGGTAACCGGTGCCACAGCTCCCTACTCAGGAGCACCTCCGGTGTGCCCTCTCCGCGGTTGTCCAGAATAGGACGGAGACCGGCCACGCCCGTGGGCGTCAAGGAAGGCCACGTTTTCATGAGCGACGCGCGAGTTCTTCACTTCTTCGGGGGCAAGGGCGGGGTGGGCAAGACCACACTCGCGGCGGCGTACGCGCTGCGGCTCGCGGATGAAGCGCCCAAGGAGAAGGTGCTGCTCGTCTCGTTGGATCCGGTGAGGTCGCTGTCGGATCTGCTGCAGAAGAAGCTGTCGGCGAAGCCGGTGAAGGTGGAGGAGGACGAGGCCGCGGCCGCGAAGGAAGCGAAGCCGGAGCCCAAGGGCAAGGGCAAGGCGGCGAAGGCCACCAAGGCGGACGGGGGCGTGTGGGCGATGGAGGTGGAGCCCGCCGCGCTGGCCAAGGGATTCCTGGCGAAGTACGTGCCGGCGCTGCAGAAGGCGGCGGTGAAGGGCCAGCACCTGACGGAGGAGGATCTGGGCAAGCTGTACGGCCAGGCCACCCCGGGGCTGGAGGAGCTGCTGGGCCTGCTGCACGTGGTGGAGCTGGCCGAGAGCGGCGAGTTCGATCGGGTGGTGGTGGACACGGCGCCCACGAGCCACACGCTGCGTCTGCTCGACATGCCGGTGGGGCTGCGCAAGTTCCTGGGCATCGTGAAGGCGGGGGCGGAGCGGGCCGCGGGCAAGGGCAAGAAGGCGGCGGCCCCGTCCGAGGAGCAGCTGTTCCTCGAGGAGTTCGCGGCCAAGGCGGAGAAGCTGCTGGCGCATCTGAAGGATCCGGCGCGCTCGGCCTTCCATCTGGTGACGCTGGCCGAGCCGGTGCCCGAGGCGCAGACGCGCATGTACTTCACGCAGCTGCGTGAGCGGGGCATTCCGGTGGTGGAGGTGGTGGTCAACCAGGTGGAGGACAAGGAAGGCTGTACGGCCTGCCTGGGCCGCCGCGGGCTACAAGCGCCTCATGTGCGCAAGTACCAGGCGCTGGACAAGAACGTCCCGGTGCACCTGGTGCTCAAGCGCGAGGTGGCGCCACGAGGCCTGGAGCTGCTCAAGCCCTTCGCCAAGGAGTGGGCGAGCGGCAAGGAGACGAAGACGATGGAGTTCGCCGCGTCCGAGGGTCCTCCGGCCCTGGTGCGCGCTCCGTCGATGCCGCCGATCGCGGCGCCGCCGCTGCCTCCCACGCGGTTGATCTTCTTCGTGGGTCAGGGCGGGGTGGGGAAGAGCTCGTGCGCGGCGGCCGCGGCGGTGACGCTGACGGAGAAGGAGGGGCCGGTGCTCCTCATCTCGACGGATCCGGCGCACTCGCTGTCGGACGTGCTGCAGAGCCGGCTGACGGACGTGGAGACGCAGGTCAAGGGCACCAAGGGCCTGTACGCGCGCGAGCTGGACATGGCGGGTTGGTTCGGCAACCTGCGCAAGCGCTGGAAGGAGAAGGCGGAGAAGGCCTTCGAGGGCGCGCCGAAGACGGGCAACGAGGTGCCGACGGATCTGCTGCTGTTCCGCAACCTGCTGGACGCGGCGCCTCCGGGCATCGACGAGCTGGCGGCGATGTCGTGCCTGACGGACGCGCTGGTGCAGGAGCGCTTCAAGCGGATCGTGGTGGACGGGGCGCCCATGGTGAGCTCCATGCGCGTGGTGGAGCTGGCGGACACGGCGAAGGCCTGGTTCACGGCGCTGCACGGGGTGCTGTCCAAGTACAAGTCCAAGGGCCTGGGCGAGCTGGCCGACGACATGGCGGCGTTCCTCAAGCACATCAAGCGCTTCGAGGACGCGCTGGCCTCGCCGAACGAGTCGCGCTTCGTGGTGGTGACGCGGGGTGAGGAGCTGGCGGCGGCGC
Organism: Archangium sp.; assembly: GCF_036277355.1. Classification (GTDB taxonomy): domain Bacteria; phylum Myxococcota; class Myxococcia; order Myxococcales; family Myxococcaceae; genus Archangium. The sequence continues at coordinate 133,775 of NZ_DASUNC010000019.1, forward strand.
GCAGCGAGCGGCTGGTGGAGTACCTGAAGGAGCGCAAGCTGCAGGTGGAGCGCGTGCTGGTGAACCGGGTGGGTCCGAAGGCGGACTGCCCGAAGTGCGAGAACCGGCGGAAGAACGAGCTCAACGCGGCGAAGGTGATCGAGAAGAAGATCGGCCTGCCCGTGACGGTGGCGCCCGCGCTGGGCCGTCATCCGGCGGGTCTGCGCGAGCTGAAGGCCTTCCGGACGGCCTGGTACGCCCTGAGCGCCACGGCGAAGACGAAGGCGGCCTGAGAGCAAGAGGCTGACGGAGGAACCATCCTCTCCGCTGTGCACCCCCTGCCTCGCCCTCCGGGAGAGGGTCGGGGTGAGGGTATCAGGACCCCAGGTTGTACCCCTGCCTACTCCCTCTCCCTCTGGGAGAGGGTTGGGGTGAGGGTCACCACGCGCCCAACCGTGGCAGACGCGGAAGCACCCGAGGCAACTGATACCTGAGCCGTTCCGCGAGCTCCCGAGCGGGCACGAACCGCTCCGTACGAGCCACCCCCACGCCGCGCTCGAGGCGCACGGCGAGGGCGGGCCCCGCGAGCATCAGACACAGCGCGGGGACGATGCACAGCCCGAGCGGCACGAACGTCGCGAGCACCAATCCGAACACACGGCGAACCGGCGAAGCGGCCATCGCGGGCGAGCGCGAGAGCGCGCCCAGACAACCCGCGAACACGGCCCCACCCAGGAGCCCGAGAATCACGGCCAGCCCCCAGCTGGCGCCACCGAGCACCGTGCCGAGCACGGGCTCGACGAGCCCCGGGGACGAAGCCGCGAGCAGGAGGGCGAACAGGAACGGGGTGCTCGCCACGACAGCCACCAATCCCCACTGATGCCCCGCGAGTCGCACCATTCCCCGTCACCTCCTGGAGGGAGGGTGAGCAGGGGGCGCTCGACCGCCAAGTCCCCGGGGGTGGCTCCGAGGGCAATCCGTCCTAGGCTTCGCACTCGGACGGAGAGTCCTGGAACGCTCCCAACTCCTCGAACTCCAGCACTCCACGCGTGCTCATCTGCCCCTTGAGGGGCTTGCGTCCCGGGAAGGTCAGCGTGATGGAGCGTCCCTTCACGGTGTACGTGCCGGCCTGCTCCTCGGTGCGGGTGGGGTCCTCGACGATGCGGCGCCAGAGCACGACGCGCTTGCCATCGGGGAAGGTGAGCCGGCGGGTGGAGCCGTAGACGCCCTCACCGGGGGAGAACCAGGTGACGCGGCGGAGGAGCTCGGGGACATCGGCCTGGCGCGAGGGCGAGCGGCCCAGCAGCTTCTGCCAACCGAGGGTGTCGCGGATGGGATCCAGGTCCGCGTCCTGCCTGGCGCGGGCGAGCCGGCGGGGATCCAACTGGATGGAGGTGTTGAGCCGCTCGAGGATCGTCTGCCGGTGGGCGGAGTAGGGGCAGATCTGCCCCTGCTTGCGCAGCACGCCCAGGGTGGCGGCGACGTTGTAGTGGGCGAGGGCGAGCTTGGGATCGGCCTGGGCGGCGGCCTCGAACTTCTCGAGGGCTTCGGGGTACTTGCCGGCCTGGTAGAGGCGGAAACCCTCGGTGTTGAGGGCGCGGGCCGACTGGGCGGCCGAGGGGGTGGCGAGGACGAGGGCGAGCAGGAGCAGCAGGCGGTACATGACACTCCGACGGGCGGAAGGGAGGGGGGATTCTACGCACCGCGTAACGGGTTGCGCGTTGTAAAGGCCCACGGGCAGGTGATAGGGGTCCGGCGCCATGGCAAACGGCATCAACTATCCACTCGATTTCGAGCGCCCGCTCATCGAGCTGGAGAAGAAGATCGACGAGCTCAAGGCCCTCTCGGCGAGCGGCTCGGTGGATTTCACCTCGGAAATCTCCAAGCTGGAGAAGAAGGCCAAGAAGCTGCAGACGGAGATCTTCAGTGATCTCTCGCGCTGGCAGGTGGTGCAACTGTCGCGCCACAGCTCGCGTCCGTACTTCCTCGACTACGTGCAGTACCTGTTCCCGGACTTCACCGAGCTGGCGGGGGATCGCCGCTTCGGGGAGGACCCGTCCATCGTGGGCGGCTTCGCGCGCTTCGATGGCCGGACGGTGATGCTGATCGGCCACCAGAAGGGGCGCAACACGAAGGAGAACATGGCGCGCAACTTCGGCATGCCGCGCCCCGAGGGCTACCGCAAGGCGCGGCGGCTGATGGAGATGGCCGAGCGCTTCGGCAAGCCCATCCTCACCTTCGTGGACACGCCGGGCGCCTACCCGGGCATCGGCGCCGAGGAGCGCGGCCAGGCCGAGGCCATCGCGGTGAACCTGGAGGTGATGAGCCGGCTGACGGTGCCCATCATCGCCACGGTCATCGGCGAGGGCGGCTCCGGCGGCGCGCTGGCCATCGGCGTGGGCAACCGCGTGCTGATGCTGGAGAACAGCGTCTACTCGGTGATCTCCCCCGAGGGCTGCGCCTCCATCCTCTTCCGTGACGCCACCAAGGCGGACAAGGCGGCGGACGCGCTGAAGCTGACGGCCAAGGACCTCAAGGGGATGAACGTCATCGACGAGCTCGTCCCCGAGCCGGCCGGCGGCGCGCACCGTGACCACGCCAAGGCCGCGGAGAACCTGGCCAAGGTGCTCCGCAAGAACCTGGACGAGCTGGCGCAGCTGTCGGGCGACGAGCTGATCCAGGACCGCTACCAGAAATTCCGCGCGCTCGGTGTGTTCTCCGAGGGGCGCTAGCCGTACCCACGAGGAATCCAGACTCCCATGAGACCGCTCGTCCCGCCGTACATCGAGACGCTCAAGCCCTATGTCCCGGGCAAACCCATCGAGGAGACGGAGCGCGAGTACGGGCTCACGGGCGTCATCAAGCTGGCCTCCAACGAGAACCCGCTGGGGCCCTCGCCCAAGGCCATCGAGGCCATGCGGGTGGCGTCGCAGAAGGTGCACCTGTACCCGGACGCGAGCAGCTACTCGCTGGTGCGCCGGCTGGCCGAGCACCTGGGCGTGAAGCCGGAAGAGGTGGTGCTGGGGTGCGGCTCGAACGAGATCATCGAGCTGCTCATCCGCACCTTCACCACGCCCGAGGACGAGGTCCTGCTGTGCAAGGGCTCGTTCCCGGCATACCGGATTTCGGTGCAGGCACATGGCCGGCCCTTCGCGGAAGTGCCCATGCGCGAGGGGTACCGGTATGACCTGGAGACGATGGCGAAGGCGATCAACCCGCGCACGCGGATGATCTTCATCGCCAACCCGGACAACCCCACGGGGACGACGTTCGGCCGCCAGGAGTGGGAGCGCTTCCTGGCGAAGGTGCCGGAGCACGTGCTGGTGGTCCACGACGAGGCCTACTTCGAGTTCGTGGACTGGCCGGAGTACTTCAGCGCGGTGGAGTACTTCCGCAAGCACCCGAACGTGGTGGCGCTGCGCACGTTCAGCAAGATCTACGGGCTGGCGGGGCTGCGGCTGGGGTACGGGGTGATGGACGCGCGGCTGGTGGCGTACCTGCAGCGCACGCGGATGCCCTTCAACCTGACGATTCCGGCGCAGATGGGCGGGCTGGCGGCGCTGGAGGACGTGGAGCACGTGCGGCGCACGCGCGAGCTCAACAGCGAGGGGCTGCGCTACTACCAGACGGAGCTGCCCAAGCTGGGGGCGAAGCTGGCGGAGAGCCACGCGAACTTCGTGCTGGCGGACTTCGGGCGGCCGGCGATGGAGGTGTACGAGAAGCTGCTGCGCAAGGGCGTCATCGTGCGGCCCATGGCGGGCAACGGGTACCCGACGTCGCTGCGCATCTCGGTGGGGACGCGCGAGGAGAACGTGCGCTGCGTGACGGCCCTGCGCGAGGTGCTCGCCTCATGAGCGCACGCCCCTTCATCGTGGCGATCGACGGCCCGGCGGGCGCGGGCAAGTCGACGGTGTCGAAGGTGCTGGCGCGGCGGCTGGGCTTCGCGCTGGTGGACACGGGAGCCATCTACCGCTGCGTGGCGCTGAAGGCGCGGCGCGAGGGGCTCGCCTTCGACGACGACACGAAGCTGGGCGAGTTGCTGAGCCGGGTGCACATCGCCTTCCAGGTGGTGGGCGAGGACAACCACGTGTTCCTGGATGGCGAGGACGTGTCGGGGGAGATCCGGACGCCGGAGAACTCGATGGCGGCCTCGCAGGTGTCGAGCCGGCCGGTGGTGCGCGCGGGGCTGCTGTCCTTGCAGCGGCGGCTGGCGCTGGGCGCTCCGAAGGGAGCGATCCTGGAGGGACGCGACATCGGGACGGTGGTGTTCCCGGACGCGGACGCGAAGTTCTTCCTGGAGGCGGATCCGAGCACCCGGGCGAGGCGCCGTTTCGAGGAGCTCTTCCAGAAGGGCGTGGAGCGCTCGCTGGAAGAGGTGCTGGCGGATCAGATCAAGCGGGACCAGGACGACGCGTCGCGAGCGGTGGCGCCGTTGAAGCCGGCGGAGGACGCGGTGCGGCTGGACTCGACGAGCATGCCGCTGTCCGAGGTGGTGCGGATCCTGGAGCAGACGATCGTGGACCGGATGTCCAAGCGTTGATTTCCCCTCTCCCCTCGGGTTCCAACCCCCGCCCCCACCCGAGTGCCCCTACTTCCGGCGCGAGAACCAGGCCATGATCTCCTCGAGGGCGCGGCGGTCCACGTCGTCGAAGGTGGCCTTGTGCTCGGAGTCGATGTCGAGCACGGCGATCAGCTCGCGGTTGGGCCCGAAGACGGGGACGACGATCTCCGAGGCCGAGCGCCCATCACACGTGATGTGACCCGGGAAGGCGTGCACGTCGGCGACGACGAGGGTCTCGCCCTTGGCGGCGGAGGTGCCGCAGACGCCCTTGCCGAAGCGGATCTCCAGGCAGCCGAGGATTCCCTGGTAGGGTCCGACGCGCAGCAGCTTGCCGGGCTCCACGACGCGGTAGAAGCCGGTCCACAGGTGGCCGAAGGCGTTGTGGAGCAGGCAGCTCATGGTGGCCATGGCGGCCACGTCGTCGTTGATGCCCTCCAGGACGGACTCGATGTGCTTCTTGAGCTCGGCGTAGGCCTCGGCCTTGGGCGTGCCGCGCAGATCCAGGGTGACTTCAGCCATGGTGTGGTCCTCGAGACGGGGGCCGGCGGGGTGTCGCGCCGGCGCGGGGCGCATGTTTAACCTGATCCGGATCGCGCCGCGATAGAACCCCTCGCGCCCCCCGGGAGAACCCCGGGACTACTCGAAGATGGGGACGGAGTCGTCCTTGGTGTCCCGGTTCTGTTTCGCGGGGCGTGAAGGACGGGAGGGCTCCGCCACGGGCTCGGCCTTCACGGGCTCCAGCGTGACGCTCACGGTCTCCGCGTCCGCCACCACGCCATTGAAGTCCAGCTTGCGCTTCACCTCCTGGTGCCCGGCGAGCTGGAAGGTCAGCTCGTGCACCTGGTCCCGGCGCAGCCGGCGCTCCAGCGGAGCGGTGCCGATCTGCACATCCCCCGCGAAGACGGTGGCGCCCTCGGGGGTGGAGCGGATGCGCACCAGGATCATGCTGTCCACGGCGGGGGCCGCGGGCTTCGGCGCCGGCTTCACCTCGGCGACGGGGGGAGGCGGCTCGGCCGGGGTGGAGGGGCGCAGCGCCACGACCGCGCCTCCCGTGGCGATGAGCAGCAGCGGCAGTACCACGAACGCGATCTTCCTCCCCATGGAGCCGCGCTGCGTGTCCTCGGGGAGCGAGTGGGTGTGGTGGGGCGCCGGAGCGGCGGCCTCGGGGCGCGGAGGGCGCGGACGGGCGGCCGAGGCGGAGCCACTGCCCGCCCGGGCGGGAGCCGCGCTGGACGGCTGCGAGCCCCGGGACGAGGGCTGTGCGGCCCGGGCCGCGGAGGGCTGCGAACCCGGACGCGCCGCCGGAGCACCGGGACGGGAGCGCGAGTCACTCGGAGACGAGCGGCCCGGCTTCGACACGCTGCGCTGGCCCACCTTGCTGCTGCTGCCGGCCCTGCTGCTCCGGCTGCTGCTGCCCGCCTCGGGGACCGAGTTGGCGGGGAGCGCATCCAGCTCCTCGGGAGACAGGTCCGCCACCGCGTCCAGCATGGCGTCGATGAACTCCTGGGCGTTCTGGAAGCGGTCTTCCTTCTCGCGGGCGAGCGCCTTCGCGAAGAACTCCTCGAGGGACTGGGGCACGGGGGCGCCCTGGCGCTTGGCGGCCACGGTGGGCACGGGCTGCGTCAGGGCGGCGGTGAGCGCCTTGCGCACCGTGTTGGCGCCATACGGCGAGGTGCCCGTGAGGCAGTAGTAGAAGACGCCGCCCATCGAGTAGAGGTCGGAGCGGTGATCCACGTGCTCGCCGCCGGCCTGCTCGGGGGGCATGTACTGGGGCGTGCCGAGCACCTGGCCGGTGGAGGTGAGCTGATGCTCGTCCTCGGCCTCGAGCGCCTTCACCAGGCCGAAGTCCAGCACCTTGACGAAGTCCCGCTTGTCCAGCTGCTGCACCATGATGTTGTGCGGCTTGATGTCGCGGTGGACGGCGCCCTGCTCGTGGGCGTGGGCGAGGCCGCGGCAGGCCTGCTCGATGACGTCCACGGCGCGGCGCAGGGACATGGGGCCGTCGCGCTTGACGAGCTCGCGCAGGCTCTCGCCCTCGAGCAGCTCCATGACGTAGTAGCAGGTGCCGTCCGGGGCGCGGCCGAAGTCGTAGATGGTGATGACGTTGGGGTGGCGCAGGCGGCTGGCGATCTCCGCCTCGCGCCGGAAACGCTCGAAGAACTGGGGCGCGGCCGCCAGCGAGGGGTTGAGCGTCTTGACGGCCACCGGACGGTGGACGGACGTCTGGGTGGCGCTGAAGACCATGCCCATGCCTCCCTGGCCGAGCACGTCTTCGATCTTGTAACGGCCATCGAGCACCTGGCCGATGAGGGCCATCTGGGAGGCGCTGCACAGGTGGTCGGAGCCGTCGGTGCTACCGCAGTGCGGGCAGGGAGAAGCCATCAGGAGGCCGAGTATAGACAGACCCGGGGAGCTCCGGGCAGGGGTCCTGACGGGGGGCCGCCCCGGGCCGGGGGCGGGGGAGGGAGCGGACGGGCATCTCGGCCGTTCCCGGAAGGCGGCCAGGCTGTTACACCCCCGAATCCGCCATGAGCCTCGTCATCGCCCAGGACATCTGCCTCTCCTACGGGAAGAAGGTTCTCTTCGACAACGAAAGCTTCGCCCTCAGCCCCAAGGACCGCATCGGCCTGGTCGGGGCCAACGGAACGGGGAAGAGCTCGCTGATGAAGATCCTCGCCGGGGTCCAGAACCCTGACTCGGGGACACTCACCTACCGGCGCAAGTCACGAATTGGTTACCTGCCCCAGGAGCTGGCGGGCCTGCCCGAGGGCTCGGTGGTGGACGCGGTGATGAGCACGGTGCCGGGCCGCGACGCCCTGGAGGCGCGCCTGCGGGAGACCGAGGAGGCGCTCGGCAAGGCGGCCAACGAGGAGGAGCAGCTCGAGCTGGCCCAGACGCTGGCGGACCTGCACACGGAGCTGGACCACTTCGAGGAGCACTACGGCCGGCACCATGCCGAGCGCATCCTCAAGGGCCTGGGCTTCCGCGAGGCGGACCTGGCCAAGCCCACGGGGGCGCTGAGCGGTGGCTGGCGCATGCGCGCGGCCCTGGCGGGACTGCTGCTCCAGGACCCGGACCTGCTGTTGATGGACGAGCCCACCAACCACCTGGACGTGCCGACGCTGGCGTGGTTCGACGGCTTCCTGAAGCGCTCGAACAAGGCGGTGGTGCTCATCTCGCACGACCGCGACTTCCTCAACCGGCAGGTGGACCGCATCCTCTCGCTGGAGCTGGAGGGCCTGCGCTCGTACGTGGGCAACTACGACACGTACAAGCGGCAGCGCGCCGAGGAGATGGAGCAGCTCAAGGCGCAGGCCGAGCGCGTCGAGGCGCGCAAGGCGGAGCTGCAGGCCTTCATCGACCGCTTCGGCGCGAAGGCCACGAAGGCCCGGCAGGCGAAGAGCAAGGAGAAGCAGCTCGAGAAGATGGAAGACGTGCAGGTGCTCGAGGAGCGGGCCACCATGCGCTTCCGCTTCCCGGAGGTGGAGCGCTCGGGGCGGGACGTGATGACGCTGGAGGGCATCCAGAAGCGCTACGGGGAGGCGGTGGTGTACTCGGGGCTGGACGCGCGGGTGGAGCGCGGGCAGCGCATCGCCGTGGTGGGCGCGAACGGCGCGGGCAAGACGACGCTCCTGAAGATCATCGCGGGCGAGCTGGTGCCGGATGGGGGCACGGTGAAGCTCGGGCACAACGTGGTGATGGGGTATTACGCGCAGCACCACGGCGACAAGCTGAACAAGCACAACAGCATCATCGAAGAGGTGCGGCCGCTGGCGGCGGACAAGCCGGAGAGCTTCGTGCGCGGGGTGCTCGGCGCGTTCATGTTCTCGGGGGACGACGTGGACAAGCCGGTGGGCGTGCTGAGCGGTGGCGAGCGCGCGCGTGTGGCGCTGGCGAAGCTGCTGCTGGTGCCCTCCAACCTGCTGCTGATGGACGAGCCGACGAACCACCTGGACCTGGACTCGACGGAGATGCTGATCGAGGCGCTGAAGGGGTACGGGGGGACGCTGGTGTTCGTGTCGCACAACCGGAGCTTCGTGAACGGGCTGTCGACGCACGTCTGGGACGTGGTGGGCGGGAAGGTGGTGCCGCACCCGGGCAACCTGGACGACTACCTGTACCACCAGGAGCAGCAGCGGCTGGCGGCCGAGGCCGCGGGCCTGGGCGAGAAGGTGGCGGAGAAGGGGCCGGCGGCGGGGCTGACGGAGAAGGACCGCAAGCGGATGGAGGCCGAGGCGCGGCAGAAGCGCAGCGTGGTGGAGGGCCCCATCAAGAAGGAGATCGCGAAGCTGGAGGAGGCGATCGCGAAGCTGGAGGCGGCGCAGAAGGAGCGCGAGGCGCAGCTGGCGGATCCGGTGCTCTACAACGACTTCGCGAAGGCGAAGCCGCTGATGGACACGCACCGCGAGGGCAAGGAGCAGCTGGAGCAGCTCTACGCGCAGTGGGAAGCGGCGCAGGAGAAGCTGGCCGAGGCCTCCGCGTCCCTCTAACTCCCTCTCCCTGTGGGAGAGGGTCGGGGTGAGGGTCTACCGGTCAGTGATGCCCGCCCCCCCGATGTCCGCCTCGACGGCCGCCCCAACGGCCTCCGTGCGGGTGATCACGGTACGGGCTCGCGTCGTGGTAGCGGTGACCACGATACCGGCCCCAGCCCCAGGGCCGATTCCACTCGTGCTGACGCATCACCGGGTAGTGCCGCCAGGTGTGGAAGAAGTAGTTGGGGTGTCCCCACCTCACGGCGATCCTCGCGTGGCGGTACTCCGGAACGACGATCCGGACCGAGCCACGCGGAGCCCATCCGCCCTCGATGAAGACCCACGAGTAACCCCGCCGGACCCACCTTGGCGCGATGAAGACCAGGTCCGGCTGGGGAGGCGAGACCCAGGTGCCCTCCACCCAGACGTACTGGCTTCCTGACCAGTACCAGTAACCCGGTGCCCACGTGAGGTTCTGCGCGGGAGGCGGAGGCGGCGTCTCCGCCTGGATCTGCGGAGGCGCCTGCGCCGTCGCGACCTCCTCGCTGCTCACGTCGATGGGGATCTCCACGTCCGTCGAGCCAGGCCTCGCCCAGCCACCGGAGATCCAGCGCCAGACGTCTCCATCCTGCTGCCAGTAACCGTTGACGAACTGATAGCCGGGCATCCGCGCGATCCACGCGCCGGGCTTGAAGCGCCACTCGCCGCCATCCCAGTACCAGTGTCCGGAGGTCCACACGGAGTCGGGGAAGGGCCGCGGCGTGGGCCGCTCCAGGGGGAGCGCCGGAGGAGGGGAGGGCGCCAGGGGCTCCGACTCCACATCCTGCTCCTCGGTGTACCCGAACCCTGGCTCGGCGACCGGAGCCGTCTGCGCATGCACGGCCGGAGCCGCAAGACCGAGAACCAAACAGACCCACCAACGAGGCGTCATGACGTCGTCTCTCCCCTCACTGCCGCTTCATGGGTGGGACGTTTTCCGCCTCGATTTATTCACGCACCCCTCGGGCCAGTCGCCCTGATGCCGATGACGCGCCCGCGCCGGTGCGCTAAGCGGGTGGCCCCATGAGACCGACCACCGCGTTCCTCAGCCTCTTCCTGCTCGCCACCTCGTCCTGCACCCATGGCTCGAACCGCCAGGAGACTCCGGCGAGTCCCTCGTCCACGGATCTCGCCGAGCGCAGCCGCGCGCTCGCGAAGCGCGTCATCATCGCCGACGGCCACATCGACGTGCCGTACCGTCTCCACGAGAAGCTGGGCCCCAATGGCGAGCCCACCGAGGACATCTCGCAGCGCACCGCCGAGGGTGACTTCGACCACCCGCGCGCCGTGGAGGGCGGGTTCGACGTGCCCTTCATGTCCATCTACATCCCCGCGGATCTCCAGACGAAGCCCGGGGCCTCGAAGGCACTCGCGGACTCGCTGATCGACATGGTGGAGAAGATCGCCCGTCAATCTCCCGAGAAGTTCGCCATGGCCCGCTCGGTCGAGGAGGCCCGGCGCAACACCCAGGAGGGCAAGGTGTCCTTCGCCATGGGCATCGAGAACGGCTCGGCCATCGAGGACTCGCTCCAGAACGTGGCTCACTTCCACCAGCGCGGCGTGCGCTACATCACCCTCACGCACTCCAAGGACAACCAGATCAGCGATGCCTCCTTCAACACGGGCAAGCGCACCTGGAACGGGCTCAGCCCCTTCGGCAAGCAGGTGGTGGCCGAGATGAACCGCGTGGGCATCATGGTGGATGTCTCGCACCTCTCGGATGACGCCATCCGCCAGGCGGTGGAGTCGAGCCAGGTGCCCGTCATCGCCTCGCACTCCTCGTGCCGCCACTTCACGCCCGGCTTCGAGCGCAACATCAGCGACGAGCTCATCCGCGCCCTGGCCGCGAAGGGGGGCGTGGTGATGATCAACTTCGGCTCCGCCTTCCTGTCCCAGGCCTACAACGCCTACGAGCTGGAGGGCCGCAAGGCGGTGATGGCCTTCGCCCAGGAGCGCGGCCTGACCCCCGACAGCCCCGAGGTGAAGGCGTTCGTGGAGTCCTATATGCGCGAGCATCCCGCTCCGCTCGCCCGGGTGGAGGACGTGGCCGACCACATCGACCACGTGGTGAAGCTGGTGGGCATCGACCACGTGGGGCTCGGCTCCGACTTCGATGGCGTGGGCCCGACGCTCCCCACCGGGCTCAAGGACGTGTCCCAGTACCCGAACCTCTTCCGCGTCCTGCTCGAGCGCGGCTACAGCGAGGCGGACATCGAGAAGATCGCCTCGGGCAACGTCTTCCGCGTGTGGCAGAAGGTCGAGTCCCACGCCGCCGGCCGCTGAGCACCTGCCACGGCTCCGGCAATGGTGGGTCAGCTCGTCGGAGCGGGTGGCCAGAGCTCGCCGAGCCTGAGCGCGAGGAGCTCGAACGGCGGCGCGTGGATGACATCGTCCTCACCGTAGACGCCCAGCTCCCACCAGTGTCCGTTCAAGAGCTCGCTCACCGTGAGCGTGCGCGCCTCCAGGTCCACGAACCACAGGTGGCGCACGCCAATGCGCGCGTAGAAGGGCCTCTTGATGCGTTGGTCGTAGCTGCGTGTGCTCGGTGAGAGAATCTCGCAGATCCAATCCGGGATGATGCTGAAGCGATCCTCCGGGAGCTCGGGAAGCCGCTCTCGCCGCCAGCCGGCGAGGTCCGGAACGAACTCCGGGGAGCCCTCTGCCTGGATGCCGGGCTCGACGAGAATCCACCAGCCGCCCGGGCCATCCCGCCCCAACTCGAAGGGCCCCTGAAGTTCCCGGGACAACCTGCCCCCAAAGTGGACGTGCTTGGGACGTGGGCGGGCATGCGTGTAGAGCGTCCCCTCGATGATCTCCCCCACGACGGTCTCGGGCAGGGCCTCGAGGTCGGCCAGGGTTGCGGGGGAGGGTGTGAGACGGGCGGTGGACCCCATGTGCCTAGTCTGGGGAGCGTGGCGGTTCCTGGCAAGCAGCTCCCCGCTCGTCCGCTTGCTCCTCTCCTCACGTCTCCCGGGACTCGCGCCACCGGAGCGTCGCGCGCCAGGCGGACCACAACACGAGCCCGAGCAGCGCTTCCCCGAGCAGGAAGGGCACGCCGCCCCACAGCACCAGGCGGCGGGCCAGGGTCCTGTCCATCTCGAAGGCCGCGTCGGCGGGCGTCTGCACGATGACGACGAACCCCGTGTAGCCCACCGGCGCCAGGGCCGCGAGCCACGGTCCCTCCCGTGTCGCGAGCGGATCCCGGTGCTCGGCGAGCGTCACGGTGGGCCAGGGCTCGGGCATCCGGAGTTGCTCGTCCTCCGTCCGGGTCAGGGTCCTGCGCACCTCGTCGAGCTCACGCGCCAGGCCTCCCTCCAGAGGCAGGGACTCGCCGTGCCCCAGTGCCTCGTGGAGCAGGATGATGTAGCCCCCGGGTGCCGGCTGCCCGGCCTCGCCCCGGTTCCTGTCCCGCGGCGCGACGAGCACGGCGGTCCGATGCCGGGCCTCGTCCGGATCGCTCAGGCGCAGGGAACCCAGGGTGGCGCCCGTGCCCACCATGCCCACGAGCACTCCCCGCCATCCTCCCTCCGCATCGAGCAGCGGAATGGAGATGGCGAAGCGATGCCGATCATCCGCCTCCGACAGGAACGCGCGGGAGATGTAGGGCTGGACCCGTTGCGCGAGCGCGTTGCGTTTCGCGCCCTCGAAGTAGTCGCGCCACGCGAAGTTCTTGCCCAGGAAGTCCCGGGAGGGCTCGGGCCAACGCGCCAGGACCGTTCCCTGGGCATCCACGATGAACCAGCTGTCGAACGGAGACTCCCCACCCGGGAGCTTCAGGCCGAGCCGTGGATCCTCGTGTGCCTCGTACATCTCCCGGCAGAAGCCCTGGAGGGCGGGCAGATCATGGCGCAGGAGCGGCTCGCGCAGCCGGGGCGAGCTGGCGGCCCGCTCGATGGCATCGCTGTACTCCTCGAGCTTGAAGAGCACCGTGCCCGCGACCGTGCGCGCGGCGTAGATGTTCGTGCTCAGCTCCTCCCTGCGCCGATCGTCCACCTGCGCTCGTGCCACGGTGAGGGCCGCTCCCGCCGTGATGAGCAGCAGCCAGGCGATGCTGCCCACCAGCCCCGCGGGGACCGGGTTCCGCCGGCACCACCGCCACACGCGCGCGGCCCTTCCCATGGGCCGGGCCAGGATGGGCTCGCCCCGGAGGTAGCGATCCAGCTCCTCGGCCAGCTCCTCCGCCGAGCCGTAGCGCCGCGCCGGATCCTTCTCCAGGCACTTGAGGCACAGCGTCTCCAGGTCTCGATCGATACCAGGAGCGAGCTGGTGGGGTGGCGTGGGTTCGGTCTCGAGAACGCGCCGGAGGACCTGGGTGGGAGTGTCCGCGGTGAAGGGCGGCTGGCCCGTGAGCAACTCGTAGAGGATGGCGCCCAGGCCGTAGACGTCGGTGGCGGTGGTGAGGTTCCGGGAGCGTCCGGCGGCCTGCTCCGGTGACATGTAGCCCGGCGTGCCCACCACGATGCCGGAGCGGGTGTGATCGGCCTGCTTCTCCAGGTGCCGGGCCACGCCGAAGTCCGCCACGTGCGGCCGTCCCCCGGCATCGAGGATCACGTTGGCCGGCTTCAGATCGCGATGCAGGACGCCGCGCTGGTGTCCGTGGTGCACCGCCCGCGCGAGCACCGAGAGCACCTCGGCCACGCGCCGGCCATTTCCCCGGAACCGCTCCAGGTTCTCGGCGAGGTTGCCGCCCTCCACGTACTTCATCGTGAAGTAGGGGCAGCCGTCGTGCTCGCCGACCTCGTAGATGGGGACGATGTTCGGATGATCCAACCGGGCCGCGGCCTCGGTCTCGGCGCGGAAGCGGTGCAGCTCGGCCTCGCTGGCCAGCCCGCCTCCCACGAGCATCTTCAAGGCCACCACGCGCTCCAGGCGCAGGTCGCGCGCGCGGTACACCCGGCCCATGCCCCCCCGGCCCAGGAGCTCGAGCAGCTCGTAGTCCCCGAAGCGCGAGGGGAGGCCCGAGGCCGGGAGGGGCTCGGGCTCCTCGTCGAGTGCTCCGAGCAGCAGACAGCGGGGGCACAGGCCCGCCGCGCTCAGGTTCGAGCCACACTGGGGGCACACGGGCTACTCCAGGGAGACCAGCAGCAGGCGGATCTCATCCTCGATGTCCTCGGGCCGCTCGACCGTCTGGGCGATCTCTTCCCGGAGCAGCTCCCGGTACCGGCCGCGGAGCCGGTGGGCCGCGATCTTCACCGCATCTTCACTCATGCCCAGGGTTCCGGCCACCTGCGCATGGGGGATCTTCTCTACGTCTCCCGTCAGGTTGCCGCGCAGCTTCTCGAAGAGCCGCTGCTTGCCGAGTCGGGCGCACTCCTGCTCCAGCGTGGACAGCACGCGCTCCAGCAGCGTCAGGGTCCAGCGGCGCTGGTAGAGCTTCTCGGGCGTCAGGTCATGCGAGGGCTCGTGCTGGTAGAGACCCTCGGCGGTCTCGGCGTCGATGGACAGGCCCGTGAGGCCGCCGCCGCGCTTCTGGGCCCGCTCCCGGTCCCACTCGTTGGCGAGGTAGTGCTTGAGCGAGGCGAGCAGCCATGAGCGGAACCGGCCGCGCTGGCGATCCACGTCGGCGAGGTCGTTCTTCTCCAGCAGCCGCGTGAAGAAGCCCTGGACCGAGTCGCGCGCGTCCTCGGGCCCGCGTCCCTGGCGCCGGGTGAAGGCATAGAGCGGGTACCAGTAGAGCTTGCACAGGGTGGACAGGGCCTCGTGCGCCTCGGACGAGGTGCCATGGCCCGCGGCGAGGACCAGACTCCAGCGTGTCGTCGAGAACTTCCTGGGGCTGGGCCGAGGAAGTCCCTCGAGTGCATCCTCACCATTGTCTCGCGTGGGTGCTGTCATGGGCTCCCCCGGGTGGATTCGCCGAGAGAGCCTAGCCCAGGGCCGGTCCCGCCCGGGTGACGAATCGGGCTACGCGGACTGCCGGGCCTTGCGCCGCGCCAGGAGCGAGGGCGCGAGGAGCAGCACCACGCTCAGCACGAGGGCGGTGGGGCCCAGCCAGTCCCCCCAGAGCACCATCAGCGTGGGCACACGGGGAGTGAGGGGCACCGTCACGGCGAGGCTCGCGCGGTGAGCATCCGGCACCTCGGCGAGCACCTGGCCCGTGGGGCTGATGAGGGCGGAGATGCCCGAGTTGGTGACGCGCACCTGCGGCAGCCGCGTCTCGATGCTGCGAAACGCCGCGTGCATCAGGTGCTGCTTCGGCGCGGGCGTCCCGGAGAACCACGAGTCGTTGGACAACGTGATGATGAGCTCGGCTCCCCGGCGCGCCTCCTCGGCGACATAGCTGGGGAAGATGGACTCGTAGCAGATGAGGGGCGCGACGGTGATCGCCCGGCCTCCGCCGAGCTGGAGCGCCATCGTCTGCGGACCGGGTCCCCGCTTCCAGTAGCCCGTCCAGGGCATCCGCTCGCGCAGCCACTGCGAGTCGATCAGCTCGGGGACCCACTCCGTCAGCGGGAAGAGCATCGTCTTGCGGTAGGCCGAGCGCTCCAGCGCTCCGTTCTTCCCCGGGCCCAGGAACATGGCGGCGTTGTACTCGCGCTCCTGCTCCAGATCGTACGTGCCGAAGAGCAGGGGCACCTGGCCGCGCGAGACGAACTCGCGGATCTCCGCGTCGAACTCGGCGCCCGCGTCGCTCTTGGGCGTGCCGAAGGTCGTCGGGTACACCGTCTCGGGCCAGATGAGCAGATCCAGCTTCCGGTTCTGGAGCAGATCGGCCGAGAGCCGGTAGTGCGTGTCCAGGATCATCCGGACCACGTCGTACGTGCCCATCTCCGCCGCGAGCTTCTCGTACTTCGTGATGTTGGCCTGGACGACGCCCACCGTGAGCTGCTGCTGGGGGGCCTCGAGCGCGGTCACCTGCCGGTAGCGGAACTGGCCGTACCCGAAGCACGCCAGCACGAGCGCCGCTCCCACGGCCACCGGAGCCAGTGCGCGCCGCGAGCCCTCGCGCACACCGTGGGCCACGAGGACCCTGCCGGCCTCGAGCACGCACGCGTTGACGATGACGAGCACGAACGTGAGCCCATGCGTCCCGGCGATGTCCGCACCCTGGCGAAGGGACTCGGAGGCGATGAAGCCCTGCCCGAGCGTCACGGCGAAGAGCTTGGGGCTGATCCACTCGGTGCCCACGTACACGAGTACGCCCGTGAGCGTGGCGCGCCAGAAGCCCCGGGGGTTCTGCTGGGCGGTGCGCCGCAGGTGGTAGCGGGTCAGCGCGAAGGTGATGAACTGCAGCTCCATGAGGGGCGACAGCACCAGGAAGGCGAGCCAGCACACCGCCAGGGGCGCCCCGGAGTAGCTCTGCAGGGAGCCGGGGAACCACGCGAAGAGCGCGGCGTTGAAGGCGCAGCCCATGGCCACGCCCGCGAGCACCGTCTCACGCCGGGAGGTGGTCCGGTCCAGCACCCACAACCAGGGCACGAGCGACACCCAACCGGCCGAGACCCAGAGGGGCTCCTGGCTGCCGAACAACCACAGCAGGCCCGCGGTGCCCGCCGCGCCGAGCAGCAGGAGCACGAGGCGCCTCGCGCGGACCGCCATCGCGCTCATGGAATGGGCTCCACTCCCTCTGGCCCTTCGGGCAGCTCCAGGATCTCGATGGGCATGCCCGGGGGCGCCAGCTCGGGCGGGACGACCCGGTTGGAGGGCAGCTCGACTGGCACTCCCTTGGAGTCCACCGGCTTGTAGTCCGGGTGGAACATGAGGATCGGCTTGATGCCCTCGCCATTGTCCGTGGTCTGGTAGTGGCGCACGTAACCGGGAGGCAGCTCGAAGTTCTCGGGGACGATGATGCCCTGCTTGAGGGGGCTGGTGCCCGGGCGGTACAGGTTGATGCCCTCCGCGGGGCCAGCGGGCGCCGCGTCCTGTGGCACGGGCTCCTCCTGGGGCGTGGGCTCGGACGGCTGGGCCGGGACGCTCTGGGGCCGCGGGGCCGCCTTCGGAGCGGGACGGGACGGGGTGGGGGAGGGCGCGGGTGCTCCCTGCGCGAGCCTCACGGGCTCTGTTTCGGGAGGGGAGGGCACGGAAGCCGGCGATGACACGAGCCAGGCACTCAGGAGCAGACACACGACGGTGACGCCGAGCCCCAGCCCGACGATCCACGTGCCGCTGCCGGTGCTCTTCCGCTGGATGCGTGTCACGCCATCACCGTCGACGTGCCGCTCGTACTCGGGATGCTGCGAACCCATTCTCGCCCCTGTTCTCCGGGGCTCGTATGCTACGGGCCCCTTGCCGCCCGGGCAATCCGTTCCCCCATGAGCCCCATGTCCGCCGCCGATGCACCCGTCGCGCCTTCAGCCCACGGCCAGCCCGTGGCCCCGCGCTTCCAGGTCCACGCCTACTCGCTCGCCCTGCGTCTCGTCAGTGCCCTGCTCCAGGTGTTGATGACGGCCGACATCCTGTGTGCCTCGGCGCTCATCGTCGTGGGCACCTTCACGGGGGCGATGAACCCCAGGCCTCCGGCACTGGCGGGCTGGCTCGCCCTGATCGCGCTGGCCCTGTTCGGCCTCACCCGGCTCATCCGGTGGCTCACCGCCGCGACGTTCTCCGTCGAACCGTCACAGTTCGTGCTGGAGCGCCGTGGGGATCGGTTCGAACTGCCCGTCACCTCGGTGGAGTCCGCCCGGGTGTGGCGGCTGCCGTTGCCGGGGGCGGGCGTGTCGTTGCGGATGAAGTCGGGACGAGGTTTCCAGTACGCGTTGCAGGTGGTGGATCCACTGCCGGTGTTGGAGGCGATGGGGACGGAGGCGAATCACCCGCTCACGGCCTTCGCCCACGCCCGGGCCACGGTGAGCCGCCGACGCTGGTACCACCTGGTGCTCAAGTTCGTCCTGTTCCCGCTGGTGCCCGCCGTCATCATGTTCCAGCTCAACCAGCGCATCACCTACGGTGGGCCGTTCGCGCAGTACCAGATGTACGGGATGGGGCCGTACATGCAGAGCTTCTTCACGTACTGGACCTACTTCACCGCGCTGCTGGTGCTGTTCGCGAGCATCTGGCGCGTGCTGGCCGAGCTGGTGGCCTTCGCGGGGGCGTGGATCTCCCCGCGGCGGGCGAGGGGCGTGCGGCGGTTCGTGGAGGTCGCCAGCGCGGTGCTCTACTACGGGGGCTTCTGCTCGCTCGTGGCGTGGAAGTTCCTCCAGTAGACAGTGCCCCCGGTCCTCCTGAGTTGAGCCTCAACCCGTGCGGCGCTTCTTGTCGCGTTTCGGTTTGCGCTCGGGTTTGGGCGGTGGCGTGCTGTCCGGAAGGCCGCCCTCAGCCACCTTGCCATCCGAGGGTCTCGTGGTGGGGAAGGGCGTTCCATCCATGAGGATCGGCTCTGGCAGTGGGAGTGGCTCGGACGGAGGCGCCGGCAGGCGGATGATGAACGCGGCGCCCTCGCCCGGTTTGCTCTGCACCGACAGCGTCCCGCCGTGGTTCTTCACGATGCGCTGGCAGATGGCCAGTCCCAGTCCCGTGCCCTTCTGCTTCGTCGTGTAGAAGGGCACGAAGATGTGTTGCTGCTGCTCCTGCGGAATCCCCGGGCCCGTGTCCGTCACGTGCAGCTCCACGAACGAATCCCCCGCCGAGCGGAAGTCCGTGAAGCGATCCGGCCGCACCGTCTTCACCGTGATGGCGCCCCCGGTGTCGGCCATCGCCTGCATCGCGTTCTGCACCAGGTTGATCAACACCTGCTTGAGCTGCTCCGCGTCCGCCTCCACCCGCGGCAGGGCCTCCTCCTGCTCGACCTTCAGCTCGATGCCCGGTGGCATCTCGTTCTGGATGAGCCGCACCGTCCGCGTCACCACCTCGTTCAGGTCCGTGGGCCCGAAGGTCTGCTTCAGTGGCCTCGCGTAGTCGAGGAACGCCGACACCACCCCGTTCAGGCGGTTCACCTCCTCGACGATCACCTCCAGGAACTCGCCTTCCTCCCCCGGCAGCCGCTTCGGATCCAGGCACTGCGCCGCGCCCTTGATGGCCCCCAGCGGGTTGCGGATCTCATGCGCCAGGCCCGCCGCCATCTCGCCCAGCGCCGCCAGGCGGTCGCGCTCGCGGATCTTCTCGTACAGCTTCGAGTTCTCCAGCGCCGTCGCCAGCCGCTCGGCCACTTCCAGGATCAGGGCGATCTCGTCCGAGGCGTACGCCTCCGGCACCCGCTCGTCCCACAGGTTCAGGAAGCCGATGACCCGGTCATTGCCCAGCAGCGGCACGGTGATGCCGCCCTTCATCTGCAGCAGCGCCGCCCGCGTGTCGTTGAGCCGCTTGAGCTCGTCCCGGAAGCGCTTGCCCTCCACCGCCTGCTGCCGCAGCACCGCGATGCGCCGCTCCACGTTCTCCAGCAGCACCGCCTTCTGTCCCGATGCCACCGCGAACAGCACGCCCCTCGCCGCGCCCGTGTCCAGGAAGCTCACCGGTGCCGGTCCCCGCGCGTCCAGCAGCCGGTAGCCCGGCCTGTCCTCCGCCAGCAGGTACAGCGAGGCGTGGGTGATCCGCCCCGACTCGTGCAGCGCGTCCAGCACCATCCGCGCCAGCTCGGAGATTTCAATGACGCCCGCCATCCTCGCCCGCGCGTTGCTCAGCACCCGCAGCAGCTCGAAGCGCTCGCGGAAGAAGATGGACACCACCTGCTCCTCCACCTTCACCCTCAGGGGCTCCAGGAGGATGAGCACCACGAACGCCGCCACCACCGTGTTGAACACGAACAGCGAGGTGTTGTTCTGGTCCACCCACACCGTCAGCACCGTGAACACCGCGGCCAGGATGGTGGCCAGCACCGTCTGCGAGGCGATCTTCCCCAGCAACTCGTGCAGGTCCATCAGCCGCAGCCGCAGCAGCGTCTGGGCCAGGAAGAACAGGTAGAGCGTGGTGAAGACCGGCCCCAGGGTGGGGAAGGGCAGGCCGTAGCGCTCGAGCAAGTCCAGCGCCGTGAAGAGGATGGCCGCCCCCGCGCCGATGGCCAGGTACGTCAGGCGCAGCCGCTCGATGCGCGACTCGGTGGTGCTGACTCGTCGGAGCAGCAACGACACCGAGCCCAGCAGTGCACCGAGCACCCAGGCGCCCATGGCCACCCTGGCCCACCCATTGTGCGCCAGGGGCGACACCGCCACGCCCAGGCCGAACACGGCGGAGAGCACAGCGAGCCGCCTGCCGAGCAGATGTGTTCCCTTGCTGACCCCCAGGAATTCGAGGAAGAAGGCAACGGCCGCGCCAGGAACCAGCGAAGCCAGTAGAATGGTGGCACCCACCGCCACCCTCGACACCCAGGGGTACTCGGCGCGTGAGAAGAGGCTGTGGAAGAAGCTGGAGAGGTAGTACCCGCCTACTGTCAACGCGAAGACGGAGTAGAGCGTGAGCACCCGTGGACGTCCCGCCCTCAACAACATGGAAACGCCCAGCGCCAACCCGATGATGGATGCGAGAAGTGCGCTCTGTGTCCGGATGTCCATGCGTGGTGGGCAGTCTAACCTCCGTTCGTTCGCGGAAATTTTTTCCCTGCTTCCAGTTGTCTCCGTGGCTGCCCAGGCCCATCACGTGAGGGCCCATCCCGTATGAAAGCCTTCGTCCCCCTGCTCGCCGCCGCTGCCGCGGCCACCTCGCTGGCCTTTGCCCAGGCGCCGCTCACCGAGGAGCCCTCCGCGGCTCCCCAGGCGCTCACCGGCCAGGCTCCGTCCGAGGCCCAGCTCTCCCCACCTCCGGATGCCGAGAAGGTCCTCGTGCCCCCGGGGTATGTGGAGGTGCTCAACCCGGCCTTCCCGGACCCGCCTCCGCCCGCGCCCGCCGCGCCCATGATTTTCAAGGGCCGCGCCTACAACCTGGACGACCTGTCCCCCTACTTCGCCAAGGGCAAGCTCCTGGAGGCCAGGCAGGCCTTCGACAAGGGCTTCTACGTCCGCGCCCGCGAGCTGCTGGAGAAGGAGGGCCACTCGCTGCCCGTGCGCTACCTGCGCGCCCTGAGCGCGGTGCGCGCCGGGGACGACAAGCGCGCCGCCGAGGAGATGTCCACCCTGGCCCGGGACTACCCCGCGCTGGCCGATCGCTGCCTCACCCATGCCGGCGTGGCGCTCGAGTCGCTCGGGCGCTTCGCGGATGCCGCCGTGCTGCTCGCCCAGGTGCCCGAGAGCTCCCGGCTGTACGCCGATGCCCGCCTGGCGCTCGGCCGCGTCCTGCGCAAGACGAAGGACACCGAGGCCGCGCTCGCCGCGCTCGCGCCCCTGTCCGGCCGCACCTCGCCCTCCTGGGGCCGCAACGTCGCCGCCGAGGCCCTCATGGCCAGCGCCGACATCGCCGCCGAGAAGAAGGACAAGGCGCGCGAGCGCGAGTTCCTCTGGCGCCTGTGGGCCAACCACCCCCTGTCCGCCCTGGCCCAGCAGGCCGAGAAGCGTCTCAAGGGCCAGCAGGCGCCCGTCGACATGAAGGTGGCGCGCGCCGAGCAGCTCATCGAGCTGCACCGCAACAAGCAGGGCCTGGACGTGCTCGAGCCGCTGCTGCCCAAGCTCAAGCTGCCGGACGCGCTCGCCTGCCGCGCGCACTTCGCCTTCGGCAAGGGGCTGCGCAAGGAGCGCCAGCACACCCGCGCCATCTCCACGCTCACCCCCGTGGTGGAGAAGTGCCAGGACCGCGATCTGCTGCCGCGCGCCATGTACGTGCTCGGCTCGTCGCGCTCCATCGTGGACCAGGTGCAGGGGCCCCAGACGTACGAGCGGCTCGCCCGCGACTACCCGGAGCACTCCTTCGCCGACGACGCGCTCTTCTACGCCGCGGACCTGTATGTGAAGACGGGCCGCCTGGAGCTGGCCTCGCAGCGGCTCAAGGAGCTGGTGAAGCTCTACCCCCAGGGGGACTTCCTCGGCGAGGCGCTCTTCAAGGACTTCTGGATCTCCCGCACGCTGAAGGCCGCGGACGGGGGCATCCCCATGCTCCTGGAGATCGAGAAGCGTTTCGCCGACGCGGACGAGACGTACGACCTCGAGCGCGCGCAGTACTGGCGGGCGCGCACCCTGCAGGACAAGGGCGACAAGAAGGCCGCGGCGGATCTCTTCGAGACGATCGCCGTGGAGCACCCGGCCACCTACTACGGGCTGATGGCCCGCACGATGCTCGCCGAGGTGGACCCGGCGCGCATGGAGCGCGTGACGCCGCAGCTCGACTTCACCCAGCAGGAGCGTCGCGCGCCCTGGCCGCTGCACGCGGGGGCGATGGAGAAGGATCCGCACTTCACCGCCGCGGTGGAGCTGCTGCGCCTGGGCTTCCCCGAGGCCGTCTCCTCGGAGCTGCTCGCCGTCAACCGCACGAACCTGCCGTCGGAGAATGTCCGGCTGCTGGTGCAGCTGCTGTCCGTGTCGGGGGACGAGCGGGGCGCGCATGCGGTGGCCCGCGTGGCGCTGCGCCGCGACCTGAGCGGCCGCATCACCCCGGAGACGCGGCCGGTGTGGGAGGTGGCCTATCCCAACGCCTTCCGCCCGCTCATCGAGAAGCACACCGCCGCGGCCGGCGTGGAGCCGGATCTGCTCCAGGCGCTGATGCGCGAGGAGAGCGCGTTGGATCCGAAGGCGCTCTCGTGGGCGGGCGCGCTGGGCCTCACCCAGCTCATGCCCTCCACGGCGCAGGCGGTGGCGCGCCAGCTCAAGCTCAAGAAGGTGACGACCCAGGCGCTCCTGGAGCCGGACCTCAACATCCGGCTGGGCGCGCAGTACCTGGGCTCGCTCATCAAGCGCTTCTCCGGGCACACCCCGTATGCCGTGGGCAGCTACAACGCCGGCCCCAACGCCATCGACCGGTGGCGCGCGGACCGTCCGGGCGTGCCGCTGGACGCGTGGGTGGAGGAGGTGCCCATCGCGGAGACGCGGGGCTACATCAAGCGGGTGCTGCGCTCCTACAACACCTACCAGCTGCTCTACGGGCGGCCGGCCAAGGTGACGGGTGTGCAAGCCGCCAGCCGGTAGTGTGAAACCGGTGTGAAGGGCAGGGGAGCCGGGTGGCGCGCGAGCCCCCGCCCCCTTACAATTGCGGCCGTGGGTGCACCCTCGACCGAGAACGGGGGGAAGAACGCTCTGCTGCGAGCGCTCCCCTCCATTGAGCAGCTCCTGCGCCGGCCCTCCCTGGAGGAGAAGCTGGCGGCGATTCCGCGTCCCCGCGCCGTGGCGGCGCTGCGGCTGGCGGTGGCGCGCGTGCGCGAGCGGCTGTTGCGCGGCGAGGCCCGTCCCTTCGAGGACTCGGACGTGGACGAGGCGCTGCGCGTGCTGGCCACGCCCAACCTGCGGCCCGTGCTCAACGCCACCGGCGTGGTGCTGCACACCAACCTGGGCCGCGCCCCCCTGGCGCCCGAGGCCGTGGCCCGCGTGGCCGAGGTGGCTCGCGGCTACTCCAACCTCGAGTACGACCTGGACGAGGGCGAGCGTGGCAGCCGCTATGCCCCCGTGGTGGAGCTGCTCACCCAGCTCACCGGCGCCGAGGACGCCCTGGTGGTGAACAACTGCGCGGGCGCGGCGCTGCTGGTGCTCGCCACGCTGGCGGCGGGCCACGAGGCCATCGTCTCGCGCGGGGAGTTGGTGGAGATCGGCGGCGGCTTCCGGGTGCCGGACGTGATGAAGCAGTCCGGGGCGCGCCTCGTGGAGGTGGGCACCACCAACCGCACGCGGCGCTCGGACTACGAGTCGGCCCTCACGCCGGACACCGGCGTGCTGATGAAGGTGCACCGCTCCAACTTCGCGCTGGTGGGCTTCACCGAGGAGGTGGAGGTGAAGGAGCTGTCCGCGCTCGGCCGCGCGCGCGGGGTGCCCGTGTTCGTGGACCTGGGCTCGGGGGCGCTGGTGCCGCTCACCGGCGAGGGGCTCACCGGCGAGCCCACGGTGCCGGCCACCGTGGCCGCGGGCGCCGACGTGGTGGCCTTCTCCGGCGACAAGCTGCTGGGCGGGCCGCAGGCGGGGATCATCGTGGGGCGCGCGGAGCTGATCGCCCGCATCAAGAAGCACCCGCTGACCCGGGCGTTGCGCATCGACAAGATGACGGTGGCGGCCCTGGAGGCCACGCTGGAGCTGTACCGGGATGGCCGGCCGGAGGCCATCCCCACGTACCGGATGCTCACCTGGCCGGTGGAGGAGCTCCGTGTGCGTGCCGAGCGCCTGCTCGGTCTGCTGGTGATGAAGGGAATCAAGGCCCGCGTGGCTCCCATCTCGGGGCAGGTAGGCGGGGGAGCGATGCCCCTGGCCAGGTTGCCGTCCTATGCGTGCATCCTCACCGTTGAGGAGCCAGCGGCGTTCCTGGAATGTCTTCGGGGAGCGGGAGTTCCGGTGATTGGGCGGATCTCGGACGGCGAGGTGGTTATGGACGTCCGGTGCCTGGCGGAGGAGGACCTCGGGCCGGTCGCTGACGCCGTCGGTACGGCCTCACAGGGAAGGCAGCCATGTTGAACAGCGCCGTTCTCGTCCTGAACCGAAACTATCAACCGGTGCACGTCACCTCGGTGAAGCGCGCCCTCTCGCTGCTCTACCTGGGCGTGGCCAAGGCCATCGATGCCCAGTACCGCCTCTATGAGTTCGAGGACTGGGCGGCCCTGAGCGCCAGCGCGCCGCACGACAGCGTCAACACCATCAACCGGCGCATCCGCGTGCCCCGCGTGGTGGTGCTCTCCGCCTACGAGTACCTGCCCAAGGGCCGGGTGCGCTTCTCCCGCCTCAACATCTACGCGCGCGACCACGACACGTGCCAGTACTGCGCCCGGCAGCTGCCGCGCTCGGAGCTGAACCTGGACCATGTCGTCCCGCGCTCGCAGGGAGGCAAGACGAGCTGGGAGAACGTGGTGTGCTCGTGCGTGCCCTGCAACCTGCGCAAGGGTGGGCGTACGCCGGCGCAGGCGGGCATGAAGCTCCTCAAGGTGCCCATGCGGCCCCGCTGGACCCCCTTCTTCCGCGGCGCCTCCCGCCGCATCACCTACCGCGAGTGGCTGCCGTTCCTGAACCTGGCCGACGCCTCGTACTGGAACGTCGAACTGCTCGACGATTGACCCGGCCGCCCGCTCCGGCGCTGGAGTTTTCCAGGCCGCTTGTAGCGCCGGATTCTCGTGGCCGCTGTAGGCCTTGCGGGGTCTCCCCCGAAGCACGGATTCTGTCCGCGCTTGGACTTTCCGGGAGACATTCATGCAGGGAAATCGCTGGCTGGTGCTGGGCGCGCTCGCACTGGTCATGAGCATCACGGGCTGTAACTGTGGCGGCGTCGACGGGCCGCCGGACGCGGGAATCAGCGACGACGGCGGAACCAACAATGATGATGGAGGGGGCGGCAACCCGGATGACGGCGGTAACGGGACCCTCCCGGATGGCGGTGAGCCCCCGACGTGTCTGGCCCAGGGAGCCTCCTGTAGCCGTGAGTCGGATGCGGGTGCCTTGTGCTGTAGCGGCGTGTGTGGGGCGGATGGCCGTTGTCCGGAGCCCGACACGCTCTGCCGCACCCCCGGCGAGGCCTGCACCTCCGGCATCCAGTGCTGCACCAACGTGTGCCTGAGCAACGGCACGTGCGGCAACGCCCAGTGCCTCGACATCGGCGGCTCCTGCTCCAACAACGAGCAGTGCTGCACCAAGACGTGCACCGGCGGCAAGTGCGCCCAGATTCCGGGCGACACCACCTCGATGTGCAAGGTGATTGGCCAGGCGTGCGGGGTGGACGGCGACTGCTGCTCCACCAACTGCCAGGCCGGCATCTGCGCGCGCGCCTACACCTGCCAGGGCTACGGCGACATCTGCGGCAAGAACTCGGATTGCTGCGGCAACGCGTGCTCGGTCAATGACGGCGGCGCGGGCCGGTGCCAGTTGATCACCGGCGGTGGCGGTGGCGGCTGCATCCAGGATGGCAACCCATGCAGTGGTGGCTCCGGCTGCTGCTCGCGCACCTGCGTGGACCTCGGCTACGGCGCCACGGTCTGCCAGCCGGTCGGGGGTTGCAAGCTCACCGGAAACTTCTGCATGCAGGACAGCGACTGCTGCGGTGGTGGCAAGTTCCCCGACGGCGGACCCATCAACCCCAACGGTACGGTGAAGTGCGTGGGCGGCCGGTGTGACAACGGGCAGTCCTGCAACGGCGTGGGCAACATCTGCGGCGCCGGCACGCTGCCGGATGGTGGCTCCGTGGACATCAACGCGTCCCAGAACTGCTGCGACGGCAGGAAGGACGTGTGCCAGGTGGACTCGTCCGGCGTGCCGCGCTGCTTCGGCGGTGGCACCGGCCCGAGCGGTCCTTGCCCCAGCGGCTACACGGGCACTTCGCCCTGCTGCATCGCCCAGGGCAACACCTGCCAGTTCTCCGAGCAGTGCTGCGATGACGCCCTCTGCCTCCCGGCGGGGGATGGGACGGGCCGGCTCTCCTGCCAGAAGCCGACGTGCGCCCCCGTGGGCACGCCCTGCGACGCGGCGGGCGTGACGTGCTGCGCGGGCACCCAGTGCCTGCAGACCTCCGAGCTGACCAAGGCCTGCCAGGTGCCCTACACCCCGCCTCCCTCGGACGGTGGAACGCCCACGGATGCGGGAACCGACGCGGGCACGGGCGGCGTCTGCCAGGCCAACGGCACCACGTGCACCACCTCCGCTCAGTGCTGCTCGGAGATCTGCTCGGGTGGCACGTGCCAGGCGCCCGCGGCGTGCCAGCCGCAGAACGCGGCGTGCACCTCCGGCTCGGACTGCTGCACCGGCCTGCGCTGCGAGGTGCTCTCGGGTCAGACCACGGGGACGTGCCAGCCGGGAGCTACCTGCTCGTCCAGCGGCCAGGCGTGCTCGCCGACCGATCCGTGCTGCGCTGGCCTGGCCTGCCGCAACTCGGCCGGGGCGACGTGCGATGGCACTTCGGCCTGCCTCTGCCGGATCGTCATCAACTAACTTGGCCAGGGAGTCGACGCGGAGCGCGGGACAGGTTTTGATACGGGTGCTTTGAGTCCCCCCAGTCCCTCCTCCGCGTCGCAGCCCGCTCGTTCGTCCCCGCCCGCCCAATCGTCCGCGGGCGGGGCCGTGCGCACCGACCCCGAGTCTCCGGGGATCGTCGCGCGCAACCGCCCCCACCGCATCATCGCGGTGGGAGGCGGCAAGGGCGGTATCGGCAAGTCGCTCGTCTCCGCCAACCTCGGCGTCGCGCTGGCCCATCGAGGCCAACGCGTCCTGCTGGTGGATGCGGACCTGGGCGGCGCCAACCTGCACACCTGTCTGGGTGTCGCCCAACCCACGGCCACGTTGTCGGACTTCATGCTGCGCCCCAAGGCCCGGCTGGAGGACGTCATCGTGCCCACCGGCGTGGCCAACCTGTCGCTGATCGCCGGCGCGTTGGACGTGCTGGACGCCGCCAACATCAAGTACGCCCAGAAGCAGCGGTTGCTGCGCAGCCTGCAGACGCAGTCGGTGGACTACCTCATCATCGACCTGGGCGCCGGCTCCAGCTTCAACACGCTCGACTTCTTCATCATCGCCGACCACGGCGTGCTGGTGCTGCTGCCCGAGCCCACCTCGGTGGAGAACGCCTACCGCTTCATCAAGGCCGCCTTCTACCGGCGGCTCCAGCAGGTGGAGTCGCAGTACGGCATCGAGCGCCTGGTGGAGCGGGCCCTGTCCACCCGTGAGGGGGCCGCGCGCACGCCTCATCAGATCATCCAGCACGTGCGGCAGCAGAACGCCGCGCTCGCCGAGCGGCTCGAGAAGGAGCTGGCCGCCTTCCGCGTGAAGCTGGTGCTCAACCAGGCGCGCTCCGACGGGGACCTGAACGTGGGCGCCGCGGTGGTGTCCGCCTGGAAGAAGTTCTTCGGCCTGGAGATGGATGACCTGGGGGCCATCCGCTACGACGACGAGGCCTGGCGCGCGGTCCGCAAACGCCGGCCCATCGTCCTGGAGAAGCCCGACTCTCCCGCCGCCATCGGTATCCAGCGCATCGCCGATCGCCTGCTGGCGCTCGACGGGGTGACGGAGTGATGTCCGCCATGAAGCACTTCGAGCAACAGTCCTATTACGAGCTCCTGGAGGTGCCAGTCACCGCCTCGGAAGATCAGATCCTCGACGCCTACGCGCGCGCGATGGAGACGTACTCGCCCGACTCCATCGCCGTGTACACGCTGGCGGAGCCGGAGCAGCTCGAGGCCCTGCGCGAGCGGCTCACCCAGGCCATGGAAGTGCTCTGCGCGTTGGAGCAGCGCATCGAGTACGACCGGAAGATCGGCGTGACGCGCTCGGCCGAGGAGCTGGCCCGTCTGCGCACCGAGTCCCTCAAGCGCGCCGCGGAGTCCACCGCCGGCAGCGCCCCGGCGGAGCCCGTGGCCGAGGTGGAGCCCGAGGTCCAGGCCGCACCCGCCGCCGCGGAAGAGGAGCTGCCCGAGGCGGAGGTGGTGAGCGGAGAGGTGGTGGTGACCGAGGAGGTGGAGCCGGAGGCCGCCGGGCCCGTGGCCGAGGCGCAGCCTGGCGCCCAGGAGCTGGCCTCCGAGCCGCCCGCCGCCGTGATCCCGCCCGAGCCGGTGCCCGTTGCCGCTTCCGCCACCGCGGAGGCCCCGGCCTCGAACGTGGAGGCTCCGTCCGAGCCCGCCGCCGAGCCGGCCCCCCCGGCTCCCGCCGAGCCCACGCCGGCCGCCGTCCCGCGGGTGCCCCTGGCCGCGAAGCCGGGCTCCCGGTCGCTCACGCCCGCGCCCGTCTCGGGGCTCAAGCCGGCCATCCATGCCCGGCCCCTGGCTCCCATGACGCGCCACGGTGCGCCCATGCCGCCCCCGTTGCCGCCGCGCAATGGGGCCCGGGCTCCCGCCGCGCGTCCCAACGGCCAGCAGCTCGGCGAGGCCCCCGTGCTGGCGGAGGCCTCGGCCATCGCCAACGCCGAGTCGGCGCTCGCCCTCGCCTCCGCCAAGGCGCGCGACTCGCGCACCCGGCTCAAGACGGTGGTGGA
This sequence comes from Archangium sp., assembly GCF_036277355.1. Taxonomy (GTDB): domain Bacteria; phylum Myxococcota; class Myxococcia; order Myxococcales; family Myxococcaceae; genus Archangium. The sequence goes on from NZ_DASUNC010000019.1 coordinate 162,695, forward strand.
CATCCCCTCGGATGCCGAGTTCAACGGCGAGCTGCTGCGTCAGGTGCGCGAGGGCCGCAACCTGTCGCTGCAGATGCTGGCGGATCGCACGCGCATCTCGTCCCGCCACGTGGAGAACATCGAGGCGGACCGCTATGACATCCTCCCCGCGTCCGTCTATCTGCGCGGCATGTTGATGAGCATCGCTCGCGAGCTGGACCTGGATCCGCTCCGGGTGTCGAAGAGCTACATGGGGCTCGTCGCATCCGGTGAGAAAAAGAACCGCTGAGCCCCTCCCGGGGCCGTTCAAGCGTCTCCTCCAGGGGTCCTCGGGCTGTCTGCGAAGTTGACACCCTGGGGGGGCCTGCTTAGAAAGCTCCAGGATGACTGAAGAAGAAAAGATCAAGGCCATGCGGCTGGCCCGCGCGATTGCCTCGGATATCTCGCTCTACAACGAGCAGAAGATCATCAAGGGCATCGAGCAGGACAACCTCTTCGAGGTCCTCAAGGAGGAGCTCGAGGAGGGCCGGGAGCTCTACAAGAGCCGCGTCAGCCCGGAGATCTTCCAGAAGATGAATTTCTTCGAGCGGGCCATCAACGACATCGTGCTGCGCTCCAAGGCGCACGTGAAGTCGAAGATCTGGTGACCGCCGAGGCGCGAGAGCTCCGTGCCCCGCCCGAGGCCCGTGGCGAGCGGCTGGATCAGGTTCTCGCGCGCGCATTTGCCGATCTGACGCGCTCGCGCATCCAGGGCCTCATCGAGGCCGGGAACGCGCGAATCGACGGCAAGCCCGCCAAGGTGGCCCAGCGGCTGCGTGGCGGCGAGCTGCTCTCCCTCCAGATTCCCGCTCCCGTGGCGGCGGTGCCGGTGGCCGAGGAACTGCCGCTCGCGGTGCTGCACGAGGACCGGGATCTCGTCGTGGTGGACAAGGCGGCGGGGATGGTGGTGCACCCGGGAGCGGGCCATGCCTCGGGGACGCTGGTGAACGCGCTGCTGCACCGGGTGAAGGATCTGGCCGGAGTGGGCGGCGAGCTGCGTCCGGGGATCGTCCACCGGTTGGACAAGGACACCACGGGCTGCCTGGTGGTGGCCAAGCACGAGTCGGCCCTGGTGGGGCTGCAGAAGGCCTTCAAGACACGGGTGGTGGAGAAGACGTACCTGGCGCTCGTGCACGGGACGCCCAAGGCGGCCGAGGCGCGCATCGAGACGCTCTACGGCCGCCATCCGGTGCACCGCCAGCGCTTCACCGGGAAGGTGAAGGAGGGCAAGCCCGCCATCACCGTGTACCGCGTGCTCGAGGCGTTCGAGGATGCCGCGCTGGTGGAGGTGGATCTGCTCACCGGCCGGACGCATCAGATCCGCGTGCACCTGTCGGAGGCGGGGCACCCGCTGCTGTGTGACAGCGTGTACGGCGCGAGCCGCAAGGCGAAGGGGAAGGCGGCGGAGGCGGAGGAGGTGCTGGGCCGCCAGGCGCTGCACGCGTGGAAGCTGTCCTTCCCGCACCCGCGCACGGGCAAGGTGCTGCACGTGGAGGCGCCGCTGCCCGCGGACTTCACCGCCGCGCTGAAGGTGCTGCGCGCGAGCGGGGCGCCCACGGCCACGGCCACGGCGTCGTCGAAGGGCCGGGCCAGGAAGAGGTAGGCCCGGCCACGGGTTGTCCTGGACGCGAGGGGTGGGGCGAGGTTATCCCCCCTCCGTCTGGCGGGCTCGATGGGGAGCGCGCCAGGCCCGGACGAGGTGCGCCGTACCCGGTCACGACAAGACGACGCCTGAGAAGGAGTGTGCGTCATGGCGTGGGTTCTGCTCGTGGTCGCTGGGTTGCTCGAGACGTGCTGGGCCATCGGGCTCAAGTACACCGAGGGCTTCACCCGGCTCGTGCCTTCGGTGCTGACGGGGGTGGCCATCATCGCCAGCATGGTGCTGTTGGGGGTGGCGGCGAAGAGCCTGCCGATTGGCACCGCCTATGCAGTCTGGGTGGGAATCGGGGCATTGGGCGCGGCCGTGCTGGGCATCTTCCTGTTCCACGAGCCCGTCACCCCCGCGCGTGTCTTCTTCCTCGCGCTGATGCTGATCTCCATCATCGGCCTCAAGTTCACGAGCGGCGGGGAACACTGACCCCGAGCGGGAGGCGTGCGCCACGTGGAGGCTCGCGTTAGTGGAGGGGCCGCCATGGCTTCTTCGCTTCCCTCGGACTCCTCCCGCCCTTCGCGCACCGTGACGCCTCCCCGGGTGGCCATCATCGGCGCGGGCCTCGCGGGGCTCACGCTGGCCCGCTTCCTCACGGAGACCGGTTTCCCGGTGAAGGTGTTCGACAAGGGCCGGGGCCCCGCGGGCCGCATGTCCACCCGCCGTGAGGACGGTGGCGGCACCTTCGACCACGGGGCCCAGTACTTCACCGCGAGGGACCCGGGCTTCCAGCGCATGGTGGGCACCTGGGTGGAGCAGGGCCTCGTCGCCGGGTGGCGCGGGCGCTTCGGCTCGCTGGAGCACGGCACGGTGACTCCCGAGACCGAGGGCCCCGTGCGCTACGTGGGCGTGCCCGGGATGAATGCCGTGGCGCGTCAGCTCGCCTCGGGCGTGGACCTGCGGTGCGGCGTGCGGGTGGAGCACGTCCGGCGGGAGGCGGAGGCCTGGGCCCTCTCGTCCGAGTCGGGCGAGGCCCTTGGGACCTTCGATGTGGTGGTGGCCGCCGTTCCCGCGCCGCAGGCCGTTCCGCTGCTCTCCGGGGCTCCCGAACTGGCGGCTCGCGCGGCCGGGGTCCGCATGGAGCCGTGCTGGGCCGTGATGGCGAGCTTCGATGCCCCCGTGCCCCTGCCGCTCGATGGGGTGTTCATCCACGGCTCGCCCCTGTCCTGGGCCGCGCGCGACAGCAGCAAGCCGGGCCGGCCTCCGGGGGAGCGGTGGGTGATTCACGCCTCTCCCGAGTTCACCCGCGCGCACCTGGAGGAGACGCCCGAGGCCGTGGCGCCGCGGATCCTCGAGGCGTTCGCCCGTGCGGCCGGTGTGGAGATTCGTCCTCGGGAGGCCAGGGCCCACCGCTGGCGCTACGCCCGGGCCGAGCCCGCACTCACGGAAGGGGCGCTGTTCGACGAGCGCACGGGCCTGGGGGCCTGCGGCGACTGGTGCGCGGGCTCCCGCGTCGAGGGGGCCTTCGTGAGCGCCGTGGCGGTGTCACGGCGGATCGCGCTCATGGCACGGTGAGGCAGAGGGAGGCGGCGGCTACACGCCTCCGAGCGTCATCGACTGCTGCCGCCGGCTCAGCACCTTCACCGGCTGGATGGCCATCACGCGCATGAAGACCTGGAGCAGCTCCGGGTCGAACTTGTGGCGCATCTCCGTCCACATCAGCATCAGCGCCACCTCGGGGCCGTAGGCGTCGCGGTAGGGCCGCCTCGACGTCAGCGCGTCGTACGCATCACAGATGGCGAGGATCTTCGCGTACACCCCGAGGTTCGTCTTCGGGATGATCATCTCGATGTTGCCCCGGCCGTCCCGCACCGCCGTGCCGAAGTCCGCCTTGTGCTCGAACGTCGTCACCACGCGCAGCAGCGTCGAGCGCGTGAAGCCCTTCTCCATCAGGATGTTGCGGATGGAGATGAGCGGTGCCTTCTGGATGAGCGCCTTCTCCTCGGCGCTCAGCGCGCCCTTCTTGGTGGACAGCTCCTCGGGCAGCATCGCCATGCCCGCGTCGTGGAAGAGCGCCGTGTAGCCCAGGTCGCGCAGCTGCGCCTTGGTCAGCCCCAGCTCCATGCCGAACACGATGCTCATCAGGCACACGTTCACCTGATGGTAGACGAGGTAGTCCACCTCGCTCTTCTTGAGCGTGGTCATCCCCAGGAAGTGCGTCTTCTGCTCGAAGGAGATGTCCACGAAGTCCTGGACGATCCGCAGCGCCTTCGCCGTGTTCATCGGCTTGCCGGCCTGCACCGACTCCAGGTACTTCGACAGGAAGAACACCGCGCGCGAGTACACCGTCATCGCGTACTTCTTGCGGTCCACCTTCTGATCATCCGGGTTGGCCAGCTCGTCCCGGTTGAGCTTCTCCTTGAGCTTGGAGAAGCGGGTGACCTTCATGTTGAGCAGCTTGCGGCCCGCCAGCCCCTCCTCCTCCGCCTGCGCCGACTGATCCTTGCTGAAGATCCAGATGAAGTTCTTCAGGTCCGGCACCGTGACGGGCTTGTTCAGCGAGATGCCGCCCACGTCCTTGGCCCGCATCTCCCCCAGCAGGTAGCGCTGGTTGTCGATGGAGTTCAGGTCCACCTTCACCAGCATGTTGTTGAGGTAGAAGGAGTCCTTGACGCCCACCAGCTCCAGCCGGCCTTCCTTGGAGATGATCTGGTTGACGATGCCCTGCAGCTGCAGCAGTGGCTTCTCGAAGACGGCGTTCTCCGGATCGTACATCTTCACCGAGCGGATCAGCATGTACAGGCCCGACACGAGCCCGCGCGCCAGCGTCTGCAGCTTCTCCGAGTAGCCGCGGCCGAACTCGCCGACGTTCTCTTCCTGGGCCTGGGTGACCTTCAACGGGTTGTCCAGCATGGGGTTCAGGCCTCCTCGGTGGTGGACGTCTCGCCGAACAGCGTCTTCTTCGTCTGGTACATGGCCTTGCGCGCGGCGTTGAGCACCTCGACGGGCTGGTTCTTGTCCTCCACCACGCCCTGCAAGGCCTTGTACGAGGGAATGGAGCACGCACCCGCCAGCCCGGCGATGGCCAGCAGCTTGTCCTCCAGCACCTTCTTCTTGTTGAGCAGCGTGGACTTCACCGCGATGATCTGCAGCAGCATCGAGATGGCCCCCGGCAGCCCCGTGGCGCCCAGCGCCGTGTAGAAGGCCGTGCGCTCCTCGATGCTCTTCTTCTCGAAGTTCGGATCCTTCATCAGCCGCACCAGGTCCACGTAGGCCTTGTCGCGGTCGAACTCCGGCAGCAGCCGGGCCGCCAGCATGCGCACCTGGGCGGCGGGATCGTTGATCGCCTCGAGGATGAGCTTGCGCGCCTCGGGGGTGCGGCCGCGGGCGATGATGTTCATCACCTCCAGCTTCACCGCGAGGTTCTTGTTGAGCAGCACCAGGCCGAACATCTTCACCCGCTCCGGGTGGTTGCTCTTCTCCAGGATGTAGACCATGTCGCGCACGGTCTGCGGCCGCTCGGACTCCAACCGCTGCACGAAGGGCTGCGGGTTCTCCTGCGCGAAGCGCGCCAGCGCGTCACACACCAGCAGGCGGTTCTCCGGGATCTCGATCGTCTCCAGCGCGTTGAGCAGCGTGAACACGGTGGAGGCATCCAGCGCCTGCAGGTAGCGGGTGATGTCCACCGGGTGCCGCGGGCGCGTCGTCTTGAGCATCTCCGCCAGCCGCATCACCCGCTGCTCCTCGCCCATCTTCAGGACGAAGTGCTCCAGCAGCGAGCCGATGCTGCTTCCCGGTGCGCGCTGCGACATGGAGCGCAGCTTGAGGACCATCTGGTTGATGGTGGCGTAGTCGTCCTGGATGAGCATGGCATCCAGCAACTGCACGAAGACCTCCTCGAGCAGCGCCGTGTCGTCCACGCCGCCCTCGATCACCTGGAAGATGGCGCTCACCAGCTTGGGGAAGAGCCGGGCGTTCTCCTCCTCGGCGATCTCCCGCTGGAGCCGGGCCTTGAGATCGTCCGAGGCGTAGTTGCCGGCCACCACCAGGCCGCGCATCTGCTCCACGCCATCCAGCTTGGAGTCCAGATCCTCCGCGTTCACGCGGGCGAAGCGCAGGAAGTCGTCCGAGTTCGTCTTGAGGCGCGAGTAGAGGTAGCCGACGACCTTGTCGACCTCGACCTCGATCTCCTGCTCGGAGACCTCGTCCATCTTGAAGCCTTCGACGACGACGTACTCGACGTGCTCCAGGCCCGCGCGCCACAGCTGGGCGAGCACGTCCTCGGCGCCGCGCTCGGGCTCGGAGAGGGCGATGAGCGTGAACGTCACCAGCTCCGCGACGGTGAGGCCCGGCCGGAAGATGAGCTGGCGGATGCCGTCCCGGAAGAACTTGTAGGGCAGCGGCGTGTCCTCGGAGAAGGTGGGCTCGCCGTGCAGCATGAAGTTCTGCTGCTCCACCTTGAGCGACAGCGGGCCGTGCTTGTCCGTGTACGCGGCGAGCGCCTCGGTGGCCCGCGAGAGGAACTCGGGGAAGCGGGCCTCGTTGTGCCGGTACATGCCGATCTGCTTGATGCCCTTGAGCAGATGGAAGGTGAAGTTGCGCGCCGCCTCCAGCTTCTCCTCGACGGCCGGGTCCGTCGTGGGGGCCTGGGAGGCTTGACTGGCGTTCTGTGCCTGGAGGGCCATGACGTCCTTGGATGGGCGAGCGGGGGAGAGGGGGAGTTCAGTCTACCCCGTTTCTTCCCGTTTCGCCTCCCTGGAAAACGTCAGGAACCCGGGGGGTTTGCCCACCGCTGTGTCCAGTACGGGTTACTCCGCGTGTAGGGTCTGTGCACCCCTCCTGCTCCAGGCGGGTGGGCCATGGCGGAGACGTTGGGAGGAGCCCACACTGTGGGAGCGTGCGGGCGGCGGCTTCCGGACGGGGCTTGGAGGAACACGTGGATGGGGCGTAGGAGAGAGGAGCCATGACAACCGCCGGAAACATCATGCGGAGCCGGGCCCTGCTGGTCAGCGAGGGCCTGCACTACACCCCGGGATACGTGCAGGGCCACCGCGTCGTCTCGATGCGGGGCGAGGGCTTCATCGGGGTGGCCGCGGCGCTGAGTGCGTCCGAGTACGTCGTGCTGTTGCTGCCGGGAGTCACGCTGCTGCGCGAGCGCAAGCCGGACACGAGCGTGGGGGAGGCCCTGTTCTGCGAGGCCCAGGTGCAGCGGGGCCCGGTGGTGCTCACCATCAACGTGGCCTGGCGTGAGTCGGCGGCCACGCCCCAGCAGTGGCGCGACACCTTCGCGGAGGACCTGGACCTCGAGCGGCAGTCGGCCGCGTTCCGGGACAAGCTGGAGTTCGTGGACGTGCCCGAGGCGTTCCAGCACCTGCCGGATCGCGTCGTGCGCCGCTACGTGCCGAAGTCGAACCCCGCGCGGCTGTTCCAGGACGTCTGGCTCGGAGCGTCGCGCATCAACTTCGAGCTCATGGCCTCCGTGGACAACCCCAACGAGGCCGCGCCGCGGGGCCTGGATCCGCTCATCGAGCAGGCCGAGGTCTTCGTGGATAGGGATCTCATCCGCTCCTGGCCGGGCGTCGAGGCGGGGCCCATGAAGGAGCCGTGAAGCGAGTGCGAGAAGCGGGTCCTTGGAGGGTTACTTCTCCTCGCGCTTCCTGCCACGGCTGAGCCGTTCTTCTCCCGCCTGTCTTTCCCGTGCCAGGTCGTCGACCAGGGTGAACGGGTAGATGGCCCGGTGGTCCACGTTCTTCCAGTAGGCCGCCACATGGTGCTTGCCGCCGATGGTGATGAAGGCGTGCCTTGGCGGCTCGGCGAGGGCCGCGAGCCAGGCTTCGGCCTGCTCGCGCGTGTCGAACGCGGCGATTACCGGTGGAAGACCTTTTTCCAAGCGGTCTTCGATGAACTCGGCCACGACAGGGATGGGAATGAAAGGCCATTCCCTGTCTTCGCGACTCGCCCACACCACATGGTATTCATTACCAATCAGTACCCGGGCTTTGTAGGGAGGAACGGGCTGCTGCTCCAACCAGAACTCTGCTTCCTCGAGTGTCTCGAACGCGGCGATGACGGGTGGAAGCGTGTGACTTCGCCAGTAGCCCAGGTAGTCCTCGAGTCCCTCGTGTTGGCCAGAAGCCTCGATGAAGAGGAGTGCGTCGCTTGCAGCCCGCAGTGTTTCCTTGTCTTCGGCTGACTGGGTCTGGGTTCGCTGTTTCTCGAGGTATTGAATCACGTCAGCGAAGGACAATGACTGTACATGGCCTGGCTGCAGGCCCTTGCGGAAATCCTCGAAACGGTAGATCTGTCCGGTGTTGGAGAGAAACGCCACTGTGCCGCTGGCGATTTCCAGGAGCTTTCGTTCCTCGTCGGAGCGGCTGTTGCGTCGACGTTCGAGGAGCAGGAGAACCGCGTCGCCAAGAGGGTTGTCGGAGCTCATTGAAACGCTCCCGCGAGATGGGAATCGGCGGGAACCTCGGGCGACGTCAGGAGAAGGGCAGGGGCCAGTATCAGGATCCCCCCGCTGCTCATGACAACGTAGAACACCACGCCCGTGATGATGACAGCGGTACCCACTGCGATCTCCTCCTTGTGGCGTTTCAGCCAATCGACAGCTTCACCGGCTGCTCTGAATTCAAGGGCTTCCGCAGTCTGTCGATTGAGTTTTCTACGGCACTCTTCGCTCTCCTTGCGACACTCATCCGTGCAATACGCCTTCAGGGCTGCTCGAACACTCTTGTAGCTGGAAATGTAGTGCTCGGCATGAGGTGGAAGAGGGCTTCCATTGCACCTCTTCATGCATTGATTCCATACTGCAAGACAGGTATCACCAATCTGGTCGTCATCCATTGACGTGCTTGTGCGCTTGACCTCGCCGCCGAAACCTACCGGCCCAAACTGGTACTGATACTGCTTCAGGTCGAAGTCCTCGAGTGGCCTCCAGTCGTGCGTCACCCGCCCGTCCGGCGTCTCCTGGAGAACGAGCACGAACCTGCCCAGGTCATGCGGACCCGTAGGACTCCGGGCCGTCGTTACGGGCTTCGTCACGGTGCAGGAGACGAGGAGGAGACCGAGGCTCGACGCCGCGAGCTTCCTCAAGAATGTGCTAACGCTCATCGCGCGCGTATAGGGCAAGGACTGATTCATGTCCAAGGACAACGCGTGAAGGTCCGTGCTCCTCATGCCGTGCGCGCTACTTCGCGGGCCGGGCCTGCGCGCCGCTCTCGCCCTTGAGGCCCGTGAAGAGCAGCAGGACGGTGAGCACGGCGAAGAAGCCCAGGCCCCACAGGTTGGACTCCTGCAGGACGCGTGAGAACGGTGTGTCGCCGAGCAGCCCCGGAATGTCGATGGCGCGCGTCCAGGCGCCATCGCTGGCGATCTCCAGGAAGGCGATGAGCACGCCCGCGATGGCTCCTCCCGCGATGTAGCCCGAGGAGAGCAGGGTGCCGGGGGAGAACTCGGACTCGGCGGCGGTGCCCCCGCGCACCTTGTCCACCACGTAGCGCACCATGCCGCCCACGAAGATGGGCGCGGTGCTGGAGATGGGCAGGTACACGCCCACCGAGAAGGGCAGCGACGACACGCCGCACAGCTCCAACATCAGTGCGATGAAGGCGCCCACCAGCACCAGATCCCACGGCAGCTTCTGCGTGAGGATGCCGTCGATGATGAGAGCGAAGAGCTGTGCCTTGGGCGCGGGGTAGCGGGTGAGTTGAACACCCTCGTAGCTGGTGATGCGGCCGCCGATGCCCGGGTCCACCACGTAGTGGATGGCTCCCGCCTCATCCACCAGGTACGTGCCCGTGGGCACCGGCGTGTCCGCGCCTCGCACGTAACCCACGCGCCAGGTGCGCTCGGGGCCCGGCGTCACCGTGCCGAGCTCCGACACCTTCACCGTCTGTCCCGACGCCAGCCGCACCTCCGTGGCCGCTACCCGTTCCACCGGCTGCGCGTTCCAGCTTCGCAGCTCGGGAGCGCCTCCCAGTCCCTGCGCCACCTCGAGGCCCTGCTTCCACAAGGGGCCCTTCAGCTCGGCCAGCTTCACGCCCCTCGCCGCCAGCGCCTGCTCCGACACGCTCCACGGGTACGTGTGCTGCGTGCGTGTCTTATCGCCCACCACGCTCACCGTCTGGCCCGGGTGTGTCTCCGGGATGATGGTGGTGGCGCCCCGGTTGAGCACCACCAGCACCAGTCCGATGAGCAGCGAGCTGGTGAGCACTCCCACGAAGAGGGCGATCTGCTGCCGCCGTGGCGTGCCACCCACCAGGAAGGCCGTCTTCAAGTCCTGCGCCGTGGTGCCGCCGTTGGAAGCCGCGATGCCCACGATGGCCGCCGTGGTGAGCGCCATGAAGCGATCCTCGGCGCTCGTCCACCCCAGCATCAGGTACACGAGGCACGTGAGCAGCAGCGTGGCCACCACCATGCCGGAGATGGGATTGGACGAGGAGCCGATCTCTCCCGTGATTCGCGCGCTCACCGTCACGAAGAAGAAGCCGCACACGACGATGAGCAACGCGGAGACGAGGTTGACCTGCAGCGGCGGCGCCAGCCAGATGGTCAGCACGAGCAGCGCGCTGCCCGCCAGCACCACGGTGATGGGCAGGTCCTGCTCGGTGCGCAGCAGCACGGGTCCCGCCTCCTTGCGCCGCGAGGCCAGGAAGGTGTCCAGCCCGCGCCGGAAGGCATTGAGGATGGTGGGCAGCGAGCGGATGAGGCTGATGAGCCCTCCCGTGGCCACCGCGCCCGCGCCGATGTACAGCACGTACGCGTCCCGCACCGTGTCCGGATCCATGTCCCGGATGAGCGTGCCATCCGGCCGCAGCAGCGGTTGCTCGAGCCCACTGCCGAAGAAGGTGATGAGCGGAATCAGGATGAGGTAGCTGAGCACGCCGCCCGCGAAGGTGATGGACGCCACCTGGGGGCCGATGATGTAGCCCACGCCGAGCAGCTCCGGGCTCACCTCCATGGACACCGAGCCGCCCGTGTAGCCCGCCCGCTGCGCCACCCCGGCCGCCGTCGTCTTCACCCAGCTCAACGCCGTGCCCACCACCTCCTTGAAGAGGTGCAGGCCCGCGTAGGCGAACTTGTAGAGCCCTCCCACCCCGAAGCCGAGCACCACCGTCCGGGCGTTCGTCCCGCCCTCCTCGCCCACGACGAGCACGTCCGCCGCGGCGGTACCCTCGGGGTAGGTGAGCTTGCCGTGCTCGTGGACGATGAGGCCCTCGCGCAGCGGAATCATCATCAGCACGCCCAGCACGCCGCCCAGCGACGCCACCAGGAAGGCGTGCATCAGATCGATGTCGTAGCCCAGCAGCAGCAGCGCGGGCAGCGCCGCGGCCACTCCGAAGGCGAGCGACTCGCCGGCCGAGCCCACCGTCTGCACGATGGTGTTCTCCAGGATGTTGGAGCGGCCCAGTGCCCGGAAGATGGCGATGGACAGCACCGCCACCGGAATGGAGGCGGACACCGTCAGGCCCACCTTCACCGCCAGGTACACCGACGACGCCCCGAACACGATGCCCAGCACCGAGCCGAGCGCCAGGCCGCGCAGCGTCAGCTCCGGCCGCGACTCGGTGGCCGGCACGTAGGGTTGGTGGACCAGGGGCGTGGCCGCCTGGGCGACGGGGACGCGATCCTCGGAGATCGGCGGTTGGCCGTGGGACAAGGGAGCGCTCCTCACTGCGAGGGAAGCGGCCCTTCTAGCAGACGGGCGGGCCCCTGCATCGACGCTCGCCACCCATGTGCGGCCCTGAAAACACGAAGGCGCCCCCACCGCGAACGGTGGAGACGCCTCGGGTGCTTCACCGGGGATCCTCTCGGGTCCCCTCTGGCGCTACTGCATGGACGCGGCGGTGTCCGGATCCACCTCGGCCATCAGCGCGGCCAGCTCGGCCTTGAGCTTGTCCTTGGCGCGGATCTCCAGCTGGCGGGCGCGCTCGCGCGAGAAGCCGAAGTGCTCGCCCAGCTCCTTGAGCGTCATGGGGCGCTCGTTCATCACGCGCTGCTCGATGATGAAGCGCTCGCGCGGATCCAGCCGCATCAGCGCCGTGCGCACCCGGGCGTTGATGAGGCCCGCCTCCTCCTTGTCCGCGAACTCGTCGTCCTGCGGCGCGCTCGCGCTCACCACGAAGTCCACGTGGCTGTTGCCCCCGTCCTCGCCCATCGGCGCGTCCAGCGACAAGTCCCGGCCGCCCATGCGCTGCTCCATCTCGCGCACCTCGCCGGGCTTCACGTGCAGCCGCTTGGCGATGTCATCCACGTTCACCACCGAGCCGTCCGCGTCCCCGAGCTTCTCCAGCTCGCGGCGCGTGCGCGCCAGACTGAAGAACAGCTTGCGCTGGGCCTGCGTCGTCCCGAGCTTCACCAGCGACCAGCTCTTGAGGATGTAGTTCTGGATGTACGCGCGGATCCACCACACCGCGTAGGAGATGAGGCGGATGCCCTTGTCCGGGTCGAACTTCTGCACCGCCTTCATCAAGCCGATGTTCCCCTCCTGGATGAGGTCGGACATCTTGATGCCGTAGGAGCGGTACTCGTAGGCCACCTTCACCACGAAGCGCAGGTTGCTCGTCACCAGCCGGTGGCCCGCGGCGAGGTCGCCCTTGATGAACCGGCGGGCCAGGGCCTGCTCCTCTTCTACCGAGAGCAGGGCGTACTGGTTGATCTCCGACAGGTACATGGCCAGCGAGCCCGAGTTGGACGACTGCTCAGTAGAGAGCTGCATGGTTTCTCCCGAGTGACCCCGTGCCGGGGCCGGTGAGAAGTGATTTGGAACCGCGTGACAACCTGATGGAGGGTGGCTAGAGCAACGGGTGTGCCACGGCCTCACGCGGGAATTCGCCAGTCGCAACGCATACTTGGCCGATGCGAGCGCACGACGGTGGACGGAAGTCCGTAAGCGTTACAGCGCCGGTCCGCTTCCACCGGGCGAGAGGGGCTGAAAAGAATGCGCCTCGATTCTCAAATGACCTCCTGAGCCCCCGTCCGCAAGTGAACTGCGGGGCAGGGGAGACGGGGGACTGTCATCGTCCCCTTCGTCCCAACGGGTAATAAGGAGGCCCCTTGCCGCTGGCCGGAGAAGCCCTCGTGCCCCGCCGGAGAGCAGGCGGGTGGACGGGCGCTCTCCGCCTCAGGACGCCCGGGCGCGCGGGGTCTGCTGCTGCTGCTTGTGCACCTCGACGCTGTGCTTCAGCTCCTTGAGGAGCCGGGCCGACTCACCGGGCCGCAGCGGACGCTGGCCGAAGCGGGCCTCGAGGTAGCGGCGCGTGAGCGGCGACACCGCCGGGGCCAGCGGGTGCGCCTCCCGGGTGAGCCGCGCCGACACGTCCTCGAGCGTCTCGCCGTCCCGTGCTCGCACGCCCGCCGACGACAGTTGGCGCTCCACCGAGTCCACGAAGCGCGTGGCCTCGAGCACCGGGGCCCGGGCCTTGCGCCGCGACAGGTACCTCCATGTCCAGTAGACGGCCGCGCCGGCCAGGGCCGCCGTCAGCCAGGCGCGCAGCGGTGGCAGCTGGGTCCGCTCCTTGCCCGGCTCGTTGCGCGGCGGACGCGACATGTCCCGCAGGAAGTTCATCTGGTCGCGGAACGAGTAGTCGACGACGGACGTACGCCACATGCCCTCGATGGCCTCGTAGAGGGAGACGAGTGACTCCAGCAGCTCCAGCGACTGGTTGGCGCGGTACGCGGCGGGCGTGGCGTCCACCGTGACGAAGCCACGCCCGGGCACCAGCACGTGCGTCCACGCGTGGGCATCTCCGGCGCGCACGAGGTACTCGTCTCCCACGCGCTCGCCGCCGAAGAAGCCCGTGGCGAGCCGGGCCTCGAAGCCCTGGGTGCGCAGCATCAGCGTGAGCGCCGTGGCGAAGTGCTCGCAGTGGCCCGCCTTGCGCACGAAGAGGAACTCCATCAGCGGATCCGCCACGTCCCCGCCCAGCTCCAGCGTGTACGTGTACTCGCGCTGCAGCCAGCTGGAGAGCTTCTGGGCCGCGGCCAGTGGATCCGTCTCGTTGCCCACCACCTGGTGCGCCAGCTCCTCGATGCGTGGATCGATCTTCTCGGGCAGGGCCAGGAGCTGATCCATCTCCTTCTGATCCAGCTTGCCCGGATCCGTGTCCACGCCCGGGGGCACGCTGTACACCTCGTACGAGTACCCGAGCCCCTCCTCCACGAAGCGCAGCTCGTCGCCGCCCAGCTCCTGCAGCTGCATGCGCCGGTCGCCGGTGGGCGTGTGCATGAGGGCGTTGCCCAGCTTGGCCGGTGTCTCCAAGGCGATCAGCGTGCGGGCGCCATAGGCGGGCAGCAGCTCGATCCGCTGGTACACCTGCTTCTCCGCGCCCGGGCGCAGCGTCACGCGCGTGCGGCGGCGCTTGCTGGGCGCGCCGATCGTCGACCACTCCTGGCCGTTGAAGGTGTCGTAGGTGCGGCCCAGCCAATAGGAATCGAGCCGCTGGGCGCCTGGATCCGGCGTCAGCTTCGCCCGCAGCACCACGCGGGGGTTGCTCTTGAGGGTGCCCGAGCCGCCCAGGCGCACGGTGTCCGAGAAGCCGCTGGTGGCCGGTCCGAGCCCGGGGGTGGCCCGGCGCACGCCCATGTTCCAGTTGAGGCGCGGGAAGAGGACGAAGAAGGCCACCGCGCCGGCCATGGCGATGAGCACGCCCATGAACAACGGGCGCAGCACGTGGCGCACCGGCACGGGCTCGCCCGGGGGCACCGCGGCCTCCACCACCGCGAGTCCCAGCGACAGGCTCGCCAGCACGGCGAAGGCCAGCAGACACACGGCGAAGAGCAATTCACCGGAGAGCGCCGCGCCACCGGCGATCATCAACAGGCCGGCCAGCAGCACCTGTCCGTCCGTGGCGGGGTTGGTCTCCGACAGCAGCCGCTGCGAGGCGACGAGGCCCGCGAAGGAGCAGGCGGCCACCACGAGATCCATCTGCCCCGCGGCCACGGCCAGGTAGAGCGCGCCCGCCAGGGGCACGAGGAGGATCGCCGTCAGCCGGGGCGCGCGGGCGAAGGGCCGCCGGCCCATCAGCGACACGAGCACCGCCACGAGCACGAGCCCGAGCGCCCACGCGGGCACCTGGCCGGACACGGCCATGGAGGCGAAGGCCGCCGCGGTGCCCAGGTCTCTCAGGATGAGGCGCAACCGGTTGGGCCGCGTCATGCCGCTTCCTCCCGTTGCTCCTCGAAGCCGAGCCACGCCAGGGCCCGGAGGATGGCGCGCTCCTGCCCGCTGCCCGCGCCCGGACGCAGCCGCTGCTGGGGCAGCTCCAGCCCCACCTCGTGGCCGGCCTCGAGCAGCCGGTGGGCCTGCTCCGCCACCTCCTCGCAGCGCTGCTCCAGCGCGTCACCCGTCAGCCCGGACTGCACGCCGAGGATGTACGTGCGGCGCTCCTCGCGCTCGCGCTCCACCTTGAGCAGCTTGCCCACCGAGGCGCTCTTCAACCAATGCACGCGCCGGGCGTCCTCGTGCTCGCTCAGCTCGCGCAGGCCCGCGATGTCTCCGGTGCCGTCCATCCGGTGGGGGTTGTTGGCCTCGCCCACGTGCCCCACGGCGGCCTCGCCCGGATCCGCGCAGGCGAAGCCCCGCCGCGGATAGACGAGCAGGGTGCCCTCCAACGCGACGACGCGCGTCTTGGCGAACAGACCCAGCGGCCACGTGGTGGTGATGCGCACGCCCGTCAGCTTCACCGGGCCACGGCGGGGCGCGGTGAGATCGGCGCGCACCACGTGCTCGGCGCCCGCGGGCAGGTAGCCCACGCCGCCCTCGCCGGTGAGGGGCGAGTCCACCTCGGACAGGGTGAGGGCGAAGGCGTGGCCCTGGCGGCGGGAGATTCCCCAGCGGAAGGCGAAGGGCTCTCCCGCGAAGGCTCCGTCCGTGCCGACGCGCCGCACCGTCAGATCCTTGATGCAGCGCTCGGACAGCACGCCGGAGAGGATGATGACGCTCAGCAACAACCCCAGCACGAGGTAGAGGAGGTTGTTGCCGGTGTTGAGGGCGCCGATGCCCACGCCGAACGTCACGACGAGGTAGGTGCGTCCCATGCGCGTCACCTTGAGGGTGCGCGGCGGGCGGAGGGCGGCCTTGATGCGGCGCCAGAGGGAGGGAGGCGGGGTGCTCACCGGGGCGCGACGACCTTCCGGGCGACCTCTTCGATGAGGTGGGTCGCCTCGTCACGGGTGTAGGCGCCCTGGTTGGCGCTGCGCAGCAGGAGCCGGTGGGCGAGGCACGGCGCGAGCACCGCCCGCACGTCGCCGGGGGTGACGAAGTCGCGCGACTCCCAGAGGGCGTAGGCGCGGGCGGCCATGCCCAGCGCGAGCACCGCGCGGGTGGAGGCGCCGCGCTCGATGTCGCCATGGGAGCGCGTGGCCTGGGCCAGCCGAACGATGTACTCGGCCACGGTGTCGTCCAGACGCTGGGCGGCCACCTGGGCACGCAGCTCCGTCAGCTCCTCGGGCGAGGTCACCGCCTCGAGGGCCTCCACGGGCGAGGACGCATCCCGCGTGGTGAGCAGGCGCGCTTCCACCTCGGGGGACGGGTGGCCCAGCGACAAGCGCATGAGGAAGCGATCGAGCTGCGAGTCCGGCAGCGGGTAGGTGCC
The DNA here is from genome assembly GCF_036277355.1 of Archangium sp. GTDB lineage: Bacteria > Myxococcota > Myxococcia > Myxococcales > Myxococcaceae > Archangium. The sequence continues at coordinate 178,898 of NZ_DASUNC010000019.1, forward strand.
GGAGAAGTCCACCGGGTTCTGCGTGGCCACGACGGTGAAGGGGCGGGGCAGGGCGTGGGTGGCGCCGTCGAGGGACACCTGGCCCTGGGCCATGGCCTCGAGCAGGGCGGACTGGGTGCGAGGCGGGGCGCGGTTGAGCTCGTCGGCGAGGACGAGCTGGCGGAAGAGGGGGCCGGGCCGGAAGGAGAAGGTGGCCGTCTGGGCGTGGAAGACCTGGGCGCCGAGGATGTCGGCGGGCATGAGGTCCGCGGTGAATTGGACGCGGGAGAAGGAGAGGGCGAAGGAGCGGGCGAGGGCCTCCACCAGCGTCGTCTTGCCCACGCCGGGGACGTCCTCGAGGAGCAGGTGCCCACCGGCGGCCATGCAGGTGACGGCGAGGCGGACCTCCTTGTCCTTGCCCTGGACCGCCAGGGAGAGGTTGGCGGCCACGCGCTCCAAAGCGGCCCGCGCCGTGGCGGGAGAGGGAAGGGGACTGACGGCTCTGGCAGGGGAGTTCATCGCGGCCCGCACTCTACTCCAGCCGTGCCGCTACTGAACCCCTGGGGTTGAGGGGGCTTGTGCACCCCAACCCGCACTCCATGTAAAACGGGCGTGAGTGGGATTCAACGCCCGAAAAGGCAATCGCCGCCCACCCTCCGTCGGGCGAGCGGCGATTCAGTACTCCGAGGCACTGCCTTGCCCGCGGGAAGGCCTCAGGCGAGGACTTCTTCCGGCGTGTAGTACGCCCGTGGCGACGCGATCGTCCCGGTGCTCAGGCCGAAGTAGCGGAACATCCGCTCGTGATGGCCCGCCAGCCCCCGGACCTGCACCTTGCGCTCCGACAGCGGACGGGTCAGCACCGCCACCGCCGAGTCACGGAACTCCTTCAGGTGCGTGAAGTCCACCACCACGTCCCCCGCCTCCAGCTCCTCCAGGGAGCTGCGCAGCGCCATCGCAGTGCGACCATCCAGCGTGCCGGTGAGCCGCAGGGTCAACCGCCCCGCGAGTTCTTCTCGTTGAATCTCAAGCCCCGCTACCATGGTTCGTCTCTCTCCGTCATGCCGCATGCGTCCCCTCGGAACCGGGCGTGTCGCAACGCCCGATCCAGGGTGGACCCTTCCACCCCGGCGCATGTCTCTGGCGGCGTACAGTGCGTCCGTTCTCTCGGGAAAGGCAGTCACATCCCTGAAAAAACCGGCCCACTGTCGGAGATCCGTCGTGCTGACTGTTCTCCACCCATCACCCCGGGCCGCCAGACGTTTGCTTCTGGGCTTCTCGCTGGGACACCTCGCGCGCCTGCTGGGCCTTCAGGCGGCGGAACTCCTTCATCACCTTGGCCGGATAGCCCGCCATGAAGCGATCGCGCTTGTCCTTCTTGGAGAGGATCTTCTTCGCCAGCCCCGGCCCCGCGTTGTACGCCACCAGAGCCCGCTCCGGAGAGCCGAAGCGCGCGATCAGATCCGCCAGATAGGCCGTGCCCAGCTCCACGTTCAGTTCCGAATCGAACAGATTGGTGTGGCGCTGCAGCTTGAAGCCCGCCCGGTCCGCCAGGTAGTTGCCCGTGTCCGGCATCACCTGCATCAGTCCCATGGCCCCCACGTGGGACACCGCGTAGTTGTTGAAGGAGCTCTCGCAGCGGATGACCGCCACCACCAGCATGGGGTCCATCTTGTTGCGCCGGGCCTCGCGGACGATCGCCATGGCCAGCCGCCGCTGCTGGCGCTCGGGCAGCCGTGAGGCCTCCACCGCCGTCACGATCCCCAACGCCTCCGCCTCCTCATAGAGCACCGCCTCCTCCTCGAGCCGGGCCAGATGGGCCTCCTGCGCCGCCAGCTTCGCGCGCAGCTCCGCCACCTCCGGACTGCTCTCCCCTGGGAAGTAGGGCTGGAAGGCCCCCGCCTCCATCCCCACCAACATCCCCGCCGTCACCATCGCCACCGTCCACCCTCGCATGACACACCCTCCCCACGCGCTCCGAACGGGCCACGCGTCCGTGTGGCAGATGACCGCCGCACAAAGCAGCCCGCGTGCCATCCGGCAAACGCCTGGAATCACGAGGCCGACGTCCGAGGTGGGAAGTGGTGGACCGGAAAAAATGTCCGATCTGGGAACCCATTTGCCCACCGTGAGACTGTCGAAAGGAGGGGTTGCCGCAACCGGCCGGGCGTCCCAGCTTTGCACACGGTTCCGAGACCATCGGGAGAGGAGTGGGCGGCGTGTACTGGACGATGAGTGCGATCCTGTTCGTGCTGTGGGCGCTCGGGCTGATCAGCGGCTCGACCGAGGGCAGGTGGGTTCACCTTCTATTGATCTTCTCCATGGTGACGCTGATCCTCGCGCTGGCGCGGCGGGGCAGGGGAGCCCTCGCATGAGGCGGGCTCCGGCGATCATCGATCTGGAGCTGCCGCGGGACGCGAGCGGCTTCGTGCGGCGCGAGTGTCCCCAGTGCCAGCGGGACTTCAAGACGCGGCCCTGCCGCCATGACGCGAGCATCCTCCAGCGGCGGCTCGCCTCGCTCTTCCCCTTCGAGAACGCTCACGAGAGCTTCGACGAGGTGCCGGACTGGTGGTGCCTCTACTGTGGCTACCGGGCGCCGGGGGACGAGTGGCTCACGCCTGGCCAGCAGGCGCATGTGGAGGCCATGGCGCGCGCCTGGGCCAACCACGTGCGCTACGAGCAGCTGGCCTACGTGTCGCGCACCCTGTCGCTCAACCCCCGGCCCACCTTCGTCAGCGTGGAGCCGGAGGCCCTGCCCGGGCCCATGCCGCCGGACGCGGATGATCTGCGGATCATCCCCCTGGTGTGCTGCGGCGAGGAGGTGAAGGCCCTCTGGGACTGGGAGGGTCCGCTCTTCTGTCCCCGCTGCGGCTCCCGGCACGGGGGCTTGAGTGGCCGGCAGCAGATCCACCTGGAGTTCATCCAGGAGTAGACGGACGCCTGCCCCCGGGGGCAGTCTGCGCCCCCGATGCGGCGGACGGCCTGGTTGGCGCTACCGCTCGCCCTCCTGGTGGTGGCCGGGAGCGCGAGCGCTCACGATGCGGACATCCTCTATGCGCAGCTCTGGCGCCCCGTGGCGGGCGGGCCGGAGGTGCATGAGCGCATCACCCTCACGGCGGGCACGCTCGCCCTGCTCATCCCCGCGGACGCGGATGGGGACGGCGTGCTCACCCAGGCGGACCTGGACGCGCGAGCACCCGCGCTGGCGGTGGGCATCTGGGACGCCGTGCCCCTGAGCGCCGGGGGTCAGCCCTGTACCCGTACCCACACCAACGCCCGGGCGCGCGCGTCCTTCGTGGAGCTCAACGCCACCTTCCAGTGCGCCCCCGGCGAGCTCCGCCAGCGCTTCTCCCTGCTGTCCGTGCTGCCGTCCCAGTACAAGGTGGTGCTGGGCAGCTACGTCCAGGGCGAGCAGGGACAGCGCTTCGCGGATGCCTCCCAACCCACACTCATTGTATCCGAGGGAGTGTCCGGGCCCGGACAACCGGAGCGTGCGCGCGCCTCGGGGCTGCTCGACTGGGTGGGGCTGGGCCTGGTCCACATCTTCGGGGGAATCGATCACCTGGCCTTCCTGCTGGCCCTGCTGCTGGTGGGGGGGAGCTTCCGGCGGGTGCTGCTGCTGGTGACGGCCTTCACCCTGGCCCACTCCCTCACGCTGGGGGCCACCGCGCTGGGCTTCATCCTCCTGGACGACGCGCGCACGCGCTGGGTCGAGGCGGCCATCGCCGTCTCCATCATCTGGGTGGCCCTGGAGAACCTGGTGCTGCGCGAGCACCGCCACCGGGCCCTGCTGACGTTCCTTTTCGGACTGGTGCACGGCTTCGGCTTCGCCAGCGTGCTGGGGAGCTACGGCCTGGGCGACTCGGTGGTGGCGGGCCTGTTCGGCTTCAACCTCGGCGTGGAGCTGGGGCAGGCCGTGATCGTCGCCGTGCTGCTGCCGCTCGTGCGGATCGTGGAGCGCAGGCCCGTGTGGCACCACCGGACGGTGCGTGCTCTGTCGCTCCTCATCCTCGCGGCCGGCGGATATTGGTTGATGGAGCGCGCTTGGGGCCCGATCGGTTGAATCCGCGCGAGTCCATCCCTAGTTTGCTCGCGGGATTGGGGGCAGCACCTGGGGAGGGCCGATGGGCGCAAGGCATACCCGCTTGGCTGCAGCACTGGCCGCGGCATGGGAGTCCGAGGTGGTTTCGGCGCGTCGTATGACGATGTTGGCCGAGCGACTCGGGGATAGCCGCGGGCGGGCGCGGCTGATGGTTCTGGCCGCTTTCTGTAGGGCACACGCCTCGAGGCTGCTGGCCCGGCTGGCGGCGCTCGGCCGCGGGCCGCTGCCCGTGCCGCCCGAGGAGATCACCCTCGATGAGGACACGGTGATGGAGCTGCGCCGGGAGGGGGCCTTCGCCCGCGCCTCGGCCGCCCGCTACGAGTCCACCGCCGAACTGGCCCGCCAGCACGCGGACCTGTCCAGCGCCTGGGTCTGCGAGCTCAACCGCACCGAGGAACAGGACAGGGCCCGGGAGCTCTTCGCCCTGGCCGAGGGCGCCGCCCAGGCCGCCGCCGAGGCCAGCCTGTCCTCCGCCGCCGCCGCTCCGGCCGATAGCTGACAGCCCGCTCGCCTTGGGCGTAAAACACGCCCATGGCCAAGGCGGAGAGCTACAACGATCTGATTTTCCAGCTCGGCGATCTCGCGAGAGATCGCCTGGCGGGCAAGCCCAACTGTCCCCGGACCATGGACCGCGTCTACCGCGCCGAGGCGGCGCTGGTGGCCCGGCGGGACGAGTTGGCCGCGCTCGAGCAGCAGATGAATGACGAGGACGCGGCCTGGCAGGACTCCCTCGCCCAGTACGAGGACAAGCGGGCCGCCGAGCTGGAGATCGTCAAGAAGTGGAAGAAGGCGGTGGATGCCGTGGAGGGGCAGACGAAGACCCTCCGCAAGTCGCTGTCCAACCGCCGGGCGGATCTGCGCTACGCCCAGGACGCGCTCAAGAAGCTGGAGAAGAAGCACGCCGACCTGGAGCTCGTCACCACCGACGAGTCCAAGCTGGGTGCCTCGCGCGACAACATCAAGAAGAACCGCATCACGATGATGCGCCTGGCGCGGGACGTGGAGGACCTGGAGAAGCAGGTCGAGCTGGCGCTCACCCCCAAGCCCGGTCAGCCCGGTGCGCCCGGCATCCTGGCGCACAAGCGCATGCTGGACATGGAAGACGCCATGAACGCCCAGAAAGAGGCCGTCGACCAGGCGATGGCGGAGATCGACCGGGCGATCGCCGAGAAGGAGACCGAGGTCCAGGCCGCGGAGGATTATCTGGACCAGGCGTTGTTCCTGCTCGGCGAGGACGTGTACGCCCAGCGCATCCAGGACGCGCAGCTCGCACCGTTCTACCCGCGGTTGGATCGCGCGCAGTGAAGCACCGCCCTCCCTCCGTGCTTGACGGTAGGGGGTGAGCTGCTACATTGCGCCGCTTCCTGGCGTCCGGGGAATGGAAGTCGGACGCAAGTTGCTGAAATCATTGATGTTTCGCGCCATGGGCGCAGCTGTGAGGACGACGTGAAGGGTTTGATTGGCAAGAAGATTGGGATGACCCAGGTGTTCAACGACGAGGGCAACCTCGTTCCGGTGACGGTGGTCGACGTCAACACCTGCCAGGTCGTGGGCAAGCGGACGCCGGAGAAGGACAAGTACTCGGCGGTGACGCTGGGCTTTGGCGTGGTCCGCGAGAAGAGCCTGAGCAAGGCCGAGGTGGGCTTCTTCAAGAAGAGCGGCGCGCAGCTGCGCCGTCACCTGAAGGAGTTCCGCGTGTCCCCCGAGGACGCTGCGGGCTACAACGTGGGCGACGCCGTGAAGGCGGACCTGTTCGCGAAGGGCCAGCTGGTGGACGTCACGGGCGTGACCAAGGGCCGTGGCTTCCAGGGCGTCATGAAGCGCTGGAAGTTCAAGGGCTCGCAGACGGCCACGCGCGGCACGCACGAGTACCGCCGTCACCCGGGCGCCATCGGTCAGCGTAAGACGCCCGGCCGCGTGTACCCCAACAAGAAGCTGCCCGGTCACTACGGCGTGGAGCAGGTCACCACCCAGAACCTGGCCGTGGTGGACGTGGACGTGGAGAAGGGCCTGCTGCTCATCAAGGGCACCATCGCCGGCCACAACGACGGCATCGTCATCGTCCGTCCGAGCATCAAGGTCGCGCTGCGCGAGCAGCACAAGGCGGCCCGCACCAAGTAAGCCGTCCCCCCTGTGTGTGCCCCCTCCCTCGCCAGGGGGAGGGCCGGACCATCGTCCTACCGAGACTCCAGGCACCGCCACAGGGTTCATCGACGCCCCGCACCGGCTACCCTCCGGGCGGGGCGTTCGTGTTTCCGGGCCCCGGAAACGTTGGCCAGCGTGCGCTGGCATGCCGTGTGTAGACGAAAGCACACCCCGAGTGAGCCTGGTCCCTTGCTCCTGGGTGATCGCGTGCCCACATGTCCGAGCCACACGGTCATGAATGCACGCCACCTTCCCCGTTTCGTTTCGCTGGCCCTGGTACTGACGGCGCTGTCCGCCTCGGCCCAGGAGCAGGTGCTGGACCCGGCCGCCGTGCGCCACCGGCTCTTCTCTCCGGAGCAGCGGCTGGAAGCGTCCTTCACGGTGGGCCTGCCCGCGCGCGAGTACCTCACCGCGCACTACAACCTGAACGCCGGCCTGGCCTACAACTTCTTCAACACGCTCGCCCTCGAGGCCCGCGCCGGGTACGCGCTCAGCCGCCACACGGGCCTGGCCCGCTCCATCTCCGAGAGCTTCCTCGCCCGTGAGGACAAGAAGATCACGGACGAGCTCGAGGACATGTGGGAGATGAATCTGCACGGCGTGGTGGGCGCGCGCTGGGCTCCCATCTACGGCAAGCTGTCGCTGCTGGCGGATGAGACGGCCCACTTCCAGGCCTACCTCTGGGCCGGTGGCGGCCTGGCCTCGTTGCGGCGCCAGTCCGTCATCCAGTGCACCCAGGTGGTGAATCGCGATCTGGGCATCTGCGACAACCGCACGGATCCGAACAACGGCCTCACCGCGACGCAGTCCTTCTGGCGGGTGGACACGCGCATGGCGCCGGTGGCCACCGGGGCGGTGGGCTTCCGCTTCTTCCTGTCCAACGGGCACGCGGTGCGCTTCGAGCTGCGCGACTGGGTCTTCACGGACGAGTACCGCGTGAACGTGGAGCGCGAGCTCTGGGAGCAGGGCAGGGAGAGTGGCACGCCCGCGCCCAACCCGGGCCTGACGCATCTGGTGCAGTTCGATCTCGGCTACTCCTTCATCTTCTGAGGCTGACGTCCCGCATGCGACCGACCGCGTTCCTCGCCGTTCTCCTGTCCGCCTCGCTGGCGTCCGCGCAGGAGGAGACCCCGGCGCCGCCCTCGGAGACGGCGCCCATCCCCGTGAAGCCGGAGCTCAAGCCCCCGGCCCCGGATGCGCCTCCGCCGCCCGTGCCCGAGCCCCTGGACACCCAGGCGCCCGTGCCTCCCCAGGACGCGCCGCTGGCCACGTCCGGAGAGTCCGAGCTGCGGCCGGTGGCGGATCCGAATGAGCAGCGCCTGGTGAACGGGGCGCCGCTGCACAACCCGAACGTGGCCGTCCACGTGGTGCAGAAGAAGCGCTTCGCGGACGAGGGCCGGCACGAGTTCACGCTCTACCCGGTGGTGGCGCAGGTGAATGGCCGCTTCACCGAGCACGCCGGCAGCGCGCTGCACTACACCTACCACCTGCAGGAGAACTTCGGCCTGCAGCTCTCCAGCACGTACAACTGGTACTCCAACGAGAGCCTCTTCAACCTGGAGCTCATCGACAAGGTGCGCGAGCAGGCGCAGGCGGCCTCGGCGCTGCTGCTGGTGTGGGGCGCGCAGGCGGGCGTGGAGGTGACGCCGCTCTACGGCAAGTTCGCCTTCTACGACAACCACCTGCTGCAGTTCAGCCTCGTGCTCAATGGCGGCGCGGGCATCGGCTCCACGCGCGTGCTCGTCCGCCCCGAGGTCTCCAACCAGGTGGACGGCGAGTCCTTCACCGTGCCCGCGCGCTTCGGCGACACGGGGACGAAGTTCCTCGGCTCGGTGGGCGGTGGCTTCCGCGTGCAGTTCGGCGACTCCATGGCGCTGCGCCTGGAGGTGAGGGATCTCGTCTACACCGCCCGCGTGGACCGGGTGGACGGCTGCAACCTGCAGGACTTCCAGAAGCTGGAGGACGCGCGGGGCAGCGGCCAGGACTTCTCGCAGCTCGGCCTGACGGGCGGCTGCCAGTACAAGAAGTTCGACGGGGTGGACCCGAAGACGCGCAAGAACTACCGCGAGGACATCGTCCTGGGGAAGGACCTGGTCAGCAACCCGTCCTCGGACGTGCTCAACAACCTGAGCTTCTACGGCGGCTTCTCCTTCCTGTTCTGAGACCCTCGCCATGCACCGACTGATTCTCGCCACCTTGCTGGTCCTCGCGCCGCTGGCCTCCGCGCAGGACATGAATGCCTACAACCAGGCGCTCGCGAGCTTCAACGCGGGCAAGCTGGACACCGCGGCCCCGCTCTTCTTCGAGCTCGCCGCCCATGCGCAGGACTCCGACGTGCGCGCCCGGTCCGAGTACTACCTGGCTCAGGCGTATGCCCGGAAGAAGCTGCCCATCAGCGCGCTCGTCTCCTACGCGGCCATCGTCAACGCCGGCCCCCAGCACCCGTCCTACTTCCAGGCGATCGAAGGGCTGGTGGACGTGCAGCAGCAGCTCAACGAGCAGAACCTCGTGCCCAACCTCCTCGACAAGGCCTACACGCCCGAGGTGCAGGACAAGTGGGTGCGGCTGCCTCGCGAGGTGCTCGCGCGCGTGCAGTACCAGGTGGCCACCATCCGCCAGCGCCGCGGCCGCTTCGAGGAGGCCCGCGCGCTGCTCGAGGCCGTGCCCTCCGACAGCCGCGTCTACGCCCGCGCCCGCTATCTGCTGGGCGTGGTGCTGGCCGATCCGCACTTCCCGGGCCGTCCCGCCGAGGCGGACGCGTTGGATGCCGCCGCCCTGGCCGCCTTCCAGGGCGCGCTGGACGCCAAGGCGCCGCAGATCGCCCATGACGAGGTGAAGCAGCTCTCCCTGCTGGGCATCGGCCGCCTGCACTACGGCCGCCACGAGTACCCTCGGGCCGTCGACTCCTACGAGGCCGTGCCGCGCTACGCCCGCTTCTGGGATCAGGCCCTCTTCGAGAACGGCTTCGCCCGCTTCCAGAACGAGGACTTCGGCGGGGCGCTCGGCAGCCTCCAGGCGCTGCACGCCCCGCAGTTCGAGGGCGCCTTCCAGCCCGAGTCGTGGATCCTCAAGGCGACCGTCTACTACTACAGCTGCCTCTTCGACGAGGTGAAGACCACGCTGAAGGCCTACGAGCAGCTCTACGAGCCCATGGCGAAGCAGCTCGAGCCGTTCTCCGGCGAGGACGTGGACCTGCTGAGCGCCTACAACCTGGTGGCCGCGGAGAACCGCCGGCTGCCGCGCCCCATCTACCTGTGGATCCGCGGCAACGAGCGCATCCAGGACGTGATGCGGATGATCGCGCAGGTGGACACCGAGAAGCGTGAGGTGGCCGCCCTGAGCGACTGGCAGGGCACGGGCATGGTGCCGGAGCTCACCTCCTCGCTGGAGGAGGTGCGGGGCACGCTGATGCAGATCGGCGGACGCTTCGCCAAGAGCCGCCTGCAGGAGGCCGCGCAGAACCTGCGCACCTTCGCGGACCAGGCGGAGATCATCCGCGTGCAGACGGCGCTCGACGAGAAGGACCTGCTGCTGGCCGGCGTGGACCAGAAGGCCGTCCTGAAGACCCAGTCCATCTACCGGCCGAAGATGCCCGGCGCCGCGTGGAACTACTGGAAGTTCCAGGGCGAGTTCTGGCGCGACGAGATCGGCTACTACCAGTACACGCTGAAGCGCGGCTGTCCGGCGAAGCTCCAGCAACAATAAGTCCTCTACGCGGGTGGTGGAGCACTTCTCATTCCAACACCGCATTTCTACTTTCCCTCGTCCCTTTCGGTAGGTGGTGAGGGAGGCGATGGGGGCGGCCCGGCTTCTCGTGGAGCTGGAGGGGCGCGCTCTTTTTTCCTCGCACCCTCCACAGGAGCTCGCATGAAGGCGGTCCTTCGTTTCGGTGCGCTGGCGGTGGGCGTGGCGCTCACCGCGGGCGGGGCAGGGGAGGCGGCACAGCCCTCGGGCAAGTCCTCCCAGGCCGCGCGCAAGCAGGCCTCGTCCAAGCAAGGCCCTTCCAAGCCGGCTGAGGCCAGGGAGACGCCTTCCAAGGAGGCCGCGCGCACGGCGCCCCAGGAGCGGGAGCCCGAGCGCCAGGGTCCGGCCCGCATGGGTCCCGCGCGCATGGGTCCGGGATCGGACAACACGCCGCGCATCGCCGATGCCCAGAAGGACGGGCTCGCGGACCGCAAGCGCGACGAGGCCATCGAGGGCTTCAAGCGCCTGATCCCCAAGCTCCAGGAAGGCTCGCACCGCCGGGCGGACATGCTCTACCGGCTCGCCGAGCTCTACTGGGAGAAGTCCAAGTACCTCTACCAGCAGGAGATGAACCGCTACCTCGAGGCGGAGAAGGCCTTCGACGCGGCCACCGCCCGCGGCGAGAAGCTGGAGGCGCCCAAGCAGGATCACCGCGAGAGCGAGCGCTTCCGCACCGAGACGATGCGCATCTACGAGGACCTGCTGAGCGGCTACGTGGACTGGCCCCAGCGAGACGAGATCCTCTTCTACCTCGGCTACAACCTCCAGGAGCTCGGCCGGCGCGATGACGCCGTGAAGCGCTACCTGCAGCTGATCGAGGAGTTCCCCCAGTCGCAGTTCGTCCCGGACACCTACGTCCAGCTGGGCAACCACTACTTCGACAACAACAAGCTCAAGGAGGCCCGCTCCTACTACGAGAAGGCGCGCGCCTCGAAGGTGCCCAAGGTCTACGCCTACGCCGTCTACAAGCTGGCGTGGTGCGACTACAACGCGGGCGCCTACGACGAGGGCCTCGCGAAGCTGCACGAGGTGGTGGACTACGCCGGTGATCGCGGCGAGGAGCTGGGCGACCTCAAGACCGAGTCGCTCAACGACCTCATCGTCTTCTACGTCAAGCTGGACAAGGGCCAGGAGGGCATCGCCTATTTCAAGGCCAAGGCCCCCGAGAAGCGCCAGGAGCGGCTGATCTCCAAGATGGCCGCCCAGCTCATGGACGTGGGCCTGTACGACAGCGCCATCGAGACGTACCGCGTCCTGATCCAGGACAAGCCCAAGGGCCCCGGCGCTCCCGAGTACCAGCAGTCCATCGTCCGCTCCTACGAGGGCCTGCGCCAGCGCAACCAGGTGCGCGCCGAGATGAAGCGCATGGTGGAGCTGTACCGGCCCGGCGGCGAGTGGTGGCAGGCCAACACCGGCAACAAGCCCGTGCTGCGCAATGCCTTCAGCGTCACCGAGGAGGCCATGCGCGTCATGGTCACCGACTACCACCAGGAGGCCCAGAAGACGCGCCAGGTGGAGACGTACCGGCTCGCCCGCGACATCTACAAGCAGTACGTGGACACCTTCGCCACCAGCGATGATCCCGAGTTCATCTCCGACTCCGCCTTCAACATGCGGTTCTTCTACGCGGAGATCCTCTGGGCCCTCGAGGAGTGGGAGGCCGCCGCCGCCCAGTACGACGCCGTGGTCGCCTTCAAGATTCCGGAGCGCGACTCGGCCCGCGAGGTCTCCAACGAGACCTACCGCAAGAACGCCTCCTTCGCCGCCATCATGGCCTACGACAAGCTCGTGAAGATCGAGCGCGGCCAGTTGGCCAGGAGCGATCTCAAGGACGGCCAGAAGGTCGACGAGAACAAGTCCAAGGGCCACGTCGAGAAGAAGGGCCGCATCACCAAGAAGGACACGGCTCAGGCCGAGGAGCCGCTCACGCGCTTCGAGGAGCGCCTGGTCGCCGCGTGCGACACGTACAACACGCTCTACCCGGACAACCCGGATGAGATCGACCTGCGCTACCAGGCCGCCCTCATCGTCTACGACCGCCACCGCTACATGGACGCGGCCCGGCGCTTCGGGGAGATCATCCACAAGTACCCCGCCGAGCGGCGCTCGCGTGACGCGGCCGACCTCACCATGTACGTGCTCGAGTCCCGCGAGGAGTGGCTCGAGCTCAACAAGCTCTCGCGGCAGTTCCTCGCCAACGAGAAGCTGCTCAAGCCCAGCCCCGAGTTCGCCGCCCGCGTGGCCCGCGTCGTCGAGGGCTCGCAGTACAAGTGGATCCACGAGGTCGTCTACCAGAAGGAGAAGAACCCGGCGAAGGCCGCCGAGCTCTTCCTCGACTACGTGAAGGAGTTCCCCAGGTCGGAGAACGCGGACCGCGCGCTCACCTCGGCCATGGTCATCTTCCAGGAGGCCGGGCAGCTCGACCGCGGCGTGGCCGCTGGCGAGCGCGTCCTCACCGACTACGCGGGCAGCCCCTTCGAGCCGAAGATCCGCTACACGCTCGCGCGCCTCTACGAGAAGCTCGCCGAGTTCCGCAAGGCCGCCGCCATGTACGCCGCCTTCGTGGACGCCCATGACGCCGCCTCCCGCGCCGACGCCGCTCGCAAGGCGAAGCCGGTGGCCAGCAAGGGCAAGGACTCGAAGGGCAAGGACGCCAAGGCCAAGGACGCCAAGAAGGAGTCCCTGTCCAGCGACACGCCGAACGCCGGCGAGGCCCGCGCCAACAGGGACGAGGAGCGCCACCAGTTGCTCACCGAGGCCAGCGCCTGGGTGCCGGATGCGCTCTTCAACGCCGGCCTCTGGTGGGAGGGCGTGGGCGAGTCCGACAAGGCCATCTCCGCCTACCGCGCGTACATCGCTCGCTTCAAGGCCCGGCCGGACGTGCCGCAGCTCGCCTACAACATCGGCCTCGTCCACGAGAAGGACGGCAAGCACGCCGAGGCCGCGCGTGCCTTCGAGTCCTTCGCCGAGACGTACGGGCGCGACTCGCGCACCACCGCCGCCCAGCTCTACCTGGCCCGCTACCGGCAGCTCATCGCCTACCGCGAGCTGAAGAACGTCCGCGACACCGAGCGCATGCAGGGCGAGCTCGTCCGCGGCTGGGCCAGGCTGTCCCAGGAGGAGAAGCAGCGGCCGGACCTCCTCGACGCCTACGGCCACGCGCGCTTCCTCGCGGTGGAGTACGACTGGCAGCGGTACACGAACATCCGCTTCAAGAACGTGGCCACCATCCGGCGCGACCTCGCCGCCAAGCAGCAGTCCATCCAGAAGCTGGAGAAGGCCTACGTGGACGTGCTCGGCACCGGCTCGGGCGAGTGGGGCATCGCCGCGCTCACCCGCATCGGCCTCGCCTACGCGGACTTCGCGCGCAACATCCTCGAGTCCCCGGATCCCGCCGGGCTCGACGAGGAGCAGACGGCCATGTACCGCGCCGAGCTGGAGAACCTCGCGCTCCCGCTCGAGGACAAGGCCACCGAGGCCCTCGAGAAGGCGCTGGGCAAGGCCTACGAGCTGTCGCTCTACAACGAGTGGACCCTGGCCGCGCAGGACCAGGTGAACCGCTACCGCCCCGGTGCCTATGCGCAGGTGCGCCAGGTTCCCTTCCGCGGCAGCGAGTTCTTCGTCACCGCGGACGTGGCCAAGGAGCCCGGCCTCCCCGAGGTCAGCCAGGCCACTCCCGCTTCCCAGGAGCCCGCCGCGCCCCCGGCTCCGGCTCCGGCGTCCACTGAGACCCCGGCTCCCGCGGGCAACGCGGCGCCCATTCCGCCCACCGCCTCCGGGGAGGCCCAGCCGTGAAGGTGACGCACATGCATCCGCAGGCATCCGCAGGGAGTACGTTCATGGCGTTCCGCCGCACCCTCGCCGCCGCCACGCTGGCCCTCACCACCGCGTGCGCCACGACCTCGCAGGTGAAGCCCGTGCCGGTGGCCACCACCGAGGCCCCGGCGCCCGCTCCCGCTCCCGTCGCCGAGACGAAGAAGGAGCGCGACCTGCGGGAGACCTTCGCCCAGGCCGTCGCCGCCTTCGACGCGGGGGACTACGCCAAGGCCGAGGAGGGCTTCCGCGAGGTGGTGGCCAAGGCGCCGCAGAGCCTCAATGCCCAGTTCAACCTGGGCGTCATCGCCGAGCGCCAGGGCCGGCCCGCCGACGCGCAGGCCGCCTATGAGAAGGTCCGCTTCCTCGAGCCCGGCCACGTGCCCACGCTGCTCAACCTGGGCCGCCTGTACCGGGTGCAGGAGAAGTACGAGGAGGCCATCGCCCTCTACGAGGCCGGGCTGAAGGTGAAGGGCCGCGAGCACGAGGCCTCGCTGCTCAACAACCTCACCGTGGCCTACCGGCTCGCCGGCAAGCACGAGCAGGCCGAGGCCACCGCCCGCCGCGTGCTCGCGCGCCACCCGGACGACGCCGAGGCGTACAAGAACCTCGCGCTCGTCTACTACGACCAGGGGAAGTACCGGCTCGCGGAGCTGGTGCTCGCCAACGCGCGCAAGCTCGATGAGAAGGACCCCGGCATCTACAACAACCTGGGGATGATCTACCTGAAGCTGGAGGACCGGCCCCGCGCGCTCGCGCAGTTCCAGAAGGCCGTGTCGCTCGACGAGCGCTTCGCTCCCGGCTACCTCAACCTCGGCGCCATGGCGCTGGCCTGGCGCGACTACGCCGGTGCCGAGCGCTCCTTCTCCAAGGCCGTGGAGCTGGAGCCCGGCTCGTCCGAGGCCTGGCTCTACTACGCCTATGCGTTGGACGGGCAAAAGGGCCGCGACGCCAAGAAGGGGCTCGCCGCGGGCGAGGCCTTCGAGAAGGTGCTCTCGCTGCGCGCGGAGCAGCCCGAGGCCCTCTGTGGCGCGGGCTGGGCCTACGCCGTCGAGCGCGCCGGCTGGGACAAGGCCGAGGGCTTCCTCCAGCGCTGCAAGGATCTGGGCTCCACGAGCGCGCAGGACAAGCAGCTGATCGACTCGAAGCTCCAGGGCATCGCGGCCATGCGCAAGAGTGGCCAGCCCGAAGCCGCGCCCGAGGAGAAGGCGCCCCATCCGGCCGCGGTCGGAGGCAGTGGTTCGATGCTCGACAAGGTGTCCGATGAGGCGGCGCCGCAGGAGGGCGCACCCGCGGAAGGTGCCGCTCCCGCGGAGGGTGGTGTCGCCGCGCCAGTCGATGGCGCAGCGGCCTCGCCGGAGCAGAGCGGGCCAGCGGCCGAGCCTCCGGCCGAGACCCCGAAGGCCGAATAACCTACCGGTTCCGGTGGGAAAATTTTTCCACTTACTGGGGCCTCACGTGGAGCGGGTGGAAGCGCTTCGCAGGGATTTCGCGGCATTCCACCACCCGGGGCGTTGGTGCAGGGCGTGCAAGGAAGCGGAAGGAACCTCATCAGGGACCCGCTGTCCCATCCGACGAGGAGGCCTGACATGAGACGACTGGCAGCGGCAGTGGCGGTGGTGGCGTTGTGGGCGGGGCCGGCGCTCGCGGAGGAAGAGCCGAAGACCCAGGTGAAGGTCATCCAGGAGGAGGACAAGGTCGTCGTTCGCAAGAAGACGACGATCGACTTCACCGACATGGCGGTGGAGGGCGAGCTCACGAAGCCCGAGGGCTCGTACGTGCTCAACCGGAAGAAGACGGACTTCCAGAGCCTCATCCGGGTTCGCGACAACTTCAATCCCGAGCTGCAGAAGTCGGTGGACAACCTCTAATGAGCGGCGTGGGCATGGCGGGTGGAAGGGAGGAGGAAGGATCCTCTATGGCGGCGGGGAAGAAGAACGGATTGAGGTTGAGGATCACCGGACCGGATGGCTCCGTGCACGAGGCCGTGTCCGAGGCCGAGAGCGTCATCGTGGGCTCGGGCGCTCAGGCGGCGGTGAAACTGCTGGACCCACGGGTGTCGAACCTTCACGTGATGTTGAAGGTCGAATCCACCGGCTCGGTGACGGCCATCGACCTGGGCAGCGAGAGCGGCACGCAGGTGGGCGGTCAGCGGGTGGTGGGACCGCGGACGCTCTCATCGGGTGACGTGCTGATGCTGGGTGGCTCGCGGGTGGAGGTGCTCTTCGGCAACGCCGAGGCGCCGCCTCCTCCAGCGGGCGCACAGGTGGAGAGCGGGGTAGGGCTGCAGGGCTCCATGCTGCACCCTCGAGCCCCGGAGCCGCGCGCTCCGGAGGTGGGCAACCGGGTGGTGCCTCCGGGCCTGCGCAACCGGGCCACTCCCGAGCAGGTGGTGCGGAGCAAGCAGGCTCCGGCGGCCCGGACGGCGCGCTCGCTCGTGGCGGCACACATCCGCGAGCCGCTGCCGCCCGAGGCGCTGCCCACCCAGGACGCCAAGGTCCTCCAGGTGCAGCTGCTCTGGGGCGACCAGATCATGTCCATCCAGCACTTCCGGGACGGCGTGCCGGTCACCATCGGCGAGGCGAAGAAGAACTTCTTCCACGTCTTCGAGTCCGAGGTGGGAGCGCGTCACGTGCTGGCGGTGGGGCGCGGCGAGCTGTACGAGCTGCACGTGCCCGAGTCCGCGGGCGTCATCGTCACCCACAACGGTGACGTGCGCACGAAGGACAGCCTGCGCGCAGAGGGCAAGCTGACGGCGTCTGGCAAGGAGCACGCGTACACGCTCGGTCTGCATGACCGGGCGGAGGTGTCGCTGGGCACGCTCACCTTCGTGGTGCGCTTCGTGAAGCCATCGCCCGCCGTGGCGGTGAGCTCACTGGCCGAGACGGACTTCACCTGGTTCAAGATCGCCGGCATCAGCTTCCTGGCGGCCGGCGCGTTCCTGGCGGCCATGCTGCTCACGCCTCGCTCCGAGGCTCCGTCCAGCGACGACATCTTCGCGAGCCAGCAGCGGGTGGCGAAGTTCCTGGTGCAGCCGGCGAAGCAGATCGACACCAGGCGCTTCGAGCAGAAGGGCGCGGAGGAAGGCGCCAAGGCCAAGGACGAGGAAGGCAAGTTCGGCAAGGAGGAGGCGAAGAAGGCCGAGGCCGATCCCTCCAAGCCGGGCACCCACATCGTCAACAAGAACAAGCGCGAGCAGGACCGCAAGGTGGTGGGCCGGATGGGCCTGCTGGGCGCGATGAAGGGCCTGAAGGGGGGCGCTTCCGACGTCTTCGGTCCGGGTGGCCTGGGCACGGGCATCAACAACGCGCTGGGCGGCCTCAAGAGCGGTGCGGGTCTCGGGGATGCGCAGGGCGTGGGCGGACTCGG
Organism: Archangium sp.; assembly: GCF_036277355.1. Lineage (GTDB taxonomy): Bacteria > Myxococcota > Myxococcia > Myxococcales > Myxococcaceae > Archangium. Next base: position 196,047 of record NZ_DASUNC010000019.1, read on the forward strand.
CTCACGTGGCTCGGGCACGGGCGGTGGCGGTACCGCGCTGGGGCTCGGCGGCCTGGGCACCAAGGGCAATGGCCGCGGCCCGGGTGACGGCGGCGGCATCGACCTGTCGGGCCGTGGCAAGACGGTGACGAAGATCGTTCCTGGCAAGACCACGGTGGTGGGCGGCCTCGACAAGGACGTGATCGCGAAGATCATCCGGAGCCACCAGAACGAGATCAAGTACTGCTACGAGACCGAGCTCAACAAGAACCCGAGCCTCGCGGGCAAGGTGGCGGTGGCCTTCACGATCGATCCGGCGGGAGGAGTGTCGGAGGCGAACGTGACGGAGACCACGCTGAACAGCTCGGCGGCGGAGAACTGCATGCTCTCGCGCATCCGCCGCTGGAAGTTCCCCGAGCCCAAGGGCGGCGGTGTGGTGGCGGTGACGTACCCGTGGCTGTTCTCGCCCGCGGGTGAGTAGCCGCACACGTCTCCGTATCTCCAATCGAGTCAAGAACCCCTCTCCCTCTGGGAGAGGGTCAGGGTGAGGGTCGTTCCGATATGAAGAAGCCGCTGTTGGCCGCCGTGCTCGCGATGCTGCCCACTACCGCTCTGGCGGCGACGCCGCCGGAAGGAGTCCCGCTGGAGGTCCGCCGCGGCTTCTTCACCGAGGCCGATATCGGCACGTTCTTCACGCTGGGCGGGGAGAACGTCTACTCGAACGCGCAGACGTACCTGCAGCTGGGCGTGGGGTACGACCTGACGGACAAGGTCTCGATGGGCGTGCACTTCGGACTGGGCTCGTCGGCGGCGAACTGCTTCGCCGGGTATACGCCAGGCACGAACGTGTGCAGCATGTCCGACAACTTCACGGTGGCGTTCGCCGACGTGACGGCGGCGTACATGGTGCCGCTGGCGGACCGGCTCTACCTGATGCCGAAGGTGGCGGCGGGCCTGTCGCGGTTGGATCCGGCGCCGGTGGGAAGTGGAGACCCGGGAGCGGCGCTGACGGCGCCGAACGCGGGCCTGGGCATCGGCATCGAGTACGCGACGCCGATGGACCACTTCTCGGTGGGCGCGGACTTCCTGGCCCGCTACCTCATCGGGCCCAACATCCCCACCTTCGCCTTCTTCCCGCGGGTGAAGTACACGTTCTGAGCTTCGCGGGTTCGAATCACGTCGGGCGTACGAGCACGAGGCCGGATGCTGCTGGAATCCCAGCGGCTTCCGGCCTTGGTGTTCAAAGACTCGCATTCATGAACTGCAACCCCTGGCAGCATGAACCGCGGGTACGTGACGTCCATGGCCTTCTCCCCTCAATCTTCGCGAAAGAAATAGGATTCCTTCTCGTCGTTACGGGCCTCGTAACGCTCACCCGTCCAGCGGAACAACACGGCCGGAAGCACCTCCGTGTTCGCATCTCTGGCCGTGTCGGGCTTCGTGCTCTGCGCCGAGCTCACCTTGACCCAGTTGAAGACACCGTTCGTCTTCGACCCGGTCACGGCGATCACCGAGCAGAACCGGTCCTCCCATTGCCAGTCCCTGGGATCGACGCCCTCTTCATTGACGAGCACTGTGGGAGGGCCGTGACGGATGTACTTCCGATAGACGACCGTCTTCAGCACACGCTCAATCTTGTTGCCGTGGATCCGGAAGACCTGGAGCTCCTCTTCACTGGCCGTCTGATTGTTCGGCACGGGCTCCTCGTGGCTGAGCCTGAGCCCGAAGCCCACCTCGGTTCCAGTGAGCCGATAGGGAGCAAGATCGAACTCATGGTTGTATCCCTCCGGGAGGCGGATGGGCTGCTCCGCCTTGGCCAGCAAGGAAGGCTGCTTATCGGCGTCCACGGAGACCGCGAACAGCTCAAGTTGCTCCGAGTTGTTCAGGACACCAACGAGGTAGACCCCCCTTCGGGCCTTCCAGGCCCGGACATCCAGCTCGCCATGGGTTGGAGCGAGTTGGAGTGCCTCCTCGAGCGCGGACGTGGAGAGGCCCGGTGCTTTTTCCGCCTTGGGTTCATAGCGGTCGCATGTCCTGGCAGGGGAGGGCAGGATTGATCCAAAGTCCGTAGGAGAGGTTTTGAAGAGGGGGAGAGCAAGTCCAGACAATCTCAGGCAAAGAGGGGGCATCCCTCCGGACGGCGCTTGAAAGAAGGGCGCCGTGGAAGGACAGCAGTGAGGTGCAC
>NZ_DASUNC010000020.1:0-72518 GCF_036277355.1 Archangium sp.
GGCGCGCCCAAGACGAACGAGTTGACCACGACGGGCTTCACGCCCAACTTCCCGGCCTATCCCTCGGGCCATGCCACCTTCGGTGCGGCCGTCCTGCACATCACGCGCCTCTACCTCGCGTCGATTGGCAAGGCCACCCTCAACCCGGACGGGAGCGATGACGTCGGCTTCGACTTCATCTCGGAGGAGTTCGACGGGGTGAGCCGGGATGTCGATGGCAGCGTGCGCACCCGGCACGTCCGCCGCTATGCGAGCCTGCTGCAGGCGATCGTCGAGAACTCGGTGAGCCGCGTCTACCTGGGGGTGCACTGGCGGTTCGACGGCACGACGGGCGGCTACGACTCCGACGGCAAGGGCCCCTCCGCCACGTTCAACCCGGATCCCGACAGCGTGGTGGTGCCGCGCGACTCCATCGGAGGCGTGCCGCTGGGGCTCGGCATCGCCGAGGCCATCTTCAACAACGGGCTGAAGCCGAGCACCGCCAGCCTGGCCCAGGGGGTGCCCCCGCCGCCGGCCACGCCCTCCAAGGAGGAGCCCCTGGGCCGCCGGCGGGACAAGAAGGACAAGAAGAAGTAGCGGCGGCTCACTTCGAGTGGAGGCGGCGGCCATCGAAGCCGCCGGCTCTCCGATACGATTTGTCCGCCCCACCGACTGGCAGGGCACCCGCTGCCCCTCTCGCACACGCCGGCGGCGAGAGGGGCAAACAACGTGTTGAAGGATTACGGGGCGAGCATCCACGCGGGGTGGCGTAAGGTAGCAGGCTCCATGGTCTCCATCCGCTCTACTGCTCTCTGCTGCATCGTCGTGCTCGGCTTCGTCGCTGCTTGCGGCGAAGAGCCCACCTCCCGCCCCCTGTGCAACAGCGTCGGCGCCGTGCTGTGCGGCGGCGCCTGCGTGAGCACCGAGAGTGATTCGGCTCACTGCGGTGGTTGCGACAAGGCCTGCGCGACCGGCGAGGCGTGTGAGAGCGGCGTCTGCGTCGCGCTCTGTCAGATCGACGGCAAGCAGGTCGCCGCCGGGGCGGTGAACGAGGCGAATTCGTGCGAACAGTGCACGCCGGCGACGTCCGCGACCCAGTGGACGCAACGCGCGGACGGGACGTCGTGCAACCCGGGACAGGTCTGCTCGGCCGGCGTGTGCAGCCCGAAGTGCTTCATCGATGGCGTGGTCCACGCCGCGGGTACGCCGAACCCGGCGAACGCCTGCGAGACGTGCGTGCCGGCGGCTTCGACGACGAGGTGGACGGCGCGCGCGAGCGTTCCGCTGCTGGTCGGCGGCGACGACATCGCGGCGCAAGGCTGGACGACGGTCATGCAGACGCCGAACTCGCTCACGTACGGCGCCGACTACGTTCGCCTCGCGACGTCGACGAACAGCGGCGGATCGACGAGCGGGCAGTTGCTCATCACGCGGCCGAACGCATTCGACGCAGCGAAGCCGTTCAAGCTCCACGTGACGATGCAGGTCGAGTCGGTGAACAACCACAACTCGCTCGACAGCGGCGCGGCCATCATGGGGAGCTTCACGCCGCCGTTCGGCAACGGCACGGATCGTGCGCAGATGCTCTACCTCGACAACGCGGCGATCGGCTGGTCGGACGACACGCAGTCCGCGGCGTTCCCGGTGACCGGCGGCGGGTACCATGTCTACGAGCTGGCGGTGGATGCCGCGAAGGTGGCGACGGTGAGCATTGACGGCGTCACGAAGCTCACGCGGAACAACTTCACGGCGACCGGCACCCTCGCCATCGGCGACCAGACAAACGACCCGAACGTCGACGGAGCGGTGCGGATCAAGTCGGTCGAGCGGCTCTGTCCCTAGGGCCTCAACAGTTCCCCCATTTCTCTCATGCGCTACCCGGTGGAGAACCGAGCCACGGCACCCGGTTCCGTCATCGGCTCCCCCCTCCGCGGGCCAACCTGCTAGAACCCGCACCCCATGAGAAATTCGATTGCGCTTTGGGTGGGGGTCGCAGTCTGTCTGTTCGCGCCGGTGGCCTCGGCGCGCGACTGGTTCGTTCGCGCCGGCTCGGACGGCGACGGGTCGATGGCCCGGCCGTTCAGCGATCCGTGGGAGGCGCTCGACAAGGCCCAGTCGGGCGACGTCATCCACGTCGCGGGCGGCAAATACTTCGGCCGGCTCGGCAATGGCATGTGGGAGGTGCCCGTCGACGACCTGCAGCTGCTCGGCGGCTACGACGCGGACTTCAAGAGCCGCGATCCCTGGAAGAACCTGACCCAGCTGCTCTGGGACAAGAGCTCCAAGAACCGCCCGAAGCAGGAGCGGCTGCTGTCGGCCAAGAAGAGCACCGTCGTCGACGGCTTCACCCTCGATCAGCGAGACCAGTGCCCCTACGAGACGGCGGAGCAGCTCGGCCGCAAGGAGTACCCGTCCTGTGACGGCCCGATGCGGTTCGCGCTCCCGGCCATCGTGCGCAACTGCGTCATCGTGAACCCGGGCTTCGACGGCATCGTCGCGCCGGCCGGCTCCACCCTCGAGAACAACCTCGTGGTGAACGCGGTGAACTGGGGCATCAACATCAACAGCACCACCGACAAGCAGGCCGTCGCGGTGGTGAAGAACAACACCATCGCCTTCACCATGTCGTTCAAGGAGCCTGGCAAGGGCGCCTACAACGGCTCCGGCCTCGCGCTGAAGGCAAACGCCACCGTCACCGGCAACATCATCGCCTTCTCGGACAGCAACGGCATCTACATGACCGCCAACCCCGAGAAGAGCACGCTCGCCGACAACGTGTTCTTCATGAACCTCTACTCGAATCTGAAGTTCTTCTCCGACGGCAAGGACATGCCGGTCGACGACAAGGAGATGGACCTGCTCGAGGAGGTCGGCTTCAAGAAGGTCGCGAACAACGAGGTGAAGAATCCGCAGCTGCCGATCGACGCCGCGTGGCTGGACCAGGTCTCCAAGCGCACCGCCGCCACGCCCGGCAAGCTGACGATGGACGACTTCAACAAGGCGCGCCAGGCGCTCGGGCTCCCGATGATCGCCAAGGGCGGCACGCCACCGTCGGGGGTGGCCCCGGCGATGGACCTCGACAAGGCGCTCAAGCTGCTGGCGCCCAAGGGAGCGGGCCAGGCCGGCGCGCGGGTGAAGCCGCTGACCGTCAGCTTCCAGGAGGTGGCGGCCGCGGCGCCGGAGAAGGCGTACAAGCGGATGGAGGTCAGCGCGTGGCTGAGCAAGCCGGAGGGCGTGGAGGGCCAGCCGATCGAGCTCGTCGTCGCGCTGAGCTCGGTGGCGAACGTGAGCGGCGTGCCGGCCCCGTTCAAGCCGGATGAGCACGCGGGGGTGTTCCTGCACGAGCCGACGGGCAGCTACGGCCGGTTCGTCGGCTTCTACCGGAAGGGCTCCACCGTGCAGCGGGTCGCGGATGCCGCGACCGGCGACTGGGGAGGCTCTGGCCCTCCGCAGAAGCTCTTCCTCGCCAAGGGCACCGTCTACGTGATGAAGGGCTTCCCGAAGGCGGGCTTCTTCGTCGACAGCCTCGAGCCTTACGAGGCGGCCGCGGCGAAGGCCAGCAGCCGTCCGCAGGGCCGGGACTGGTTCGTGCGGGCGGGAGCGAGCGGCGGCGACGGGTCGCGCGAGAAGCCTTTCAAGGATCCATGGCAGGCGCTGGAGAAGGTCGAGAGCGGTGACTCCGTGCACGTCGCCGAGGGCGAGTACTACGGGAAGCTCAAGACGGGCCGCTGGAAGATCGACGCCCCCTTCATCTCGCTCATCGGCGGGTACGACGCGCAGTTCCGCGAGCGCAACCCGTGGAAGCACCCGACGCGCCTGTTCTCGCCCGCCGAGTACAAGGGCCGCCGCGATGGCTACGTCGTCGAGGGCACGGATGACCACACCGGCGCGGTGGTCGACGGCTTCGTGTTCGATCGCGCGACGGACAACAAGTACAAGCCGAATGGCGATCTCGACTACGACCAGTCGGAGAAGCTCGAGCACCTGTGGCTGTCGAAGCCCGAGTGCGTCGTCCGCAACAACCTGTTCGTGAACGGCGCGGAGGGCGCGGTCCGCATCGGCAGCGGCAACACGCTCGAGAACAACATCTTCATGAACCACCACACCCGCACGGTGGTGGTGCAGCGCGGCTTTGGCACCGCGCCGATCATCTTCCGCAACAACACCGTCGCCTTCTCGTGGGACATCCGGTTCGGGCAGGGCAATGGCCGCAACGGACATCTGCTGTCCGTGGAGAACGGGGTCAACGCGATCATCGACGGGAACATCTTCGAGTTCGCCGACAACGACGCGATCCGTCTGATGGCGAACCCCGCCGACGTGGAGCTCACGAACAACACGTTCAACCACAACCTCTGGTCGAACGTGATGCGGCCCCAGGAGAGCGTCACGGTCGATGACAAGACCTTTGGCCAGCTGAAGGACTTCAAGTTCAAGAAGCTCGCGGGCAACCAGGTCATCTCGGCGGGCCTGCCCGTCGACCAGAAGTGGTTCGACGCCTACCTGAACCGCACCGCCTACGTGCCGGGCAAGGTGACGATGGACGACTGGAACCAGCTGCGAGAGATGATCGGCCAGCCGGTGCTCGCCACCGGTGGGCAGGGACCGTCCGGCTTCATGCCGCTCTATCCGTGGGAGAAGGCCCTCGAGCTCTTCCCGGCGAACCCGAAGGTGACCGCCGGCGCGCGCGCGAAGGACCTGCCGGTCTCCTTCACCGGCGTGGCGAGGGCCGAGTCGAACTTCGACTATGAGGACGTCACCTGGGGCGACGCCGCGAAGAGCGCCGCGACGTGGGGCAACCTGGAGGGCAAGCGCGTCGCGATGCGCGTCGTCATCCGCGGCATCGACAACCAGTACCAGCTCCCGGAGCTCTCCAAGGACGAGTACACGGCCTTCACGGTCACCGGCCCCGAGGGAACCGACTCCGGCGGGCTGCCGATGCGGATGTACGTGAAGAAGGGCAGCAAGGCCGAGCGCGCGGTACGCCAGGCGAAGTCGTACAGCTCGGGGACGCCGGAGCAGTGGTACGTCATCAAGGGTGTGGCGCGCGAGCAGCGGCAGCTCATCGCCGAGGTCATCGAGCGCGCCGACTGAGGGCCCGGCTCTGCGCTCGGTGACTGACGACGGACAGGGCGCCTCGGCGTCCTGTCCGTCTCAATCTGGTCCGATCAAGGCGGCGGGCAACCTCGATTGGAAGCGGCGGGAATCGAACCCGCGCCAGGCACTCCCTTCATGAAGCAGCCCCGTCTTTCCAGGCGGGCACCGTCTGGGTGATTCAAACCTCGTCGAACCGGGCGCCCGTCACGCCCAGTCGTTGCATCGCCTCCTTGATGCGCTCCGAGACGATGAGGGCAATCTCCCATCCCCAGGGACGGAAGAGGTGTACGCCTCCGACTTGAGTGGGATCGATCCTCAAGCCGTACACGGAAAAATATTGCCCGGTCTTCTCTGGTACTCCGTCTTCGGGCATCCAGTGATTGACCTCTTCGCAAGCGGCATCATCGATACATTTCACGACGCGCAGCACATTCAAGAGGCAATATTGCTCAGGCTGTGTCTCAACGTTCGCCGGGATGAGCTGTACGTCGGTCGGTGCCAGTTCGGCCAGGACCGAGGCCACCTTGGCGTGGACGACGGGTGCTGTATCCGCCAGGGAGAAGTCGAGCGCTCTTCCGGGCTGGAGGAAGGGAACTCGAACAGGACCGGTGACGCGTAGCGGCTGGCCCTTGAGGAATACGCCACTTAGAGGCTGGCCCGTCCGTGCATCGGTCGGGGTTCCCAGTATCCAACCTCCCGGGACATTCACGTCGTCCATCAGTTGGAAGTAGCGCATTCGCCGCGTATCCCTATCCTGCCGCAGGTGTTGTAATCAACTGGTTCAGTCTTGTCCCAGGAGTCGAGCACTCCACGCCCAATCGCCAAAGCGCTCGCGTGAGTCGTTCACGGCATTGCACCACGCCGACGCAGTCATCCGTGGCGAGCTTCAATACGTCACGAACCTGCCGATGGTACTGCTCGGGATGCGGGCCCCGGTGGCCTTTGACCCTCACCGTGTTGGCGGGGTCGTTCATGGTCATTCCCGCCTTTTCGAATATCTCTCGGAACCTTGGCGTCCACGGCCCTCCACGGGCGTCGGACGTGTCATTCTTGTTGGTGGCGATGTGGTGGATGTCTCCGTCCTCGTCCTCCTCCTCCTCGTCGAGCCGGGCGGGCTTGGGGGCAGGGGACTTGCTGGCCTGCTCGATTTCCGATTTGACCTGTTCGGCCGCGCGGCCGATTTCCCGGAGTTGCTCTTCCAGCACCCGTTTCTGACGGGATTCATAGAGCGTGGGATCCTCATCGCTCTGGATGGTGACCAGGGAGAGGAAGATAACGCCCACTCTCCCGAGCACCGAGACCGTGCTTCGGGCCGCCGTGGCCTCGCCTTCGGCCGCGAGAACCTCGGAGCTTGCCGCGGTGCTCGCTTTGGCGGTGACCATCGTTCGTCCCGTGTTCGCGACGAACTGGTTGTAGTCCGCCAGGGCTTTTTCCGCGCCCGCGAGCTTGCCGCTGAGCAATGCCCACTGTTCCGGCGTGAGCTGGCCACGAGTCGCCGTCAATGCCGCCTTCGCATGGTCCAGACGCGCGGCGATCTCCGCGCTCGTGTCGCCGTAGGCGGGGCCTGTCCCGAGCAGAAGCGCAGCCACCGCGAGCCATGCCCTGACTGCCTTCGCTGACATTTCAGTCTCCTTGGAGTACGCGAGCGTAAACGAGCATCGGGCTCACCCACCATCAAGCTGCCCGGCTGACTCCTTGCGCATCTCCTCGTCCAGCGCGGCGATACCCGGTTGCCCACGGCGAGTGCACGCCTGGCCCCTGCGCGAGGGCCACATAAGGCTGCGTGGTGTTGAAGCTCAAGGCAACCTCTCCTGGAAGCGGCGGGAATCGAAGCCGCCGCCTCCTGCCTCTGTTGGCTCAGCGGCCGTCGCGGGCCATGGAGTTGCCCAGCAGGCCGCGCGCCCGCACCACCAGCTTCGCGAACTCCTCGCGGTCCGCCTGGCCGTCGATGGCGCCCTCGGCGAGCTTCTGCATCGTGGCCAGGTTCCACCCCTGGGCGCTCGGGCTGCCGCGCAGCACGTCCGCCGTGGCCGCCACCGCCAGCGCGAAGCGGAAGTCCGCCGAGGCCCCATCCAGCGTCGCCCGCATCAGCTTCTGCTCGAAGGGGAAGGCCTGCTCGGCCGCCTCGGTGCCGTTGGGCGCCTTGGCGCGGATGCGCACCGTGCCCAGCGGCGCCTTCTCGCCCGTCAGCTCCACCTCGTACACCGCCGTCACGCTGTGGCCCGCGCCGATCTCTCCCGCGTCCACCTTGTCGTCACGGAAGTCCTTGTCCGCGATGTCCCGGTTCTCGTAGCCCACCAGCCGGTAGCGGCTCACCACCTTCGGGTCGAACTCCACCTGGATCTTCACGTCCTTGGCGATCACCTCCAGCGTCCCGGTGAGCTGCGTCTCGAAGACCTTCCTCGCCTCCTTGTAGCTGTCGATGTAGAAGCAGTTGCCGTTGCCCTTGTCGGCCAGCTTCTCCATCAGGTCGTCCCGGTAGTTGCCCATGCCGAAGCCGATGGCGGACAGGGTGACGCCCTCCTTCACGAATCCCTGGATGCTGTTGAGCATGGCATCCGCGGAGACGTTGGGGCCGATGTTCGCATCACCGTCCGTGAGCACCACCACGCGCGACACCGCGTTGCCCGAGGCCTTCTTCACCGCGTGCTTGTAGGCCATCTGCATGCCCGAGCCCATGGCCGTGCCACCGCCGGACTCCAGCGTGTCGATGGCCTTGTAGATGGCCTCCAGGTTGGTGGCCGGCGTGGGCGAGAGCACGTCCCGCGTGCTGCCCGCGTAGGTGACGAGCGCCACCGTGTCGTTCTCGTTGAGGTTCTTCACCGCCAGCTTCATCGCCTCCTTGGCCAGCGGCAGCTTGTCCGGCTGGCTCATGGAGCCACTGGTGTCCACCAGGAAGACCAGGTGCGCGGGCTTGCGCTGCGAGCGCGACACCACCTTGCCCTGCACGCCCACGCGCACGAAGTGGCGCTTCGCGTCGAAGGGCGAGGGCGCTCCCTCGAGGTGCACCGTGAAGGCGCCCTGCTCGGGCGGCGCGTAGCGGTACTTGAAGTAGTTGACGAACTCCTCCACCCGGACGGCGGCGTGCGGCGGCAGCGCTCCCTGGTTGAGGTAGCGGCGCGACACCGCGTACGACGCCGTGTCCACGTCCACCGCGAAGGTGGAGAACCGATCCTTCGCCGTCTCGGTGAAGGCATTGGCGGCGTGGTGGGTGAAGCTGTTGCCCTGCGACTGCGGCTCCGGCTGCTGCACGGCCATGCCCCCCGCGGGCATCGAGCTCATCCGAACGGGAGCAGGAGGAGGCGGCGGCGTGGCGGGGGCGCCTGCCGCGGTGCCCATCATCGGTTCCACCGCCACCGGCCCGGCGAGGGAGGATTGCGGAGTGCCCGGGGCAGCGCGCTTCGCGGGCATCGGCTTCGGGCTCGGCCTGGCGACATCGGCCTTCGCTTCAGAGGCCGCCGCGATAACCCCATCGTCGTCCGACTCGGCCCGCGCGGGCGTGGGTTCCGGCGGGGCAGGGGCGGCGGCCTCCTCCTTCGAGGCCTCGCGCGTCTGGGACTGCCACGCGACCGACTGCTCGGCGCTTCCCCTCGTGCTGGGCGCGTAGCTACAGGCGGGGACGAGGCTCAGGGCGAGGGCGGCGCTCCCCCAGCGGGTCAGGCGGTTCGGCTTGGTCGAGGACATGTGCGCTCCGGTTGTTTCCGTGGGAACGGACGCTCGGAACGCACCACCCGCGATTTGGGTTTATTCGGGCCGGGCGATTTTTTCCCCGAAGCCCTCGCGCAGCGTCTCCCCGAGGAACCGGCCCGCCCGGCGCACCGCGTTCCGGGCCGCGTCCAACCCGACGCACAGCCCGTACGTCAGGCCGATCAGCACCACCGTCAGCAGCGTGTACTGGCCCCAGCCGCTCCGGCCTCCCCACATCTTCTCGAAGGAGAATCCGAAGATGTGGAAGTAGATCAGCGCCTCGTGGAAGAAGTACGCGGACATGGACGACGTGCCGAACGTCTCCACGAAGCGGCGCACCCGGGAGGGCTCCCCATTCGAGGCCGTCCGCCGCTCCAACTCCATCAGCCCGAGCAGCAGCAGGCACACCCACATCCAGCGCTCGGCCGCGTTGGACGGGTTGGTGACGAAGAAGCGGTGCTCCGGGTACATGTCGCGCAGCGGCTCCGCCGCCATCCAGCCCGCGAACCCGAGCCCCACGAGGAACAGCAGGGCCCGGACGAGCCCCGCGCGGCCCTGCTCACCGGCCACGGCCCCCGCGTACGCCCCGAGCCACGTGAAGCCCAGCCACGGCAGCAGGGGGAAGACGGCCCCGGTGGACTTGTTGAGCACGTAGGCCCACGGCCCCTGCGCGGCCTCGCCCAGCGGCGAGAGGAAGAAGACGACGAGCGCCAGCGCCAGCGCCACGCCTCGCAGCACCCGCGGCCTCGAGGCCAGCCAGGCCGCCACGGGCAGGACGAGCAGCAGCGACAATCCCACGCAGTGGAGGATGTCCAGGCGCACCAGCCACTTCGGCTCGCGGAACAGGGGGAACCACATCCAGTTGACCAGCGTGGCCACGCCGAGCACCTGCAGGGCCCGGCGCAGGTTGCGCCCGAACCGCTCGCTCCGCTTGCCACTCGCGGCGCTGCGGACCAGCAGCATCGCGAGCGCGAAGCCCGCGGCGAAGAGGAAGGACGGCGCCACCAGCCCGTCGATCATGAGCAGGTGCTTCGTCGTCTTGCTCTGGCGCAGCTCGGGGGTCAGCAGCACCAGCGCGTGGCACTGGACCATGAACAGCACGGCGATGCCGCGCAGCCAGTCGATGGCGCGGACGCGCTCGGAAGTGGGGGAGGCACTCATGGCAGGCAGGCGAGCTCGGGTTCGGGGGCTTCGGCGTCCTGGTGCTGCAGCAGGCAGCGGATGGCGTTCGCGTCTGGCGCGTCCCCACCCCAGGAGCGCCGCCACAGCAGGCCGGCGACACGCGTGGGAATCCGCGAGTCCGGAGCGACGATGGCGCGGATCACGCCGTTGCTGCCGGCCTTCGCCTCCTGACGCAAGGACTCCAGCGTGGCGACGATCTCGGGGCAGCCCTCGGGACAGTTGTAGAGGAAGACCGCGTGCCCGTGCTCCAGGTTGTGCAGCCACACGCACCGGTTCTGCTCGGCGTCGTGGACCCGGCAGCGCACGGTGTCACCGCAGTGGTCCCCGCTCGTGGGCGGGTTCAGCCCGTCTCCGCACGCGGTGCTCGTGCAGGTGAGGTGCCTCGCGGTCGCGGGCGGGGGGGACAGGGTGATGCCGTAGCGGGAACAGTCCTCGGGGTCGCTCGGGCCACAGGCGAGCAGGGAGGACAGCAGCAGGGCGGGGAGGGCACGGTGGAACAGGGACATCGGGGCCCTCTTACCACGGGTGCAACGCATGGGCTCAACCCGGGACACGCGATACCGTCACCCCGACCCTCTCCCGGAGGGCGAGGGAGGAGGGGGCGCGGGATTGTGTCCTCGTGGATGGGGCGGTTTCTTGGAGGCCCTGCTCGTGAACACCCCCGTCACTTTGAAGGTGCGCTGCCCGAGGGCCTTCCTCTACGGTTGCGCCCCGACATGAACAGCACCTCTCCCTTCAAGTCCCTCGTGCGCGCGGCCCTCGTGGTCGTCCCGCTCATCACTTCCTGTACGCCCTCGGCGCATGGCTCCACCGCCGGCTCCGCCGAGGAGACGCGCCCCGCCGCCGCCGCGCACGCCGCGGAGCCCCAGAAGCCCGCCGAGGCCGCGCAGCCCACCGCCGAGGACGCGCGCCAGTTCGCCGCCCGGTTGAACGCGGACCTCAAGCGTCTGTGGACGCGGCAGGCCACGGCCGACTGGGTCAAGGCCACGTTCATCACCGAGGACACCGAGCGGATCGCGGCCTTCGTCAACGAGGAGGTGCTGGCCTACGTCAGCGAGGCCATCAAGCAGGCCGCGCGCTTCAAGGACGTGCAGGGCCTGGACGCGGACACCTCGCGCACGCTGCACCTGCTGCGGGTGTCCTCCACGCTGCCCGCGCCGAGCGATGCGGAGAAGCGCGCGGAGCTGGCCGCCGTCGCCGTGAAGCTCGATGCCCTCTACGGCAAGGGCAAGTACTGCGGCAAGGACGGCAAGGGTCAGTGCAAGGACCTGGGCGAGCTGTCCGATGTGCTGGCCAAGAGCCGCAACTACGACGAGCTGCTGGAGGCGTGGACGGGCTGGCACACCATCTCGACGCCCATGCGCCCGCTCTACCAGCGGCTGGTGGAGCTCTCCAACGAGGGCGCCCGGGAGATCGGCTTCGCGGACACCGGCGCGCTCTGGCGCTCCAACTACGACATGCCGCCCGAGGCCTTCGAGAAGGAGGCCCAGCGGCTGTGGGGGCAGGTGAAGCCCCTCTATGACGATCTGCACTGCTACGTGCGCGCCAAGCTGGCCAGGCAGTACGGCGAGGACAAGGTGCCCGCTGGCAAGCCCATTCCCGCGCACCTGCTCGGCAACATGTGGTCCCAGGAGTGGAACAACATCTACTCCATGGTGGAGCCCTACAAGGGCCAGCCCAGCCTGGACGTGGACGCCGAGCTGAAGCGGCAGAACTACGACGCCCTCCGCATGGTGAAGCTGGGCGAGAGCTTCTTCACCTCGCTGGGGCTCAAGCAGCTCCCGGAGACGTTCTGGCAGCGCTCGCAGTTCACCAAGCCGAGGGACCGCGAGGTGATGTGCCACGCCAGTGCCTGGGACATCACCTACGACAACGACGTGCGCATCAAGATGTGCATCAAGCCCACCGAGGAGGATCTGATCACCATCCACCACGAGCTGGGCCACGACTACTACTACACGTACTACTACAAGCTCCCGGTGCTCTATCAGTCCGGCGCGCATGACGGCTTCCACGAGGCCATCGGCGATGCGATCACCCTCTCCATCACCCCGGGCTACCTCAAGCAGCTGGGCCTGCTGAAGGAGGTCCCCAAGGGGGACAAGGGCCTCATCAACCTGCAGATGAAGGACGCCATGGAGAAGGTGGCCTTCCTGCCCTTCGGCCTGCTGGTGGACCAGTGGCGCTGGGAGGTCTTCTCCGGGCGGGTGAAGCCGGAGGACTACAACAAGGCCTGGTGGGCGCTGCGCGAGAAGTACCAGGGCGTGCGCGCGCCGGTGGAGCGCACCGAGAACGACTTCGATCCGGGCGCCAAGTACCACGTCCCCGCCAACGTCCCCTACACGCGCTACTTCCTGGCGCGCATCCTCCAGTTCCAGTTCCACCGCGCGCTCTGCCAGGCCGCGGGCCAGAAGGGCGCCCTCCACGAGTGCTCCATCTACGGCAACAAGGAGGCCGGCAAGCGGCTCCAGGCCATGCTCGAGATGGGCGCCAGCAAGCCCTGGCCGGACGCGCTTGAGGCCCTCACCGGCCAGCGGGAGATGGATGCCTCGGCGATGCTGGAGTACTTCGCCCCGCTGCGCACCTGGCTCCAGGAGCAGAACAAGGGCCAGAAGTGCGGCTGGTAGGGCATCCCGGGAGTAGACACGGGTAGAGGCCCCGCCTACACTTTACGCCCGTCTGGTTGGGGTCCGACCAGCCAGGTGCGGGCGCCGGATTTCGGCGCCCGTCTGTCTGAAAGAAGAAGAGAGCAAATGGCAACTGGTACCGTGAAGTGGTTCAACGATGCGAAGGGCTTCGGGTTCATCACGCAGGATGGCGGTGGCGAGGACGTGTTCTGCCACCACTCCGCCATCAACATGGATGGGTTCCGTACCCTGGCCGAGGGTCAGCGGGTCGAGTTCGAGGTGACCCGGGGTCCCAAGGGCCTGCAGGCGCAGAACGTGCGCGCGGCGTAATCCGGCTGGCTTCGTCGCGTTGTTCCTGAAAAGGGTCCGTCCCCTGGGGGCCGGGCCCTTTTTCATGTCTGGAGTCCTCGCGTGTCCCTCTCCCCATCCAGGTTCCTCGTGAAGCGTGCCGCGTTGTTTCCCCTGCTGGCCGCGCTCGGTTGCGCGTCCGGCCCGTCCCCTGTCCCGGCGGGTGCTCCGCCCGCGGAGGCCCGTCCCATGAAGCACACCGCCGATCTCCCCGCCCTGAAGGCCGAGCTCGTCTCCCGTCATGGCGAGGCGCAGCGGGCCCGCATCGAGCGGGGCGTGGAGCAGGTGGCCGCGCTGTGGCGCGACGAGGACGGGGACCTGGCCGCCTTCGTGCGCGAGCACTTCGTCACCGGCGAGACGCAGCTCGAGGCCACCCTGGCCCGGTTGGAGACGGCCTTCGAGCAGATCGACGGCCACATGAATGAGATCAGCCGGGAGCTGCGGCGCCCCACGGACCTGGACCTCGGGCCGCTGCTGCCGGTGGATTCGCTGCTGGCCGCGTATGCCCCGGCCGCGCACGCCACCGAGGATCTCTTCCGGGCGAAGCCCGGCTTCGTGGCGCTGCTCAACTTCCCGCTCACCACGCTGGCCGAGCGGATGGAGAAGGGCCCCGGCTACACGCGCCGCCAGTGGGCCGAGGCCCGGCTCACCGGCCGCTTCAGCAGCCGCGTGCCCGCCGAGGTGCGCCAGTCCTCCGCGCGCGCGGGCGCGGACGCGGACCTCTACGTCGCCGAGTACAACGTCTGGATGCACCACCTGCTGGACGAGCAGGGACGCCGGCTCTTCCCCTCGGGGATGCGGCTGATCAGCCACTGGAACCTGCGGGACGAGCTGAAGTCCCGCTACGCGGATGCAGAGGGCGTGGCGAAGCAGCGGATGATCGTCAAGGTGATGGAGCGGATCGTCACGCAGAGCATCCCCGCGGCGGTCATCGACAACCCTCGGGTGGACTGGAATCCGTTCACCAACGAGGTGAAGGCGGCGCCGGCCAGCGAGGTGGAGAAGGACGCGCCCGAGCGCCCGGTGGTGCTGGACGGCAAGCGTGAGGAGGACGTGCGCTACGCGAAGCTGCTGGCGCAGTTCCACGCGGCGCGGATGGAGGATCCGTACGTGCCGGTGGCGCCCACGGCCGTTGCCCGCAGCTTCGAGCTGGGGCGCGAGCTGCCCGAGGCCCGGGTGAAGGCGCTGCTGGAGCAGGTGCTGACGTCACCGCTGGTGCCCCGGGTGGCCAAGGAGATCGAGTCCCGGCTGGGCCGGAAGCTGGAGCCGCAGGACCTGTGGTACGCCGGCTTCAAGTCGAGCGGGATGCTGTCCGAGGACGAGCTGAACGCGCTGACGCGCCAGCGCTACCCGACGGCGGAGGCATTCGCCAAGGATCTGCCGCGCATCCTCCAGGGGCTGGGCTTCTCGAAGGAGAAGGCGGCCTTCCTGGCGGCGCACATCCGGGTGGATGCCTCGCGTGGGGCGGGACACGCGCTGCAGGCGGCCCGGCGCGGAGACTTCCCCCGGTTGCGCACGCGGGTGGGCCCGCAGGGCATGGACTACAAGGGCTACAACATCGCCGTGCACGAGCTGGGGCACAACGTGGAGCAGGTGTTCTCGCTCTACTCGGTGGACCACACGTTGCTGGCGGGCGTGCCCAACAGTGCCTTCACCGAGGCGCTGGCCTTCGTCTTCCAGGCGAGGGACCTGGAACTGCTGGGACGTGCGAAGCCGGACGCGGCCAGTGAGCGCGAGCGGGTGCTCAACGACTTCTGGCAGACGTGGGAGATCGCCGGGGTGGCGCTGGTGGACGTCGCCGTGTGGCACTGGCTGTACGAGCACCCGGACGCCACGCCCTCACAGCTGCGCGAGGCGGTGGTGCGCATCGCCCGGGAGACGTGGGACCGGTACTACGCGCCGGTGCTGGGAGGGCAGGGGACGCCGCTGCTCGGCATCTACAGCCACATGATCTCCTATCCCCTGTACCTGATCGACTATCCGATGGGACACCTGATCTCCTTTCAGATCGAGGAACACCTGAAAAAGGCAGGCAACCTGGGAGCGGAGTTCGAGCGGATGGCGAGCCAGGGCGCGCTGACGCCGGACGTGTGGATGACGAACGCCACGGGTGCTCCGGTGAGCGCCGAGCCGTTGCTGCGGGCCACCGAAGCCTCGCTCGCCCGCTGAATGGCGCCGGGCGCGGTCCCGGGTGTTCAGTTTCAGTCAAATGTTGTATGGATTCTCGCGTCATCGGGCCTGGAGTGAACATCCGGGCCCCTGCTTGCGAGAAAGCCCTTGACCACCACCGCTGAACTGAACGCCCTGACGGCAGGTGTAGACCCGCGAGCCTTCGATCCCTTCTCCTGGTTCAACATCATCGGGGAGATTGGCTGTGTCTTCTGGATCATCGCCTATGTCTTCGCCATCCGGCAGGGATTCAGGGACCGGGCGTATGGGCTCCCCCTTGTCGCCATCTGTCTGAACTTCGCCTGGGAATTCCTGGCGTCCTGGGTCATCCCGAATCCCGTGCCGCTGTGGCATGCGTTCGACCGCATCTGGTTCTTCGTGGATGTGGTGATCGTCTACCATCTGCTGCGCTACGGGGCCTCGCTGCAGCGCATCCCCGAGGTGCGCCGCTACTTCTACCCGATCGTGGCGGTGACCACGGTGATGGGAGGCATCGGGCTCTACACCTTCTATCTCCAGTACCGGGACATCCTCGCGCTGGTGGGCGCGTTCATGGTCAACCTCATCATGAGCGTGTCCTTCATCTTCTTCTATTTCGAGCGCCGCCATCAGGGAGGGCGTGGGCTGTCGGTGCCGGCGGCGTGGTGCAAGATGTTGGGGACGCTCGGCACGTCCATCGAGTGTCACTACGTCATCGGCCTGGCCGAGCCATGGCTGCCCAGCCTGTCCTTCCTGCACTTCGTCTGTGTGTCCATCTTCCTGGTGGATCTGCTCTACGCGGTGATGGTGACGAGGTGGGCGGCCCAGGTGGCGCGTGGACAGGTGACGCCGCTCGAGCAGGTGGAGCCGCGGGAGCCGATGCTCGAGGCCGCCTGAGTCCATGTCCGGAAACGTGCCGCTGAGCGGACGGGTGTGTCTGGTGACCGGGGGGGCGTCCGGTATCGGTTGGGCGCTGGTGAAGGCCCTGGCGCGCGAGGGCGCCTGCGTCCATGCGTGTGATGTGTCCACCGAGAACCTCGCGCGGGTGGAGGAGGAGGCGCGCCGCGAGGGCCTGGCCGTGCACCTGGCCCGCTGCGACGTGGCGGACCGGCGGGACACGGAGCGCTGGGTGGCGGACGTGGTGGCGCGCGAGGGGCGGGTGGACGTGCTCGTCAACAACGCCGCCTTCATCCGCTGGGAGTCCGTGGAGGCCATGCCGGTGGAGGACGCCGAGCGCACCATGCGGGTGGGCTATGACGGCATGGTGTACGCGACGCGCGCGGTGCTCCCGCACATGCGGGCGGCCGGCCGCGGGCACATCGTCAACCTCGGCTCGCTGGTGGGGCGTGTCTTCGTGAAGGGGCCCTCGGCGGCCTATGCCGCGGTGAAGGCCGCCATCGACGCCTATACGCAGGTGCTGCAGATCGAGCTGGAGGGCTCGCCCCTGCGCGTCACGCTCGTCCGGCTGGCGGCGGTGGCGGGCACGCAGTTCTTCGGGCGCCACGTGGACTCCGCGCGCATGCCGCGCATCGCGGACCTGGTGCCCCCGCTGGCGCCCGAGGCGGTGGCGAAGGCGCTCGTGCGGGCGATCCGGCGGGGCGAGCACCACGTGGATCTGCCGCGCTTCCTGCCCGCCGTGTACCTGCTCTTCGCGCTCGCCCCGGGCCTGACGCGCTGGTTCGCCACCGTGGGTGGGGCGGGGCGCCGGGACTATTCGCTACCTCGCGGCGGTGTCCGCACGGGAGATCCGTCATGACGCAACAGACCGAGTTGGCCGAGGTTCCCTATCCGCCCGCCCCCTGGCACATGCGCGGGGAGTGCTGGGGAGGGTGGGTGAAGGCGGACCGGGACGTTCCCTGTCCGGCGCCCTGGAAGCCGCTGCTCTCCTCGCGCATGGCCATGGTGGTGCTGATGCGCTACCGCGAGGGGACGCTCCAGTATGACGAGCTGATGGTGGGCCCGCTGGTGCGGCACGGCCTGCGCATGGGCCTGTGGATCCCCCATATCTGGGTGACCAGCGAGGCGTCGCTCTGGGGCGGCCGCCGCATGTGGAGACTCCCGAAGGAGCTGGCCACCTTCTCGTGGGAGGAGGGGCGCGTGCGGGTGGCGGACGCCTCGGGTCCCATCGCCACGTTCGGGCTGGGGCAGCGCTCGGGCTTCTGGCCCCCGCTCCCGGTGCCCATGCCTGGCGTCGGAGGCGCTCCGGGCGGGTGGACCACCTTCGTGGGGTGGATGAGCGCGCGGATCGCACCGGGAGGACTCCGGGTGGACGAGTGGTCGGAGCGTTTTCCGTTCCGCCTCCAGGGCCCGGCCTCGTTCAGCGTCAGGGCCCAGAACATGTCCCTCACCGTGCCCGGTCCCACCGTCGTGACCGGGTTCTGAAGGAGGAGAGAGCCATGATGTACGACTTCGATCTGAGCGCCCTGCGCGACGCCATGCGCGCGCCGTTTCCCAGCATCGCGCCCCAGCTCGAGCCCTTCTACGCCATGCTCGAGTACCACCTGGGCTGGCGGGACGAGCGGCTCCAGCCCCAGTTCGGCGCGGCGGGCAAGCTCGTCCGGCCGCGGCTGTGCACGCTCGCCTGTCTCGCGGTGGGGGGACAGGCCGAGCAGGTGCGTCCGCTCGCGGCCGCCCTCCAACTGCTGCACGAGATGACGCTCGTGCACGACGACATCCAGGATCGCAGCGAGCAGCGCCGTGGCCGCTCCACGGTGTGGCGCCGCTGGGGCGATGCCCAGGCCATCAACGTGGGGGATGCGCTGCTCATCCTCGGGCAGATGGCGCTCGAGCGCCTGATGGCCGCGGGCTACCCGCCCAAGCTGGTGCTGGACATCATCCGCGCCATCAACCAGACGGCGCTCGCCATCTGCGAGGGGCAGTACCTGGACCTCGCCTTCGAGGAGCGGCTGGATCTCACCGAGGCGGACTACCTCGCCATGGTGGAGCGCAAGACGGCGCGCCTGCTGGGCATCTCGCTGCGCACGGGCGCGCTGGCGGGGGGCGGTTCCCACGACGCGGCCACCCGCCTGGAGGAGTATGGGATCGCGCTCGGCCTGGCCTATCAGGCCCAGGATGACGTGCTCGGCATCTGGGGAGATCCGGTGGTGACGGGCAAGCCCGTGGCGGATGACCTGTACCGCCGCAAGAAGAGCCTGCCCGTCGTCCACGCGCTGTCCCACGCGGTGCCGGAGGATCGCGAGCACCTGCGGACGCTGCTCACCACCCCCGAGCCGGCCGACGCGCACGTGCAGGAAATGCTGGACATCCTCGCGCGGGCCGGCTCGCGAGCCGCCACCGAGCAGACGGTGTCCCGCTACTCGCGCCTCGCGTGCGATGCGCTGGCGAAGGTGCCCCAGTGCCCGCCCGCGGTGCGCGAGGAGCTGCAGACGTTGGCGATGGCGCTCAAGCTGCGGACGTCATAGGCACGAGGGAATGTCGATGGAAACCCACTCGGTGGACGTGTCGCCCCCGCTGGCCCGGCCGGGCAGTGCCCTGGACCGGTTGTGCCGCGTCACCTCGTACGTGCTGCACCCGGTGTTGATGATGCTGGCCACCTCGCTGCTGCTGTCCCTGTACGCGCACGGCAACGCGCCGAGGGCCCTGGGCGAGGCGAGCCTGCTGCTGCTCGGGCTGCTGCCGGGCCTGCTCTACCTCGCGGTGGGGGTGGCGCGGGGCAAGTTCAGCCACCTGCACCTCCTCAACAAGGAGGAGCGCCACGTCGTCCTTCCGCTGGTGGTGCTAGGCCTGCTGGCGGTGTTCCTCTCGTACAAGCTGGTGGGCGCGCCCGTGGAGCTGGAGCGGGGCGTGGCGCTGGGCACGCTCGGAGGCGTGGGCGTGGTGGCCATCACCCGCTTCTGGAAGATCAGCCTGCACTCGTCCGTGGGGGCGGGTTGCGCGGCGCTCTTCGCCACCACGTCGCCCGTCACCTTCGGGGTGCTGGGAGCGCTGGCCCTGCTCTCCGGCCTGTCGCGCCTGCCCATCCGCCACCACACGCCCGCCCAGGTGCTGGTGGGCTGGGCGTATGGGCTCGCGGTACCGCTGTTTCTCCAAGCCGTGCTGCCGCCCCTGTGAGCGGCGGGGTGGGGGGCACGAACTCCGCCCCCCACCCGGGACTGCCTACTTCTTGGGCTGCGGCTCCGCCCGGGGCACGTCCGCGCCCTGGCCGCCGATGCTGAGCAGCTCGATCTCGAACACCAGGGTGGAGTTGGGCGGGATGTAGGGGGGCGAGCCCTGCTCGCCATAGGCCACCTTCGACGGGCACACGAGCTGCGCCTTGCCGCCCACCTTCATCTTCTGCACGCCCTCGGTCCAGCAGGCGATGACGCTGCCGAGGGGGAACTCGGCGGGCTCGCCCCGTTTGTAGGAGCTGTCGAACTCGGTGCCGTTGATGAGGGTGCCGCGGTAGTTCACCTTCACCTTGTCGGTCGCCTTGGGGCTGGGGCCCGTGCCGGCCTTGAGCTCCTTGTAGACGACGCCCGAGGGCAGCTTCTTGGCGCCTTCCTCCTTGGCGGCGGCCTCCAGGAACTTCTGTCCGGCGCGCTCCTGCCGAGACTTGGCGAGCGGCTGCAGGTTGGCCCCGTACTTCTCCAGCTCCACCGCCGGCTTGGCACCCGTGGCCGCGTCCGTGATGCCCTTCTTGACGAGCTCGAGCTCCGCCGGGCTCAGATCGAACATCTTGACGCTCCGGCCGATCGACAGCCCCAGCGCGTAGATCGTCTTCTCCTCCTCGGTCTTGAGCTCCTGTGCATTCGCCTGCAGCCCGGTGAGGGCGAGCATGACCGCGGCCAACATTCCCAATCGCATGTGACTCCGCCTTTCCTTCAGTGACGGCGGAACAATAGGTCCGCCCGTCTCTTCCCGCTGGCGGTTTTCTTGCCCTCCGGCCGGATGCCCCTACGCTCGCCACAGGTTGCTGCGGCGCTGAAGCGTGCTGTAGCGGTGTCCCGGCCATCGGGAGGGCGAGAGAGATGAGCGACAAGCGGAAGAACGCGCGGGTTCCCCTCGACATCTACCTGAACAAGTACATGGGGGGCGTGCCGTACATGGCGCGCGCCGCCGACATCAGCCAGGAGGGAGTGAGCCTGGCGCGCCTGCTCGAGCCCGAGCAGGACACCCGGCGCGTGGGGCTCCAGTTCCAGCTCCCTGGCTCCACCGAGGTCATCTACGCCGAGGGCGAGGTGGTGCGCGAGTGGGTGGAGGCCGGCGCGAGCCAGGACGAGCGCTCGGGCGTGCGCTTCACGCTGCTCACCCAGCGGCACCGCCAGTTGATTGATGACTACGTGACACGCAGCGCGCAGGCGCACTGAGCCGCGCCCCGTTGGCGGGGGGGCGGGCGGGCCTTCCTTGACCTGACTCGGAGGGGGCCGGTTGAATCCGGCGCTCCGAGAAACGGGAGTGGGGAGGTTCACGTGAGGCGTGCACTGTGGGCGTGGGTGCTGGCGGTTCCGCTGTCGGCACTGGCGCAGGGTAACGGGGTGGATTGGCAGCGGCAGGTCCTCCGGGTGACGGGAGATGGGCCGCCGGACGTGAAGGCCTCCAACCCGTCCCAGGCGAGGTTGGGCGCGGAGCGCTCGGCGAAGGAGGACGCCTTCGCGGATCTGCTGGAGCAGGTGAAGGGCCTGCGCCTGCGCGCGGACAGGACCGTGGGCGAGGAGATGGCCCGCGAGGAGACCCGCCGGCAGATCGAGGACGTGCTGCGCGGCTACAAGGTCGTCCAGAAGCGCTACTTCTCCGATAGCGGCGTGCAGATGGAGGTGGAGGTGCCGCTCGGGGCGTTGACCTCGGTGCTGGTGACTCCGGCGTCCGCGGGCACCGCCGCGCCCGCCACGGCGGAGCCAGCGGAGACGAAGCCGGCGGAGACGAAGAAGGACGCGCGGGCGAAGCACACCGGGCTGGTGGTGGACGCGCGGAAGCTGGGCATGACGCCGGTGCTGGCGCCGCGGGTGCTCGATGAGTCCGGCCAGCCGCTCTATGGCCTGGAGGCGTTGTCCGCCGAGGCCCGGAAGAGCACGGGCGTGGCGGGCTTCTTCAAGAGCCTGGAGGCGGCCCGGAAGTCGGAGCTGGTGGGCGCGAAGCCGCTGGTGCTCGAGGCGGCGCGGCTGCAGGGCTCGGATCTGTTGCTGGGGCCGGACGCGGCGAAGGCACTCGCGGGGCTGGACCCGCGCCTCCTGGCCGAGGGCCGGGTGGGGATCCTCATCAAGTAGAGGCGCGCGATGGACCCGGAGAGGACGAAGCGGAGTCGTGGGGGGTGGGCCCTGGTGGGGCTGGTGCTCGGGTGTGCCTCGGGGCCCGGGCAGGTGGAGTCTCCGGCGGCGGATCAGGCGCGCGAGCTGATGCGCGCCATGCGCTCGCGCAACGGCAACCTGTTGTTGCGGTGCGAGCCCGAGGACGCCGAGGTGTACCTGGACGGAGTGCTCCAGGGCGTGTGCACCGACTTCGGTGGCAAGCCGAGCGGGCTGCGGGTGGGCCTGGGGCTGCACCGCATCGACGTGAAGAAGGACGGCTACTGGCCGTACACCACGTACTTCGAGCCCAGCAATGCCCGGGCGGGGCTGACGATCACGCTCAAGTCGATGGCGCCGGAGCGCGGCGGCTCGGACTGATCCACCGCGAGAGCTCCTGAGACAGGGAACAGGAGCCTTTCGCGTAGCGGCCTGTAGCACCCTGTAGCGGCTGCTACATGTATCACGTGCGGGGGCCGATATTCCGGCTCCGCGGAGCGTTGACGCCCGGAGGATCAGCGGAGCCGGGGCTAGACGATGCGGGTGGGACGGCGCAGATCGCGGGGCATGGATCACGCCGATCAGTGCGGCCTTCTCGTGTTCGAGGAGGGTGGCACGGCGTTCCCTACGCCGGGGGAACAGGACGTGGACACCAGGAGCCGGACCCAGGGGAGGCGTTGAGCATGGCCGGGTTGGACTGGGTACAGGTGGACGTGGGGTTTCCCATGAGCCTCCCCGTGGTGTGCGCCGCTCGCACCCTGGGGATGGAGCGCCGGGCCTTCGTGGGGGCCATGGTGGAGCTGCAGATCTGGGCGGTGCAGGCCGGGGCACCGTCCGTGGACGTGTCCACGGAGGCGGGCCGCCGCTGGCGGGAGTGCCTCGCGTGGCTGCATGACCATGGGAAGCGGTACGCCCTGACGTGGCTGGCGCAGGCCCGGGCTGTGGACGTGGAGGACGGACGCCTGGTGCTCGAGGTGCCGGACGCGCACTTCCGCCAGTGGGTGCAGGAGCACTACGGCCAGATGGTGGAGCAGCTCGCCCGGGAGCTGGGTCTCGAGGGCGTGTGCTGGCGGGTGGCCGAGGGCATCCGTGCGCCGCTTCTGGGATAGACCGGGTAGTATCCAGCGGACGAACGGAAGAGGAGCCCGCCATCGGACGCAACAAGAGAGGCAAGGCGCGCGCGGAGAAGGCGCCAGTGGCGAGGGTCGCTCCAGCGGAGACATCCCTGCACGTGGTGAAGACCGAAGCGGAGCAACGGCCGGCCCCCGAGCCGAGGCCGGAGCCCCTGCTCGTGGAGCCACCGCCCGCCGAGGGCGAGCTCTCGGAGGCCGAGGCGCGGCGGGTGGATTTCGCCTGGTCGGCGGCCATGGTGGGCTCGCTGGCGCTGGTGTTCGCGCTGCTGTCGGTGTTCGGCGGGGTGGCGGTGCCGGTGCTGCTGGCGCTCGCCATGGCGTACGTGCTCAACCCGCTGGTGACCGCCATGGAGCGCCGGGGACTCAACCGCACCCTGGGGACGAGCGTGGTGTTCACCGGGAGCCTGCTGCTGCTGATCGGCGCGGTGCTCTACCTCATCCCGGTGTTCCGGGAGGAGGCGGTGAAGCTGCCGGACTTCTTCCGCCGGGCGAGCGAGCGGGTGGTGCCGCAGGTGGAGTCGTTGCTGGGACGTCCGTTGCCGGAGCTGTTGCGCCAGCGCATGACGGAGCTGGGGGCCCAGGCGTCGGAGATCCTCCAGAGCGCGGGGCCCACGGCGGCGCGGCTGGTGGCGAGCTTCGCGGGCAACACGGCGCGGGTGGTGGCCACGTTGCTGGGCCTGCTGGTGGTGCCGGTGCTGGGCTTCTTCTTCCTCCAGGACTATCCGGAGCTGGTGGGCAAGGTGAAGGCCCTGGTGCCGCGCCGGGCGGTGGGGCTGGTGAGCCGGCGCTTCTCCGAGGTGGATGACGTCCTGTCCGCCTTCGTGCGCGGGCAGATCACCGTGGGGGCGATCCTCTCGGTGCTCTACGGTACGGGCCTGTGGTTCGCGCGCATCGACCTGGCCATCGTGATTGGCGTCATCGCCGGGTTCGGCAACATGGTGCCCTACCTGGGGACGGGGCTGGGGGTGGTGCTGGCGGGGCTGGGGCTGATGCTGTCCTGGCAGGGTCCGTGGCAGCTCGCGGCGGTGGCGGGCACCTTCGTGGTGGGCCAGATGGCCGAGGGCCTCTTCATCACCCCCAAGGTGGTGGGCGACAAGGTGGGCCTCTCGTCGGTGGCCGTGATCATCGCCATCCTGGCCTTCGGAGAGCTGTTCGGCTTCACCGGCATCCTGCTGGCGGTGCCCACGACGGCCATCCTCAAGGTGGTGTGGAGCGTGGTGGTGGAGCGCTACAAGCGGACCGGCCTCTACACGGGCGGGCAGCCTGGCCCCTGAGCCTCGCGCGACCCGGCCCGAATCCGTCCCGTGGAGTAGACGGTGGCGGAGGGGTAGGGCGGGGCGCTAGGGAAGGGGACCGTGGCGAAGAGCAAGACACCAGGGACGGGCGCGGCGGGGCTCGCGCGCCTTCACGACGAGATCATCACCTGCCGGGCCTGCCCCCGGTTGGTGGAGTGGCGCGAGCAGGTGGCCCGGGAGAAGCGCCGGGCCTTCCGCGACTGGACGTACTGGGGCCGGCCGGTGCCCGGCTTCGGGGACCCCCAGGCGGAGCTGGTCATCCTCGGACTCGCGCCAGCGGCCCATGGGGCCAACCGGACGGGCCGGGTGTTCACCGGGGACCGCTCGGGGGACTTCCTCTTCGCCGGGCTGCACCGGGCGGGCTTCGCCAACCAGCCCCGGAGCGAGCACCAGGACGACGGCCTCGCGCTGACGGGGGCCTACATCGTCGCGCCGTGCAAGTGCGCCCCGCCGGACAACAAGCCCCTGCCGGAGGAGCTGGCCCGGTGTGCCCCCTTCCTGGACCGGGAGATGGCCCTGCTACCCGTCCAGGTGGTGCTGACCCTGGGGGGCATAGCCTGGAACGCGACGCTCGCCTGGCTGGAGAGGGCGGGGGTGTCCATCCCCACGCCGCGGCCGTCCTTCGGACACGGGGCGGAGCTGGCCCTGCCGGGGGCCCCGGTGCTGTTGGGCTGCTACCACGTGAGCCAGCAGAACACGCAGACGGGCCGGCTCACCCCCGCCATGTTCGACGCCGTGATGGCCCGCGCCCGGGTGCTGATCGAAAATCGCCAGGGAACATGACGTACCCATGTCGGTGTTTCCTTGACAGCTCCGGGCTGCCCATCGTATTCCCCGCCCATCTTCGACGGCGGCAGTCGCGGCGGCGAACGGGTCGTTAGCTCAGCGGTAGAGCACTACCTTGACACGGTAGGGGTCAGTGGTTCGATCCCACTACGACCCACTTCAGTACGGGTTTTCAACTGCGGGCGGCAAGGCTGATGAGCCTGCCGCCCGCGTTCTTTTCCGAGGTCTCGCATGGCGGATCAGATCACGGTGACCCTCCCCGATGGCAGCCAGAAGCAGGCACCCCGGGGCACGACCATCGCGGACTTCGTGCGCGACAGCATCGGGGCGGGCCTGGCCAAGGCCGCCCTCTTCGCGCGCGTGAACGGCCAGGACATGGATCTGGCCCGTCCGCTCACCGAGGACGTGAAGCTGCAGATCTTCACCTCCAAAAGCCCCGAGAGCCTGGAGCTCATCCGGCATGACGCCGCCCACGTGGTGGCCAGCGCCGTGCAGCGCCTCTTCCCGGGCACGCAGGTGACCATCGGTCCCGCGACGGAGGAGGGCTTCTACTACGACTTCTTCCGCGAGAAGCCCTTCACGCCCGAGGACCTCGAGAAGATCGAGGCCGAGGCCAACAAGGAGATCGCCAGCAACCTGCCCTTCGTCCGGACGGAGATCTCCATGGACGAGGCGATCAAGCTCTTCGAGGACAAGGGCGAGAAGTTCAAGGTCGAGATCGTCAAGGACATCGCGGCCAAGGGCGCCAAGACGCTCACGCTCTACACCCACGGCGACTGGGTGGACTTCTGCCTCGGGCCCCACGCTCCGAGCACCGGGAAGATCGGCGTCATCAAGCTGCTGTCCACCAGCGGTGCGTACTGGCGCGGAGACCATCGCAACCCGATGCTCCAGCGCATCTACGGCACGGCCTTCTTCGACAAGAAGGCGCTCCAGGAGTACCTCAACCGGATGGAGGAGGCCCGCAAGCGCGATCACCGCAAGCTGGGCAAGGAGCTGGATCTCTTCCACTTCCACCCGTACTCGCCGGGCGCGGCCTTCTGGACCCCCAAGGGCACCACGCTCTACAACACCCTGGCCGCCTTCATGCGCCGCATGACGAGCGAGACGGGCTACGTCGAGATCAAGACCCCGCTGCTCTACAACAAGGGCCTGTGGGAGACGAGCGGCCACTGGGGCAAGTACAAGGAGAACATGTTCCTCGTGCTCGACAGCGAGTCCGGGGAGCATGACTTCTCGCTGAAGCCGATGAACTGCCCGAGTCATCACCTGTACTACGGCTTCAAGAAGCACAGCTACCGCGACCTGCCCCTGCGCCTGCACACCCAGGACGTGCTCCACCGCAACGAGGCGGCCGGCTCGCTCGGTGGCCTCACCCGCGTGCGCCAGTTCGCCCAGGACGACGCCCACATCTACTGCATGGAGAGCCAGATCCCCGACGAGGTCCGGCGCTTCGTGCAGCTGCTGGATCGCGTCTACAAGGCCGTGGGTCTCTCCTACGCCGTGAAGCTGTCCACCCGGCCCGAGAAGCGGCTCGGCGATGACTCCCTGTGGGATCGCGCCGAGGCCGGCCTCAAGAGCGCCCTGGAGGGGCTCGGCCTGGAGTACGAGCTCAAGCCCGGCGACGGCGCCTTCTACGGCCCGAAGATCGACTTCGACGTGTCCGACAGCATCGGCCGCAAGTGGCAGCTGGGCACCATCCAGCTCGACTACCTCGCCCCCGAGCGCTTCGATCTCACCTACATCGGTGACGACAACGCCGAGCACCGCCCCGTGGTGCTCCACCGCGCCATCTTCGGCTCCTTCGAGCGCTTCATCGCCATCCTCATCGAGCACTTCGCCGGTGCCTTCCCCGCGTGGCTGGCCCCCGTGCAGGCCGTGCTCGTCACCGTGGCGGACCGCCAGAAGGACTACGCCCTCAAGGTGCGCGACCAGCTCCGCGCCAAGGGCTACCGGGTGGACTTCGACGAGCGCGGCCTCACCCTCAACGCGAAGATCCGCGACGCCCAGCTCCAGAAGATCCCCTTCACCCTGGTCATCGGCGACACCGAGGTCGAGGGCGGGGGCGTGTCCCCCCGTCGCTACGGCGGCGAGGACCTCAAGACCATGAAACTGGAGGCCTTCGAGGCCCTCCTGGAGAAGGAGGCCGCCTGGCCGTGAGGCCCCTCGGGGGGGTCCTGGGTCATGATCACCCCTTGACTCCCTATCGCTGGCAAGTATCTTGCCCCCCTTCAGAGGGGAGTACCTACTCCCACGATCTGGAGGGAGTCACATCGCTCGCGACCAAAGAACGAACCGCCGTATTCGCGCTCGCGAGGTCCGCGTTGTAGGACCTGAGGGCGAGCAACTAGGAGTCCTGCCGATCGAAGCAGCGCTGGATCGGGCTCAGTCCGCGGGGATGGACCTCGTCGAGGTCAACCCCATGGCCAAGCCGCCAGTCTGCAAGATCATGGACTACGGCAAGTTCAAGTATGAGGAGAAGAAGCGAGCCTCGGAAGCGAAGAAGAAGCAGGTCGTCGTCCACCTGAAGGAGATCAAGCTCCGTCCCAAGACCGAGGAGCACGATTACGAGTTCAAGGTCCGCAACGTGCGCCGCTTCCTCGAGGAGGGGAACAAGGCCAAGGTCACGATCATGTTCCGTGGCCGGGAGATCACGCACAAGGAACTGGGCTCGGCCATCCTGGATGACGTGGTCAAGGATTTGAAGGACGTGGCGGTGGTGGAGCAGATGCCGAGGCTGGAAGGGCGGCAGATGTTCATGATCATCGCCCCGAACCCGAAGGTGGCGGCCCGGGCGAGGGAGATGGCCCGGCAGCAGGCGGCGGCGGCGGAGAAGAGCGAGAAGGGCGAGGGCGGGAAGAAGAACGAGGTGGCGGGCTCTGCCAGGCCCGAAGGTCAGCAGGCGGCGGCTCAGGCCCCGGTGCCTGCTCCCACGGCAAGCGCTCCGGCGCAGGCCGAGGGCGCGAAATAGTTGGACCCGGCTGGCGGCTTCCAAGCCGTCAGCCCTGACACACGCTGACGGCGATTCGCTGCGGCGGATGGGTAGTTGAAGGAAGGAACCGCAAGATGCCCAAGTTGAAGACCCGTAGCGGCGCCAAGAAGCGCTTCCAGGTGAAGAAGACCGGCAAGGTGAAGTTCGGCAAGGCCTTCGGCAAGCACCTCTTCACCCACGCCAAGAGCCAGAAGCTCAAGCGCGATCACCGTGGCACCGGCCATCTGAAGGACATGGATGGCAAGAAGGTCGTCAAGGAGATGTTCCCCTACGGGGCGAACTAGCCGTACGCAGTCAAGAGGGCCCTGTCGGTGCGGTGAACAACCGGAGCCGGGGGTTTTCAAACACCTCGCAGCAGTCAGGAGTCAGCAATGCGCGTCAAGAAGGGTTTCAAGGCTCGTCGCCGTCGTAATCGGATTCTGAAACTGGCCAAGGGTTACCGCGGCCGCCGCAAGAACTGCTACAAGCGGGCCAACCAGGCCGTGGAGCGCGCGCTCGATTACGCCAGCCGTGATCGCGCCGTCCGCAAGCGGAACTTCCGCTCGCTGTGGATCGTCCGCATCAACGCGGCCGCCCGCACCGTGGGCCTGTCCTACTCGCGGCTGATCGCCGGCCTGGCCAAGAACAAGATCGCCCTGGATCGCAAGGTCCTGTCCGAGATGGCCATCGTGGATCCCGCCGGTTTTGCCGCTGTCGCCAACATCGCGAAGGCGGCCTGAGTGTGACGGCCGGCCCTGAAGCCGGCCTCGAAAGTGAGCGGCCGCGGTCTTCCTGTGAAGGCCGCTGCCACTCGCGGGTTTGAAACGGGCTGCCCCCAGGGCGGCCCTTTTTTTTGGCCCCGGCCCGGCCGGGAAAAGGGAGGCGAAGTCCCCATGCGAGATCGCTTGCAGGCACTCGCGGACGCGGCGCGGCGGGAGATCTCCGTCGCCTCGGAGCCGTCCGCCGTCGAGGCGCTCCGAATCCGCTACCTCGGCAAGAAGGGCGAGCTGTCCGGTGTCCTCGGAGGGATGGGCAAGCTGCCCCCCGACGAGCGCCGCGCCCTCGGCGAGGTGGCCAACCAGGTCAAGGCGGAGATCGAGAAGCTCCTCGCCGAGGCCGTCCAGCGCGCGGAGGACGCGGCTCTGGAAGCCGAGCTGCGCGGCCCCAGGCTGGACGTGACGCTGCCCGGCCGCGCCGCCAGGCCCGGCAGCCGCCACCCGGTGTCCCGGACGATGGAGGAGATCGTCCGCACCTTCCAGCGGCTCGGCTTCGAGGTGGCCCACGGGCCGGAGATCGAGCTCGACTACTACAACTTCGAGGCGCTCAACCTCCCGAAGGATCACCCCGCGCGCGACATGCAGGACACCTTCTACGTGGACGAGTCCTCGCTCGGCCACGCGAAGAAGGCGGACAGCTCGCCGCTGCTGCGCACGCACACGTCCCCGGTGCAGGTGCGCTTCATGCTCAACCGCAAGCCGCCCTTCCGCGCCGTCATGCCCGGCCGCGTCTACCGGCGTGACTCGGACATCACCCACACGCCCATGTTCCACCAGGTGGAAGGGCTGCTGGTGGACAAGGACGTCAGCTTCGCCGAGCTCAAGGGCACCCTGGATGCCTTCGTGAAGGCCTTCTTCGGCTCGGACACGCGCACGCGCTTCCGCCCGTCCTTCTTCCCCTTCACCGAGCCCTCGGCCGAGGTGGACATCTCCTGCACCTCGTGCGGCGGCAAGGGCTGCCGCATCTGCAAGCAGACCGGCTGGCTGGAGGTGCTCGGCAGCGGCTCGGTGCACCCCAACGTCTTCAAGTACAGCGGCTATGACCCCAACGAGGTCTCCGGGTACGCGTTCGGCATGGGCGTGGAGCGCATCGCCATGCTGCGCTACCGGATCGACGACCTGCGGATGATGTTCGAGAACGACGCGCGCTTCCTGGAGCAGTTCTGATGAAGATCTCGGTCAAGTGGCTCGGTGACTATGTGGCGCTCCCGGCGAGCGCCGACGAACTGGCGCGCAAGCTGACCGCCGTGGGTCTGGAGATCGAGGGCCTGGAGCGCCCCGGCGAGGGTCTGCGCGGCGTGGTGGTGGCGCAGATCAAGGAGTCCGTCCAGCACCCCAACGCGGACAAGCTGTCCGTGACGAAGATCGACATGGGCGGCCCGGAGCTGCTGCAGGTCGTCTGCGGCGCCAAGAACTTCAAGGTCGGCGACAAGGTGCCGCTGGCCACCCTCGGCACGAAGCTGCCCAATGGCGTGGAGATCAAGCAGGCCCCCCTGCGCGGCGTGGACAGCTTCGGCATGCTCTGCTCCGCCAAGGAGCTGGGCATCTCCGAGGAGTCCTCCGGCCTGCTCATCCTCCCGCAGGACCTGAAGCCGGGAACGCCCATCGCCCAGGCGCTCGGGATGGATGACGTGGTGCTGGAGGTGAACGTCACCCCCAACCGTCCGGATGCCCTGTCGCACCTGGGCGTGGCCCGCGAGGTAGCCGTGGCCACCGGCGGCACCCTGCGTCCGCCCCAGCCGAAGCTCGCCGAGTCCGGCGCCCCCGCCTCCGAGAAGGCGAAGGTGCGCGTCGAGGACCCGGTGCGCTGCCCGCGCTACGCCGCCCGCGTCATCGAGAACGTGAAGATCGGTCCCTCGCCCCAGTGGCTCCAGGACCGGCTCAAGGCCTGCGGCGTGCGCCCCATCAGCAACGTGGTGGACGTCACCAACTTCGTCCTCCTCGAGTACGGCCAGCCGCTGCACGCCTTCGACCTGGACAAGGTGGCCGGTCAGGAGATCATCGTCCGCACCGCGAAGCCGGGCGAGAAGATGACCACGCTCGACGGCAAGGAGCGGGCGCTGTCTCCCGAGGACCTGCTCATCTGTGACCGCGACCGGGCCCAGGCCCTCGCCGGCGTCATGGGCGGCCAGGACAGCGAGGTCAGCGCGGGCACCACGCGCGTGCTGCTCGAGTCCGCCCACTTCCAGCCCTCGAGCATCCGCCGCACCTCCAAGCGCCACGGCCTGCACACCGAGGCCTCGCACCGCTTCGAGCGCGGCGCGGACCTCGACGCCGTCATCCCCGCGCTGGATCGGGCCTCGGCCCTCATCGCCGAGTTGGCCGGTGGCACCGTGGCCCCGGGCCGCATCGACGTGCACCCGAACATCCAGCCGCCTCGCCGCGTGACGCTGCGCTACGGCCGCGTAGAGAAGGTGTTGGGCGTGGCCATCCCCGAGGCCGAGTGCCGGCGCATTCTCAGCACCCTCGGCTTCCTGTCGGTGGGGGAAGGGAATGGGCAGACGGTCTTCGAGGTGCCCCGCGCCCGCGTGGACGTGGAGCGCGAGGAGGACCTCATGGAGGAGCTCGCCCGCGTCTACGGCTACGACAACATCCCCGCGAAGCTGCCCCGTGGCCTCGCCGAGCTGGGCCCCGAGCCGGCCACCGCCGAGGCCGAGCGCCGCGTCCGCCAGGCCCTCTCCGGCGTGGGGCTGAGCGAGGTGGTGAACTACTCCTTCGTCGCGCCGCGCTCCCTGGAGGTGCTGGGCGGGAAGGACAAGCCCGTCACGCTCCTCAACCCGCTGAGCGTGGAGCAGTCGGTGATGCGCACCAGCCTGCTGCCGGGCCTGCTGGAGAACCTCTCCCGCAGCGTCCGTCACCAGGTGGAGTCCGTGGCCCTCTACGAGACGGGCCGCGCCTACTTCCAGGATCCCGAGGGTGGTCAGGGCCAGCGTCCCGCCGCTCGCGAGGTGCACCGTCTGGGAGGTCTCGTGTGGGGCCTGCGTGGCGGCCGGACGTGGACGCAGAAGGACGCCCGGGCGGACTTCTATGACGCCAAGGGCGCCCTGGAGGCCGTGCTGCACGCGCTCCATGTGGACGGCGTCCGCTTCGTCCCCGCCGAGGCTCCCGCCTACCACCCCCGCGCCTGCGCCCGGGTGGAGCTGGCCGATGGCACCGTGCTCGGCCACGTGGGCGAGTTGCACCCGCGCGTCACCAAGGCCCTGGACCTGCCCCGCGACGTCTTCGTCTTCGAGGTGGACACGGCGCCCCTGTACGCCGCCTCCCGCCTGGTGCCCGAGTACCAGGGCCTGCCGCGCTTCCCGGCGGTGCTCCGGGATCTGGCCGTCGTGGTGCCCCTGTCCCTCCAGAACGACGAGGTCCGCCGCGTCATCCTCGAGGTCGGTGGCCCCCTGGTGGAGGACGCCCTCATCTTCGACGTCTACACCGGCAAGCCCATCCCCGAGGGCCACAAGAACCTGGCCTACGCCATCCGGTACCGCTCGCCCGAGCGCACGCTCACGGACGCGGACGTGACGGCCGCCCACCAGCGCATCATCTCCGAGGTCAACCAGCGCCTGGGTGGTGCCCTGCGGACCTGACGTGGTGGGTTCGCGCGAAAACCTGAGTGAAACCGGTGGGTTGACAGCTGTCAGGGAAGGCTGTCACAGTCCGCCGGGTTCACCGCAGAGAGGGGCGCGAAGGTACTCGCATGACCAAGGCGGACATCATCGAAGGGGTCTACGAGAAGGTCGGCTTCTCCAAGAAGGAGTCGGCGGAGATCGTCGAGCTCGTCTTCGACACCTTCAAGGAAACGTTGGAGCGCGGGGACAAGATCAAGATCTCGGGGTTCGGCAACTTCCAGGTGCGCCAGAAGAAGGCGCGCGTGGGCCGCAACCCGCAGACCGGCAGGGAGATCGAGATCTCGGCCCGCCGCGTGCTGACCTTCCGGCCGAGCGCGGTCCTCAAGGCCGCCCTCAACGGCGAGCAGATTCCCGAGAACCACTCGGAGCTGGACGCCGCCGAGGACGCCGCCGCCGACGCGGCCGAGGCCGCTGGCCTGGATCCCGAGGATCTGGACGAGGAGCTGGAGGAGGTCGAGGAGTACAAGGCCTCGGCCGGAGGAATGAAGGCCAAGGCCGAGTGAGTTTTTGAAGGGCCGCCCGATCTCGTGCTTGACCTGTGGTTCGGGTGACGGCATAAGGCAGCCCATCTCGCCGACGGGAACGCCGACGAGACGCCGCAACGGGGCGTAGCGCAGCCTGGTAGCGCACTTGCTTGGGGTGCAAGTGGTCGCTGGTTCAAATCCAGTCGCCCCGACCAAAGAAGGCCCTGGAGTTTCACCGCAAGGTGGGCTCCAGGGCCTTCGTTTTTTTTGGGCTCCCGGACTCCCGCGAAACAGGCCGTGGAGAACGGCCTCGGTGAGCTAGCGGTCGTGTGGCGCAGCGCATGGAAGTGCAGCGAGCAAGGCGTCGCCCGAGGTCAGAGCGCGCAGCACAGCCTCAATTTCGGACGCGAGCACATGCCCTCGCACCGCGTTGAGCGCGAGCTCGAAGCTGGGGCGCTTCCGGGCGAGGAAGTCGACAGCACGACGGGGTTATGTCCTTCTCGTCCGCGGGCACGACGTCGAAGTGCCCGCCCATGAAGCCCAGCGCCCCGACACCGGCGTTGCGGCCCTTCACGGTGAGCACCACGCAGGGGGGGGGCTGGTTGCTGGGAGCATCCAGGGACTCTGCCTGGATGAATCCGCTTTGAAGGTGCGACGCCAGCGTGTCCAGCGCCACCTGGGCGGCCAGCCACTGCTCTGGCACCAGTCCCTCGCCAGGGTTGTTCTGCAGCTTCGGGGTCAGGGCAATGAGACGTCGGAACATATCACCAAAGGCCGGTACATTGTACGTATCGGCCTCGGTGTATTGCCTCTACATCTCCGCACCCGTCCGCCGCTCGCAAGTGGGCACACACTCGACTTATGCTCACTGCGGCATGAAACCCGTGATGATGGACGTTTTGGAGGAGCACCTCGACGAGGCGACGTTCCTCTGGTCTCAGTGGGAGCGAGCTCTCGTGGCTGCCGACTGCAACCTGTCGGATACCGCGAAGCGTGAGGAGCGGCTGCTGGTCCATCTGGATGGGTTGGTAGTGGGAGGCGAAAGTGCCGTGAACGAGTTGTTGCTACCAGGCCTGCACACAGACGAGGCCGAGCGGATCTCTGCCTCGGCTTTGGCGCTACTCGCCAACAACGGGGAGCGGGGACTCAAGGAGATCCTGTGGGTGCTCGACTCAGGCGACGATGTGCAGCGCGCGGCCGTAGGACGCGCGCTGGAACTGAGCAGGCGCAATGGGCTGGAAGCAGTGCTGCTCAAACGTCTTGCGGCGGATGATAGGGCCTTGCGGCTCCTGGCATTTCAGGTGCTGGCATTCCGCGGAGTAGTTCCTCCAGAGATAAGGAAGCAGTGGCTTTACCATGATGATGCCGAGCATTTGATCGCCGCACTGCGCGCTGCGCGGGCTCTTCCCCGGGATCTTGTCATGGGCCTCCTGCCGCGACTTCTCATGGATTCGCACCCCGGAGTGCGCGGGGCCGCCATCATGGCGGGGCTTGTCTTAGGGACTCGCATGGCATGGAAGACGTGCCGCAAGGTGGCCGAAGAGAGAGGAGCAGGTCACCGGCAGTGCTTAGTCGTGCTAGCGCTCGGCGGAGACGAGCGAGAAACGGAGTGGCTGGTCAGCTTGCTGCGCAAGCCAGAATTGAGGCCCGATGTGCTCTGGGCGCTTGGATTCAGCGGACAGGTTATTGCTGCGGATGCGTGTCTGGAATGGATGGAGGACACCAAAGCAGCGGCCTTGGCTGGCGAAGCGTTCTCGGCCATCACGGGACTGAAGTTGGAAGGGGAGTACCAAAAGATAGTGGAGGAGGAGGAGGAGGCTCTAGTTCCGTTAGAACAGGAGGATTTGGATGCCAATCTGCTGCCATCGCCGGAGGCGAGCCTTCCTGTGCCGATCCGCGATGCCGTTGAGAACTGGTGGCAGCAGGCTCGGAAGAACTTCGAACGTGGTGTCCGTTACCTTCGAGGGAGCAAACTCGACGCTGCGGGTCTCTTGACGGCAATCGGGCGCGAGTCGATGCGACGCCGTCACGTGCTCGCGTTGGAACTGTCAATCCGAAGTCGAGGTGCGCATGACATCCAGACGAGGGCCTTCACTGGCAGGCAGCACGCGGAACTGGAGGCAGCCCTGGCCGGACGTACGAGTTTCTCGATAAGTCCGTTCACAAGCCTTTTCGGGGCTTGACGTAGGAGCCCGTCTCACACGGTTGCGCTCCATATTTTCTCACGCCCAGATGCGATTGACCTATCTCTCTTCCTTACCTACAGTCTCCACGCTGCTGCTCATCAACCGAGGGCCGTCGCATGTGGGAGATCCGCAACCACACACCATTTGCCGCTGCCTCGATCGTCACCATCGATAAACGTGGCGAAAAACATTGGGTCGTGGTTGTCAAGGGTACATTCCACATTGGAAACGGGGGGGCGATCGATATTGCGGACCAACAGGTAGAGCCCAAACTGGCTCCCGAGTACCGCGGGAAAGAGGGGGAGTCGAGTCTGATCTACGAGCAGGATTTGATCGCTGCTAAGCCCCGCACGGACCTCTATCTCAACGCCACGGCCTATGCGCAACGCGGTCAGCCCTGCACCGAGCTCTTGGTGGGCATCAGGACGCCCTGCGGACAGAAGGCGCTTCTGATCCGCGGCGATCGCAAGTGGGAGCGGAACCTTGTACGGCAGTTGGTGCCAACGTCCCCACTGCCCTTCGTGCGGATGCCGATCATTTTTGAGCGCGCC
Organism: Archangium sp.; assembly: GCF_036277355.1. Lineage (GTDB taxonomy): Bacteria > Myxococcota > Myxococcia > Myxococcales > Myxococcaceae > Archangium. Next base: position 35,072 of record NZ_DASUNC010000020.1, read on the forward strand.
TACGGCGGATATGACCGGGAGGATCCCGAGCCAGCCAAACACCGTCTTGATCAGCGCAATCCAGTAGGCACGGGCTTCTGTACCAGTGACGGGCACCGCTTGGGCAAGCCGCTTCCTAATATAGAACTTCCGACTGAGCCGCTGGAAAAGGGGCCTGCCGGATTCGGAGCGCTCTGCAGTTACTGGGAACCGAGGAGCCGGTATCAGGGCACCTATGACGATCAGTGGGTGAGGACTCAAAAGCCGTTGCTGCCGGCCGACTATGATCCACAATTCCTTCAATGCGCTCCCGTCGATCAACAGTTCGATCCCCCGCTGCGCGGCGGCGAGCGCATTGCTCTGGTGAATTTGACACCAAGCGGCGCTTTGCAGTTCGATCTTCCGAAGCGCTACTTCACCTTCACCACGCACATCGGACGGCGGAGCCTCACACATCACGCCAAACTCAATACAGTTGTGATCGAACCCGATCACTCAAGATTGATCATGGTCTGGCACAGCACCCTGTCGTGTCATCATGACATTGACAACATCGATTCCACCCGGATCATCGAGAAGCGCTATGTGTGACTCTCCACAACCGGGCTTCCGGTCTCGGCCGAGGTGAAGCAGTGGGCACTCAGACCTGCATTATCGGGTTGGGGGCGCGGACTCCTGTGGGGCTCAGTGCTTACCCCTCAGCCATGGCGGTTCGCGCCGGGATATGCCGGATCCAACAACACCCCTTCATGATTGATAGGTCCGGCGAGCCTTTCATGACCGCCATGGACCGGACCCTGGGCGAGCAGGTGCGGAGTAAGCGCATCCTTGAACTCGCCACCAGCGCCTTCGATGAAGTCATCGAATGCCTGCCTCCGAAGCGCAAGATGAGGCTACCGATTTATCTGGGCCTCCCGGAGCTGAGCCCGCTCTTCACCCGGGACGATGCCCGGTGGATCTTCGATCGCTTGGCGCAACACGCCGCCTCCGTATGTGTTCCTGAGATGACCGTCATCACTGAGGGAAATGCATCGGGCCTCGTGGGGCTGGAGCGAGCGGTCGCTGAGCTGCGCAGCGGCCAGGCGGAGTGCTGCCTCGTGGGTGGCGCTGACTCCTTCATGGATCCCGATCTCCTTGAGTCCCTGGATGAAGCCGGGCGGGTTGCATCCTCCAGCAACCGTTGGGGCTTTCCGCCCGGTGAAGGCGCGGGTTGGCTCGCCGTGTGCAACGCTGAATTCGCCCGCCGGTTCAAACTCAAATCGCTGGCAAGAATCGCAGGAGTGGCCATGGCCCAGGAGGAGCATGCAATGCACACGAGAACCGTGTGTGTGGGCCAGGGGCTCGCGCAAGCCATACGCGAGGCAACCGCCGAGGCGGGAATGCCCATCACCAAGCAATACTGCGACATCAATGGCGAGCGTTATCGGGAGGACGAGTTTTCATACGCCATCCTGCGCGTCCCATCCGCTACGATCGTGAATGCAGTGGACTATGTCGCTCCAGCTGACTGTTGGGGACATACCGGTGCCGCCACGGCGCCCCTGCTCCTGATGCTGCCAATCGTCAGCGAGGAAAGGGGCTTCTCGCCCGGTGCTGCCCCGATGGTGTGGTGCGGTTCGGAGTCCGGCCTCCGCGGTGCGGCTGTGCTTCACTTCAATCAAGAAGGAGCGCGATGAACGTCACGGTCAATACCCCACGAACGCCTGTTACTGAAAATAGCAACGGCATCAAATTGGCCGCCTTGCCAAATGTTTGCAAGATGCCAGGGCCACCCGCTCCTTTCGTTCCCACGCCGCTGCCCAATATCGGTAAGTCGGACAACTCGCCGCAGGGCTTTTCGACCTCGGTCACGGTGACGGGTAAGAAGGTCGCGATCAAAGGTGCATCCTTCAAGAGCACAGGGGACGTGGCGAGCCAGGGAACGGGGGGCGGGTTGATCTCCGCCAGCACTCAGGACGTCACCGAATTCGTTGGTCCTGGCTCGATGAACGTCAAGATAGAAGGCAAGAACGTCCAATTGCTGGGCGACATCATGACCAACAACAAGAAGAACTGCATGTGAGTGGGCCCTCATGACAATGGTCAGTCAAAAATCGGGCAGTCCAGTCACCGCGCAGATGGTGCTCCAGGAAATCCTCTGTGAGTGCCACAAAAATACTAAGCCAAAGCCGGAAGACACCTGCACTTCGCTCGGAGAGGCTAAGCACGAGTGTTGCGATATGGCCATCCAGAACCATAAAGCGCCACCCCATATCGCTGGAGAGCGAGGGTATGCGAGCGACGGCAGCCGCCTGACGCAGAGCCGCGCCCAGATGAAAGCCGCCGGAACGCTGAAGGGCACACTGTGGCCGGACGCATGCTCCACTGATGCTGCCGGCAACCCGACGCAATTCTTCGATTTCAAATTCGTCTGCCCTGGTGGAACACAGTACTACGACAAACGGACGGGCGAGGTCCGCTTCTCTCGGGGAAAAGGGAACCCAGGCGCGGATTTCTACTTCCCAGAGGGCAAATCACAATATGATCGCTATCTGAAGTTAAGCATGAGGCTGGGCGTTACCGAGATGCCCACGCCACTCACCAGCCAGTCCTGCCGCTAGTCAGCCTGGAAGGCAGTCAATGACGAGACGAGAACTGAGTTTCCTTGCGAAGACCCGGGCCTACGACGGTGACGAGGTAGTCGTGGTGCGGCCCGGAATGGCACTCCTGCTCTACACGGCTGCTCCACTGCCGGCAGCCAATGCCGCGACAGCCGATGTCCTTGAGAGCTACCTTCGATTCATCCCCGAGGGAGCGATTGCGACGACCTACGTCACCAGCGAGGATGAATATGTGCAGGGCGGTTGGGAGCCATTTGACCTCGGCCGGCGCACCCACCTGCTCAACGACTTGCGAACGATGCCGGTTACCGAGGATATCGAGGGATATGGATTCGTGCTCTCCTCAAGTAGTGATGGCCAGGCTGGCCAGTTTGGCGCCCGCTATCGCGGCTCGACCCTCGCGGAGCCCATCTTCCCGAACGAGACCAGCCTCCTGCGGCTGGAGTTCCCCTGGGACTTCCTGAACACGGTCGAAGACAGCGTGTTCCTCGCGTTCATCAGAGAGGCCGCTGAACTGTTCCCATTCTCCACGGGTCATGCTGGGATGTCGTTCATCTACACCATCTCGTACGAGGTGGAGGCACGAGAAGAAATCCAGAAGCTGGTTCCCCGATTCTTGGGGTTTGATCCTGCTTACGATTGGGTCAAGAACTGGATGCGCGGCAGGGTTCTAACCGCGCACTGGCTCAATCTCCTCGATAACGAGACAGCGGAGGCACTCGGGGGAGAAGAGAAGCTACGGTCAGCGCTCGAGGGTTGCGAGGTCCAGCGCCTACGAAACGGCTTGTTGATTCGTGGAGCCAGACATCCCCCGGTTGGAGATGTGAACCGCGGTGCGGGTGACCTCGGGCTGCTCCCTCTAGTCGCCAAGGTCCTAAGGCCGCGACGGTTCGAGCATTCAGCTCCGCTCCATCTCGGCCTTCCGGACGAGGCGGCTGGACAGGCGTGGCTGGAGCGATTCGATCTCCGTCCTGCTCTGGCCTGGGACAATCGATAACGGCATGGCCGTACGGAGTGTGTCGGCCCAGTTGCTCAACTCGCATGTAGACGCGCCAGCGCCAGCGCACCGCGCCCTGCGTTATTCGCACCGCGTTGAAGATGCGGACGTGGGGCAATTCGTACGCACGGCTGGTAATCCGTGGCCCGGCACACCCCAGCCGCTCCGCAACCTCCCGGACGGTCAGCAGCCGGCCAGACCCCGAGGCCACGGGTGCCACCGAGGCGGGGCCCAGCAGCAAGCTAGCCGCAAAAATCTAGGGTTTTGGAGTACTGGCTGGGACGGCTGGACAACTTCGGATGAGGAAACCCGAGTGTTTACGGTGGGTTGTGAACCGCTGGTTAGGGCTGGACGGCTCCCTAGGTTCCTTGAGGTGCAAGGGGCCGCTGGTCCAGTTCCAATCGCCTCGACCAGAGAAGGCCCTGGAGTTTCAACCCTAGCTCCCCCCCTGCGTGAGCTTCGGGCCCGGCGGCAGATCCCCTACGATGCGGGCGATGGCTTCACGCGCGTTCATCGGAGGGCTGGCCCTGATCCTGCTCTCCCTCCTGGGAGGTGTGGCGTGGCTCCGCCCGCGTTCCCACCCGGAGCGGGGTGGTGTGACGCCGACCCCCGGGAACGCCGTGGCCCGGAGTGTTCCGGAAGACACCACCGACAAGGGCCTGCTGGGCGTGGTGATCTCCGATGCGTCCGTGAATCTCGCCGCGAGGCTGGAAGGGCGCGTGGAGGACGTGCGCGTTCAGGTGGGCAGCGTGGTGCGCCGGGGTGAGGTTGTCGCGACGCTGGACTCCGCGGGCACGCGGCAGGAACTGGCCATCGCCGAGGCGGCGCTGTTGTCCAGCCGCGCCGAGCAGCAGGTGGCGGCGCTGTCGCTGAAGCAGGCCCAAGAGCGGTTGCAGCGGCGGGAGGATCCCGCACAGCTCTCGGTGGGCGCCATCTCCCAGGAAGAGGTGTCCGCGGCGCGCTTCGAGCAGCAGCTCGCCGAGGCGAAGCTGGCGCAGGCCCAGGCGCGCGTGCAGGAGCAGGAGGCCCGTGTGGCCCAGCTGCGCCAGCGCGTGGAAGAACTGGTGGTGCGCGCTCCCTTCGACGGTCAGGTGGCCGGGCGCTTCACCCATCCCGGCGCACTGGTGCAGCCGGGGCAGGCGATGGTGCACGTGCTCCGCCGTGGAACGCCGCAGGTGCGCTTCGCCATCCCCGCTCAACAGGTGCAGCGCGTGGAGGTGGGGCAATCGGTGCGCGTGGAGGTGACCGAGCAGCAGCGGGTGCTCCAGGGGCGCGTGAGCCAGGTGGCTCCGGAGGTGGATGTCGCCTCCCTGATGATCTTCGCGCTCGCGGACGTGGAGGTGCCCCCGGGTGTCTTCGTCCCCGCGGGCACGACGGTGCGGGTGAAGCCGGCGGCCAGTGCGCAGGCCCCGCAGGCGGGCAGTACGGTGGGGGCGCGGCAGTGAGCGAGCAAGGCCAGGGCAAGCCGTCCATCTTCCGCAAGGAGGCGCTGGAGTACTACCAGCACTACCGCAGGCAGGAGGGCGATGTGTTGCAGCTCGCCCCCGGCTGGACGCGTTGGACGTACGCGCTGCTGATGGGCATGTTGGGCGTGGGTCTGCTCGTGTGTCTGATCGGCACGGTCTCCGAGTACGCCTCCGGCAGCGCGGTGGTGCGGATCGAGCGGCGCACGGAGGTGACGACGCCCGCGGGTGGTGTGGTGGCCTCGGTGCTGGTGCAGCCCGGTCAGCGCGTGGAGGCCGGACAGCTCCTGGTGACGCTGCAATCCGAGGAGGAGCGCCACACGCTCACCCGCGTCCAGCACGAGCTGGAGCTGAATCTGGTGCGCTACATGCGCGATCTGACGGATCAGTCCGCCCGCCTGGCCCTCACGGCGCTGCGGGCCGAGCAGGAGCTGGCCCAGGCCCGCGTGGAGGCTCGCTCCCTGCGCGCTCCCGTGGCGGGCGTGGTGGGGGCGCTGCGCATCCAGCCCGGACAGTTCCTCACCGCGGGCACCTCGGTCGCGTCGCTGGTGGAGGACGATGCGCCGGTGTTCCTGCTGGCCTTCCTGCCCGGCTACTACCGGCCCTTCCTCGAGCCCGGCATGCCCCTGCGCGTGGAGCTGGCTGGCTTCCACTACGACTACCGCGAGGTGCTCATCGAGTCGGTGGGCGATCAGATCATCGGCCCCGGTGAGCTCAAGCGCTACCTGGGGCCGGACCTGGGCGATGCGGTGAAGGTGGACGGCCCCATCGTCCTGGTGCGGGCGAGAATCCCCTCGCGGACCTTCACCCACGAGGGGCGGGTGCTGGACTTCTTCGATGGAATGCCCGCGCGGGCGGAGGTCGCGGTCCGCTCCGAGCCCATCATCCTGACGCTGATCCCGGGACTCAAGGCCCTCTTCCCCCATGACGACTGAGCAGACGCCCTCCGAGCACAAGCCCGGGTTCCTGGAGCGCTTTCCCGCGCTCAAGCGGCTGCAGGCGCGGCTGAAGACCCTGCCCGAGGTGCGGCAACTGTCGGTGGCGGACTGCGGCGCCGCGTGCATGACCATGGTGCTGGGCTACCACGGCCGGGAGATGAGCCTGGACCAGGTGCGCGCGGTGACTGGTATCGGCCGTGATGGCATCTCCGCGCGTACGCTGCTGGAGGCCGGGCGCCGCCTGGGTCTCCGGGGACGCGCCGTCGCCATCGACCTGGATCGGCTCGAGCACCTGCCCACCGGCACCATCCTCCACTGGGACTTCAACCACTACGTCGTCTTCGATCGGCTCGTCCGCGGCCAGGTGCAGATCGTCGACCCCGCCCAGGGACGGCGCCTCGTGTCCATGGAGGGCTTCAGCCGGCACTTCACCGGCGTGGCGCTCCTCTTCGAGCCGGGCGAGGACTTCCAGCGGATCGTCACGCCTCGCGCCGGAGCCTTCCGCTACCTGGTGCCGCTGCTGCGCCAATCCGACACGCTCAAGCGCATCATCGTGCTGTCGGCCACCCTCCAGCTCTTCGCGCTCGCCGTCCCCATGCTCATGGGCATGGTCGTGGACCGCGTGGTGCCTCGGGGTGACTACCACCTGCTCGCGGTGCTGGCCCTGTCCCTGTCCGGGCTCGTCCTGTTCCACCTCATCGCCTCGCTGCTGCGCGGCCACCTGCTCCTGGAGATGCGCACCCGCATCGACTCGGGCATGACGCTGGGCTTCCTGGACCACCTGGTGGGCCTGGCCTTCTCCTTCTTCCAGCTCCGCCCGGCCGGCGACCTGATGATGCGCGTGGGCATGCAGTCCAAGGTGCGCGAGGTCCTCTCCTCCACCGTCATCTCCACGATGCTCGATGGGTCGCTGGTGCTGCTCTACTTCGTGCTGCTCTTCCTCGTCAGCCCGTGGATCGGCCTGGTGGTGCTGGGACTCAGCGCGATCCAGGTGCTCGTCTTCCTGGTGACGCGGGAGCGGCGGCGCAGCCTGCTGTCCCAGAGCCTGGAGCTGGATGCGAAGAACCAGAGCTATCAGATCGCCATGCTCACCGGCATGCAGACGCTGAAGTCCTTTGGCGCCGAGCGGCGGTCCGTGGAGTCCTATTCGCATCTCTACGTGGACGTGATGAACGTCACGCTCGAGCGCGGGCGCCTGGGGCTCTGGGTGGAGTCGCTCACGAGCATGCTGCGGCTGGCCTCGCCCCTGGTGCTGCTGGTGGTGGGGGCCTATCAGGTGCTCGAGGGGCGGCTGTCCCTGGGCGAGATGCTGAGCCTCAACGCGCTGGCGGGCGCCATGCTGGTGCCCCTGGCCAACCTCATCGCCGTGGCCGGTGAGTTCCAGCTCCTGGGCAGCTACCTGGAGCGCATCAACGAGGTGCTGGACGCGCCCCCCGAGCAACCCCGCGACAAGGCGGCCATGCCGGTGAAGCTCGAGGGCGCCATCGAGCTGGAGAAGGTGTCGTTCCGCTATGGCACCACCTCGCCCCTGGTGGTCCAGGACGTGTCCCTGAAGATCGCCCCGGGGCAGATGATCGCCATCGTGGGGCGCTCGGGAGCCGGCAAGTCCACGCTGGCCAACCTGCTGCTCGGGCTCTACCTGCCCACCTCCGGCCGCGTCGCCTATGACGGCCTGGATCTGACGAACCTGGACCTGCGCTCGCTCCGGTCACAAATGGGTATCGTTCTGCAGGATCCGTCCTTCTTCGGCTCGTCGCTGCGGGACAACATCGCCCTGGCGGAGCCCGAGCTGCCCCTGGAGCGGGTGATCGAAGCCGCGAAGCTGGCCTGCATCCACGACGACATCGTGGCCATGCCCATGCAGTACGACACGCTCCTGGTGGACCGCGGCTCGGCCCTGTCCGGAGGCCAGCGGCAACGCTTGGCCCTGGCGCGAGCCCTGGTGCACCGCCCCGCGGTCCTCCTGCTGGATGAGGCGACGAGCGCGCTGGATGCCATCACCGAGGCCCAGGTGCAGCAGGCCCTCGCGAGCCTGAAGTGCACGCGCGTCGTCATCGCCCACCGGTTGAGCACCGTCCGCCGGGCGGATGTCATCGTCGTCATGGACGCGGGACGCGTGGTGGAGACGGGCAGCCACGAGGAGCTGGTGGCGCGCGGCGGCTATTACGCGAAGCTCGTCAACGCGCAGATGGATCAGCCCGCCACGCCCAGGGCCCGGGCAGGGTAGGCCGAGTCCCAGGCTCCGCGAATCCAAGAGCCTCGAACAGCCATCCGCCGGGTGTTGGAGGGGCCTCGGGCAGGTACCCGACCGGCCGTCCTTTCGCCTGAACTGTTCAGCAGGCGGCACTCTATACTGCCGCCGCTTGTCCGCGCCCGCTTCGACCCCCCAGGAGCCCATGAGCCTTCCCGGTCAACCGTCCTCCGCCACCACGCTCCTGGAGCTGCTCGAGACGCGCGCCAGCGCCCAGTGCGAGCAACCCCTCTACACCTTCCTGGAGGAGGGCGAGGAGCAGGTGGTGAGCTACGCGGCCCTGGACCTCCGGGCCCGGCGCATCGGCGCGATGCTCCAGTGCCTGGCGCGGGCCGGAGAGCGCGCGGTGCTGCTCTATCCGCCCGGCCTGGAGTACGTCGCGGGCTTCTTCGGTTGCGTCTACGCGGGGCTGGTCGCCGTGCCCGCGTACCCGCCGGAGCCCACGCGGCTCGAGCGCACGCTCCCGCGGTTGCGCGCCATCATCCGCGATGCGCGCGCCAGCGTGGTGCTCACCATCTCCTTCATCCGCGAGATGGGTGAGAGCCTCTTCGAGCAGGCCCCGGAGCTCGCCGCGCTGCGCTGGGTGGCCACCGACGCCATCGACGAGGGCGTGGAGGCCGGGTGGCAACGGCCCGAGGCCACGCGCGACTCGCTGGCCTTCCTCCAGTACACGTCCGGCTCCACCGGCGATCCCAAGGGCGTGCGGCTCAGCCACGGCAGCCTGCTGCACAACCTGTCCCTCATCTCGCGCGCCTTCGAGGTCCGGGCCGACAGCGTGGGCGTCATCTGGCTGCCGCCGTACCACGACATGGGCCTCATCGGCGGCATCCTCCAGCCGCTCTACGCCGGCTTCCACACGGCCCTCATGTCCCCGCTCGCCTTCCTCCGGCGCCCCCGGCTCTGGTTGGAGGCGCTCTCCCGCTTCGGCGGCACCATCAGCGGCGGGCCCTGCTTCGCGTTCGATCTCTGCGTCCGCAAGGTGCCTCCCCCCGAGCGCGAGGGGCTGGACCTGAGCCGCTGGGAGCTCGCCTTCTGCGGCGCCGAGCCCATCCGCCCCGAGGTGATGAGCCGCTTCGCCGAGGCGTTCGCTCCCGCTGGCTTCCGCTCCGAGGCGTTCTATCCCTGCTACGGCCTCGCCGAGGGCACGCTGATCGCCTCGGGCGGCAAGAAGGGCGAGGGCGTGCTCGTCCGCATCTGGGAGGCCGCCGCGCTGGAGCGCAACGAGGCCGTGGCGGCCGTGGACGGGCCCGGTGCTCGTCCGCTGGTGAGCTGCGGCAAGGTCATGCCCGAGCAGTCGCTCCTGATCGTGGATCCGGAGACGCGGCGGGCGTGCCCCGAGGGCAGGGTGGGGGAGATCTGGATCTCCGGCCCGAGCGTGGCCCACGGTTACTGGGAGCGCCCCGAGGAGAGCGAGGCCGCCTTCCAGGCGACCGTGGTGGATGGGGGCCCTGAGCGGTTCCTGCGCACGGGGGACCTGGGCGTGCTCCATGGCGGCGAGCTCTTCGTCGTGGGCCGGCGCAAGGATCTGATCATCCTCCGGGGCCGCAACCTGCACCCGCAGGACCTCGAGCTGACGATGGAGCGGAGCCACCCCGCGCTGCGGCCCGGATGTGGCGCGGCGTTCTCCATCGAGGTGGAGGGCGAGGAGCGGCTCGCGGTGGTGTACGAGGTGGATTCGCGCAAGCCCTGGACGCCCGACGAGGTGGTGGGCGCGCTCCGCCGCAGCCTGTCCGAGGCGCACGAGGTGCAGCTCCATGCACTGGTGCTGCTCGAGCCCGGTGCCCTGCCGAAGACGTCCAGCGGGAAGATCCAGCGCCGCGCCTGCAAGGCCGAGCTGCTCGCCGGTTGGCCTCGCGCGCTCCTGTTCTGGCGGGATACGGACGGGGTGGCGCGAGGGCAGGGGACTCCGGTGCTGGAGGCTCCCGCCCATCCGGTCTCCGTCGAGGAGCTGGAGACCTGGCTCGTGGCCCGGCTGTCGGCGCGGCTCCGCGTGCGTCCTGAGGAGCTCGCGAAGGATGTGCCTATCACGAGCTTCGGTCTGGACTCGCTGGCCGCCGTCGAGCTGGCCCATGAAATCGAGAACCTGGGCGCCGTCCTCCGCATGGACGAGCTGCTCCATGGGCCGACCGTGGCCGCGCTGGCCCGGACGATCTTCAACGCGCGGGACGCGGGGCTCCCGTCCATTCCCCGCCGTCCGGATGGGGCCGGGGCACCGCTCTCGTCCGCGCAGCAGCGGCTGTGGCTCTTCGAGCAGCTCGAGCAGGGTAAGCCCGCCTACAACCTTCCCTCCGCCCTCCGGCTCATGGGCGAGCTGGATGTGGCGGCGATCGAGCGGAGCTTCACGGCCCTCCTCGAGCGGCATGAGATCCTCCGGGCCACGTTCCTCGAGGTCGATGGCTCGCCCCGGCAGGTCATCTCGTCCACGCCTCCGTCCGTGTTCCGGCTCGTGGAGCTTCAGGCGGTGCCCGCTTCGGGACGTGAGGAGGAAGCGCTCCGGCTGGCCCGGGAGGAGGCGAGTGCTCCCTTCGACCTCGTGCGCGGCCCGCTGCTCCGGGTCACGTTGATCCGCCTGGACGCTCGCGAGCACCTGCTCGTCGTGGTGATGCACCACATCGTCTCGGATGGTGCGTCCTTCGCCCTCGTGGCCCGGGAGTTGAGCGCGCTCTACGCGTCCTTCGCCCGGGGGGCCTCGGCTTCCCCGCAGCCGCTCCCCGTCCAGTACCCCGATTACGCGCTCTGGCGCCGCGAGCGGGAGACCGATGCGGCCCTCGCGGAGTCTCTGTCCTGGTGGCGGCAACGGCTGGCCGGTGCTCCCTCCGCCCTGGAGCTGCCCACCGACAGGCCCCGTCCTGCCTCGCCGTCGTACCGGGGCGCTCGCGTTCCGCTGCACCTCTCCGAGCCGCTCACCGCCCGCCTGGAGACCCTGGGCCGCGGCGAGGGCGCCACGCTCTTCATGACGCTGCTCTCGGCCTTCCAGACCCTGCTGCTGCGTCACTTGGGCCAGGAGGACCTGTGCGTTGGCACTCCCGTCAATGGCCGGGATCGCGCCAGCCTGGAGGGGTTGATCGGCTGCTTCCTCGATCTCCTCGTCCTCCGCACGTCCCTCTCCGGCGATCCCTCGTTCCGCGAGCTGCTGGCCCGCACCCGGACCACGTCGCTCGAGGCCTTCGCCCATCGCGATGTCCCCTTCGAGCGCATCGCCGAGACGCTTCCGTCCTCGCGGGACCGGAGCCGTGCTCCGCTGTTCCAGGTGCTGTTCGTCCTCCTGCCCGAGCCCGGTGCGGAGCTCGCGCTGCCCGGCCTGGAGGCTCGCCGCGTGGAGCTCGATCCGGGTGCCACGGCCTATGACCTGACCCTGTCCCTCGCGCATGGCGCCGGGGGCCTGGAGGGCTGGCTCGAATACGCCACGGACCTCTTCGATGCCTCCACCGTGACCCGCATGGCGGAGCGGTTGCTCGTGGTGCTGGAGGCCGTCGCCGCCGACCCGGACCAGCGGCTCTCCGCGCTCCCGCTGCTCCCGGAGCACGAGCGGCGTCAGGTGCTGGTGGACTGGAATGCCACGCGCACCGAGTACCCGGAGGCGTGCGTCCATGCGCTCTTCTCGGCCCAGGCCGCGCGGACACCCGAGGCGGTGGCCGTCGTCTGTGGCGATGAGTCGCTCACGTACCGGGAGCTGCAACTGCGGGCCAACGCCGTGGCTCGCCGGCTTCGTGCCGCGGGCGTGGGCCCCGAGGTGGTGGTCGGCCTCTGCGCGGAGCGCTCGCTGGAGCTGGTGACGGGACTCCTGGGCATCCTCGAGGCCGGGGGTGCCTATCTCCCGCTGGATCCCTCGTACCCCGAGTCCCGGCTCGCCTTCATGCTGGAGGACTCCGGGGCGCCCGTGGTGCTCGCGCACCGGCATCTGGTGGGCGCGCTCTCGTCCGGTGCTCGGACCGTGGTTCCCCTGGATCCGCCCGGCTCGCCCGAGCTGGCCGAGGAGGCCCCCGCGACCGGCGTGGGCCCGGACAACCTCGCGTACGTCCTCTACACCTCCGGCTCCACCGGCCGCCCCAAGGGCGTGCTGATCCCCCACCGCAACCTCGCCAACTTCTTCACCGGCATGGATGCGCGCGTCGGCGCGGCGCCGGGCTCGTGGCTCGCCGTCACCAGCGTGTCCTTCGACATCTCCGTGCTGGAGCTGCTCTGGACCCTGGCTCGCGGCTTCAAGGTCGCCGTGCAGGGTGAACAGGGCGCGCTGGCCGCCGCTCCCCGCCGCACTGGTCGCCGCAAGCCCCTGGGCTTCAGCCTCTTCTACTTCGCCGCGGATGACGGCGCGCAGCAGGGAGGCGACCGCTACCGTCTGCTCATGGAGGGTGCGCGCTTCGCGGATCGCCACGGCTTCGAGGCCGTCTGGACTCCCGAGCGTCACTTCCACTCCTTCGGCGGGCTCTACCCCAATCCCTCCCTCACGGGCGCGGCGATCGCCGCCGTCACCGAGCGCGTGGGCATCCGCGCCGGCAGTGTCGTCCTCCCGCTGCACCACCCTGTGCGCGTCGCCGAGGACTGGGCCGTCGTCGACAACCTCTCCAAGGGGCGCGTGGGCCTGTCGGTGGCTCCGGGCTGGAACGCGGATGACTTCGTGCTCGCCCCCGAGCGCTATGCCGAGCGCCGTGCGCTGGCGATGCGCGGCCTGGACACCGTGCGGCGGCTCTGGCGCGGAGAGACCGTCTCCCTTCCCGGTGGCACAGGCGCTCCGGTGGAGGTCCGCATCCGCCCGAGCCCCGTGCAGCGCGAGCTGCCCGTCTGGCTCACCGCCGCCGGCAACCCCGAGACGTTCCGCGAGGCGGGCCGGCTGGGCGCGGGCGTCCTGACGCACCTGCTCGGCCAGCGGTGGGACGAGCTGCGGGAGCGCGTGGCCCTCTACCGCGAGGCCTGGCGCGAGGCCGGCCACCCGGGCGAGGGACACGTCACGCTCATGCTCCACACCTTCGTGGGGCAGGACCTGGACCAGGTGCGCGCGACGGTGGAAGGGCCCTTCCGCCGCTACCTGAGCAGCTCCGCGGACCTGATGCGTGGCCTGGGGCGGACCTTCGGGTTGGAGCCCTCGTCCGTGCAGTCCGGGGACCTGGAGGTGCTCGCCCAGCGCGCCTTCGATCGCTACTTCGAGGAGGCGGGCCTCTTCGGAACGCCTCGGACCTGCCGCGAGCAGGTGGCGCGGCTCGAGGCGCTCGGCGTGGACGAGGTGGCGTGCCTCATCGACTTCGGCGTGGACTCGGACACCGTGCTGGCCAGCCTGCCCGCGCTGGATGCCCTGCGGCAGCGCTCCGAGCGCGACTTCCGCCTCCAGGGTCAGCACGGCCTGACGGTGCCCGCGCAGATCCGGCGCCACGGCATCACCCATTTGCAGTGCACGCCCTCGCTCGCCCAGGCCCTGCTGCTGGAGCCCGAGGCCCCCGAGGCGCTCGCGGGTCTGTCGCGGCTGATGGTGGGTGGTGAGGCGCTCGCGGCGGACCTCGCGGCCCGGCTGCGCGGCGCGATCGGTGGCGAGCTGCTGAACATGTACGGCCCCACCGAGACCACCATCTGGTCCTCCACGCACCGCGTGGACGGGGCCTCGGGTCCGGTGCCCATCGGCACGCCCATCGCGAACACCTCGCTCTATGTCCTGGACGCGCGGCTGCGGCCCGCTCCCATTGGCGTGCCCGGGGAGCTGTTCATCGGTGGCGCCGGTGTTGCTCGCGGCTACCATGCCCGGCCCGAGCTGACCGCCGAGCGCTTCCTGCCGGATCCGTTCAGCGCCCAGGCCGGTGCCCGGATGTACCGGACCGGAGACCTCGCGCGCTGGCGGGCGGATGGGACGGTGGAGTTCCTCGGCCGCGTGGATCATCAGGTGAAGATCCGTGGCTTCCGCGTGGAGCCCGGTGAGATCGAGGCCGTGCTGGAGAAGCATCCCGGCGTGCGGCAGGCGGTCGTGGCCGCTCGCGAGGACTCGGCCGGCGGTGCGCGGCTGGTGGCCTACGTCATCCACCGGCCGGAACAGGCGGCCTCCACGGACGCGCTGCGCGCCTTCGCTCGCCGGCTCCTGCCCGAGCACCTGGTGCCTTCCGCCATCGTGCCGCTCGACGCGTTCCCCCTCACGCCCAATGGCAAGGTGGATCGCAAGGCGCTGCCCGCGCCGGATGGACTGCGCGAGGTGGCTCGGGAGTTCATTGCCCCGCGCACCCGCACCGAGCAGCGCGTGGCGGAGATCTGGTCCGCCGTGCTGGGCGTCGAGCAGGTGGGGGCGGGGGATGACTTCTTCGCGCTCGGTGGGCACTCGCTGCTCGCCGCTCGCGCCATCTCCCGGCTCCGCGATGCCTTCGGCGTGGAACTGGCCCTGCGTGAGCTGTTCGAGGCCGGCACCGTGGCCGCGCTCGCCGAGCGCATCGACGCGCTCCCGAAGACGGCTCCCCGGACGCCTGCCCTGGTGCCGGGCTCCCGCGAGGGCGCGCTGCCCCTGTCCTTCGCCCAGCAGCGGCTCTGGTTCCTGGAGCAGCTCGATCCCCAGAACGCCGCCTACAACGAGGCCGTGACGGTCCGCGTCGACGGCGTGCTCGATGTGGCGGTGCTGGAGCGCTGCCTCCTCGAGGTGGTCCGGCGCCACATGAGCCTCCGGACCACCTTCCACGCCGAGGACGGCAAGCCCGTCCAGGTCATCTCCCCGGAGGTCCGGCTTCCGCTGGCCCGCGTCGACCTGACGGGGCTCTCCGGCTCCGCCCAGGCGGAGGCGGTCTCGCGGATCGCGGGCGAGGAGTCCCTGCGGCCCTTCGCGCTCGTCTCGGGGCCGCCGCTGCGGGTCTCGCTCATGCGCCTGGGCGAGCGCGAGCATGTGCTGCTCGTCGTGCTGCACCACCTCGTGTCGGATGGGTGGTCGCTGGGCGTGCTGGTCCGCGAGGTGGCCGCGCTCTATCCGGCCTTCTCCGCGGGCCAGGCCTCGCCCCTGCCGGAGCTCTTGCTCCAGTACGTGGATTACGCCGCCTGGCAGCGTGGGTGGCTGCGAGACGAGGCCCTGGAGGCGCAGCTCGCGTACTGGCGCACCCGGCTGGCGGGAGCGCCCCGGTCGCTGGAGCTGCCCACGGATCATCCCCGGCCTCCCGTGCGCAGCTCCCGGGGCGCGAGCCGGCACTCGCTCCTGAGCTCCGAGCTCTCCCAGGCCGTGAAGGACCTGGCCCACCGCGAGGGCGCGACCCCCTTCATGGTCCTGCTCGCGGGCTTCTCCGCCCTGCTGTCCCGCTACAGCGACCAGGAGGACCTCTGCGTCGGCACGCCCGTGGCCGGCCGCGACCGCACCGAGCTGGAAGGGCTCATCGGCTGCTTCGTCAACACGCTCGTGCTGCGCGTGTCGACCGCGGGCAACCCGTCCTTCCGCGAGCTGCTCGGCCGCGCCCGCGACACCGTGCTGAGCGCCTTCGCCCACCCGGACGCCCCCTTCGAGAAGCTCGTGGAGGTGCTCCAGCCCGAGCGCGACCTCGGCCGCGGCCCGCTCTTCCAGGTGATGCTCGTGCTCCAGGAGGATCCGCTGCCGGAGCTGTCCCTGCCGGGTCTCCAGCTGCGCGTGCTGGAGCAGGAGAGCCACACGTCCAAGTTCGATCTGCGCCTCAGCCTCATGGAGACGGCCGCCGGATTCTCGGCGACCCTCGAGTTCAGCACCGATCTCTTCGAGCCCTCCACCGCCGAGCGCATGCTCGCGCACCTGCGCGTCCTCCTGGAGAGCGCCGTTCACGAGCCGGCCCAGAGCGTCCACGAGCTGGCGCTGCTGACGCCCGAGGAGCGCCGCCGCGTGCTGGTGGAGTGGAATGACACGCGGCTGCCTCGCGAGCCGGAGGCGTGCCTGCACCGCCTCATCGAGGCCCAGGTGGATCGCTCGCCGGACGCGGTGGCCGTGTCCTTCGAGGGCGCGCACCTCACGTACCGGGAACTGGATACCCGTGCGAATCAGCTCGCCCATCATCTGCGCGCCCGGGGTGTGGGCCCGGACCGGCTGGTGGCGCTGTGCACCGATCGTTCGCTCGAGATGGTCGTGGGGCTGCTCGGCATCCTGAAGGCGGGTGGCGCCTACGTGCCGCTGGATCCCGAGTACCCGCGCGAGCGGCTCGAGTACATGCTCGCCGATGCGTCGGCGCCCGTGCTCCTCACCCAGGCGCGGCTCGCCCCGGGTCTGCCTCACGGCGATGCGGCCGTGGTGTGTCTGGACTCGGAATGGGAGGCCGTGGCCCGCGAGTCCACCGAGCGCCCGCGGGCCGTGCTGTCTGGCGGCAATCTGGCCTACGTCATCTACACCTCGGGCTCCACTGGACGGCCCAAGGGCGCGATGAACTCCCACGCCGCCATCTGCAACCGGCTCCTCTGGATGCAGGAGGCGTACGGGCTGGACGCGGAGGATCGCGTCCTCCAGAAGACGCCGTTCAGCTTCGACGTCTCCGTCTGGGAGTTCTTCTGGCCGCTGATGACGGGCGCCCGGTTGGTGATGGCCCGGCCCGGTGGGCACCGGGATCCGGCGTACCTCACCGGTGTCATCTCGAGCGAGCGGATCACCACGCTGCACTTCGTGCCCTCCATGCTGCGGCACTTCCTGGAGGCGCCCGAGCTGGATGCCCGCTTCAGCCCCAAGCGTGTCATCTGCAGCGGCGAGGCCCTGCCTCCAGACCTGAGGGATCTCTTCCACGCGCGGCTGCGCTCGGAGCTGCACAACCTCTACGGGCCCACCGAGGCCGCCGTGGACGTGACGTTCTGGGCGTGCGAGCCCGAGGACCGGCGGCCGCTGGTTCCCATCGGTCGCCCCATCGCCAACGCGCGGATGTACGTGCTGGACGAGCACCTGCGTCCGGTGCCTCCCGGTGTCCCCGGTGAGCTGTTCATCGGGGGTGTGCCGCTGGCCCGTGGCTACTGGCGGCGGCCCGAGCTGACCGCCGAGCGCTTCGTTCCGGATCCGTTCGCGGAGACTCCGGGCGGCCGGCTGTACCGGACCGGGGATCGCGCCCGGTTCCTGGCGGATGGCGCCATCGAGTACCTCGGCCGGTTGGATGACCAGGTGAAGGTGCGCGGCTTCCGCATCGAGCTCGGGGAGATCGAGTCCGCGCTGCTGCGGCATCCGCATGTGCGCTCGGCCGCGGTGGTGGTGCGCGGGGACGTGCCGGGGGATCGCCGCCTCGTGGCCTACGTCGTCCCCGCCGGAGAGGAACTCGCGCCTCAATCGCTGCGCTCCTTCCTGGGCAGCTCGCTGCCCGAGTACATGGTGCCCTCGGCCTTCGTGTCCCTGGAGGCACTGCCGCTCTCGCCGAGTGGCAAGCTGGATCGCCGGGCACTCCCCGCGCCGGCTCGCGCACGGGCCAGCAGTGGCGAGGCCTCCGTCGCGCCTCGCGATGACATGGAGCGCCGGCTCGCGGAGATCTGGGCCGGGGTGCTTGGGGTGGAGCGAGTGGGTGCCCACGATCGTTTCTTCGAGCTGGGTGGGGACTCCATCCTCGGCCTCCAGGTGATTGCTCGCGCCCGGCAGGCGGGATTGCACCTCACCGTCCGGCAACTCTTCCAGCACCAGACCCTGGCCGAGCTGGCCCTCGCGGCTGGAACGGGACGGGCCCTTGGCGATCAGGGGCCGGTGTCCGGACCGGTGCCGCTCACGCCCATCCAGCGGTGGTTCCTCGAGCGGGAGCTGCCCGAAGCGCACCACTTCAATCAGGCGCTGTTGCTGGAGACGCGCGAGCCGGTGGACGCCGCCCTGCTGGAGCAGGCGCTGCGTGCACTGGTGGAGCACCATGATGCGCTCCGCTCGAGCGTGAAGCGCGTGGGGACGGGTTGGCAGCAGAACTGCGCTGCCCCGGGACGCGAGGTGTCGCTGCGCCGGGTGGATCTGTCCACGCTGCCGGAGTCCGAGCAGGCCGTGGAGCTGGAGCGTGTCTCGGCCGAGGTGCAGGCCAGCCTGTCGCTGGACGAGGGACTCCTCGTGCGCGCGGTGCTGTTCGACCGGGGGCCGGAGCGGACCGGCCGGCTGCTGCTGGTCATCCACCACCTCGCCGTCGATGGCGTCTCCTGGCGCGTGCTCCTGGAGGACCTCACGATCGCACTGCACCAGTTGGGCCGGGGCGAGCCGCTCGCGTTGCCCGCGAAGACGACGTCCTTCCAGACCTGGGCGCGCCGGTTGGAGGCGCATTCGCGGTCGGAGGCCGTCGCGGCGGAGCTGCCCTTCTGGTTGGAGGAGACCACGGGCGACGTGCCGACGTTGCCTCGGGATCGGCAAGGAAGCAACACGCCCGGCTCCGAGCGCACCGTCACGGTGACGTTGGAGCCCGAGGTGACGCGGGCGCTCCTGCACGAGCTGCCGTCCGCCCTGCGCGCGGGCGTGGATGAGCTGCTGCTCGCGGGCGTGGCCCGGGCCCTGTCTCGCTGGAGTGGCCGGAATCGGCTGCTCATCGACGTGGAAGGACACGGGCGCGAGGAGCTCTTCGAGGACGTGGACCTCTCGCGCACGGTGGGTTGGTTCACCGCGCTGCATCCGGTCCGCCTGGAGCTCCAGGACGCGGCTCCCGAGAAGGCGCTCGAGGCGGTCCGCGCCGCGAGGGAGCGGCGGGCGGGCAGGGGACTCGGCTACGGCCTGCTGCGCTACCTGCGCCAGGATGCGGCCTCCGAGCAGCTCCGCGCACGGCCCTCCGCCGAGGTCTGCTTCAACTACCTCGGGCAACTGGACGCGGGCGCGCTGGGTGCGTCCCGGTTCGGCCTCGCGCCCGAATCCGTGGGGCCCTCGCATGGGGCCGGTGGACTCCGGAGCCATGTGCTGGAGGTGGTGGCGCGTGCGGCGGGTGGGCGCCTGGAGCTGTCCTGGGTGTACAGCGAGTCGTTGCATGCCCGCGAGACGATCGAGGCGCTGGCCGCCGATTGCGCGGAGTCGCTCCGGGCGCTCGCGCGCACCGGTGCCTCCGAGGAGAGTTACCCGCTCTCTCCGCTCCAGCACGGACTCCTGTTCCAGGTGCTGCTGGAGCCCGGGACGGAGGCGTACTTCGAGCAGCGGAGCTGGACGCTCACCGGGGCGCTCGATGCTCCCGCGCTTCGTCAGGCCTGGGCGTTGGTGATGGAGCGCCACCCCGCGCTGCGCACGGACTTCCAGTGGGCGGGCCTGGATGAGCCCGTCCAGGTGGTGCGGACGCATGTGGAGCCGCCGTGGAGCGAGCTCGACTGGCGCGGCGTTCCGGCGGAAGAGCAGGCGTACAGGCTGGAGTCCTTCCTTCGCGAGGACCGGGCCCGTGGCTTCGATCTGACGCGGGCGCCCCTGATGCGCTTCACGTTGATCCGGCTGGGGGAGCAGGCCCACCGGTTCGTCTGGAGCTTCCACCACCTGGTGCTGGACGGATGGAGCCTGGCGCGGGTGCTCTCGGAGGTGCTCGAGGCCTACGCGGCGCTCGTCCGTGGCGAGGCGTGGCGGCCCCTGCGTGCGCTGGACTTCCGCGCGTACATCGAATGGCTGGGACGGCGGCGGCCCGAGCGGGACGAGGCGTTCTGGCGCGAGCTGCTCGCGGGCGTGGACGCTCCGACCCCGTTGCCGGGAGAGGGCGAGTCCGGTGTCGCGAGTGGAGCGGGCGAGCGGGAGGCCGTGCTCGACGCGCGGACCACCACGGCGCTCCAGGACTTCGCGCGGCGTCACGGTCTCACGCCGAGCACGCTGGTGCACGGCGCGTGGGCGTTGCTGCTGTCGCGGTACGGGGCGGGCGAGGATGTCGTCTTCGGCACCACGCTCGCGGGCCGGCCGCCGGAGCTGCCGGGCATCGAGGAGGCGGTGGGGTTGTTCATCCACTCGCTGCCCGTGCGCGTCCGGATTCGCACGGGCGAGGAGCGGGTCCCCTGGTTGCGCGAGCTCCAGGCGCGGCTGGTGGAGCTGGGCCAGCGCGAGCACGTTCCGCTGGCGCGCATCCAGGGCTGGAGTGACATTCCCCGGGGTACGCCGCTCTTCGAGAGCCTGCTCGTCTTCGAGAACTATCCGATCGATGCGGCGCTCGAGCGGGGCGTGGCGGGCCTGTCGCTCGGGGATTTCCGCCCCTTCGAGCGCACGCACTACCCGTTGACCGCCGTGGCCGTGCCGGGCCGCGAGCTGCACCTCAAGCTGCTGTTCCGCTCCGAGCGTGTCTCCGCGGACGCCGCCACGCGGCTGCTGGCGCACTGGCGGACACTGCTGGAGGGAATGGTCTCCGCTCCGGAGCGGCGGCTCGGAGACGTGCCCCTGTTGTCCGCCGCCGAGCGCCGTCAGGTGGTGGTGGAGTGGAACGCCACGCGGACCGCGTTCCCGCGTGAGGCCACGATCCACGCGCTGTTCGAGGCCCAGGTGGCCCGGACGCCCGGCTCGGTGGCGGTGTCCTTCGGTGACGTCTCGCTCACCTACGCCGAGCTGGAGCGCCGGGCGAACCGGCTGGCGCATCGCCTCCTGTCACTGGGTGTCTCGAGAGG
Organism: Archangium sp.; assembly: GCF_036277355.1. Taxonomy (GTDB): domain Bacteria; phylum Myxococcota; class Myxococcia; order Myxococcales; family Myxococcaceae; genus Archangium. The sequence continues at coordinate 55,750 of NZ_DASUNC010000020.1, forward strand.
CTCGGCCGTGGGCCTGTGCGTGGAGCGCTCGGCGGAGCTGATCGTGGGCGTGCTGGGCATCCTGAAGGCCGGTGCCGCCTACGTGCCGTTGGATCCCGCGTACCCGAGCGAGCGTCTGGCCTGGATGATCCAGGACGCCCGCGTGCCCGTGCTGCTCACCCAGCAGCGGCTGCGGGACGGACTGTCGGCGGGGTCCGCGCGCGTGCTCGCGCTGGATGGGGCAGGGGAGCTCGAGGGGCTTCCCGACACGGCTCCGGAATCCACGGCCTCCGCCGAGGATCTCGCCTACGTCATCTACACCTCGGGCTCCACGGGCGTGCCCAAGGGCGTCTGTGTCCCGCACCGCGCCGTGGTCCGGCTGGTGGTGGAGACGGACTTCATCCAACTCGTGCCCGAGGACCGTGTGGCGCAGGCGTCCAACGCCTCGTTCGACGCGGCCACCTTCGAGATCTGGGGCGCACTGTTGCATGGGGCCCGGCTGGTGGGCGTGGAGCGTGAGGTGGCGCTCGCGCCGAGGCCGTTCGCCACGTGGCTGCACGAGCAGCGCATCAGCGTCCTCTTCCTCACCACGGCCTGGTTCAACCAGATCGCCACCGAGGTGCCGGACGCCTTCCGCGGGCTGCGGCAGCTCCACTTCGGCGGCGAGGCGGTGGATCCGCGGCCGGTCCGCGCGGTCCTCCGCGAAGGGCCGCCGCAACGGCTGCTCCACGTCTACGGTCCCACCGAGAGCACCACCTTCGCTTCCTGGCACCTCGTGCGCGAGGTCCCCGAGGGCAGTCAGACGCTCCCCATTGGCCGGCCGCTGGCCAACACGGAGCAGTACGTGCTCGATGAGTCACTGGAGCCCGTGCCGCCGGGCGGAGCAGGGGAGCTGTGGATCGGCGGAGACGGCCTGGCCTGGGGTTACCTCGGGCGGCCCGAGCTGACCGCGGACCGATTCCGGCCCCACCCGTTCAGCGCCGAGCCCGGAGCCCGGCTGTACCGGACCGGCGATCGCGTGCGGCTCCAGGCGGATGGCTCGGTCGTGTTCCTCGGCCGCGTGGATGCGCAGGTGAAGGTGCGCGGCTTCCGCGTGGAGCCGGGCGAGATTCAGGCGGTGCTGCTGAAGCACCCCGCGTTGCGCGAGGCCGCCGTGCTGGCGCGCGAGGATGCCGCTGGAGGTTCGCGGCGGCTCGTGGCCTATGTCGTGCCGGTGGCGGGCCAGTCCATCGAGGGACGCGCGCTGCATCGCTTCCTCGCGGAGCGGCTGCCCGAGTACATGGTGCCGTCCGCCTTCGTTCCCCTGGAGCGGCTGCCGCTGACGCCCAATGGCAAGGTGGATCGCCGCGCGCTCCCCGCGCCCTCCGAGGTGCCGGGCGAGGGGGATGCTTCGTACGTCGCTCCGCGTGGGCCCGTGGAGGAGCTGCTCGCGGGCCTCTTCGGCGAGCTGCTCGGCGTCTCGCGCGTGGGCGCCCATGACAGCTTCTTCGAGCTGGGTGGGCACTCGCTGCTGGCCACCCGCGTGGTGTCGCGCGTCCTCGCCACCTTCGGGGTGGTGCTGTCGCTGCGAGAGTTGTTCGAGGCGCCCACCGTGGCGCGGCTGGCCGAGCGCATCTCCACGGCCCGCCAGCTCCCCCAGGCGGTGCGCCCACCACCGATCGTCCCCGTGCCCCGCGAGGGCTCCCTGCCGCTGTCCCTGATGCAGGAGCGCCTCTGGCTGCTGGATCAACTCCAGCCCGGCACGTCCCTCTACAACGTCTCCTGGGCCTCCTGGCTGGAAGGCTCCCTGCACCTGCCCGCCCTGGAGCGGGCCCTGTCCGGGCTGCTCCAGCGTCACGAGGCGCTGCGCACCACCTTCGTGCTCGAGGCGGGCGAGCCCGTGCAGCGGATCCACCCCCAGGTGGAGCTGTCCCTGCCGGTCGTGGATCTCCGCGAGCTGCCCACGGAGGAGAGCGAGACCCAGGCCCTGCTCGTGGCCACCGAGGAGGCGCGGCGGCCGTTCGACCTCGCTCGCGGGCCCCTCATCCGCGCGCTGCTGCTCCGCACGGGCGAGACGAAGCACCTGCTCGTCCTGACGCTGCACCACATCATCTCGGACGGCTGGTCCCTGGGCGTGACGATCCGGGAGTTCCTGGCGCTGTACGAGTCGGAGCTCACGGGCCGGCCCTCGCCGCTGCCCGCGCCCGGACTCCAGCCCGTGGATCACGCCGTCTGGCAGCGCGGGTGGCTCCGTGGCGAGGCGCTCGAGACGCAGCTCGGCTACTGGCGCGAGCGGCTCGCGGGCGCGCCGCCGGTGTTGGAGCTGCCCACGGACTTCCCGCGCCCGGGCGTCCAGCGCTACCGCGGTGCCTCCGTCCGCGTCCAGCTCCCGGCCGGGCTGTCCTCCGCGTTCCGGACCCTCTGCCGCCGTGAGGGTGTCACGCCCTTCATGGGTCTGCTGGCCGCCTTCCAGCTCCTCTTGTCCCGCTCCTCGGGTCAGGAGGATGTCTGCGTGGGCTCTCCCATCTCCGGCCGCCACCATCCCGGGCTGGAGGACCTGCTCGGCTTCTTCGTCAACACGCTGGTGCTGCGGACCCGCCTCTCGCCGGAGCTCACCTTCCGCGAGCTGCTGGGCCGCGTGCGCGAGACGACGCTCGGCGCCTATGCCCACCAGGATCTGCCGTTCGAGAAGCTGGTCGAGGCACTCCAGCCTCCGCGCAGCTTGAGCCATGCTCCGCTCGTGCAGGCGGTGCTGGCCCTCCAGGAGGCACCGCGGCTGGAGGGGGCCGCCACGGGGCTCACCTTCCGCCCGGTGGAGCTGGGCACCGAGACCGCGAAGTTCGATCTCACGCTCTCGCTCACGGACGCGCCCGAGGGCTTCGCCGGGACGCTGGAGTACGACGCGGACCTGTTCACTCCCGCCACCGCCACCCGGATGATGGAGCAGCTGCGCGTGCTGCTGGAGGGCGCGGTGGCCGGTGCGGGCCGGCGGCTCGGCGAGCTGCCGATGATGGACCCGGCGGAGCATCGGCGTCTGCTGGTGGAGTGGAACGCCACCCGCGTGGACTACCCGCGTGACACGGGCCTCGCCGCGCTCTTCGAGGCTCAGGCGGAGCGCACGCCGGACGCGGTGGCGGTGGAGCTCGGAGACGAGCGGCTCACGTACCGCGAGCTGGATCGGCGCGCGAACCAGCTCGCCCGGCACCTGGTGGGGCGGGGCGTGGGGCCGGAGACTCCGGTGGGCCTGTGCGTGCAGCGCTCGATGGAGCTGGTGGTGGGGACGCTCGGCATCCTCAAGGCCGGTGGCGCCTACGTGCCGCTGGATCCCACCTATCCGCGTGAGCGGCTGGCCTTCATGGTGGAGGACACGCGCGTGCCGGTGGTGCTGACGCAGCGCGCGCTGGTGCCGGTGCTGCCGGAGCGTGGCGCGGCGGTGGTGCTGCTGGACGAGGGCTGGAGCGAGATCGCCCGCGAGCCCGAGGACTCCCCGGGCATCCACGTGCCGGGCGAGTCCCTGGCCTATGTCATGTACACCTCGGGCTCCACCGGGCGGCCCAAGGGCGTCTGCATCCCGCAGCGCGCGGTGGCGAGGCTCGTGCTGGGCTCGTCCTTCGCGCGGTGGGCGCCGGACGAGGTGTTCCTCCAACTCGCGCCCATCTGCTTCGACGCCGCCACGCTCGAGCTGTGGGGCCCCCTGTTGCACGGTGCGCGCCTGGTCCTCTTCCCGCCGCACACCCCCACGGTGGACGAGCTGAAGTCCGTGCTGGATCGCCACGGGGTGACGACGCTCTGGCTGACGGCGGCGCTCTTCGAGCAGATCTCCGCCATGCGGCCGGAGGCGCTGCGGGGCGTGCGGCGGCTGCTCGCGGGCGGAGACGTGCTGCCTCCGGCCGCGGTGCGCGAGCGGCTCTCGCGGGGCGGTGTGCTCGTCAACGGATACGGGCCCACGGAGAACACCACCTTCACCACCTGTCATGTCATGGAGGGCGCCGCTCCCGAGGGCTCCATCCCCATCGGCCAGCCCATCGCCAACACGCGGGTGTACGTGGTGGATCGCCAGCTCCGGCCCGTGCCCGTGGGCGTGCCGGGCGAGCTGCTCATGGGCGGAGATGGCCTGGCCTGGGGCTACCTCGGGCGGCCGGACCTGACGGCGGAGCGCTTCATCCCGGATCCGTTCGGCCTGGAGCCCGGCGGGCGGCTGTACCGCTCGGGCGATCGGGTCCGCCACCGCGCGGACGGGACGCTGGAGTTCCTCGGGCGCATGGATGCGCAGGTGAAGGTCCGCGGCTTCCGCGTGGAGCCGGGCGAGGTGGAGGAGGCCCTCCGCGAGCACCCCGGTGTCGCCGAGGCGGTGGTGGTGGCGCGGCCGGATCCCGCGGGCGGCAAGCGGCTGGTGGCCTACGCCGTCCCACGGGCCGGGCACGAGCTGGACTCGCGCGCCCTGCGGACCTTCCTCGCGGAGCGGCTGCCCGAGCACATGGTGCCGGCGGTGCTCATGCCGCTGGCGGCGCTTCCGCTCTCGCCCAACGGCAAGGTGGATCGCGGGGCGCTCCCGGAGCCGGAGGTGTCGCGGCCGGCCGGTGTCGAGTTCGTGGAGCCCACCACGCCCCTGGAGCGGAAAATCTCGGAGTTGCTGGCGAAGGTGCTCGGGGTGGAGCGCGTGGGAGTGGAAGACCACTTCTTCGCGGACCTGGGTGGCAACTCCATGTCGGTGGTGAAGGCCTGCGCGCTCCTGCGGGAGGAGCTGAAGCGGGACGTGCCCGCCACACGCTTCTTCGAGCACTCGACGGTACGAGCGCTCGCCGCTTCCCTGGAGAGGGACGGGGAAGCCACGGCGGACGGGCAGGACAACGAGGTTCATGAAGATCGCGCGGAACAGCGGCGGCAGGCGTTCCGGCGGCAGGGCAGGCGAAGGGATCGCGGAAATGGATGACCAGAACGTGCAGCCCGAGGATCAAGGCAACGACATCGCGGTGATCGGCATGGCGGGGCGCTTCCCGAGTGCCAGGGATCTGCGTGCCTTCTGGCGCAACCTCCGGGACGGCGTGGAGTCCATCTCGTTCTTCTCGCGCAACGAACTGGAGCGCTCGCCGCTCGTGCCCGAGGAGGTGTGGAACCACCCGGCCTTCGTCCGCGCCGGTGGCATCCTCGAGGACTCGGACCACTTCGATCACGGCTTCTTCGACATCCCGCTGCGCGAGGCGCAGTGGATGGATCCGCAGCAGCGCCTCTTCCTCCAGTGCGCCTGGGCCGCGCTCGAGGACGCCGCGTATGATCCCACGCGCTTCCCGGGGCGCATCTCGCTCTACGCGGGCGCGGGCGCCTCCGGGCACCTGTTGTCGCTGCTCGGCGAGGCGCGGAAGGATCCCGCCGCGGGCCTGGATCTGGCCACGTCCGGCCCCGAGAGCCTGGCGATGAAGACGTCCTTCAAGCTCCAGCTCCGGGGCGAGAGCGTCGCCGTGTACACCGCGTGCTCCACGGGCCTGGTGGCCATCCACATGGCCTGCCAGAGCCTGCTGACGCGGCAGTCGGACGTCGCCCTGGCCGGCGCGGTGCGGATCGCCACGCCCCAGCGCACGGGCTACGTGTACCAGGAAGGGCTCATCTACTCGCCGGACGGGCACTGCCGCGCCTTCGATCACCGCGCCGCCGGGACGGTGGCCAGCAACGGCGTGGGCGTGGTGGTGCTCAAGCCCCTGGCCGATGCCCTGCGGGATGGGGACCACATCCACGCCGTCATCAAGGGCTCGGCCATCAACAACGACGGCCACCAGAAGGCCGGCTACACCGCGCCGAGCGTCGAGGGCCAGGCCGAGGTCATCGCGGACGCGCTCGCCTACGCGGGGCTCGAGGGCGATGACATCCAGTACGTGGAGGCGCACGGCACCGGCACGTCGCTGGGAGACCCCATCGAGGTCGCCGCGCTGACGCGGGCCTTCCGCAAGACCACGGACCGCAAGGGCTTCTGCGGCCTCGGCTCGCTCAAGACGAACCTGGGGCACATGGACGCGGCGGCCGGCGTGGCCGGGCTCATCAAGGTGGCGCTATCGTTGAAGCACGAGGAGCTGCCGCCCAGCCTGCACTTCGAGCGCCCCAACCCGGAGATCGACTTCGAGCGCAGCCCCTTCTTCGTCAACACCGCCCTGAAGCCGTGGCCTCGTGGCGAGGTGCCGCGCCGGGCGGGCGTGAGCTCCTTCGGCATCGGCGGCACCAACGCCCACGTGGTGCTGGAGGAGGCGCCTCCCGTCGTGGCGGACAAGACCGATGGCCGCCCGCAGCGGCTCGTGACGCTGTCCGCGCGCACGCCCACCGCCCTGGCGGAGATGGCGCGGGAGCTGGCCTCGCACGTGGAGTCCACGCCCGGCGTGTCCCTGGCGGACGTGGCCTTCACGCGCAACGTGGGCCGGCGGGCCTTCGAGTACCGGCAGTCCGTGGTGGCCACGGACGCGGCGAGCCTGGTGGAGCGGCTGCGCCAGTTGCCGGCGGCGGTGGAGGCGAACCGGACGCGCAGGGTGGCCTTCCTCTTCCCCGGGCAGGGTGTCCAGGCCGTGGGCATGGGCCGCGAGCTGCACGCGGCCGAGCCGGGCTTCCGCAAGGACGTGGACGCGGCGCTCGCGCGGCTGGAGCCTTCGCTCGCGGCCGACGTGCGGGCCCTGGTGCTTACTCCCCCGGGTCAGGAGGAGAACGCCGCGAAACGGCTGGCGGATCCGCGTGTGGCACTGCCCGCGCTCTTCATCGTCGAGCACGCGCTCGCCCGGCTCTGGATGTCCTGGGGCGTGAAGCCGCACGCGATGCTGGGGCACAGCTACGGTGAGTACGTGGTGGCGTGCGTGGCCGGCGTGCTGTCTCCCGAGGACGGCTTGCGGCTCGCCGTGGCCCGAGGCGCCCTGATGGCGCGGATGCCTCCGGGAGGCATGCTCTCGGTGGGCCTGGAGGAAGCGGAGTTGCTGCCGCTGCTCACGGGCGGGCTCACGCTGGCGGCCGTCAACGGTCCCGGCCGGTGCGTCGTCTCGGGACCCGTCGAGGCCGTCACGCAGCTGGAGCAGACCCTCTCTGGCCGGGGCGTGGGCGTGGTGCGCCTGCCCGCGGCTCATGCCTTCCACTCCAGCGCGGTGGAGCCGCTGATGCCGGACCTGGCGAGGGCCGTCTCCGGCCTGCGTCTCCAGGCGCCCAAGCTGCGCTACGTGTCGAGCCTCACCGGCACGTGGATCCGCCCCGAGGAGGCCACGGATCCCGCCTACTGGGCCCGGCAGATGCGCCAGCCCGTGCGCTTCGACGCGGGGCTCGAGGTGCTGATCGCGGACGGCTGCAGCGCCCTGCTCGAGGTGGGTCCGGGACAGGATCTCACGTCGCTGTGCCGCCCGCGCGTGCGCCAGGACAAGCGGATGATCTCCGTGCCGTCGCTGCGCCGCCGGCCCTCGGAGAGTGATTACGCCGGGCTGCTGCGTTCGCTCGGAGAGCTGTGGAGCGCGGGCGTCGAGGTGGACTGGTCGAAGTTCCACGCGGGCGGAGCCGGCCGGCGCACCCCGCTGCCCACGTACCCGTTCGAGGAGAAGTCCTGCCGCCTCCAGACCACGGCCGCGCTGCCCGCGCTGGACGCTCCCGGGATGGCCAAGGCCCCCGCGAGCACACCCGTGGCCGCGCCCGTAGCCGTGCCCGTGGCCGCGCCCCGGAGTGAGATCGAGCGCCGTGTCATGGAGATCTGGCGCGAGCGTCTGGGCACCGTGGAGATCGGTCCGCACGACGACTTCCTGGAGCTGGGTGGCAACTCGCTGATGGCGGCGCAGATGCTCACCCGCCTGCGCGAGACGTTCAACGTGCAGCTGCCGCTCGGCGCGCTCTTCGACGCCCCCACCGTGGCGGGGATCTCCGCGCACATCGAGTCCCTGCTCCAGGCGGCCCAGCCCACCACCGGGCCCGCGGCGCCCGAGGCCATGGTGCGGATCGATCGCCAGGGCGAGCTGCCGCTCTCCGTCGTCCAGGAGCGCGTCTGGCGCATGGAGCAGCGCGAGCCGGGCAACCCGGCCCTGAACATGCCGCTGGCGATCCGGATCTCCGGCGCGCTCGACGCGGGGCTGCTGGAGCGCAGCATCAACGAGGTCATCCGCCGGCACGAGATGCTCCGGGCGACCTACTCCGTGGTGGACGGGCGCGTGCGGCAGGGCTTCGCTTCCTCGCTGCGCATCCAGGTCCCCGTGGTGGATCTGCGCGGCCATGGGGGAGACCGCGAGGCGGAGGCGCTGCGGCTCGCGTTGGAGGAGGCGGAGCGGCCGTTCGCCCTGGAGCGTGAGCCCATCGTCCGGGCCCGGCTGCTGCGGCTGGACGCGGCGGAGCACCTGCTGCTGCTGACGGTCCACCACATCGGCGCGGACACGCTCTCGCTGGTGGCCTTCGTCCGCGAGGCGGCGGTGAACTACCAGGCCTTCCGCGACGGAAATCCGGCGCCGCTGCCGGAGCTGGCCGTGCAGTACGTGGATTACGCGGCCTGGGAGCGGCGCTCGCTGTCCGCGGGCGCCCTGGCCGAGCAGGAGGCGTACTGGCGCGAGGTGCTCGCCGAGCTGCCCGGATCGCTGGAGCTGGCCTCGGATCGCCCGCGCTCGGCACAACAGCGCCTGCGCGGCGCGCGCTTTCCCGTGTCCTTCACCGGGAAGCTCGGCACGGGGATCATCGCCTTCAACCAGCGCGAGCGCGTGACGTCCTTCGCCACGCTGCTGGCCGCGCTCTCCGCGCTGCTCTCCCGCTACTCGGGGCGCGAGGACGTGGTGGTGGGCACGCCCATCGGCAACCGCGCCCGGGGCGAGCTGGAGCCGCTCATCGGCTTCGTCGCCCATGCCATCGCGTTGAGGACCGACCTCTCCGGCGATCCGACCTTCCGCGAGCTGCTGAGCCGGGCCCGCGAGGTGACGATCGGCGCCTCGGCCAACCAGGATGTGCCCTTCGAGCATCTGCTGCCCCGCGTGTCCTCCGGGCGGGATCCGGGGCAGTCGCGGCTCTGTGACGCCGCCCTCGTGCTGCACGCGGATGTCACCACGGCTCCGCCGCCCGTCCCCGGGTTGGACATGCGTCTGGTGGAGGTGCCGGGCACGCCCGCCCAGTTCGGCGCCACGCTCGGTGAGCTGACGCTGCTCCTGACGGAGAGCCCCACCGGCTTCACGGGCTTCGTCGAGTACGCCACCGATCTCTATGAGGAGGCGCGCATCGCCCGGATGGTGGGCCACCTCGAGACGCTGCTGGCGGCGGTCATCGCGGATCCCGAGCTGCGGCTCTCGCGCCTGCCGCTCGCGACTCCGGCGGAGCGGAGCCTCGTGCTCCCCGTCCAGGGGGACACCTCGCCCGGTCTGTTGGCCCGGCTCGGGGCGCGCGTGGAGAAGTCCCCCGAGGCGGTGGCGATCAGCTCGGGCGATCGGCGGCTGACGTGGCGCGAGCTGGCCGCGTGCGCGCGGGGGCTCGCCACCCGGCTGTGCGGTGAGGGCGTGGGGCCGGAGGTTCCCGTGGCCCTCCGCCTGGAGCCGTCCATCGAGGCGGTGATCGCGCTCTGGGGCGTGCTGGAGGCGGGCGGGGCCTGCCTGCCCGTGGCTCCGGGTGAGCTGGCCGAGCTGCCCTCGCTCTTCCCGGCGGAAGGCCCCCGGCTGCTGCTGGTGGCCGGCTCCGGTGAGCCGCCGGCTCCGGCGGGGGTGCGCGTGCTGAAGGTGGACGCGGCGCTGTCCGAGGCGGGCGGCGCGGTGCCGGACGCACCGGCCGAGCGGCTGGCGTTCATCGTGCCCGCTCCCGAGGCGCTGGGCGGACGTGGCCGGCTCCAGCTGTCCCACCGCAACATCGCGCGGCTGCTGGCGTCGCTGGACGCGCGGATGGGCACGGGGGAGGGGGAGGTGTGGCTGGCGGCGGGTGGACCGGCGTCGGATCCCTCGGGACTGGACCTGCTGTGGGCGCTCGCGCGTGGGGTGCGCGTCGTCCTCCCGCCCGAGCGGCTGGCCGCGCGCTTCGCCGTCATGGGGCGGAAGCAGGGGGCGCACAGGAAGCTCGAGTTCAGCCTCTCGTACTTCGCCAATGACGAGGACTCGTTGGGCGAGCGCAAGTACGAGATGTTGATCGAGGGCGCGAAGTTCGCCGATGCGCACGGCTTCTCCGCCATCTGGACGCCGGAGCGGCGCTTCCACTCGTTCGGCGGCCTGTACCCAGCGCCCTCGGTGGTGAGCGGGGCGATCGCGATGATCACCCGCAACCTGAAGCTGCGCGCGGGCAGCGTCGTGCTGCCGCTGCATGATCCCATCGAGGTGGCCGAGCAGTGGTCCGTCGTGGACAACCTGTCCGGCGGGCGCGTGGGCCTGTCGTTCGCCACGGGCTGGCACGCCAATGACTTCTCGCTCTCGCCGGCCACGTTCGCCCGGCGGCGCGAGGTGTTGGTGGAGCGGCTGGAGGAGTTCCGGCGGCTGTGGCGCGGCGAGACGGTCCAGCGCCGCAATGGTGCCGGCGTGGAGGTGGAGCTCGCGGTGCGGCCCAGGCCGGTGCAGCGGGAGGTGCCGGTGTGGCTCACCTCGGCGGGCAACCCGGAGACGTTCCGTCAGGCGGGTGACGTGGGGGCGGGCATTCTCACCAACGTGCTCGGGCTCGGCTCCAACCTGAAGGAGCTCGAGGCGAAGGTGGCGCTCTACCGCGAGGCCTGGCGCAAGCGCGGCCACGGACCCGGCCGCGGCCACGTGACGCTGATGCTCCACACCTTCCTGGGCAAGGACCTCGACGAGGTCCGCTCCGTCGTCCGGGAGCCGCTCAAGAAGTACTTCCGAAGCTCGGTGGACATCTTCGGCAACCTGATGGCCAGCCAGGGCCTCCAGGTGGAGGACGTGCGCGGGCTCACCGAGCAGGACATGGATGCACTGCTCGGCCAGGGCGTCGAGCACTCGCTGCGCGATGGCGGCATCTTCGGCTCGGTGGAGGACGGCGAGCGGGTCATCGAGCACGTGCGGACGCTCGACGTGGATGAGATCGCCTGCCTCGTGGACTTCGGCGTGGGGCTGGAGGACACCATGTCCAGCCTGCGTCTGCTGGATGTGCTGAGGCAGCGCGTGCAGGCGGCGGCGGTGCGTCCCGAGCCCGTGCTCGCCGAGGGGGCGGGGGGCTTCGGAGAGCTGCTGGAGCGTGTCCGGAGCGAGGGGGTCACCGCGCTGCGCTGCGCGCCGTCGCAGGCCCGCGCGTTGGCGGAGCTGCCCGGAGCCTCCGAGGCGCTGGGGGGCGTGCGCCGGCTGGTGCTGGGCGGTGAGGCGGCCGCTCCGGAGGTGGCCTCGGCGCTGGGCCAGGCGTTCTCCTCGGAGCGCGTGGAGCTGGAGGCGTCCGTGGTCGAGGCGGCCTGGCCGGCCGCGGGTGCCGGGGCGATGCGGATCCTCGATGCGTCCGGTGCACCGGTGCCCGTGGGGGTCGTGGGTGAACTGGCGATCGGTGGTGCCGCCGTTCCGCGCGGCTTCTGGATGGACGCCGAGGCGACCCGCTCCCGCTTCATCCCCGTTTCCGGTGCGCACGAGCGCCTCTTCCTGACGGGACAGCGTGCCCGCTACCGCGTCGAAGGCGAGGTGGAACGGGTGGCTCCGCTCCGGGCCTCGAAGTCGCGCCGTCCTGCCCGGGCCACCCCGGCCACGCAGAACACGCGGAAGGACTCGCCCGTGACGCGGGTGTCGCGCGAGCGGCCACTGCCGCTCTCGTTCGCGCAGGAGCGGCTCTGGTTCCTGCAGCAGCTCAATCCGGCGGACGTGGCCTACAACAACACGGCCGCGCTGCGTCTGGTGGGGGCGCTGAAGGTGGAGCCCTTGGAGGCGGCGCTGAACGAGGTGGTGCGCCGGCACGAGGTGCTGCGCTCCACCTACGTCCTCGGGGACGAGGGGGCGCGGCAGGAGATCGCCCCCTTGATGCCGCTGGTGCTGGAGCATCGGGAGGCCACGGGGGCGTCCGCGGCCGAGCGCGAGGCGGAGGCCTTCCGGCTGGCGCGCGTCGAGGCCCTCAGGCCGTTCGATCTCCAGCGGGGCCCGGTGATGCGGGCCATGCTGATCCGCCTCGGCGAGACGGAGCACTTCCTGCAGCTCACCCTCCACCACGTGGCCTCGGACGCATGGTCCGCCACGGTGCTGTACGGCGAGCTGGGCGTGCTCTACGAGTCCTTCCTGGCGGGCCGTCCGTCGCCGCTGCCCGAGCTGCCGGTGCAGTACGCCGACTACGCCGTGTGGCAGCGCGGTTGGCTGAGCGGCCAGGCCCTGGAGTCGCAGCTCGCGTACTGGAAGAAGCAGCTCGCCGGAGTGCCGGTGCTGGAGCTGCCCACGGACAGGCCTCGTCCCGCCAACCGCTCCTGGGCGGGAGACGTGTACCGCTTCACGCTGCCGCGCGAGCTCTCCGAGCCCCTGCTGGCGCTCGGCCGCCGGGAGGGCTCCACCTCCTTCATGGTGATGATGGCCCTCTACCAGGCGCTCCTGCACCGCTACAGCGGCCAGGAGGACTTCGCCGTGGGCACGCCGCTCGCGGGCCGCGGCCGGACGGAGCTGGAGGGGCTCATCGGCTGCTTCATCAACACCCTGGCCCTGCGGGCGCCGCTCTCGGGCGCGCCTTCCTTCCGGCAGTTGCTGGGGCGCGTGCGGCACTCGGCGCTGGAGGCCTACGCCCACCAGGACGCGCCCTTCGAGCGCATCGTGGATGGGCTCGACCTGCCGCGCGACACGAGCCGCACCCCCGTGTTCCAGGCCAGCATCAACCTGATCAACACGCCGGAGACGGAGGTTCAGCTCCCGTCCCTGAAGTTCAACGTGATGGACGTTCCCGTGGGCAGCGCCAAGTTCGATCTGGGCTTGACGGTACGGGAGGATCGCGAGGGGCTCAGCTGCGTCTTCGAGTACGCCACGAGCCTGTTCGATGAGGCCACGGTGGCGGGCATGGCCCGGTGCCTCACGGGGCTGGCCCGCTCCGTGGTGGAGTCGCCGGACAAGCCGCTGGCCCTGCTGCCGCTGTTGGAGAACACCGAGGCGCACCGGCTGCTGGTGGAGTGGAACGACACCCGCGCCGCCATGCCCGCCACCACCATCCATGCGCTCTTCGAGGCGCAGGTGGAGCGCACGCCCGAGGCGCTGGCGGTGGCCGCTGGAGAGTCGAGGCTGACGTACCGGGAGCTGAACCGGCGGGCGAATCAGCTCGCCTGGCACCTGCGCGAGCTGGGCGTGGGACCGGACGTACCAGTGGGCCTGTTCCTGGAGCGCTCGGTGGACGCCATGGTGGGCCTGTGGGGCATCCTCAAGGCCGGAGGCGCCTACGTGCCCCTGGATCCCGCGTTCCCGGCCGAACGCCAGCGCGGAATCCTCGAGGACTCGCGTGCGCGTGCGCTCGTCACGGACTCGCGGCTGGCCGAGGGCCTCGGTGGGTTCAGTGGCACGGTGGTGTGCCTGGACACGGACGCGGCCCGGCTGGCCGCACGCGGCGAGGCCAACCCGCCTTCCAGCGTGCAGCCGGAGAACCTCGTCTACGTCATCTTCACGTCGGGCTCCACGGGTCGGCCCAAGGGCGTGGCCATCGAGCACCGGCAGCTCGTCAACTACGTGGAAGGTGTGTCGCGCAGGCTGGAGCTGCCCGAGGGCGCCAGCTTCGCCTCGGTGTCCACGCTGGCTGCGGACCTGGGCAACACCGCCGTCTTCCCGGCGCTCTGCCGGGGTGGCGCGCTGCACTTCATCTCGAAGGAGAGCGCCTCGGATCCGGCCGTGCTCGCTGGGATTCTCCAGAGCGGCGCGGTGGACGGCTTGAAGATCGTGCCCGCGCACCTGCAGGCCCTGCTGAGCTCGCCGCATCCGGAGCGGGTGCTGCCGCGCAAGCGCCTGGTGCTGGGCGGAGACGTGTCCGACTGGTCGCTGATGGACCGCGTGCATGAGCTGTCGCCGGAGCTGGTGGTGTTCAACCACTACGGCCCCACCGAGACGACCGTGGGGGTGCTCACCCAGCGCGTGGCGCGTGGACCCGAGGGCCGCATGTCCGCGTCGGTGCCGCTCGGCAAGCCGATTCCGAATGCACGGGTGTACGTGCTGGACAAGCACCTGCAGCCGGTGCCCGTGGGAGTGCCGGGCGAGCTTTGCATCGGCGGCAACAGCGTGGGACGGGGCTACCTGGGCCGGCCGGAGCTGACGGTGGAGCGCTTCGTGCCGGATCCGTACTCGGACGAGCCGGGCGCGAGGATGTACCGCACGGGAGACAAGGCGAGGCTGCTGGCGGACGGGAAGGTGGAGTTCCTGGGCCGAGTGGACCACCAGCTGAAGATCCGCGGCTACCGCGTGGAGCTGGGAGAGGTGGAAGCGGCGCTGGAGCGGCACCCGGCGGTGCGCGAGGCGGTGGTGGTGGCGAAGGAGGTGGCCGCGGGAGACAAGCGGCTGGTGGCGTACGCGGTGGCGAAGTCCGGGCAGGGGGTGGAGCCCGGAGCCCTGCGCGAGTTCGTGAGTGGCGTGCTGCCGGACTACATGGTGCCGACGGCCATCGTGGTGCTGGAGGCGCTGCCGCTGACGGCGAACGGCAAGGTGGACCGGGCGGCGCTGCCGGCGCCGGTGCTCGACAGGGTGGCGGAGCGGTTCGTGGCTCCGCGCACGCCCGTGGAGGAGGTGCTGGCGGGCCTGTGGAGCGAGCTGCTGCGCGTCCCGCGGGTGGGGGTGAACGAGAGCTTCTTCGAGCTCGGCGGCCACTCGCTGCTGGCGATGCAACTGGTGGCGCGGGTGCGGAACGCGCTGCGCGTGGAGCTGCCGCTCAAGGAGGTGTTCGAGGTCCCGACGGTGGCGGGTCTGGCCGAGCGGGTGGGCCGGGCGCTGGCCGCCGAGGAGGGCGCCACGCGGGTACCGCCGTTGAAGCGGGTGCCGCGCGATCGCGAGCTGCCGCTGTCGTTCGCCCAGGAGCGGTTGTGGCTGCTGGATCGGCTCGACGGAGGCGGCGTCTTCTACCACATCCCCATGGCGGTGGAGCTGACGGGCCCCGTGGACGTGGCGGCCCTGGAGCGGAGCCTGCATGAGCTGGCGCGCCGCCACGAGGCACTGCGGACGCGCTTCGTGGAGAAGGGTGGAACGCCGATCCAGATCATCGAGGAGTCGGCGGAGCTGCCGCTGGTGGTGGAGAACGTGGAGGGGGTGCCGGGGACCGGGTTCGAGGCGGCGGTGCGCGAACGCATCGAGCAGGAGCTGCGCAAGCCGTTCGAGCTGGAGAAGGGCCGGCTGACGCGGGCGCTCCTGCTGAGGGTGGAGCCGGAGCGGCACGTGCTGCTGCTGGTGGTGCACCACATCCTGTCGGATGGCTGGTCCATGGGGGTGCTGACGCGTGAGGTGGTGGCGATGTACGAGGCCTTCGCGCAAGGCCGGCCGTCGCCCCTGGCGGAGCTGCCGTTGCAGTACGCGGACTTCGCGGTGTGGCAGCGGGAGTGGCTGCGCGGCGAGGTGCTGGAGTCGCAGCTCGCCTGGTGGCGTGAGCAGCTGGAGGGCGCGCCGCACGTGCTGGATCTGCCGGTGGATCGGCCGAAGCGCGTGGCCGGAGCGGGACGGGCGGGCCGCAGGACGACGATGCTGTCCAATCGGCTGGTGGAGCGGTTGGAGGCGGTGGCGCGCGGCGAGGGCGCCACGCTCTTCATGTCGGTGCTGACCGGATTGCAGATGCTGCTGTCGCGCTACAGCGGACAGAAGGATTTGCTGCTCGGCGTGCCGTTCGCGAACCGTGGCCAGGTGGAGACGGAAGGGCTGCTCGGCCTGTTCTTCGAGCCGCTGGTGCTGCGGGCGGACCTGTCGGGACGGCCGGACTTCCGCGAGCTGCTGCGGCGCGCGAAGCAGTCGGTGCTGGGGGCGTTCACGCATCCCCACGTGCCCTTCGAGCCGCTGCTGAAGGCGCTCGGAGTGCAGCGCAACGTGACGAGGGCGCCGCTGTTCCAGGTGCTCTTCGCGCACGTGGAGGAGATCCCGGAGCCCACCACGCTGCCCGGAGGCGTCGGGGTGAGGCTGATTCCCTCGGAGCCGGCGAGCACCGAGATGGATCTGACCGTGATGATGACGCGGATGGCCGACGGCCTCATGTTGAGCGTGCTCTACAACGCGGACCTGTTCGATGCGGATCGCATCGAGCGGATGCTGGAGCGGATGGAGGCCCTGCTCGAAGGAGCGGTGGCTGCTCCGGACCGGGTGGTGGATGAGCTGCCACTGCTGAAGGAGGCCGAGCGCAACCGGCTGCTGGTGGAGTGGAACTGCGCTCGCGAGGAGGTGCCACGCGAGGCGACCCTGCACTCCCTCTTCGAGGCGCAGGAGGCGAGGACGCCGGACGCGCTGGCGGTGATGGAAGGAAGCCGCACGGTGACGTACCGCGAGCTGGACGCGCGGGCGGCGCAGCTGGCGCGTCAGTTGAGGGCGAGTGGGGTGGGGTTGGAGACGAGGGTGGGCGTGTGCGTGGAGCGCTCGGTGGAGATGGTGGTGGCGCTGCTGGGCGTGCTGAAGGCGGGAGGGGCGTACGTCCCGCTGGATGCGGAGTACCCGGTGGAGCGGCTGCGCTTCATGCTGGAGGACAGCGGCGCACGGGTGGTGGTGGCCAGAGGAGCACTGCGGGAGAAGCTGGGAGAAGCAGCGGGCCGTGTGTGGCTGGACGTGGAGGAAGCGTCGCGGCCGGTGGAGGGAGCACCTGAGCTGAAGGTGGAGGTACCGGCGGAGGCAGCGGCGTACGTGCTGTACACGTCGGGGTCGACGGGAAAGCCGAAGGGAGTGGTGGTGCAGCACCGCTCGCTGGTGAATTTCACGAGGGCGGCGTGGCAGGCCTTCCCAGTGGAGCCAGGAGACAGGGTG
>NZ_DASUNC010000021.1:0-24888 GCF_036277355.1 Archangium sp.
CTCGTCCAGCGCAGGGTGCGAGATGGGCTTCCGCTCGCAGTGAGTCCATGAGCCGAAGAGCCGGATGCGGGAATTCCGCACGTCCGGATCCGTGGGGGGCCGGGGAGGTAACTCCCCGGTCTACCCGACCAAGTTCGTGAAGAGCGCGCCCGGGAGGTGGCTGCTGTTTCAGAAGTGCAGGCCGATGCCCGCGAATGGGCCGCCCAGCTTGTCCCGGTGCACCACCCCATCCAGGTGGCCCCGGTCATCCAGCAGCAGTCCGCGCCAGCCCGCCCTCAGCGTCAGCGTGCCCAGGTGCATCGCCAGTGCCGCCTGTCCATCCAGTTGCAGGTGCGGCAGCGGCACCCACTGCAGCCGGCCTTCCACGTCGAACGGGCCGAACAGGCACCGCTCGAACGACAGCGCCAGGCTCGGGCCGATGAAGGTGATGTCCGGCGCTCGCGCCATCGCCACGCCCGCCTCCCACCTCAGCCGCCCGTTCTCGCTCGCGATCGGGGAGAACGTCAGGGCCACGTCCGCCAGGTGGATGTGGTCCTTTCCCTCCGAGCCGTCATCCGTGTTCAGCGTCAGCGCCGTGATGTGCGTGGCCACGCCCCAGTGCCGCTCCTCGATGCCCAGGTTGAAGCCCACCGCTCCGCCTTCCTTCAGGGCGTTCGCGTCCACTCCCATCCGCACCATCACCGGATGGTTCTCCTCCTCCGGCTCCTGGGTCACCGGTCGCGGACGGTACCGTCGGTAGTACGGAACGTACGCCCCCGACATGGAGATCCACGCCATGCCCGGCGTGAGGATGGGCCCTCGGGGACGTGGGCCCTGGCCCCCTCCATCGTTGCCGCCGGAGTCCGGCGAATCGTCTCCACCCTGGCCCACCGGCGTGGCGTCGTGGACCCGGGACTTGCCCCCACTGACGCTGCTGCTGCCGTGCTCGCGGGAGTTCCACCCGGAATAGCCGGAGCCCGAGGAGCGCGAGCCGCCGGACGAGGACGAACTGGAGCCCGACGAGCGCGAGCCGCCGGACGAGGACGAGCCTCCTGATTTGCCGAAGCGGGCCTCGGCCACGGTGGGGGTGAAGAAGCACCCGGCCGCCAGCGCGGCGCACAGTGTCTGCTTGGGAGAGGGCAGGGGATGCCTCCTGGGAATGCGGTTCCTCGCCGCTCCATCCAAGCACTTTTCCCGCCCCTCCGGCCGCCCCTCCCCAGCGGGTGACGCATGCCCGACAGGGTGAGTGTCCATGTCAGGAACCCCGCCGGGGCGAGTGTCATCCGGCACACGGCGGCACCCGCACGCGGAGTGGTAGCCTCCTCCCCATGTTGTTCTTCGACCTGGAGGCCTACGCCCCTCCCGATGACCGCAACGCGAGTCTCAGCTCGCTCACCGTCAACCCCGCGCGCCCGGGTCACCTGCTGCTGGGTGGATGCTTCTTCAGCAAGCGCTTCGAGGACCCCATCCCCGACGCGCCCGAGGTGCAGGGACTCTGGCTCTGGAACTTCGAGTCCGAGGCCGCGCTGCTCTCGGCCATCAAGGCCCGCTTCGAGGAGGAGTGGCGCCGCCAGCGCGAGGAGAAGGTCCGGGTGATGGGCAAGCCGGCCACGGACCTCGTCGTGTGCGGCGCGGGCATCGCCAAGTTCGACCTTCCGGCGCTCTACTGCCGCTCCGTCTTCAACGAGATCGCCAGCCCGGCCGAGCTGTTCGAGGTCTTCTTCAAGTCCCGCCCCATCGACCTCGCCAACGCGGCCAGCTTCCTCTTCCCCAAGGAGACCCTCCTCTATCCGAAGACGACCCGCGAGATGGCCGGACGTCTGGGATTGCAGGAGCGCAAGGGCTCCAGCAAGGGCGTCTGGGAGAGCTACGAGAGCCGCGACTACGCCGCCATCGAGCAGCGCACCGAGCAGGAGTTGCGGCTCGTCCTGGAGCTCTACAAGCGCCTGCAGGCGAAGATGACCCGGGCCTCCCCGTGAGAAGCGGGGCAGGCGGGCAGGCGCGAGGAGGACGGGGACGCTCTCGAAGCAGGTAGGGGGGCCTTGCAGATGGCGGGGCCCTGTCCCGTGGGACAGGGGAGAGGGAGGATACTGGAGGTCCCCGCCGCCGGGCTGCCGAGGGACCTGGGATTTCCCCTCTTCGCGTCGTGTGGGCCGTCGTGCGAGCATGCACGGGTGGTGGTTCGGCACGAGGCCCGGCGATGACGATTCGCGCCAAGGTGTTCCTGTTCGCCTTGTTGGCGGTCGGGCTCGTCTGCCTCATGGGCGTCCACCTCTACGTCGGAGCCCAGAAGGGCCAGTACATCCGCGAGCAGCTCACCGCCATCCAGGAGCAGCGCGACGCCTATGTGCGGTTGCACGCGCTGGCCTGGCCCTACCTGAACATGCTCGCCCAGAGGCGGCGGGTGGAGGGCAGCACCGCGCTCGCCCAGCGCGAGTTGATGCTCGAGGTGGATGAGGAGCTGGTGCTGCTCGGGGACAGCCTGTCGCGCGAGGAGCGCTGGCTGGGCGACAGGTCCGAGGAGGCCGAGCGGCAGGAGCAGCAGGCGCTCCGCGACGCCATCCGGCAATGGTCGGAGTGGGCCGCGGCGCGGGTGCGTGCCCTCCCCGAGGGCAGCTCGGTGGGCTCCACGCTGGAGTGGTTGCTGTACTCCCAGTTCGAGCAGACCGTGGGCCAGCGCCTCCAGGCCCTGCAGCAGGCCGAGCTGGCCGAGATGGACGAGCTGCGGCGCCGCTGGGACGAGAACGTCCAGCTCACCCAGCAACTGGCGCTCGTCTTCCCCGTCATCTGCATCGTGCTCGTGCTGGCGCTCGCCTTCGCCATCCTCACCCCGCTGCAGCGCTCGCTCCAGGGGCTCATGGGCGTGGCCGAGCGCATCGGGCGGGGGGACTTCGACATCCAACTTCCCCGGGTGGGCCAGGACGAGCTGGGCCGGCTCACGCGCGCCTTCGACCGGATGGCGCGCGAGCTGCGTCAGCTGCTCGAGGAGAAGCAGCGGCTCATCCGCGCCGAGGCCGAGGCTTCCGAGCGCGAGGCCCGCCGCTACCACGCCCTGCTCGAGGACACGGTGCGTCTGCGCACCGCCGAGCTCGCCGACGCCAACGTCCGTCTCCAGGACAGCCTCCAGCAGCTCCAGTCCGCCCAGGAGCAGCTGCTCTTCGCGGACCGGCTCGCCGCCGTGGGCCGGCTCGCCGCGGGCGTGGGCCATGAAATCAACAACCCGCTCGCCTTCATCCTCGGCAACCTGCGCTACGTCCACCAGGAGCTGACGGAGCTGTCCGGCGCTCCCTCCTCGGAGGCCCGCGAGGAGATGATCTCCGCGCTCGCCGAGGCCTGCGAGGGCGCCGAGCGCGTGCGCCTCATCGTGCAGGACCTCAAGTCGCTGTCGCGGCCGGATGACGTGGTGCTCGGCCCGGTGGACCTGGCGGAGGTGGTGCGCGGCTCGGCCAAGATGGCCCGGCACGAGGTGAGGGACAGGGCCCGCCTGGTGGAGGACTGTGGCGCGGTGCCGCCCGTGCACGCCAACGCGGCGCGCCTGGGCCAGGTGTTCCTCAACCTCATCATCAACGCGGCGCACGCGATTCCCCCGGGCCGGGTGCGGGAGAACGAGATTCGCGTGGAGGCCCGGCTCTCCGCTCCGGACCGTGTCACCGTGGCGGTGGGTGACACCGGCGCCGGCATCCCCGCCGAGAACCTGCGGCGCATCTTCGAGCCCTTCTTCACCACCAAGTCCGTGGGCGTGGGCACGGGGTTGGGGCTGTCGGTGTGCCACCGCATCATCACCGCGCTCGGCGGAGAGATTCGCGTGGAGAGCGAGCCGGGCCGCGGCACCCGCTTCTTCATCACCCTGCCCGTGGCCGAGCGCTCCGTGGACGCCGGGCCGTCCTCCTCCAGTCAATCCGCGGCCTGAGCTGTCCGGCGCTGGACGTCCAGTGGGCGCAAGGGGTTGGCGAACGCGGGATGTTCACCAACTTGGGCGTGCGAGTCAGCCGACATTCAGGAGGAGGACCGGATGCCACCGCGTGGAGTGAAGAGTCCGAAGCGTCAGCGGCAGTACGCTAAAATCAAACAGTCCGCGCGCAAGCGGGGCGCCAGCGAGGGCCGGGCCGAGGAGCTCGCCGCCCGCGTCGTCAACAAGCAGCGCGGCAAGTCCGGTGAGACGAAGGGCGCCTCGAAGCGCTCGGCGAAGAAGACCTCCGCGAAGAAGACGTCCGCGAAGAGCTCGTCGCGCCGGGCGAAGCCGGCCCGCGGCACCCGCAGCTCCGGAGCCAAGTCCCGCAGCCGCACCACCGCCGCGAAGTCCCGGCGCAAGTCGAGCGGCTCGTCCGGCTCGCGCTCCCGCTCGTCCGGCTCGCGCGGCCGATCCAGCTCGCGCAGCCGCTCCAGCTCCTCGCGCTCGAAGAAGTAGGCGCGCACTCCCTCCCCCACCGGGCGAGGGACGGGGTGGGGCTCTTCCCGTCACCCGTTAACTGGCACCGGTGCGTGGGGGACCAGGACGGGCTGTTCGCCTCGGCGAGCCGCGAGTACCGGCGCTCGATGAACGAGGTGGCGTACCGGGCCCGCGCGAGGCCAGCCTCATCGAGTCCCGGTGCTTCCGTCTCGGGGCGCTCAGCGGCCCAGTGCTGACTGGTACACCCGCGCGAGCGCCCGGGCCTCGTTCGCCACGCCGAAGCGCGCCCGGGCCTCCTCGGCGGCGTGGAGCCCCACCTGCCTCGCCCGCTCCGGCTCGTGCAGCAGCTGGCGCAGCAGCTCGCGCAGTTCGGCCACGTTGCCCGGCTCGAAGAGGAAGCCGGTGCGGCCGTGCTCGATGAAGGAAGGCACGTGCGGCAGCCGGCTCATCACCGTGCAACAGCCGCACGCCATCGCCTCCAGCATCACCATGGAGAAGGACTCGAAGTGCGTCGGGTTCACCAGCACGCTCAGGCCCTGGTACCAGGGCACCACCGGGCGCTGCTCCCCGGCCAGCACCAGGCGTCCGCTCGTCTGGGCACGCAGGTGCTCGGCCCACGCGCGGTCTCGCCCCTTGGCCAGCCCCACGAGCACTGGGGTCCACTCGGACGCGGGGAGCTCGGGCAGGAGGGGCGTGAGGGCCTCGACGAAGTCTCCCTGGCCCTTGCTGGGGCGGATGCGGCCCACCACGCCGATTCCCCGCCGGCCACCGAGCCCCAGTGCCTTCCACGCCGCCTCCCGGTCCGCGGGCGGGGTGAAGCGCTCCAGGTCCACGCCGTGCGGCACCAGCTGCGAGGGCCTCCCCATCCACCCCGCGCTCTGGGCGTTGAGCGTGACGAGCTGCTCGGCGAAGCGGGTGAGGAAGCGCGTGAAGCGGCCCGGCGGCTTGCCTCCGTGGCGCGTGTAGACGAGCCGCACCTCCCGGCCCACCCACCGCAGCAGCAGCCCGGCCAGCAGCTCGTTGTTCCGGTGCGCGTGCCACACCACCGGCTCCTGGCGGATGCGCCGCCACAGCTCGCCCCAGGCGATGCGCGGCACGTCCTCCTCCAGGTTTCCCCCTACGGCCCGCGTCTCCATCAACCGCGCCAGCTCGGTGACGATGCGCTCGGTGTGCGCGGTGACGCCGGTGCGGCGCCGGTGGAAGTGGGGGTGAACGACGAGCATGGCGCCGCTGTCTGTACCCGATGCCAGATTCGGTGGCATCTGGCGTCTGGCGCCTGAGTTCCCCCACTTGTGGTGCCAAGGTGTGTCCATGCCTACCTCGGGACAGCGGAGTGGGCACAGGGGGTTCAACCCGGGAGGCGTGGCACCCTCACCCCGTCCCTCTCCCGGAGGGCGAGGGGAAATGGGCGCGGTCCGCCCGCCCGTGGAGCGGCCGGGCCCTTGTCTCCGCGGGCCCCACCGTGAAGAAGGACCCGAGGTCAGAGGTTGACTCCAGGAGGTTACCTCCGGAGTCATCATGGACCGTACGGGCAGTGCAGACCTTCCCCTCCACTCGGGCCGCGTGCCGGACTGGCTCGCCGAGCGCATGGCGCGCATGAGCCGCGTCCTCGTCGAGGCGCTCGTGCTCCACTACGGCCGCCACGAGGTGCTTCGCCGGCTCGCCCACCCCTTCTGGTTCCAGTCCCTCGGCGCCGTCATGGGCATGGACTGGCACTCCTCGGGCGTCACCACCACCGTGCTCGGCGCCCTCAAGCGCGGCCTCACCCCCGGCGGCCGTCAGCTCGGCCTCTACGTCGTCGGCGGCAAGGGGCTCCAGGCGCGCCGCACCCCCGACGAGCTGCGCATCATCGGCGATCGCGTGGGCATCGACGCCGACGCGCTGATCCGCGCCAGCCGCCTCGCGGCCAAGGTGGACAGCGCCGCCGTGCAGGACGGCTTCGAGCTGTATGCCCACAGCCTCATCCTCTCGGACGACAACGCGTGGGCCGTGGTGCAGCAGGGGATGAACGCCGAGGCCCGCCAGGCCCGGCGCTACCACTGGCTCTCCGAGGGCCTGGGCAGCTTCGTGGACTCGCCCCACGCCGCCATCGAGGGGCCCAACCAGGGCGTCATCCTCAACCTCACGGACAGGCGCGCCTCGCGGGCCCGGGCCGCGCAGGTGGAGCTCGTCTCCCAGGGGCCTGACGTGGTGCTGGGCGCCCTGCGCAAGCTGCGTCCCCAGTCCGCCCCCGAGCCCGTGCCCTTCACTCCGCCACTGCCCCACCTCCAGATGCCCGTGCACGAGGAGGTGACACGCGACGACGTGGTGCTGCGCCGGCTCCACGGCACGCTGGCCGCCGCGGCCGAGCAGGGCCCTCGCGACTTCGCTGAGCTGCTCCTCACCCCCGGCGTGGGCGCGCGCACCGTGGCCGCGCTGGCCAGCGTGGCCGAGGTCCTCCATGGCTCGCCCTCGCGCTTCACGGATCCCGCGCGCTTCGCCTTCGCCCAGGGTGGCAAGGACCGGCAGCCCTTCCCGGTGCGGCTGGATGTCTACGACGAGACGCTGCGCGTGCTGCGCTCGGCGGTGGACGCGGCGAAGCTCGGCAACGACGAGCGGCTCCAGGCCATCCGCGAGTTGGACCGGCAGGCGCGGCGGCTCGAGTCCGTGGTGTCCGCCACCCCCACGGGCGCTTCCTTCGAGGCGCTCGTCGAGGAAGGGTGGAAGGACGTCCCCGAGCTGCTGCCCACGCACGGGCCTCCGCGCCGGCCCTCGGGACGTGCCGGCTGGCGGCGCCGCGGGGCCCGGAAACAGCTGGAGCTGCCGGGCCTGGACGAGGAGACGAAGGGGGACTCCTCCCGTCAGCCAGGGTAACGGTCATCGCTCAATCCAGGGCAGCTCACCCGGAAGCACCACGTCCACCCCAAGTACCTGGGTGGTGCCGAGGACGGCCCGACGGTGGACCTGGACCCCGCCTACCACCAGCTCATCACCAATGCCTTCCGCAAAGAGTACAGGTACGGCCAGGGGGAGCTTCCATCTGCGGCGGAGCAACAGGACATCATGCGACAGGTCTATTCCCGCTACCCTCTACCGGGCATCCACTTGCAACCATGAGAGAAATACTCGAACTCAGGACATCGGAGGAGAACGCCGCGCTCTACGTGCCTCCAGGCGTGGGTGAGACGCTGGGGCACGTGCGCCGCCTGCTGCTGGAGGTGAGCAATCCGCTGGTGGAGCAGCTGCGGGCCATCGAATGGGAGTACCGCGCCCGGGGCACCACGCTCTTCAGCATGTGTGTCGTGGAGCGTCACTACACGCAGCGAGAGCTGCGGGCCGCCGAGTACGTCATGGTGGGGTTCTGGCCCTTCTTCCAGCCCACGGGCGCGGAGTGTGGCACCCGCTACGATGAATCCGCTGCCTGTCCCCATTGTGGCTCCGGGGCCCGGCAGGTCAACGAGCTGCACCTGGAGTTGCGCCGCATCCCCAAGAGCCGTGACCTCTCCATCACCATGGGAGGGGAGTACGTCATCACCTCCCGGCTCGCCGAGGTGCTTCGCCAGCACCGCATCACTGGCTACGAGCTGCATCCCATCGTGAGCAGGGGTGGCAGGCCGACCCTGGACCATCACCAGCTTGTCCTTCCCTCGGCCACGGCCGAGGTCGTACCTCCCACCCACGCAGGAGGGAGCTATCTCTACCCGGAGCCCGACTCGAGCCGCTGCCCCGAGGGTCATGTCCTGGGTCACCGGTTGCTCTCCCCCCTGTATGTCTCGCGCGACAGCGTGGGGGAACTGGACTGGGTGTTCACCCGGCAGAAGTTCGGCATGCGGGGAGGGCTCTTCCATCCCCTCCCGAGGATGATCGTCACCCAGCGGCTCTACCGCCTGCTGGCGGAGCAGAAGGTCCGTCACCTCCATGCCGAGGTCGTCCACCTCGTCTGAGGCGTGCTGGCGGACGCTTCGCCCCGGCCTGGTCGGGGACTCTCGGGGTGTTCTTGCGTGGTGGGCGCGATGCGAATGCTAGCGTCCCGGCCTCATGAGACGACATTCGGGGTACGGGTTCCTGCTGGGGTGGGTCCTCCTCCTGGCGTGTGCGGGGACTCCTGCTCCTTCCTCGTACGAGAGCACGGGGAGTGGGGAGCCGCAGGTCCTGGCCCTGGGCCCCCGGTTCCGCTTTCCGCGTCCCGCGAAGCCGCCCGCGCCCAACAAGCCACTTCCGGCTCCGAAGGCCGAGCCTCCCCCTGCGGCGGCCCCCGCGTCGCCCTCCTCCTCCGCGGCGAAGCCGCCCGCGGCCCAGACACCGGCTCCGCAGAAGCCCGCCGCGGCCAATCCCACGGCCCGGGGCTTCCTGGACCCGAAGCTGGCGCGCTCGCTCTTCGACCAGGGCATGGCGGAGGCGAGGAAGCGCTTCCCCCACCTCCACGGCAAGCCGAAGCAGAAGCACCATGTCCACCCCAAGTACCTGGGTGGTGCCGAGGACGGCCCCACCGTGGACCTGGACCCCGCCTACCACCAGCTCATCACCAACGCCTTCCGGCAAGAAGCCAGATATGGGCAAGGCCTCCTGCCGGAGCTCGCGGATCTGCAGGAGATCATGCGGAGGGTGTATTCCCGCTATCCTCTGCCGGGCATTCACTTCCAACCATGAGAGAGATTCTCGAGCTCAGGATGCCGGAGGAAGAGGCCAGGCGCCATGTGCCTCCAGGCGTGGGGGAGACGTTGCCGCTGGGGCACGTGCGCCGCCTGCTGCTGGATGTAGACAATCCGCTGGTGGAGCAGCTGCGGGCCATCGAGTGGGAGTACCGCGCCCGGGGCACCACGCTCTTCAGCATGTGTGACGTGGAGCGCCACTACACGCCGCGAGAGCTGCGGGCCGCCGAGTACGTCATGGTGGGGTTCTGGCCCTTCTTCCGGCCCACGGGCGCGGAGTGTGGCACTCGCTATGACGAATCCGCTGCCTGTCCCCATTGCGGCTCCGGGGCCCGGCAGGCCAACGCGCTGCACCTGGAGTTGCGCCGCATCCCCAAGAGCCGCGAGCTCTCCATCACCATGGGAGGCGAGTACGTCATCACCTCCCGGCTCGCCGAGGTGCTCCGCCAGCACCGCATCACCGGCTACGAGCTGCGTCCCATCGTGAGCAGGGGTGGCAGGCCGACCCTGGACCATCACCAGCTCGTCCTTCCCTCGGCCACGGCCGAGGTCGTACCTCCCACCCACGCAGGAGGGAGCTATCTCTACCCGGAGCCCGACCCGAGTCGCTGTCCCGAGGGCCACGTTCTCGGACTCCGGTTGCTCTCGGCCGTGTATGTCTCGCGCGACAGCGTGGGGAACCTGGACTGGGTGTTCACCCGGCAGAAGTTCGGCAGGCGGGGAGGGCTCTTCCATCCCCTCCCGAGGATGATCGTCACCCAGCGGCTCTACCGCCTGCTGGCGGAGCAGAAGGTCCGTCACCTCCATGCCGAGGCCGTCCACCTCGTCTGAGGCGTGCTGGCGGACCCTTCGCCCCGGCCTGGATGAGGACACCTCCGGTGGCCCTTCCGCTCACCCCGGGTAAAGGATTCCGCTGACGCTCGCTCCCCTGGAGGGCGAGGGGCCGGGCCGGGCAGGGGACGCGTACGGTGGCGGACAACTGTTGGGTTCCAGGGTGGGACGGAGCGGCGGGAGGGAGGGGGCAAGGCGGTAATCTGTCCGGTGGCGCCTGTCCCCCCCAGGCGAGTAGGGAGCCCTTCATCGTGACGAGCAGCAGCCACTCCGCCCCTTCCGCGAGACGGGGGACCCAGGACAAGCGGGCCTCACCTCCCCGGCTGGACGGACGGGTGCTGGTGGTCGACGACACGGAGGCCAAGCGCTACCTCCTCGCCCAGACGCTGCGCCTGGCGGGCATGGAGGTGGTGGAGGCGGTGAGCGGCAAGATGGCCCTGGCCGCGGCCCTGTCCGGCCCCGACGTGGTGGTGCTGGACGTGTGCCTGCCGGACATGAGCGGCTTCGAGGTGTGCCGCCGCCTCAAGGAGGACCCCGCCACCTCCGCCATCCCCGTGCTCTACATCTCCGCCCTGCTGCAGGACGCGGAGCTGGAGGAGCGGCTCTTCGAGGACGGCGCGGACGGCTACATCCCCCAGCCCATCGATTCGCGCCACCTGGTGGCGCAGACGTGGGCCCTCATCCGCATGCGCCGCGCGGAGCAGGCCCGCCAGCGCGAGCGCGAGGAGGCCCAGGCCGACAAGGCCCGGCTGCAACGCGAGCTGGAGCGCTCGCGGGCCCGCGCTCGCCGGCTCACCGAGTCCGGCCTGGTGGGCATCCTCTATTGGGACCTGGACGGCTCCGTCCTCGAGGCCAATGACCTCTTCCTGGCCATGGTGGGCTACACGCGCGAGGACCTGGAGCGGGGCCTCATCGACTGGCGGAAGATGACGCCGCCGGAGTGGGCGGTGCCGGACGCGTGGTCCATCGAGAAGCTGCGGGCCCAGGGCTTCAGCGGGCTGTACGAGAAGCAATACGTGCGCAAGGACGGCTCGCGGGTGGACGTGATGCTGGGCTCGGCCGCCTTCGACGGCGAGCCCCACCGCGGCGTGTCGATGGTGGTGGACCTCTCCGAGCGCCGGGAGGCCGAGCGCCGGCTCAATCACCTCATGGCGGAGCTGGGGCAGAGCGAGACCCGGCTGCGGCTGGCGCTCGACTCGGCCGGGCTGGGCGCGTGGAGCTACGAGCTGGCCACCGGGCAGCACCACTGGGACGCGCGCGCCAAGGAGCTGTTCGGGCTGCCGCCGGAGGCCCCGGTGGACCTGGAGGTGTGGCGGGCGGCGACCCACCCGGAGGACCGGGCGTGGGTGGCGGCGGGCGTCCGTCGCGCGCTGGCCGGGGAGGCCGGGGGCTCGTTCTCGGCGGAGTACCGGACGGTGGGCGCGCAGGACGGGGTGTTGCGGTGGATCGCCTCGCGGGGCCGGGTCCTCTTCGGCGCGGACGGGCGGGCCACGCGGC
The DNA here is from genome assembly GCF_036277355.1 of Archangium sp. Taxonomy (GTDB): domain Bacteria; phylum Myxococcota; class Myxococcia; order Myxococcales; family Myxococcaceae; genus Archangium. Next base: position 11,329 of record NZ_DASUNC010000021.1, read on the forward strand.
TGTCGGGCACCTACCTGGACATCACCGAGCGCAAGCTGAACGAGCAGCGCGCCGCGGAGCTCCAGTCCACCACGGCCGCCTTCGCGCATGCGCTCACCCCCCAGCAGGTGGGCGAGGCCCTGGTGTCTCATGGGCTGAAGTCCCTGGGCGCCTACGCGGGCGTGCTCAGCCTGGTGGAGGGCGAGCGGCTGCGCATCTCCAGCTACTTCGGCTATCCCCACACCCTCCTGCACGAGTTCGGCCTCTTCCCGCTGCAAATCCGCACGCCTTCCACCGTGGCCGTGCTCGAGGGGCGGACCCAGGCCGTGCAGGCCACCGGGTCCCTGGCGTGGGAGTGGCCCGAGTTCGCCCCCTCCGTGCGGGGCAGCCGCAGCCGCACCTGGTTGAGCACGCCGTTGAAGGTGGGGGAGCGGGTGGTGGGCGTGCTGGGGCTGAGCTTCGCCTCGCTGCGCCGCTTCAGCGCGCAGGAGAAGGCCCACCTGGAGTCGCTCTGCGGGCTGTGCGCCCAGGCGTTGGAGCGCGCCCGGCTCTACGAGGAGGAGCGGCGGGCCAAGGACGAGGCCCGGCAGCGCTCCGAGCTGGAGCAGCAGTACCTGGGCGTGGTGAGCCATGACTTGCGCAACCCCCTGGCCTCCATCTCCCTGGGGGCGCGCACGCTGCAGCGCCTGGAGCGGCCGGCCCCGGAGACGGTGCTGCGCACGGCCGGGCGCATCGCGAACAGCGCGGACACCATGGGGCGCATGGTGTCGGATCTGCTGGACTTCACGCGCGGGCGGCTGGGCGGCGGCCTGCCGCTGGAGCGCGCGCACAATGATCTCGTCCTGCTGTGCCAGGAGGTCATCGACGAGTTCTCGGTGACGCACCCGGACCGGCGCATCCTCCTGGAGGGAGACGCGCGCTGCGAGGGCTGGTGGGACGGCGAGCGCATGCGCCAGGTGCTCTCCAACCTGTTGTCCAACGCGCTGAGGCACTCGCGGCCAGGGTCGCTGGTGTCCGTGCGGGCGCGGGAGTTGGAGGGAGAGGTGGAGCTGGCGGTGTCCAACGAGGGCGAGCCGATTCCCTCCGAGCTGCTGCCGGTGCTCTTCGAGCCGTTCCGCCGGGGCCTGTCGGCGTTCCGCCCCGCGGGCAGCCTGGGGCTGGGGCTCTTCATCGTGCACCAGGTGGCGATGGGCCACGGCGGCCGGGTGGAGGTGGGCTCGGCCGGGGGCGTCACCTCCTTCACCGTGCGGATGCCGCGCGGAGCATAGGCGCGGCATTCACCCGGGGCGCGCTACTTGCCCGGCGCGCGCCGCAGCGGGAGGAACTCGGGCCGCCACATCTCCGCCTCGAGCAGGCCCTCGAGGTCCTCGGGCAGCTTGCGCTGGGCCACCTCCTCCTTCACCGCCTGCCGCATGACGGCGATGGCCACCTGCCGGCTCGCCGCGCGCAACCGGTCCATGCGCGGGTACAGCGCGCCCTGCGCCAGCCGCGCCCCGTCCGTGTAGTCCGCCAGCGCCAGCGACGCCGCCGTCAGCATCCCGTCCGTCACCCGCTTCGCCCGCGTCAGCAGCACGCCCAGCCCCAGTCCCGGGAAGATGAAGGCGTTGTTGCCCTGGCCCACCGGGTGCGGCGCCCCGTCCCACTCCACGTCCTCGAAGGGGCTGCCCGTGGCCACCAGCGCCTTGCCCTGCGTCCACTTGTAGATGTCCGCCGGCACCGCCTCGCTGTTCGCCGTCGGGTTGCTCAGCGCGAACACCACCGGGTACGGCGTGTTCGCCGCCACCGCCTTCACCACGTCCTCGCCGAACGCCGACCGCTGCCCGCTCAGCCCCAGCAGCACCGTCACCTTCGCCTCCCGCGCCGTCTCCAGCAGGCTCGGAATGCCTCCCTGAAGCTTCCACCCCGCCACGCGCGAGGGCTCGTGCGCGAACTCCAGCTTGTACGGCTCCAGCCCCTTGCGGTCCTTCAGGATGAGGCCCTTGGAATCAATCAGGTAGATGCGCTCGCGCGCCTGCTGCGTGCTCAGGCCCTCGCGCTCCAGGCCGCGGACGATCTGCCGCGCCACGCCCACGCCCCCGGCGCCCGCGCCGTGCACCAGGTACACCTGCTGGCCGAGCGTCGTCTGGCCGCGCCGCGTGGCCGACAGCAGGCCCGCCAGCACCACCGCGCCCGTGCCTTGGATGTCGTCGTTGAGCGAGGGCAGCACGTCCCGGTAGCGCTCCAGCACGTCGAAGGCCTTCTGCTTGCTGAAGTCCTCCCACTGCACCAGCACGTGGGGGAAGCGCTTCTTGAGCGCCGTCACGAAGGCGTGGATGAAGTCGTCGTACTCCTTGCCCTCCATGCGCGGGCGCTTCACGCCCAGGTAGAGCGGATCATCCAACAGCTCCTTGCGGTTCGTGCCCACGTCCAGCTCCACCGGCAGCGTCACCGCCGGGTCGATTCCCGCCGCGGCCGTGTACAGGGACAGCTTGCCGATGCAGATGGCCAGGCCGCCGAAGCCCTGGTCTCCAATGCCGAGAATCCCCTCGTTGTCCGTGGCGACAATCAATTGCACGTCCGGGAAGGGCGTGTGCGCCAGCAGCGAATCGATTTCGCCGATGTTCTCCGGGCTCACCACCAGCCCGCGCGGGTAGCGGTAGATGCGGCTGAACTGCTCCACCGCCTGCGCCACCACGGGGGTGTAGATGATGGGCATCATCTCCTCGATGTGCCGGTGGAGCAGCGCGTAGAAGAGCACCTCGCTGCGGTCCTGCAGCGCGCGCAGGAAGACGTGCTTGTCCAGGTCCGAGCGGAAGGAGCGGAAGTTGGCGTAGGAGCGCTCGAGCTGCTCGTCCAGCGAGGAGACGTGCGTGGGCAGCAGGCCCATCAATCCGAACTCGCGCCGCTCCTCGAGGCTGAAGGAGGTGCCCTTGTTGAGCAGGGGCAGGCGGGTGAGCATCAGCCCCTCCAGGTGCGTCTCCAGGTAGGGGCGGCCGTTCGCGTCGAGCTTCTTCTCGTACTGTTTCATGAAGGGAAAGTCGTATCGGGGAAGGGGGGGCGCTCCCTTAACGGCTCGCCCTCGCCTTCAACAAGGTCCCCCTCCGGGCGGGCATAAGCGACGGTTCGTCTCCCCATGCGAGGCATGTACGGCGCCCCGCGCCAACGCGTCGCGTCAACCGCGCCCCACCTCATGGGTCATGCAAGTCATTCCCGCAGGGGGTGAGGGCTGGATGCACGCCCGGTATGGGAGCGGTTTCGCACGTGGAACTGGCCTCGGCGGGAGGGCACTGGTTCAATCCCGCCCTTCGGGTCCCCGTCCGCCGCGACTGGCAGAGGAATGATGAACGCACGTGTCTGGAAGATTGCCCCCCTGCTGTTCGGCTCGGGCTTCTGCTCCCTGGTGTATCAGACGGCATGGCAGCGCGAGTTGCGCCTCATCTTCGGGGCCTCGACGGCGGCGTCGGCCGCGGTGCTGGCCATCTTCATGGGCGGGCTGGGCCTGGGCGGGGCGCTGCTGGGCGGCAGGGTGGACAAAGAGAAGCGCCCGCTGGCCTTCTACGCCAACCTGGAGCTGCTCATCTCCCTGAGCGCGGCGCTGACGCCCCTGCTGGTGATGCTGGCGCGCACCGTCTACACGGGCCTGGGCGGCTCGGTGACGATGGGGCTGGGGCTCGGCTCGGTGGTGCGGCTGGTGCTCTCCGCGCTGGTGCTGGCGGTGCCCACGCTGCTCATGGGCGGCACGCTGCCGGCGGTGGCGCGCGCGGCCGAGACGGCGGAGGACGTGCGGCGCCGGGCCGTCGCGGTCCTCTACGGCGTCAACACGCTGGGCGCGGTGGCGGGCGCGGCGGCCTCCACCTTCCTCCTCTTCGAGGTGTTCGGCACCCGCAGCACCCTGTGGCTGGCGGCCCTCGTCAACGTGCTCGTGGCGCTGGTGGCCCGCACGGTGGACCGGTCACTGCCCGGCCACGAGGTGTCCACGGCCTCCGCTGACGCCCAGGCGTCCTCGCCGGCCACCGCCCTGCCGCCGCGCCGCTTCGTGCTGGGCGCCGCGGCGCTGGTGGGCTTCGCCTTCTTCCTCATGGAGATGGTGTGGTACCGCATGCTGGGGCCGCTGCTGGGTGGCTCCACCTTCACCTTCGGCCTCATCCTGGTGGTGGCGCTGGCGGGCATCGGCCTGGGCGGCGCGGCGTACGCGGCGTGGGGCCAGCAGCGCCCGGCCACCCTGCACGGCTTCGCGCTCACGTGCCTCCTGGAGGCGGTGCTGCTCGCCGTGCCCCTGGCGCTGGGGGACCGGGTGGCGGTGCTCGCCGCCGTGGTGCGGCCGCTGTCCGTCTTCGGCTTCAGCGGGCTGGTGCTGAGCTGGGCCGTCATCGCCGTGCTGGTGGTGCTGCCGGCCGCCTTCGTCTCCGGCGTGCAGTTCCCCCTGCTGCTGGCGCTGCTGGGCCGCGGCGGTGACGACGTGGGCCGCCAGGTGGGCCAGGCCTATGCGTGGAACACCGTGGGCTCCATCGTGGGCTCGCTGGCGGGAGGCTTCGGCCTGCTGCCGCTGCTGTCGGCCCCCGGGGTGTGGCGGCTGGTGGGCGCGGTGCTGGTGGGCCTGGGGCTCGTCGCGGTGGTGCTGTCGCTGCGCCAGGAGACGCCGTCCCCCGCGCGCCTGGTGCCGCCCCTGGCCTCGGCCGCGGTGGCCACCCTGCTGCTCACCGCCACGGGGCCCACCGCCGTCTGGCGCCACAGCGCCATCGGCGCCGGCCGCGCCACGGTGGAGTTCACGTCCCACAACGGCCTGAAGGATTGGGCCTCCGGCACGCGGCACTGGTTGCTGTGGGAGACGGACGGCGTGGAGAGCAGCGTGGGCGTCATGGGCGCCTACGGCCTGTCCTTCATGGTCAACGGCAAGTCGGACGGCAACAGCATCGGCGACGCGGGCACCCAGGTGATGGGCGGCCTGCTCGGCGCGCTGGCCCACCCCCACCCCCGCCGCTCGCTGGTGGTGGGCCTGGGCACCGGCAGCACCGCCGGCTGGCTCGGCTCCGTGCCGGAGATGGAGCGCGTGGACGCGGTGGAAATCGAGCCCGCCATCCTCCGCTTCGCCCGCCAGTGCGATCCCGTCAACGAGAAGGTGCTCGACAACCCCAAGGTGAAGGTGCACCTGGACGACGCCCGCGAGGTGTTGCTGGCCTCCAAGGACTCCTACGACATCATCTTCTCCGAGCCCTCCAATCCCTACCGGGCCGGCATCTCCAGCCTCTTCTCGCGCGAGTTCTACCAGGCGGTGAAGCGGCGGCTGGCCCCCGGGGGCATCTTCCTGCAGTGGCTGCAGACGTACGAGGTGGACTCGCGCACGGTGCGCAGCGTCTACGCCACGCTCGCCAGCGAGTTCGGCTCGGTGGAGACGTGGCGCACGCAGGGAGGAGATCTCATCCTCATGGCCACGGAGATGCCGCTGCGCCACGACCTGGAGCGGATGCGGGCGCGCGTGTCGCAGGAGCCCTACCGCCGGGCGCTGCCCTGGGTGTGGGGGACGAACGAGCTGGAGGGCGTGCTGTCGCACTTCATCGCCGGGCCCGCGGTGTCCCGCGCGCTGGCCGAGGGCCAGGAGGCGCTCGTCAACACGGATGACCTCTCGTACGTGGAGTTCGCCTTCGCCCGCAGCGTGGGGCACAGGGAGTCGGGCTTCTCCCACTCGCAGTTGCGGCGCGCGGCCTGGGAGCGCAAGGCGGAGCGGCCCGAGGTGCAGCGCGGCACGGCGGACTGGCAGCGGGTGGAGGAGCTGCGGATGATGGGCGGGGACGCTCCCGTCGTCGGGACGGGGGCCGGCCTGGACGAGGCCGCGCTCAAGCGGCGCCAGGCCTTCAACGAGGCGCTCAAGGACAACAACGCCCGCCAGGCGCTGCGGCTGTGGCGCGAGGGCGGGTGGCAGCCCCGGGGGCCCTCGGAGCTCACCGCCGTGGGCTCGCTGCTGGCGGTCACCGGGGACGAGGTGGCGCTCCAGCCGCTCCTCGAGCAGCTGCGCGGCATGAAGCCCTTCGATGCCGAGGCGCTGCTGGCGCGGTTGCGGCTCCAGCAGGGGCGCCTGGCGGATGCGGCCCAGTCGCTCGAGCGCGCCTTCGCCCTGCTGCACCAGACGCCCTGGCACAACCGCGTCGTCTTCCAGGACGCGCTGTCCGTGGGCATGGAGCTCGCCGAGAAGGATGCGGCGCTGGGACAGCGGATGTGGGTGGCGCTGGAGAAGCCCTTCCTCAACAACGTGGGGGAGAGCCTGCGGTTGAGCACCCGGTTGGTGCTCGGCACCCTGCTCGAGTCCGGGAAGCGGTGCGCCGAGGCGCTCGCCGCCTTCGAGCCCCACGTCCCGTGGAACCAGAAGTTCCTCGAGACGCGCTCGCGCTGCTACGTGAACACCCAGCACCCGCTGCAGGACCAGGCGCTGGAGGACTACCTGGAGTTCATGCGCGCCGAGCCGCCGCCGCTCTGGGACGACGCGCCGGGCTCCGCTCCGGCCGGGGCGGCTCCGCCGTCCGCGCCTCCGGTGTCGGACGTGGGGTCGCCGTAGTCCGGGCCCTCCCCCTCCGGGGGTCTCCGCGCTAGGGTGCGCCCCATGCCGGAGACCCCCCTCGTCTTCAACCACACCGTCCAGGGACTCTTCTCCCGCTCGTTCCCGGACGGTGTGCCCGCCGGGCTCAAGGCGCAGCTGCGCGCGGCGGGAGTGGATCTGGACAAGCCGCTGCTGCCCGCCTACCCCACCACCGTCTGGTCCCGCTGCATCGACCTGGGCGCCCGCGCCGCCTTCCCCGGCGAGCCGCGCCCCGAGGTGGCCTGGCGCAGCATGGGCGAGCGGATGATCGACGGCTACCAGGACTCGATGATTGGCCGGGCGATGTTCTCCATGCTCCAGGTGCTGGGGCCGCGCCGCACGCTGCAGCGGGCGCAGAAGAACTTCCGCACCGGCAACAACTACTCCGAGGTCCGCGTCAGCGACGTGTCCCCCACGGAGATGGAGCTGTGGTTCAACGAGACGGACGACGTGCTGCGCCACTTCACCGTGGGGCTGGTGCTCGCGGGCCTGCGCGCCGGGGGCGCCGAGGAGCCCCAGGTGCGGCTGCTCGGCGTGGACCCCAAGGGCTTCACCCTGCGCGCCGCGTGGAAGGCGAAGTGAGGGGACTCACTTCCGGGCTCACTTCCGGGGCGCGCCGCCGTAGAGCGACTCGGCGCGGTGGAAGAGCACCCACGAGGTGATGATGTATTTGTCGTGGGACTCGGGCACGTTGCCCCGGTGGGTGTGGGTGAAGCCGGCGGGGAAGATGAGCATGCGGCCCGCCTTCGATTGGAACTTCTTCTCCTGGTAGAAGAACTCGGTCTCGCCGCCCTGGTCCACGTCGTTGAGGTAGAACTGGAAGGCGAGCACGCGGTGCAGGGGCTCGCAGCTGGCGTCCTTGGGGTACACCTCCGAGTGCCAGTGCGGATAGCCGCCGGAGCCCTTGAGGTACTTCTGCACGGTGAGGTCGCCGTAGCGGTAGAGGAAGCCGACGAGCTGGTCGAAGACGGGGTCTCCCAGCTCGGCGAAGTTCTCCCGCGTGAGCGTCGTCACCTGGCCCGTCTTCGGGTGCTTCGTGGACAGCGAGACGGCGCCGATGAGGCTGTAGAGGTACTTGCGCAGGTAGCTCTTGAGCGGAGGGAAGGCCGCGTCGAGCAGCTGGCGCAGCACGGGCTGGTAGTCCGCGTGCTGGGTGAGGTTGAGATCGAAGCTGTCCTTCTTGGTGAGGTCCACGCCGCCCCCGGTGCGGCCGCGCTGCACGTGGGGGCTCTTCTCGAAGAGCTGGAGGAGGTCCTGGCACAGCCGGGGCGGAAGGACGCCGTCGTGCACCTCGATGAAGTCGGTCATGGGGCGCGGCTCAGCGGACGACGAGCAGCTCCACGTCGAAGATGAGCACCGAGTGGGGCGGGATGGCGGGGGGGCTGCCATAGGCGCCGTAGCCGAGGGTGGAGGGGATGACGAGCCGGCGCTTGCCCCCGGTCTTCATGCCGAGCAGGCCCTCCTCGAAGCCCGCGATGAGGCGGTCGCGGCCGAACGTGAACGCGAGGGGCTGGTTGCTGTCGCGGCTGGTGTCGAACCGGGTGCCGTTGGGGAGCCAGCCGGTGTAGTGCACCTCGAGGTAGCGGCCGGCGGAGGGCTCGACGGTGCCGGTGCCCACGGCCAGGTCCTGGGTGTAGAGGCCGGACTCGCCGCGGTTCATGGCGGCGAGGTCCACGCCCAGCTCGGAGGCGAAGGTCACCTTCGCCGGGTCTCCCGAGTCCGGAACGGCGCCGTCGTCACAGGCGGAGAGGGCGAGCAGCAGACACGCGGAGAGCAGCGGGAGGAGTCGTTTCATGGCCCCGGAGCCTAGCAAGGCCGGGGGCCCGCGGGTGGGGACTCACCGGGGACGGGCGCGCGGCCCGCCGCCTGCCCACTGGTAGCCCACGGTGGCACCCGAGCCGATGAAGCCCAGGGCGATGGACTTGCGGAACCACCCGAGCGCGCCGCGGTTGCCGACGACCTCCTCGAGCAGGCCGTGCACCACCACGCCGAGCAGCGTGCCCGCGGCGGCGCCGCCGAGGGCTCCGAGGAAGGCGTGGCCCCGGTTCTGGCTGCCGTCGAAGGCCAGCTCGCCCAGGCCCCAGGTGCCGAGCGCGGCGAGGGGCGGCGTGAGCACCAGGCCCGCGCCGAACGCCGCCACGTCCAGCTCGGCCCAGCGTCCACCGGCCTCGGCGGACTGGAGGAACAGCAGCCCTCCGGGCACCGAGCCCACGAGGGTGCCGGCGGCCATCTCCGCGGCCGTCACCCACAGCCGCTCTCCGCCGAGGCGGCTCGCGCCGTACACGCCCCCGAGCGGCACGAGCGAGACCGCTCCGTACGTCACCCAGGCGCCGGGTTTGACGGGAGTGTCGGCCGTGAGGTGGGGAGACGTCCGCTCCGTCTTCTCGGGCGGCGGAGTCTGCTCCGCGTCGCGAGCGGCCTCGCGGGGCTCCAGCTGGACGGGGGTGGCGGGGCACTCGACGTTCTGGACGGGCAGCAGCGAGAGCGCGGCGGGGATGCCCCGGGCCCGCGCGCTCAGCGGCGGCTCGTGCCCGGAGGGCAGGGGCCGGGCGGAGGCGGCGGACGGTGCGAGCACGGCCCCGAGCAGCGAGAGGGAGGCCAGACAGGAGGGCAGGGAAGCAGGCAGTCGCATGGTCTCCAAGGAGGGCGAGCGAGGTGGCGGCCCCGGCCCGGGAGCCGGGCAGCGGGGGCGCGGCGGCGGGCCCGTGTCGCGGGGAGGGATGGGGCGGGTGTCGCGTTTCGTCCACCCGTGCACCGGGAGGGGCGCGTCCCAGCGGACAGAGGGGAGGCCGTGCTGTCGACGGGTGGACGGAGCGCGGGCCCCCGGAGGCAGCCGCGCGGGGCGTGACTAGCTTGCGCGCGTGAAGAAGACGCCTTGGTTGATGTTGCTGCTCGCCGTGGGACTGGCGGGCTGTCCCCTGCCGAATCACCGCCTCGCCCTGCGCATCCGCGACACCGTGCCGGAGACGCCGGAGGGCATGTCGCTCGCGTGGTACCAGACGGTGGGCGTGGAGCTGGAGCCGGGCAATCAGGTGGAGCTCGTCCACAACGGCCACGTCTTCGACCGGCTGGTGGAGGAGATTCGCGCGGCGCGCTCCAGCATCCACATCCTGCTCTACATCTGGCGGCCGGGGTACCCGTCGGACCGCATCATCCAGGCGCTGCGCGAGCGGCACCCGGGAGTGGCCTGCCGCGTGCTGGTGGACCCGTTGGGGAGCATCCGCTTCGAGGAGAACGTGGGGCCGGAGCTGGTGGCGGCCGGGTGCGAGGTGCGCATCTTCCGGCCGCTGCAGGGGACCATCGCCACGTTGAACCTGAAGCGCTTCCAGTCGCGGCTGCACCGCAAGCTGGTGGTGCGCGACGGCATCTCCGGGATGACGGGGGGCTGGGGCATCTGGAAGAGCTGGATTGGCGAGGGGCGCAAGCCGGACGAGTGGCGCGACGCGAACATCTGGGTGCAGGGCCCGGCGGCGCGAGGCCTCCAGCTGGCGTTCGCGCAGAACTGGCAGGAGGCGGGAGGCGGGATGCTGCCGGCCGAGGCCTTTCCGGAGCCGATGCCCACGCCGGGCGGGGCGCGCGCGGGCTTCGTGACGCACACGGGAGCGCCGGTGCTGACGAACGCCGAGCGGATGACGCTGCTGGCGATTGCCTCGGCGAGGAAGCGGCTGTGGATTTCCAACTCGTACTTCATCCCGACGGGGGCCATCCAGGACATGCTCATCGCGAAGGCGAAGGCGGGGGTGGACGTGCGGGTGCTGACGCCGGGGCGGCACCACGACATTGCTCCGGTGCACGAGGGCCAGCGCGCCACGTATGCGCGGCTGTTGGAGAACGGGGTGCGCATCTGGGAGTACGAGGTGTCGATGATGCACTCGAAGTCGGTGCTGGTGGATGACCGGCTGTCGATGGTGGGCTCGACGAACCTGGATCCGCTGGCGCTGAGCGCGGAGGAGGGCTCGCTGGTGGTGGACGACGCGGACCTGGCGGCGCAGCTGGCGCGGGACTTCGAGGAGGACATGCGGCACTCGGTGGAGATCCGCTGGGACTCGTGGAGGAGGCGGGGCCTGTTCAAGCGGCTGTCGGAGCGGGTGACGGTGCTGTTCGGCAAGTACCTCTGAGCGCCCCACTCGCCGCTGCGCCGGGTACCCGCTAAGCTGGCCCTTGACAGGGAGGCTTCACGGCAGGTCCGGCGTACCCGCTTCCCGTGCGCATCACCGCGGGAGGCGGTATGGACGGCTCCATCACGAGTCTGGAGGGCATTCTGGCGATGTACCAGGAGGAGCGGTTCTTCCTCATCGCCATCTGCTCCACGCTGTTGAGCATCGGGGCGTTCCTGGTGTTCGCGCTGCCGTGGACGTGGGTGGCGTACAAGAACCCGGAGTCACTGAAGAAGTACCGGGTGCAGGGGCGGGACATCCCGGTGACGCGGTGGTTCGGGCCGTCGTTGCAACGGTTGGCCGTCAACAGCCTGGTGTCCTTCCTGGGGGTGGGGGTGGCGTGGCCGGTGTTGCGGCTGTCGGGGATTCACGCGGGCGAGCTGCCAGCCTGGTACGTGATGGTGGGGCAGATCGCCTTCTTCATCGTGCTGGACGACCTCCTGTACTACTGGATGCACCGGACGCTGCACACGCGGTGGCTCTACAAGCACGTGCACTCGGTGCACCACCGCATCACGACGCCGTATGCGCTGACGGGCAATTACATGCACGCGGTCGAGTTCATGCTGACCTCGACGCTGGTGCTGGTGGGGCCGTCGCTGGTGGGGGCGCACGTGGTGACGCTGTGGGCGTGGATTGTGTTCCGGCAGTTGGAGGCGGCGGACGGGCACTCGGGGTACGACGTGCCGTGGAACCCGGCGCTGCTGATTCCGTTCTACAAGGGGCCGGCGTACCACGACTTCCACCACCGGAGGTTCTTCGGCAACTACGCGGGCTTCTTCGCGTACCTGGACAAGGTATTCGGAGGCACGTGGTCGAAGGGGTACGAGGAGTACCGGAGGGCGCGCCAGCAGCGGCCGGAGCCGGAGCCCCAGCCGCAGCCGGAGCCGTAGTTCCGCCCGCGCTGTCTCGTCTCTCCGGAGCTGATAGGATTTCTGTCAGCATTGGAGCCAGCCGTTGGAGGCGCCGATGACTTCCGCACCGCGGGTGCTGCTGCTGCTGGGGGCAGTGCTGCTCTCCACCGGCTGCGTCACGCTGGAGCCGCGACAGGGTGGCAGCACCGCGGAGGGCCCCCTCGCTCTGTCCATGTTGGGAGAGGCGGGGGACAGTACGCTCGAAACGCTCGAACTTGAGGTGCGCGGCGCCCGAGGGCTGGGCCCGGACGCCGCCCTGGCGAGCTCGGGGCCTCCCACGAGGGAGCCGCCCTCGTGCGGAGGACAGGCCGTGCCCGAGGGGTGGCCCGACTTCTCCTCCAGCCCCGAGGAGCTGCTGGCGCCCTTCCTCACGTGTACCTCGCCCGGGGAAGTGCTCGCCCTGCAGCAGCGCGTGGACATGCCGCGGCTGCTGGAGGCACTGGACGACTGGGGGGCGGTGCGCCTCGGCGCCCTGGGCCCACCGCGTGAGGACGTCGCCCGCCTGTTCAACGACAAGCGCACGTCCCTGCTGGTGAAGGCCCCCGAGGCCTATGGGCGCCTCAACGCACAGGTGCTCGCCGTCTTCATCGCCGACTCGGCTTATGACAATGACTTGAGGGAGATGCTCTTCCTGCTGGCCCGGGACAAGCGGCTGGAGGAGACCCTCGCGCTGCTGCCGGCCTTCCCGGTGGCGTTGGAGAAGCGGGGGCTGAAACCCACGGCCCGTGTGGACAGGGACGCCGAATTCACAGACGTGGGCCGGGGCATTCTCCGATTCAGCGCCGACGCGCTCTCCAGCACTCCCGTGAGCGACGGGGGCAGCGAGCTCGCCTTCTTCCCCATACGCGAGCAACTGCCGCCGGAGTACCAGGAGGCGCTCGCCAGGGCCCGGAGGGAGCTGGTGGAGCACGCCTCGGCGGGCGACATGGCGCTGAGAGCTTTTGACGACCTCACCTTTGGTGTGCCGCTGGGGGGCTACCACTTTGTCGCCAACTCCCTGCATGGGGTGGGGTTGCTGGGGCGGGGAGAGTGGGAGCAGGGCACGCGCGAGGTGGCGCCGGCGCTGGTGCTGGCCCTCGTCGGGGGGTACAGGGGAGTGCGCTACCTCGCCACGGAGGAAGGCGCCGCGGGCGTACGCGTGCGCCTGAGCACCGGGGTGGACGCTGTGAGAGCGCGGCTGCGTGCCCTGAAGGAGACGGCGCGGCAGCTGCACGGGGTGATGAACCTGCAGGGCCTGCGCGACCTGGCGGGGTACATCCGGGCCAGCCGTGAGGCAGGGCGCTTCGTGGCCGAGGGAGGGGCGGACGCCGCGCTGGCGCTGTACGAAGCACGGGGGAATGTGGCCAGGGCCCGGCCCCTGCTGTCCAGGGCCAGGCCTGGGGCCGCTGGCGCGGCGGACGACGCCGCACGTCCCTCCTCCAGGAAGACGGGAGGCGCGGAGCGCCAGGGCACCCTGGCCTCGCTGGTGGATGAGGGGGTGGGCCACACGCGCGAGGTGGTGGAGGCGAAGCTGGCTGCGGCGGAGCTCGAGGCCCCGGGCCCGCGCCTGTCCAAGGACGTGAGCGTGCTGGAGAAACACCGCCCCGCCCTCGACGCCCCGCCGCCCGAGGCCCGGGGCAACCCGCGCTGGCGCGAGTACGTGGAGTACTACCACGAGCGATGCAGGGAGGTGGAGCAGGGCAAGGCCAGCAAGGGCCCCCTGAAATGGGAAGGCTATGAGCGGCTGCGCGGGTGGTTTGCCCGGGGGCTGGCCTTCGAGCGCGACATGGTGAGGCTGCTGCAAGAGGACGCGAAGAAGCCTCGGTCACAGCGCAGCTTCCTCGGGGACTTCGACAAGCCTCCATCGACGCACCCCCGCATTGTCGCAATGGTCGCGAGATTCGGTGGTCATCACCCACCCACTCCATCCGTTCGCAGGTCGCACGCTTCCTCTGCTACAGCACATCCGGCACCTCGGACG
>NZ_DASUNC010000022.1:0-15496 GCF_036277355.1 Archangium sp.
GCCTCGCGCGACTACGCCAGGCCGCATGCGACTCCTGCTCCCGCTCCTCGTGCTGCTGCTGGCCGCATGCGCGACCTCGGCGTCCACCGTGCAAGAGGACGAGGTCCCCGAGACCGTGTCCTCCTCCTGGACGGAGGCTCGTGCGGACCCGACCTGCGTGGTGCCGCTGTGTGACGGGGAGCGCTGCGCCATCTGGCGTTGCCAGCACGTGGCGGAAATGGAGGAGGAGGAGGCCCCCCCCATCATCCTGGCGAGGGGAACCCTCCCGGTGGCCCGCCCGCCCATGGTGTTCCGGCCAATGCCGGGGCTGCGTCCTCCAACGGACGCAAACCTGTCCACGGAGTTGCGCTCTCCACTCGCGGACACACCCGAGCGCTGGTGGGGACACCCCGTGGCGGCGCCCACCTCCGCGGATCCCGTCTTCGAAATCCCCTGGCACAACTGGAAGACGCGCGACCGGTTCGTCCCCAAGGAAGTGCGCCACTGGATGTGCAGCATCCCTCCACGGGAGCCCTACGAGAAACATCACATCTTCCCGCAGCAGAATGCGTTGGCCACGTGGATCAAACGCCAGGACATCGACATCCACGCATTCACCATTCGACTGCCCAGAAGCTTCCACCAGTGGCTGCACAGTGGCGGACCAGAGGGTGGGCAATGGAATGAGGCCTGGCGGCAGTTCATGGACGAGAACTACAAAACCGCCAAAGCCGCAGACATGTGGCGGTTCGCTAGCGAACTCATGATGCGATTCGGTGTAAATGGGCCCCTCGTTCCCTACTATTGCGACTGAGAAAAGAGGCGAAGAACTCCGCGTATGAACTATTTCCGTATCCGAGAAGACAGGTCCGCAGATTACACAGGTTCTGTTGATGCCTCACATCGATGGGGGCTACCGGGCGTCCGTTGCCCGGTGTGTCTGGACGCATGGAGCGGCGGCGCCAATGTCTACCCTTCGGTTGACTTGACGCCGATCCTCTCACTGGCCGATTTCGAAACGCCCCGGGCCGAATCCATCGAGGAGTACGAACGGCTATGCGAGCTGGTGCGCCCCCTGCTGCCTCCGGGTGCGCAGTTGGAGCCAGGAGCGGGATTCGGTCCGTTTGAGGGTAAGGCCCAGGGCCGTTTCGGACCACTGTTCACAGACTTCTCCGCGGTGCTGCTGGTTCAACGAGAGGCCCTGAATAAGCTCCAGGCCGAGGGACTCCGAGGACTCAAGGGCTGCCCTACAGCCCTGCGCTTCCGTCAGCGCAACTCGCCCGAACTGCTCGAGCTGGAGCTCCTCCCCGTGGGCCGTCTGCACCCCGACTGCCTCCCGCCCAACCCTCAGCCCCCCTGTTCCCGTTGTGGCCGCCTGAAGCACCCCCTCCCGAAGCCCCCGATACTGGACGCCTCCACCCTTCCCGAACACCTCGACCTGTTCCGGCTGGAGGACTACTCCAACGTCAACCTCTGCACCGGGCGTTTCGTGGAGGCGTGTCAGCGTCTGGGATTGGATGGCGTTGTCTTCCAACCCCTCGGCGTCAGCGCCGGTCCATGAAGATCCGCAGGATGTACCAGAACAGCAGGGCCACGGAGGAGAGCAGCGTCAGCGCCGCCGCCACGTGGGAGCCCACCGGGTAGTGATGAAGCACGTTGGACGTGTAGTAGAGGATGTACCCCGCCGCGACCACGACCATCACCGCCGCGAAGAGCGTCCCCAGGGTGAAGCCGAAGAGGATCGACACGACGATCAGCCCCAGGGCCGCGAACCCCGCGACCATCAGCGCGGGACGGAGCCACGAGAAGTCACGCCGCGTGATGAAGACCGTACCCGTCAGCCCCACGAAGACAATCCCGGTGAGCACCCCCGCCTTGGCGATGATGTTCGGGTCCTTGGAGAAGTACGCGGCCACGTACAGCAGCGGGAGCATGATGACGGCCTCCGCCACCACGTACAGGCCGAGCCCGAGGTACTGCATGCCGGGGGAGCTCGCGGTCCGGGCCCACCGGTCGGCCACCCATCCCACGACCATGAAGGCGGCCAGGACGATCAGCCAGCTCATGCGCCCGCCGAGCATCGTCCGCACGAGCGGCTGCGCCAGCGATGAGTTGAGCAGCGCCGCCTCCAACGCGATGAAGGCCAGCACCGCGCCTCCCAGGT
Organism: Archangium sp.; assembly: GCF_036277355.1. GTDB lineage: Bacteria > Myxococcota > Myxococcia > Myxococcales > Myxococcaceae > Archangium. The sequence goes on from NZ_DASUNC010000022.1 coordinate 2,144, forward strand.
GGAGGTACGTCTTCCGGATGAAGGCCATCCGCTCCGAGATAGGAGCGTCCGCGGCGATCATCCCGCCTGTCGCAGTGTTCCAAGCCATGTCTCGTTCCTCCTCTCGTCACACGTCGAAGTCGCCCAGGTCTCCGCCCAGCTCCTCGCCAAAGCCCGCATCGTCCCCGGTGGCCGCGTCCTCCCACTGCTCCGGCGCCACCCCCGCCTCATCCCCCCAGCCACCGTCGTCGAAGCCACCCAGGAACTGGTGCGCGATCGCCGAGCCGATCACCGTCCCGGCGATGCTGCCCAACAGGCTCCCCGCGAACATGCCCCCGAGGCTCATTCCTCCGAACGAGCGCTCCAGCGTCCCGGGCTGCCGCAGCTCGGCGCGTGTCGCCATTCGCGCCAGTGCTCTCGGGTCCGGGTCATTCGCGGCCGCCGCGCTCCCTTCCGCCATGGGCAGGGCCCGGCTCAACTCCCGGAGGACCTGGGCCCGTTGCGCGGGCGTCAGCTGCGCGAAGGCCTCGGCATGGGCCTGCTCGAGGGCTTCCGGCGGCGCCGTCCGCAGCAGGTACCGGTAGCGGGCAAGCGCCTGCTCGTCGGCGCTGGGAACCGCGGCCCCTCTCCGTTCCGTCCTCGAGCTGGGGGAACCCCCACCGAAGATGCGGTCTAGAAACCCCATGTGAACCCTCCTGACTGGCCTCCCATCGGGAGCAGTCGTCACACGGTGGAGACCGGACGTCCGCGTTGCTCGGCCGCATGACCGCTCGCCGGCGGCGCCAGCCCCAGGGGTAACCCGAGGGCCGAGCCCCCGGAGAGCCGCCCGGCCGGCCCATGCCGCACCGCGTCGTTTTCCTCCCCCACTCCCTCGCGTTCCGTGGCAGGAAGTCGCCCGGACATCCGGAGGGACACACATGGCGGAGTTGAGCTATCGCACGGCGCTGGTGACGGGAGCCTCGAGTGGCCTGGGACGCGGGCTGGCGCTCTGGTTCGCCCGGCGGGGCGTCAAGGTGTACGCCGCGGCCCGGCGCCGCGACAACCTGGAGGCGCTCGCCAACGAGGCCCGCGCCGCCAATGCCCACATCGAGCCGGTGGAGCTCGACGTCGCCGACGCCGACAACACCCTCGCCCGCATCCGCGAGCTGGACGCCGCCTGCGGCGGGTTGGACCTCGTCGTCGCCAACGCCGGCTTCGGCCAGGAGACGTCCGGCAAGCGCATCAAGTGGGACATCGTCCAGAAGGTCATCGACGTCAACGTCACCGGTGCCGCCGCCACCCTGAGCGCCGTGCTCCCGCAGATGGTGGAGCGCAAGCGCGGCCACATCGTGGGCGTGGCCAGCATGGCCGCCTTCCGCGGCCTGCCGCGCAACGCCGCCTACTCCGCCTCCAAGGCCTTCCTCTCCACCTTCATGGAGAGTCTGCGCGTGGACCTGCGGGGCACCGGCGTCCAGGTCACCTGCCTCTACCCGGGCTTCGTGAAGAGCGAGATGACGGCCCAGAACAAGTTCCAGATGCCCTTCCTCCTCGAGACGGAGGAGGCCGTGGAGCTGATGGCGAAGGCCATCGTGCGAGGGGACGCGCAGTACGCCTTCCCCTGGCAGATGGCCCGCCTCATGGGCCTGGTGAAGCAACTGCCCAACGCCCTCTTCGACGCCGCCATGCGCAAGGCGCGCTGAGGACTACGGCGCGCCCATGATGAAGTCCTGCACGCCCACGGCGCCCTTCTCCGGCGCCACGTCGTCGGGCTGCGTGCCCTTCTTGAACCAGATGTTGGTGGCGTCCTTCGTCCCGGACGAGGCGATCTTCCCCGTCTTCTTGTCGATGCGCAGCAGCATCATGCTCTCGCGCAGCCACTCGGGCGGCCAGAACTCGGACTGGGGACGCGCCGCCAGCGCCGGCTTCATGTAGTTGAGCCAGATGGGCAGCGACGCGCGGCCACCCGTCTCGTAGCGGCCCAGCGGGTGCTCGTTCTTGTCGTAGCCCACCCACGTCACCGTCACGAGGTCGCGCGTGAAGCCGGCGAACCACGTGTCGAACGAGTCGTTGGTGGTCCCCGTCTTGCCCGCCGCCGGCTTGCCCAGCTTCTGCGCGGGGCCGCCTGTGCCCTCCGTCACCACGCCGCGCAGGAGCGACGTCGTGATGAAGCCCGTCTCGGGGCTCATCACCTGATCGCCCGGCTCGAACAGCCGCGCGTAGCCCGCCGCCACCCGGTCCTGCAGCGGCGCCCACGCGTCGTCGTACGCCGTGTGGTCCTCCAGCGTGCGGCCGAAGCGGTCTTCAATCTTGCGGATGAAGTACGTGGGCTTCTTGCGGCCGTAGCGGTTGAAGACGGCGTACACGTTGGCCAGGTCGTACGGGTACACGCACGAGGAGCCCAGCGCCGCCGAGAAGTCCATGTTCATCGGCGTGGTGAGGCCCAGCTTCAGGCTCCACTCGGCCATGTTCTTCACGCCCACCGCCGCGAACGTCTTCACCGCGGGGATGTTCATCGAGTTCACCAGCGCCGTGCGCAGCAGCACGTCTCCGAGGAACTCGTCGCTGTAGTTGTCCGGCTTCCACGCGACGCCGTTCTCCGGGTCATGCTCCACGATGGGCGAGTCCACGATGATGGTGGCGCCCGTCCACCCCAGCTGCTCCAGCGCGGCCGAGTACACCAGCGGCTTGAAGGAGCTGCCCGGCTGGCGGCACGCCTGGAACGCGCGGTTGAACTCGTTGGCGTCGAAGTCATACCCGCCCACCATCGCCGTGAGGTACTGGCGGTGCGGGTCGATGGACACCAGGGCGCTCTGCAGCTCCGGCTCCTGCTCCAGCCGGAAGAGCGGCACGCCCTCGGGGATCTCCTTGTCCATCTTCCGGTCGAACTGGACGCTGTCGTCCGTGAGCTCCTTCTTCACCACGTGGCGCACGACGATGACGTCGTCCACGTTGAGCACCCGCCTGGCGGAGGTGAGCATCAGCCCCGGGTAGTAGCCCTCGGGGTTCACCTTGCGCGCCCAGCGCATGCCCAGCAGCGGCAGCAGGCCCTTGTGCGGCCCCACCTGCACCTCCGCGCCCTCGGCATCCACCTTCGTCACCCGCGCCACGTACAGCTTGTTCTCCTGGAGCGGCTCGTTGCCCATGGCCTTCATCGAGGTGTCGATGAACTCCTTGCGCTCCTGCTCCGTGGCCAGCTGCTTCACCGGCCCGCGGAAGCCCTGGCGCTTGTCGATGGCCATCAGCCCCTCGAGCACCGACTCCTGCGCGGCGCGCTGGCGCTCGCTGTCCATGGTGGCGAAGACCTTCAGGCCCTCATTCAGCAGCGTCTTGTTGGTGTAGCGGTCCACCACGTTGCGGCGCACCTGCTCGGTGAAGTACGGGGCGAACTCGTGGAAGACGTCCTCCACCGGGTACACGTTCACCGGCTCGGCGTCCGCCTGGGCCCGCTCCTCCGCGGAGATCATCCCCTCGTCGAACATGCGCTTGAGCACGTACGAGCGGCGCTTCTTCGCCGCCTCCGGCTTCTTGAAGGGCGAGTAGCGGCTGGGCGCCTGCGGCAGGCCGGCGATCAGCGTCATCTCCCCCAACGTCAGGTCGCGCACGTCCTTGCGGTAGTAGTTCTCCGCCGCGCTCTGCACGCCGTAGCTGTGGTGCCCGAGGAAGACGTTGTTCAGGTAGAGATAGAGGATCTCCTCCTTCGTCAGCGACTCCTCCAGGCGCCGGGCGAGGATGGCCTCGCGGATTTTACGCGTGAGGTTCTTCGCGGTGGCGCTCTCGTAGCCCTCGGCGGCGATGAGCACGGCCTTCGCCGTCTGCTGCGTCAGGGTGGAGCCACCCTGCACGCTACCGCCCAGACCCAGCTTCTTGCGAATCGTCTTGGTGGCGGCGCGCGCCGTGCCCAGCACGTCCACGCCGTAGTGGTCGAAGAAGCTCGAGTCCTCGCTGGCGATGAACGCCTGCACCAGACGCTTGGGGATGCGCTCGTAGGGCACCACCTTGCGGCGGTGGTGGTAGAACTCGCCGGCCAGCACCGCGTCATCGGTGTAGACCTCGGTGACGATGGGCGGCCAGTACTGGTCCACCTTGGGGATGTCCGGCAGCCCCTGCGAGTAGTGGTAGTACACACCCGCCACGGCCATCACCGCGGCGGTGGCGCCCGTCAGGGTGGCCCAGGCCGCGAACTTCAGCAGGCGCACCCAGATGGGGCGCTTGGGCGGAACACCGTCGAGCACCAGCTTCGACTCGGAGCGATCGGTCTTCTCGGGATTCTGACTCATGAGGGTTCCAGCGCGGCGCGCTTGAGCACGTCCTTCAACTCCGGGGGCATATCCGCCTCCACCGCCACCTTGCCCCCGTGAGCCGGGTGGGGAAACTCTATGAACTCGGCATGCAGGAACAGGCGTTTGAGCCCCCATCGGGCCCGCACATCCCTGTTGAAGCCGAAGTCACCGTATTTCTTGTCCCCGGCCACCGGGTGGCCAATGGCGGCCAGATGCCTTCTTATCTGATGAGTGCGTCCGGTCTCGATGACGCAGGAGAGGAGGGCTACCTCGCCCGATTGCTTGATGACCTTCCATCGAGTCACGGCCTCCTGCATGTTCACCCCGCGACGGGCCTTGGACTCGGCCGTCTGCTGGTGCTCAGCGAGCGGCAGGTTAATGACCCCCGAGTCCTTCGGCATCCGGCCTTTGACCAGTGTCAGATACCTCTTGCGCGGATGTCCGTTGGTGAAGAGTTCCGTGAAGTGGACCATCGCCGGCCGGCGCTTGGCGACGAGGATGACGCCGCTCGTCTCCCTGTCCAGCCGGTGAGCGGGGCTGGCGGCGAAGTCGTTGCGCACCGCCTTGGGCCCCAGCCAGGCGCGCACATAGTCCACCAGCGTGCCCCCGGTGATTCCACTGCCGGTGTGGACGGCCATCCCACTTGGCTTGTCCACGGCCATCATCCAGTCGTCCTCGAAGAGGATGACCAGCTCGCTGGGGTCCACGGGGGGAGGGGGTGGGGGTTTGCGCTCCTCGGGGCTGGCGGGGGCGAGGAGCTGCTCCTCGGTCCCCCGGATGGAGATGGTGTCGCCGGCGGCCAGGGGCTGCTCTGGCTGGGCCCGCTTGCCGTTCACCCGCACCTTCTTCACGCGAATCATCTTGAAGAGGTGAGAGGTGGGCACGTTCGCGAGCTTCTTGCGGAGGAACTTGTCCAACCGCATGCCCGCGCTGTCTTCCTCGATTCGGAACTCGATCATTTGACTGGCGCCCGGACCTCACCACACCGATAAATTCGGGTCCATGCCGAAAGCCCCCACGATTGAACAGCTCCTGCAGAACGGAAGCGCCGAGTGGAACCGCCTGCGCAAGTCGGGCAAGGTGCCCACCGAGCACACGGGCGCGACCTTCGCGCAGCTCTTCTCCGCCAATGCGGACCTGTCCGGACTGGGACTGGTGGGCAGCGAGTGGGAGCGCTGCGACCTGTCCAAGGTGAACTTCCGCGATACGGACCTCTCCAACGCCTACTTCCACGGCGGACGCCTCCAGGATTGCGACTTCCGGGGCGCCAACCTGGAAGGCGCCACCTTCGAGAAGCTCAAGCTCCTGCGCTGTGACTTCACGGGCGCCAAGGGCCTGGAGGAGGCCGACTTCGACGAGGTGGACATGGACCGCGTCACCGGCCTGGACGGAGAGGAGGCCCCGCCGCCCCCGCCCCCGCCGGTGCAGGGCATCACCGCCTTCACCCGCGAGCAGCGCGACAAGGTGATGGGACCGGGCTCCCTGCTGGCCCCCGCCTCCGAGCAGCAGCAACAGCCGTCCGGCGAGGGCGAGCTGCCCCCCTTCAAGCCCCAGGACAACCCGGGCCAGCTCTTCTTCCGCGCCCTCAAGCGCCTGGGCGCTCCCCCGCTCTGGGTGCTGGACGTGGCCGGCCTGCGGCCCCTGCTCCCCGCGCGCCTGCCCCCGGGCAGCTCCCTGGAGACGCTCTACCGCGAGGCGGTGAAGACGCGCCTGGAGAACAAGAAGCCCGCGGCGGACCCCGGCGCGGTGGAGCGGGCCCAGCGCTCGCTGCGCATGGGCGCCAAGGACTCCAACCTCGCCGCCATGTACCTGCGCGAGGTGGGCGTGGTGCCCTCCTTCCGCTTCTCCGCGGCCAAGGTGCTCAAGGACGCCCTGCGCGAGGAGCTCGCGGTGGATGACCTCACCGGCTCGGTGGACCCGCGCACCACCGGCGCGCTGCTGGAGCTGCGGCTGCCGCAGGAGGTGGTGGAGCACACGCACGAGGTGCGCCGCCGGCTGGCCGCCACGCAGCTGTACACCGCGCTGCTGGAGGCCGGCTTCAACCCGGACAACAACTGGGAGGAGGCGCTGGAGTCGGCCGAGCCCGCCATGGAGCTGGCGCAGCTGGCCACCGGCGAGGACCGGCAGGCCCTGCTCGAGGGCTTCCAGGTGTTCTCCGCCCTGCCCGAGGAGGCCCGGCTGCGCCGTCTGGCCTACCTGGCCGAGTCCCTCAACCACCTGGAGCTCCTGGGCCGGCTGCCCGAGGGCATGGAGCCCGCCTGGCTCTCCGGCCCCGAGACGCGCGAGTGCCATGACCGGGAGATGACGTACGTGCAGGCCCTGCGCGCCGACGACATCCCCCGCAAGGTGGCCGCGCTGGCCAAGGCCGAGCTGGGCGTGCCCGAGGGCGAGGTGCCCGAGGAGAGCGAGGACGACCTCTTCGTCCACCTGCGCTGCGACGTGTGCGGCAAGGAGAAGCTCATCGTCCAGTCCCCCGCCGAGGAGTAGGGGGGCGGACGGGGGGAGTGAACGGTCCGGGACACTCCCCCTGTCCCAGCTGGTACACCCGCCGGGCCCCGGGTCACGCAAGTGGCTGGAATCCGGGGCCCGAGGGCGCGGCACGCCGGGTGCTTTGGGGAGGGGCACGTGAGCCAACGGGCTCATGAGTTCCTTCACCCCACCTTGGAGCACTCATCCATGAAACGCCTCCAGCTTCTCACGCTCGGCCTGTTCGCGCTGGCCTTCGGTCTGGTCACCACCGGCTGCGGCAACCAGAACAGCGTCACCATCAAGCTCACCGACGCCCCGGGCGACTTCAAGGCCGCCGTCGTCACCATCTCCGAGGTCTACCTCCAGGGTGAGGAAGGCCGCGTGGTCCTCAGCAACCAGGCCACCACCACCAACCTGGTGACGCTGGCCAATGACACGAAGGACATCGTCAAGGACGCCGTCGTCCCCGCGGGCAAGTACTCCGAGCTGCGCTTCGTCATCTCCGGCGCCTACATCGAGGTGGAGCAGGAGGACGGCAGCACGGCCATCTTCGCCACCTCCAACGACTACGCGGGCCTGCCCGAGGGCGCCACCGTGGCCGGCATCCTGCAGACCCCCAGCTTCAACACGTCTGGCGTGAAGGTGAAGCTCGACGGCGACGGCGTGGAGGTCGCGGGCGAGCAGAAGGTCATCCTGGTGGACTTCGATGTGTCGCAGAGCTTCGGCAAGGACCGCGGCCAGGGCGACAAGTGGGTGATGAAGCCGGTCATCAAGGGCGGGGAGATGGTGTTCAGCGGCAGCGTGAACGTGACGCTGGCCCGGGGCGAGGGCGTGACCCTGCCCACGCTGAATGGCACCGCCCTGACGCCAGGCTCCTTCCGCGCCACGCTCCGCAGCACCGAGACCGACCCGGATGGCGCCTCCGCTCCCGCCGCCGAGGAGCTCGCCCTGACGGACCTCAACGGTGACGGCGTGTTCGAGGCCAGCTTCAAGTTCCTCGTGCCCGGCACCTACGCGCTGAGCTTCGTGGGCCCCGAGGGCCTGAGCTTCACCACCAACCCCGGCATCCCGGCCGCCGTCACCATCGGCTCGGGCACGGACCAGACGAGGGCCTTCGTGCTGACCTCGGCCTCCATCACGGTGCGCTAGTGAGCGGCTCCTCAGAAATCGGAAGAGTCCCGCGCGGACTTGTTGTATCCTGACTTCCCCAGTAGTACCCCCCTCAGCTGTACCGGACGGGGATACGGCACGGCACCGTATCCCCGTTCGGACTTTGCGGGGCTCGGGAGTTGGGGCTCAGAGAAGCGAGAGCTGTCTGGACAGAGTTTGTCTACAGCGCGAGGTCCGACGCCGTTGCGGAGAGTGCGCCAGCCGGTGACGAGCCGCACGTCGCCGAACGGCGAGGGAAACAGCCGGGGCAGTGAGCGCACCTCCTGGCCGAGCAACACCCCACGCGCCCCTCCGCGCTCACGAGAGACGTGGGCAGGCCCTTGCCCGGCACCTCCAGCACGACGAGGCCCGCCGTGGCCCTCTCCCGCACGTGCTCCTGGGCCACCACCTGCTTCGAGGGAGGGCCCCTTGTGGGCAATGAAGGGGTCCGAGAGGCCCTCGGAGACGAGGAGGAGGCGCCCTGCCTCCCGATGGATGATGGCCCAGTCCTGCCGGTGGCCCGGCCATTCGTAGCAGATGGCCCGTGGGGCAACGGCCATCTCGTCCAGCCTGCCGAGCGACTTCCACGCGGCACGTCTGGCGACAGGGGGAGGCTCCAGCAGCTCACGCCACCTGCGCTTGCAGGCGCGCTCCTCGTCGCTGATGGGACTGGGTCCGGTGACCTCCCTGAAATCCAATCGTTGTCGTACAGCCTGAAGTACCTCTTCGTCATCCTGATCTCCTTGCCTCACTGGGGGCGGGAACTTTCGCCCACTCTGTCGCGCCTGGCCGGATTTCAGGAGAGTTCTGCTAGTCTCTGGGACCGCTGTTGGAGGCACCAATGACTTCCGCATTACTGGTGCTTTTGCTGCTTTCCCAGACAGGAGGGGCCGCCCCCCCCGCCGCTGAGGTTGTAGCTCCGCCACTCCCGGCATCCTCAACGGGAGGGTGGCGCTACCTGACGCGCCTGGAGTCCAGCGGGCTGGCGCTGCTGCCAGGCGGCGGCGTGGGCAATGTGGAGAGCTACGCCCAACTGACGCCCATGCTGGTGGTGGCCGAGGGGGAGGCGTTCGGCCTCAACCTGGGCGCTCCGGTGCGGCTGCGACTCGCGGGCTGCGAGCTGGAGGGCGGGCTGGTGCGCCGGGAGGACTGGGACAGCCTCTCGGACTGGGGCCAGCAGGTGCACGCCCTCAAGCTGGGCTCGGACACGGCCCCGGTGGGACTGTGGGTGGGGGCCCTGGAGGGCCCGGGTGCCTTCGCCTCGCTGGGACTGGGGGTGGACAATGCGCGCTGAGGCGTGGGCGTCCAGGTGGGCGGCGCTGCTGGGCGCCGTGCTGCTCTCCACCGGCTGCGTCACGCTCGGGCCGCGACAGGGCGGCGGCGCTGCGCAGGCCACCCACGCCCTCTCCACGCCGCGGGAGGTGGGGGCCATGGCCCCCTCACTCGAGGCATCCTCCCCTGTGGCTTCCACGGAGGCGGACGAGCCCGCCTTCTCCTCCGAGACGGGCGGGCAGCAGCGGCTGCACCGCCGCCGCAGCGCCCGCGGGCTGGGCCCGGACGCCGCCCTGGCGAGCGCGGGTGAGGTGCCCGCGTCCGAGCTGGCCAGCACGGGGCCCGTCCCCGAGGCGCCGCCCTCGTGCGGAGGGCAGGCCGTGCCCCCGGGCTGGCCCGACTTCTCCTCCAGCCCCGAGCAGTTGCTGGCGCCCTTCCTCACCTGCTCCTCGCCCGGGGAAGTCCTCTCCCTGCAGCAGCGCGTGGACATGCCCCGCCTGCTGGAGTCCCTGGACGACTGGAGCGCGGTGCGCCTCGGCTCCCTGGGCCCACCGCGCGAGGACATCGCCCGCCTGCTCAACCAAAAGCGCACCGCCCTCCTCGTCAAGGCCCCCGAGGCCTATGGGCGCCTCAATGCACAGGTGCTCGCCGTCTTCACCACCGACTCGTCCTATGACGATGACTTGCGGGAGCTTCTCTTCCTGCTGGCCCGGGACAAGCGGCTGGAAGAAACCCTCGCGCTGCTGCCCGCCTTCCAAGCCGCCCTGGAGAAGCGGGGGCTCAAACCCACGGCCCGGGTGGACAGGGACTCCGAATTCACAGACGTGGGCCGAGGCGTTCTCCGGTTTGGCGCCGACGCGCTCTCCAGCACTTCCATGAACGATGCAGGGCGCGAGCTCGCCTTCTTCCCCATCCGGGGCCAGCTGCCGCCGGAGTACCAGGAGGCCCTCGCCAGGGCCCGGCGGGAAATGGTGGAGCACGCCTCGGCGGACGCCCTGGCGTTGAGTGCTTTTGACGACCTCACCTTTGGGGTGCCGCTGGGCGGCTACCACTTTGTCGCCACCTCCCTGCATGGGGTGGAGTCACTGTGGCGGGGAGAGTGGGAGCAGGGAATGCGCGAGGCGACACCCGCGCTGGTGCTGGCCCTCCTCGGGGGCTACAAGGGCGTGCGCCACCTCGCCACGGGGGAAGGCGCCGCGGGCATGCGCTCGCGCCTGCGCACCGGGGTGGAAGCCGCGCACGCGCGGCTGCGGGCCCTGCGCGAGACGGCGCGGCAGCTCCAGGGAGTGATGAACCCGCAGGGCCTGCGCGACCTGGCAGGCTACATCCGGGCTCGCCGTGAGGCCGGGCGCTTCGTCGCGGCGGGCGGGGCGGACGCGGCGCTGGCGCTGTACGAAACCCGGGGGAATGTGGCCAGGGCTCGGCCGCTCCTGTCCAGGGCCCGGCCCGGGGCCTCGGGCTCCCCTCCCGTGAAGAGTGGAGAGCGCGCCGGGAACGCCAACGCCGCGGCGGACGACGCCGTACGACCCTCCCCGAAGCAGGCCCGTGTCACGGGGGGCCAGGACACCCTGGCCTCGCTGGTGGACGAGGGAGTGGGCCACACGCTCCCGGTAGTAGAGGCCAGGCTGGCGGCGGCGGAGCTCGAGGCCACGGGCCCGCGCCTGCCCAGGGACGTGGCGGTGCTCGAAAAACACCGCCCCGCCCTCGAGGCCCCGCCGCCCGAGGCCCACGGCAACGCTCGTCATCGAAGAAGGCGCGCTCGGCGGGCGGCCTCGGCGCGTGGAGGCGTTCAGCTTCAAGAGCCGCGACCTCTCAAGACTGCCAGGTCCAGCTCTCGAGGCCCAGATGGCTGCGGATGCGCTTGAAGCTCTGCAGAAGTATGGCGAGAGGCTGAACATCCGCCGAGATTCTCTCCAGTCCCTTTTTCCAGGTGGCAAAGAGGTGGAAGTGCCAAGGGTGCACCTCGTTTACGAAGGTGGCGAACTCAAGCCCATGAACGCAGACGTTTTGAAAACAGCCGTGGACGCGACGAAGGATGCCGTCCCGGGGGTGGAGGTGCTGTTCCAATGAAGGTGCTGAACGTGCACGATTTGAAGGCAGAGGACAGCCTTCTCCTCACCTTTGACGGTGCCTTCGATCCACACGCTGAACCTGGGAGCGAGCTGGATCCTTTCTTCCAGGCACTCGAACTGTACGCCGACGGGTGGATGCCGGACGTCGTCGAGGGCAAGCGGCGACGCAAGTACTCCCGTGCCGCCATTTCGAAGGCGCTGGAGGAGAAGCGTCACGAAAGAGGCACGTCCATTGGTCTCTACCGGACGACATGGCCCGCGTTGGACATGTGGCCAAGGCTTGGCTACCCGCCGCTTTCTCCCAAGTTCACCACCTTGATTGAGGTGCGGCCGCTTTCGTTCTTCTCGGAAACGGAGCACTGCCGAAAGTTCGTGGAGTTGGTGCGAGCTTGGGCCTGTCGCTACCCAGTCTCCTACGCCAAGGCCCACAGCACTGATGACGCACAATTGACAGACTCGCCCAACTTCGGCCGCGACGACGAGACTCGGCGTAGAGACGGTTTCGACAAAGTCTACGAGGTGTTCTGGCTCAACGTCTTCGGCCCCAAGCTGGTGGAAACGGTCGGCCGCGAGCGCATGCTGGCCACCCCAGCCTGGCGGGTGGAGGAACTGCCCAATGGCTCCGTGCTGCTGGTGACGTGGCCCACCGTGGCGGACTTCGCCAGCAAGGAGGCCCGGCTCGCACAGGCCCGCGCCCACGCCCACCTCCGGCCGGACCTCGACTTCGACGCCCTCCTGCGCTCCCTGCATGAGCGCGGTGCCATGCTCGCTCCAGTGGAGCCCCGCTTCCACCCGGACCTGGCCCCGCTCCTCTCGCGGGTGGTGGACCGCGCCGCCAGTCACGAGCGCCAGCGGAGGATCGCCGAGCTCAACGCGTGGCAACCCCCCGAGCCCGAGGAGTGGCGCCCCGCCGGCTCCGCCCTGCCTCCGGACGTGGACGACCCGGAGCGCTCGCTCGAGTATTACAGCACCCTTGCCGAGCACCTCGTGGCGCTGCTGCACTCGCAGGCGCCCTCCGTCCTCGAGGCCACGCCCGAGTCGCTCACGGATGCCGACTTCTACTTCTGGCGCGAGGAATTCCCGACGAGCCGCCTGCGCGAAGCCATTGACGAGCACGCGGTGCCCGCCATTGGCGCGTACCTGGGGGAGGTCCTTGTGCGCAACCTGGGCGGCCGGTGGATACCGCGCCAGAAGCTCGAGGAGGCGCAGGTGCTCGTGGGCAACCGCGTGTGGCTTCCCTTCGTCCGGGCCCGCAACTACATGCGCTCGCGACAGTCGCTCCTGGACTACTCCCTCACCTGGCTCTACCGCGTGGCGGAGCGACACCGCGGCTGAAGGGCGAAATGACAGGGTCCAGGCGAGCGCCGGACGGGCGCGAGCCAACAAGACCGGTGGACACGGCGCACCTCCGGAAGCGACGCGGGGCGCGAGCCGTCGCTCCTTGGTCGCACGGAACCCCGGGTGTCCCCGTCAATCCACAGGGTTGGCGGAGGGCGTGAGGGCGCAGCGGGTAAGCCGCCAGGAGGGCGGTTCCCTCATGGGGTGGTGCTACGGGAACGTCACGTTCTCCAGGATGATGGAGCGCCCGTCCGCGTCCCACAACGTCAGGGTGTATGCCCCCTGGGCCTGCTCCGTCGTGGCTTCGAACTCCACCATGACGCGGCCAAGGAGGCCCGGGAGAATGGACACCGGCGTGTCCTCCGGCAGTGGCGTCAGCTCTTCACCCTTCGCTCCGCGCAGCAGGGCGCCTGCGAGCGTCCAGGGCTTCATCCCCGGATTCCTCAAGACCAGCTCCACCGCGACGCGGCCCTTCTCCACAGTCCCGGCGCGGGAGGACCACGCCCTTTCCAATGTCAGCGCAGCCCGCGGCCTCGTCTTGACGTCGTCGGTGATGTTCTTGACGGCGACGCCGAGCCTCTCGTCCAGAAGGCCCGCCGCGCGCAGTCCTCGGAGTCCACCCGGCCCGCCCTGCTCGGCCCGAAGGCGCGCCTTCTCGTCCTCGCAGCGCTGGACCTTCGCGTCCGCATCCCACGCCTTCTGCTTGTAGAAGTCCACCGGGCGCGTCTTGCGGAGGACGTCCACCTGCCGTGCCGCCCGCGCGGGGTGCACCACCAGGAGAAACGTGAGGCTCGCCGGGGCCGCTCCATCCGCGA
>NZ_DASUNC010000023.1:0-17337 GCF_036277355.1 Archangium sp.
TCATCGGCTCTGTGCAGGCTCCCCCCTCGCGATCAGCTCGCGGCTGCTCGCCTCCGGTGGGCGCCTGTAGGCGGGACTATACTTCAGCCGTAGGTCCTGGTGGGATAACCTCTCTCGTAGGACTTTGAATCAAGCCTGCCCAAGGGGTGCCCAGGCAGAAGGACTCGAAGGCCTCCCTCATGCGCTGGCGGTCCGCCTCCGGGACGCCTTCATTCAAGTCCATGAAGACGCCACCGAACATGTGCACCCGCCAGCGCGGGTGGGCCCAGTCGAAATCTTCGGCCCCCGCGTGCATCACCAGCACCTCGCCGGGCGGCACCTGGCGCATTCGCCGGGGCTGTGGAAAGGCACCAGTCTCGAGGTACTCCCGAGCCCACCAACGACCCTCGGCTCTCGCCTTGCGGAGGATGGCCTCAGTGGTGTCGTAGAGCCACGCTGGAAACTCGAGCACCGGGGACTGTTCCGTGGTCATGGCTTGTCGCCCTACCACAGCGGTCAGACGATCTCGCTAGAACGAGAAGTCGCGCTCGAAGATCTCGCTGTTGCCCACCCGCACCATCAGGTGGGCGGTGCGACCGCCGCCGGTGCCGAGATCGAACTGGAGACCTTCGGGTCCTTGTTGCGGCTTGAGCGAGGGCTTGCCGGGAGCCAGGAACACGGCCGCCGTCACGGCGCGCCCCGCGAGGGGTTGAACCAGGAGCCGGGTCCGCTGGCGCTCCCTCACGAGCACCACGCGGAACTCCCGCCGCTCCTCCAGCACTTCACGCTGCTCGGGATGGCGCGCCGCTCCGGGCCTGCGCGCGGGATTCTCCAGGCCCCTCGAGGTGCGGGCCGCGGGGGCGGACTGCTCGTCCAGCGCCTTCTCGATGGCCTCGTCTCCCTCCTCCAACGCCCAGATGGCCTGCGCACACTCGATGCATTTCTCCGTATGCCCATCCACCCACTTCAGCTCCACCGCCGACATCATCCCCATGTCGAAGCGCCACAAGTCATCCGCGCTCAGGTGCCGCTTGGGGGGAGCTTCGACCGTCTCGCTCCTCGACAGGTCCGCGCGGCACTCGTCACAGCTCTGCAGGTGGGGACTCGGCCGCTCGGGCCGGGCACTCAGCGCCGCCAGGAAGTCGTCACAGTCGGCCCGCTCCGTGAACCACCAGGCCCGTGTCCGCTCGGCCGTATCCAGGATGTCCCGCTCGGCCCGGCGTTGTGGGTTGAGCGGAATGAACCAGCGCGCCTTGGGACGCAGCACCGTATCCAGACGTCCCAGGCCGTCGCGAAATGCCTTCCACCGCGCCGCCGCCTCTCCGTCCAGCGCCCCATGAAGTGACTCCCACTCGCTGATCGCCCGCGCGGCGGACTCGGCCCGGTCTCGCGCGCAAAGTCCGTCCATCGAGGAGGTGCGCCACACGTCGGCTTCTTCCCCCTCCTCCCCCAGCGCGGCCTCGGCGGCTTCCTCCGCGGCCCGCAGCAGCGCGGGCTGAAGGGCCTCGGGCTTCTGCGACCGGAGCCAGCCGTCGATGTCCGCCCGGGTCAACCCCCGCAGGGCCTGCTCGACGCCCTCTCTGCCCAACCGCCCGGTGCGCCGGAGAATGTCCCCAATCGCCTCGAGCGAACCGCCGTGGGAAGTGCCACCCCGGACGAGCTGCTCACGCCGGGCCTGATACCGAGAGAGTGCGTCAACGACCATGTGAGTACCCTCCTTCGGGTACGTGGGGGCTCACTCGTGCCCGCCCTCCTGTTGGAGGTCGAGCAGATAGAGCCGGAGGTAGGCCTGTGCGCGGCTCACGCGCTTGTACGAGTTGACCACGCTGATGTTCAGGCGCCGGGCGCATTCCTCGTGGTCCTCGACGTCCTGGTGGTGGTACAGCTCCCACGCACCCGCTTCCTTGGGGTGCTCCTGCTGCAGCCGCTCGAAGGCACGCCAGTAGAGTTCCTGGGCCTCGGTGCGCTCCTCGCGCCGCCGGGACAGGTCCACCGCGCGAGCCACCTCGGAGGCGGGCTCCTCCATGGCGTCATCGGGATCCGACGCGGCGGGAGCGAGGTCCTCGCGCTGGCGCCGGTAGAAGTCGATGGCCACGTGCTTGACGATGCGCAGGAAGAACGTCTTGGGAGACGCGCTGCGCCCGGGCATCTGCTCGGAGACGCCGCGGAACTGGTCCAGTCCCCGGTCGAGGAACTTGCCGACCGCGTCCTGATAGAGCTCGTCCGCGTCCGCCGGAGAGCCACGGCCATAGCTGGCCTGAATCTTGGAGATGACGTAGCGGGCCGGACGGGCCCAGCGCTCGCACAGCGCGCCGAGCGGGGCCCCCACGGCCTCGCCTCCAGCGCGCCGCTGGAGCACCTCTGCGAACAGTTCGTCATCCGTGAGATCGTCGAACACCGGAAGGTCCTCGGAACGCCGCCGGGAGGCACGAGCTCCCCGCCTGGGCAGGGTGGGGTTCGCTGAAACGGCGGGTCAAGGTAGCACGACAGCATCCGAAGGCGGTCTCCCGATGACACGAGCCTCGGATGTCCGACAGAGGGCACACGAGGGGTACTGGAGGAGAGCGACGCAACCGGCCCCGAGAACCTGACGGCGGGGATTTTCCGGCCATGTTCCGGCGGGTTTTCCGGGTTCCGGACCCCGGCCGGGCGGGCTTCGCCCCGGGTGCCCGGTGGCCTGGACGACCCGGGAAGCCCGAGGGGTTGCCCAAGTGTCACCCCCTGGATACCCGGCAGGGGGCAGGAGGACAGGCATGTGGGGATCCCAGCCGGACGCCGAACCTCCCCCCGCTCCCGAGGCGCACCGCGAGAGCGACAGCGAGCGCATGCTGCGCACCCTGCTGGGAAATCTCCGGGGCGTGGCCTACCGGTGCTTCAACCAGCCCCACTACCCCTTGCTGTACGCCAGCCCGGGCGTCCTGGAGCTCACCGGGTATGGGCCCGAGGACTTCACCGCGAGCCACGTGTTCTGGCGGGAGCTCATCCACCCCGAGGACGTCCGGCAGGTATGGGAGACGATCCAGGTGGCGCTCGCCTCGCGGACGGCCTTCACCCTCACCTACCGCATCCACACGCGCACGGGGGAGGAGCGCTGGGTGTGTGAGCGCGGGGTGGGCATTGGCGAGAGCCCGGAGGGGGTGGCCATCCTGGAGGGCTTCATCACCGACATCACCGCCTTCAAGCGCGCCGAGCAGCGCCAGGGCTTCCTGTCCTCGGTGAGCGAGACCCTGGCCAGCTCGCTGGATTACGAGGACACGCTGGCCCACGTGGTGCAGCGGGCGGTGCCGGTGCTGGGAGAGGGGTGCCTGCTGGACATGGCCGAGCCGGAGGGCGTCCTGCGCCGGCTGGCGGTGGCCCACGTGGACCCGGCCCGGGCGGAGCTGGCGTGGGAGCTGGCCCGGAGCTACCCGCAGCGGCTCGACGATCCGGCCGGGGCCGGGGCCGTCATCCGCACCGGCAGGACCGAGCTGCAGCAGCAACTCTCCGAGGAGCAGTTCGTCCAATACGCGCGGGACGCCCGGCACCTGGAGCTGCTGCGCGGCACGCGCGTCACCTCCATGCTGACGGTCCCCCTGCGCGCCCGGGGCCGCACCCTCGGCGCGCTCACCTTCTTCCACTGCCACCCCGAGCGCCGCTACGGGCCGGAGGACCAGCTGCTGGCCGAGGACATGGCGCGCCGGGCCGCGCTCGCGATGGACAACGCCCGCCTGTACCGCGAGGCCCAGCTCGCGGTGCAGCTGCGCGACGAGTTCCTCTCGGTGGCCTCGCACGAGCTGAAGACACCGCTCACGCCCCTGCACCTCAAGCTCACCGCCCTGTCCCGCGACCTGCCGCGGTGCGGCTCCGGGGATGCCCACTCCGAGGCGCTCCAGCGCCATGTGATGGTGGCCCAGCGGCAGGTGCACAAGATGTCCACGCTCATCAACGCGCTGCTCGATGTCAGCCGCCTCTCGCGGGGGAAGCTGAAGCTGGAGCCCGAGAACACGGACCTGGGCGACGTGCTGAGCGAGGTGACGGCCTGGTTCTCCTCCGAGGCGGCCCGGGTGGGCTCGGAGCTCCACGTGGAGGCGGAGGCGCATGTCACCGGCTGGTGGGACCGGCTGCGGCTGGAGCAGGTCGTCTCCAATCTGATCTCCAACGCCATCCGCTACGGCGCCGGCCAGCCCATCCATGCCCGCGTGGAGGCAGAGGGAGACCGGGTGCGGCTGGTGGTGCGAGACGAGGGCATCGGCATCTCGCCGGAGGCCCAGGAGCGCATCTTCGGCAAGTTCGAGCGGGCCGTCTCGGAGCGCCACTCCGGAGGCCTGGGGCTGGGGCTCTACATCACCCGCAGCATCGTGGAGGCCATGGGCGGCACCATCCGCGTGGACAGCCGCCCGAGCGAGGGCTCCACCTTCACCGTCGAGCTGCCACGTGGTGCGGACGGCTCGAGGGGTGCGCAGGGTTGACCCAATACGACCTCTGGCATCGCACCTGGGGACAGCAAGGAGGACAGGGGGATGTGGGGAACGCATCCGGAGTCACCCTCCCCACCCGAGCTCGCGGGCAAGCCGGACGCAACCGGGGAGGTCTCGGGGGAGACGGCCAGCTCGCTCCTGCTCGTGGGGGAGCAGATGGAGGACCTGGCGGGCGTGGAGGAGCTCCTCGCGCCGCTCGGGTACCCCGTGCACAGGGCCGTTGCCTGGAGCGATGGGCTCGGGACGCGGCTCGGCGAGTCGCTCGCCTGCATCCTCGTCGATGCGCGGCGGAGCTGGACCGTGGGCATCGAGACGGCCCGCCGCCTGCTCGCACACCCCCATGCCCGCTACATCCCCGTGCTCTTCCTCGGAAGCCGCTCCTGTGGCGAGGCGGACCTGCTGCGCGGCTACACCCTGGGGACGGTGGACTGCCTCCTGGAGCCCCTCTCCCCGGACATCCTCCGCCTCAAGGTGGGGATGTACCTGGAGCAGCACCGGCGGCAGGCGCTGATGCGGGTGGCGCTCGAGCGGGCCGAGCGGGCCGAAGCGGCCGCGCGCGAGAGCGAGCGCATGCTGCGCACCCTGCTGGGAAACGTGCCGGGGATGGTCTACCGCAGCGCCCCCGAGGAGCCCTGGGCCCTGAGCTATGCCAGCCAGGCCACCCTGTCCCTCACCGGCTACACCCCCGAGGACTTCACCGAGCGCCGCGTGACCTGGGGGGAGCTGGTCCACCCCGAGGACGCACCGCGACTCCGGAAGGAGATGAAGGAGGCGCTCGCCACCCGCGCCCCCTTCACCCTCACCTATCGGATCCGCCCGCGGACGGGGCAGGAGCGCTGGGTCTGGGAGCGGGGGGTGGCCCTGCTCGGGCCGGACGAGGAGGTGCGGGAGCTGGAGGGCTTCATCCTCGACATCTCCCCCTTCCGTCAGGCGCAACAGGAACGGGAGCGGCTCCACGAGCAGCTGGCGTTCCAACACCAGCGCCTGCAGGCCCTCCTGCAGCAGCTCCCCGTCGCGGTGCACATCGTCGAGGCGCCCTCCGGGCGGACGCTGAACTTCAACGCCCAGGCCGAGCTGCTCATGGGTCACCCCATGCTCCCGTGCATGTGCGTGGAGGAGTATGTCCAGTACCACGCCATCCACCCGGATGGGCGGCGCTTCGCGGCGCAGGAGTATCCCCTGGCGCGAGTGCTGGCCACCGGGAAGCCCACGCCCCAGGAGGAGCTGCTCTACGACCGGCCCGATGGCTCCGTGCGCGTCTTCCTCATCAACGCCGGGCCCATCTGGGACGCGCGGGGCGAGCTGCAGGCGGCGGTGGCCAGCTTCATGGACATCACCGCGCTCAAGCGCGCCGAAACCCACCAGACCTTCCTGGCCTCGGTGAGCGAGACGCTGGCCAGCTCGCTGGACTACGAGGCCACGCTCACCCACGTGGTGCAACGGGCCGTCCCCACCCTCGCGGATGGCTGTGGGCTGGACATGCTCGAACCGGACGGAGGCCTGCGCCGGCTGGCGGTGGCCCATGTGGATCCGATCCGCAGGGAGATCGCCCAGGAGCTGGCCCGCCACCAGCCCTCGCGTCTCGAGGATGCCACCGGGCCAGGGGCCGTCATCCGCACGGGGCGCACCGAGCTGGTGGCCGAGGTGACCGATGAGCTGCTCACGCGCTGCGCGAGCGACGCCCGGCACCTGGAGCTGCTGCGTGGCACGGGGGTCACCTCCTCGCTGATCGTCCCCCTGCACGCCCGGGACCGCACCTTCGGCGCCCTGGCCTTCTTCTACTGCCGGGGGGGCCAGCCCCGCGCGAGCCGCTCCTATGGCCGGGAGGAGCAGCTGCTGGCCGAGGACCTGGCGCACCGGGCCGCGCTCGCGGTGGACAACGCCCGCCTGTACCGCGAGGCCCAGCGCGCGGTGCGGCTGCGCGACGAGTTCCTCTCGGTGGCCTCGCACGAGCTGAAGACGCCGCTCACGCCCTTGAACCTCAAGCTCAGCGCCCTGTCCCGCGAGATTCCCCGGAACTGCTCGGGAGAGGGCCATCCCGAGGTGCTCCAACGGCACGTGGACATGGCCAGACGCCAGTTGTGGAAGCTCTCCACGTTGCTCAATGCGCTGTTCGACGTCAGCCGCATCGCGCAGGGGAGGTTGACGCTGGAGGTGACCGACACGGACCTGGGCGAGGTGCTGCGCGAGGTGGTGGCCTGGTTCTCCCCCGAGGCGGCCCGGGTGGGCTCGAAGCTGTGGGTGGAGGGAGAGCCGCACGTGCCCGGCCGGTGGGATCGGCTGCGGCTGGAGCAGGTCGTCACCAACCTGCTCTCCAACGCCATCCGCTACGGCGCCGGCCGGCCCATCCACGTCCGCGTGGAGGCCGAGGGAGACCGGGCGCGGCTGGTGGTGCGCGACGAGGGCATCGGCATCTCGCCGGAAGCCCAGGAGCGCATCTTCGGCAAGTTCGAGCGGGCCGTCTCGGACCGTCACTATGGAGGCCTGGGCCTGGGGCTCTACATCACCCACAGCATCGTGGAGGCCATGGGCGGTACCATCCGCGTGGAGAGCCACCCCGGCGAGGGCTCCACCTTCACCGTCGAGCTGCCGCGCTGTCAGGAATGACGCGGCTCCCCGTCCCTGGGCGGGTCCCACCCTTTCGAAGGAAGCAGCATCATGTCCCGCACCATCGTCATCGGAGACCTCCACGGGTGCTACGACGAGGCCCTGGAGTTGCTCGACAAGGTGGGTGCCACCTCGAGCGACCGGATCATCTTCACGGGGGACCTGGTCGACCGAGGCCCCAAGCGCCGCGAGTGCGTCGAGCTGGCCATGCGGCACGAGTCCATCCTCGGCAACCACGAGGAGAAGCACCTGCAACAGCGCCGCCGCAAGGACGCCGACCTGATCCCGGACCACCTGGAGACCCGGCAGGCCCTCGGCCCCGAGCACCTCGACTACTTCGCCACCCTCCCCCATTCCATCCTCCTGCCCGAGCACAACGCCGCCGTGGTCCACGCGGGGGTGCTGCCCGGCAAGCCCATCGCCCAGCAGGACCCGTACCACCTGCTGCACGCCCAGTGCGTGCGGCCCCCGGAGCGCAAGAGCTACTGGCCCTCGAAGGCGCCAGCGGACTACCGCTTCTGGACGCACCACTGGAAGGGCCCCGAGCGCGTCATCTTCGGACACACCGTGTTCGACCGGCCGCTCGTCACGGAGTACGCGGTGGGCATCGACACCGGGTGCGTCTACGGCCGCTCGCTCACCGCGGTGGTGCTCCCCACGTGGGAGCTCGTCTCGGTGCCCGCGCGGCAGGCGTACCGGGGTGGCAAGGACGTGGCCCTGCTCCCCGTCCATGGCGACGTGAACGTGTTCTCGTGAGCCACGGCGGCATGCGAAGCTGCCGCCCCGATGACACGCCTCCTCTCCCTCCTGCTGCTGCTCGGCCAGCTCCCGGCGCTCGCCGCGGAGTCCCCGGCCCCCGCCGCTCCCTTCTTCGACCCTCAGGGCCGTGCCCTCGGTGCGCCCCTCTCCGAGCGCGTCGCCGACTACGAGATCGACGCCCGGTTGGATCCGGCCACCCACGCGCTCACCGGCCAGGAGACGATCACCTGGCGCAACCGCAGCAACGAGCCGCAAGCCACCCTGTGGTTCCATCTGTATTGGAACGCCTTCAAGAACGATCGCTCCACGTTCTACCGGGAGGCCAAGGAGATGGGCGGCGTCCGGGATTCGGACTCGGACTCACCCTCCTTCCCCGACAACGAGCCGGACGAGTGGGGCTACTCGAACGTGAAGGCCCTGCGGGTGAAGGGCGGCGCGGACCTGCTGCCCACGCTGCGCTTCGAGCACCCGGACGATGACAACACGGAGGACCAGACGGTCTTCACCGTGACGCTGCCCGAGCCGGTGCCCCCCGGTGGCCGCGTGACGCTGGAGCTCCAGTGGGAGGCGCGCGTGCCCAAGGTGCTCGCCCGCGCCGGACGCTCGGACAGCGGCTTCTACCTGGTGGCCCAGTGGTTCCCGAAGCTGGGCGTGCTGGAGGTGCCCCCCGAGCGTGGCGCCACGAGCCCCCGCTGGAACTGCCACCAGTACCACTCCGCCTCCGAGTTCTACGCCGACTTCGGCACCTACGACGTGCGCCTGACGGTGCCCCAGGCGATGAAGGTGGGCGCCACGGGGGGGTTGGTGGAGCGCCGCGAGAATCCGGACGGCACCCAGACCCTGCGCTACCACCAGGACGACGTGCACGACTTCGCCTGGACCGCCGCCGAGCGCTTCGAGGTGCTCGAGGACGTGTTCCGCTCGCCGGGCCTGCCCGAGGTGGGGCTCACCGTGCTGGTGGATCCGAAGCACCACCGCTCGGGGCCGCAGATCATGGCGGCCGCCAAGGCGTCGTTGGAGCACTTCGGCCGGTGGTGGACGCCGTGGCCGTATTCGCACCTCACGCTGGTGGCACCACCCACGGATGGCGTCGCCGCCGGAGGCATGGAGTACCCCACCTTCGTCACCGTGGTGGGCCGCGAGGAGCCGGGCGAGCCCAAGGACTTCATCATCTGGGAGACGACGGCGCACGAGTTCGGCCACAACTACTGGCAGGGCCTGCTGGCGTCGAACGAGTTCGAGGAGCCGTGGCTCGACGAGGGCATCAACAGCTATGGGACCTCCCGGCTGTGCCTCGCCGAGAACGTGAAGGCCAACCCGGCCCACATCCTCCCCAGCCCGCTGCGGAGCTGGCTGGGCCCCCTGTTCACCACGGACTGGGACGAGCGTGACCGCATGCGCGGCATGAGCGGCCTGCGCGAGAACTCGCCCATCCTCCAGTCCTCGTGGCAGTTCCGGACCCTGGGGGACTACTTCCGCAACAGCTACAGCCGCCCGCAGGTGACGCTCTACGCCCTGGAGCAGCTGGTGGGCGAGGAGACCATGGCGCGCATCATGCGCACCTACGTGGAGCGCTGGAAGTTCCGCCACCCGCGCAGCGAGGACTTCTTCGCCGTGGTCAACGAGGTGTCCGGGCAGGACCTGGGCTGGTTCTTCGACACGTTCTTCCGGGGCACGGGCCAGCTGGACTACGCGGTGGGCTCGATGTCGTGCGAGGAGCGCGTCGCGAAGAAGGGCTTCTTCGACGACGGCAAGGGCGGCGTCCAGCTGGTGGAGCGCGCGCCCCGGGGCGAGGCGAAGGATGACACGGTGAACCGCTGCGAGGTGCAGGTGAACCGGCTCGGGGACGTCCGCGTCCCGGTGGACGTGAAGATGACGTTCGCGGATGGCTCGACCCAGGTGGAGCGCTGGGACGGCCAGGAGCGCTGGAAGCACCTCGTCCTCGAGCGCACCGGCAAGGACGTCGACCTCCAGCAGGTGGAGCTCCAGGCGGTCAACGCCCTGGACATCCACCCGGCCAACAACTCGCGGACGAAGAAGCTGTCCGGCCAGGTGGCCCTGTCGCTGTTCGGCTGGACCACCTACGTGGGCCAGATGCTCTCCACCGTCGCGTCCCTCCTCTTCTGAGCCCGAGCCATGAACTCCTTCCGTTCGATTCTCACGGCGCCGCTCCGGGCCTTCTCCGAGCTGAAGCTGCTCGGCGTGCTGCTGGCGGCCAACCTGTGCATCGCCCTCATCCAGTCGCTGCCCGTGCTCATCCCCGCCATCGGCCGGTTCGGGCACTCGCTCGCGGGCCAGGGCCGGCCCTTCCCCTCGCCCGAGGCGGTGCTCGACTTCAGCAAGCTGCTCGCGCAGGGCGGCGGCCCGTTCCTCGCGGGCCCGTTCGTGCTGGGCATCGTCTTCTCCTTCGGGCTCCAGCTCGTGCTGGCGGGTGGCATCGTCTCGCGGCTGTGCTCGCCCGGGCGCTTCTCGCTGGCCGACTTCGCCCGCGACTGCGCCGCCCAGCTCGGCCGCAACCTGCGCCTGCTCGGCTGGGCCCTGCTGGGTCTGCTGCCCGTGGGAGGGCTGGTGGCGCTCGCCACCGTGCTCTTCTCCCGCGCGGAGAAACCCACGCTGTTCACCCTCGAGGGCGAGCACTGGGCCCTGGAGAACCCCTTCACCTTCTGGAGCCTGACGCACCTGGCCCTGGTGGTGGTGCTGTTCGCGCTCTGGCGCTCGAGCTTCGATCTGGCGCGCGTCCAGCTCTACGCGGATGACCAGCGCAAGACGCGGCTCGCGGCCTGGCGCGCGCTGAAGCGGATGGTGCGCTCGCCCGGAGCGCTGCTCGGCTACATCGCCGTGGGCCTGCTGGGCCTGGCGGTGGTGCTCGTCTGCGCGCGGCTGCACGCGGCGGTGCAGGTGACCAGCGCGGGCAAGGCCTGGCTGGCGCTGCTGGTGGCGCAGCTGGCCGTGGTGGCGCGGCTCGGCTTCTCGCTGGCCACCACGGCCTTCACCGTGGACGTCTACCGCGCCATGGCTCCGGTGCCCGTCCGGGCCCCGGTGGAGACCCCCGCTCCGCTCCCGGTTCCCACTCCAGCCCCCGAGGCAAACGCGGCCGAGCCAACACCCGCCCCCGCCGGCACGCAGACAATCCAGGCGGAGCCGCGGGCCATCGGGGATGATGCGGGCCGTTCCTGAACCCCTGGGAGGACTTCATGCATCGCAGCCGGCTCGCCGCCTTCGTCATCGACTGCAAGACCGAGGATATCGAAGCGGCCTCGGCCTTCTGGAGCAAGGCGCTCGGAAGGCCCGTCGTGCCCCATACACCGGAGGACCCCAACTACCGCGAGCTCACCGCGGCCACCGCGGAGCCGATGCTCCTCGTGCAGAAGGTGGAACATCCGGGCCGCATCCACCTGGACATCGAGACCGATGACATGGAGGCGGAGGTGAAGCGGCTGGAGGCGCTCGGAGCGAAGCGGGTGGAGTTCATCAAGCGCTGGTGGGTGATGGAGGCGCCGACGGGCCAGCGCTTCTGTGTCGTCCGTCCCCAGCGCGGCCCCCTGGAGGGCCGCGGCAACGAGTGGAGCGGCGAGGGCTGAGAGGCACCTCAGGGCGGCGCGGTGACGAGACCCAGGATGTCCGCCCCCGCCGCCCTGGCCCCGTCGAGCGCGGCCACGAGCTTGCCATAGGGGGCGCGATCATCCGCCTGTGAGCTCGGGCTCACCCTGGCTGCTTGCCTGGCCGCTCTCCAGCCGGGCCAAGCGGCCTCGCTTCTTCAGCGGGTGGTTTCACCCTGGGCGTCCTGGCGCTTCTCGACAAGGCCGGGGATGAGCGGCTGCTCTCGGAGGCGCTGAAGGCCGCCCGGGAACGTGATGCGGCCGAGTACGAGGAGCAGAAGCGTCTCTATCACCAGGGCCGGTTGCGACAGAAGATGGCCAGGCTCCTCGAGTCCGTTGTCAGGCCGTCCACGAAACGGCTCATGGTGCGTGGAACACCTTTGAAGCAAGCCAGGAAGGTCAACCCTGACAGTGACGGGGAGACCGGGACGTTCTACAGCGCGAAGCTCGGAAGGAATGTGGAGTACGAGTCCCAGCTCGAGCGCCGCTTCTTCATGCTCCTCGAGTGCCTCGATGAGGTGGTCACCTACCAGGAGCAACCCTACCGCGTCCCCTACGTGCTCGACGGGAGACCGCTCACCTACTACCCCGATGTCGTGTTCATCCTGGAGAGTGGCGAGGCCATCGTGGCGGAGTTGAAGCCGTGCCTCCACATGGCGCTCCACGTGAACCGGTGCAAGTGGAAGGGCCTCCAGACCTTCTGCGAGGAGCGGGGACTTGGAATGCTGATGACGGATGACCGCGGCCGGACGTTGGAGACGTTGAAGCAGACGCGCGTTCCCTCCACCTTCGAGACAGCGCTGCTGAAGAGGTTGGAACAAGGCCCGCTGCGCTGGCGCGACATCGCCGACCTGCGAATGCAAGACGTTCCGAGCCATGCTCCGCAGGCGATGGTCCTCCGGCATGACCTGGTCATGCGCCTGGAGCCCTTCTCCATCGAGCGGAAGAAGCAGCGCTGAGGCTCCGAACTCCACCTGCCGATGTGCCTCCGGTGCGCTGGCTACGCCACCGCTTGCCGGCTGGGGCGCGAGCTTCAGGACGCGCGGGCTACTCCACCACGGCCTTCCGGTCGGCGCATGAGACGTGGTCCTCGCCGGTTTGCGCGAAGCGCCGCGCCAGCTCGGGCGGGCCCTCCGCGCCGCGTTTCACGATGTACTCCAACTCGGCGGGTAGCAGGGCCTTGACGGTGACGAGCCGCACGCCGCCGAAAGGGGTAGGAAAGTCCCTTGGCAACGTCCGCGACTCCTGGCCGAGCAGCACACCCACCCGCCCCTCCTTGCCAACGAGGGCCGCGGGCATTCCGTCGCCCGCCACCTCCAGCACCAGCAGGCCCGCCTTGGCCCCCTCGCGCACGTGCTCGTGGACCACTACCTCCTTTGAGACTCGCTCGAGCAGCACGTAGGGCCAGCTTCCCTCGATGGCATCGAGGGGCAGCTCCGCCAGCTCCGTCTCCAGGGCGAGCTCCAAGCCGAAACCCACGGAGGGCTCCAAGCGGGCAATGAACGGATCCGAGAGGCCCTCGGAGACGAGGAGGATGCGCCCTGCCTGCCGATGGATGATGGCCCAGTCCTGCCGGTGGCCCGGCCATTCGTAGCAGATGGCCCGTGGGGCAACGGCCAGCTCGTCCAGCCTGCCGAGCGACTTCCACGCGGCACGTCTGGCGGCAGGGGGAGGCTCCAGAAGCTCGCGGCACTTGCGCTTGTAGGCGCGCTCCTCGTCGCTGATGGGACTAGGGCCGGTGACCTCCCTGAAATCCAGGCCCGAGGCCCCGGTACGCTCGAGAGCCTCCTTCACGTCCTCGGAAACAAGCAGAGACCCCGTGTAGCCCCAGGGACGGAACACCTTGGCATCACCCACCTGGGAGGCGTCGATGCGCATACCGTACACGGAGTCATAATAACCAACCTCGTCTGGCCAGTTGTCTTCCGGTTCCGCGTAGCGCACCTCCTCTGAGGCTGCTTCATCAATGCATCTCACCCGGCGCGCTACGTTGACCACGAAGTAGGTTTCTTGCCGCGACTCCACTTCGGCGGGAAACAGTTGGACGTCGCCGGGGGCCAGTTCGGCCAGAACCCGGGCCACCTTTTCGGTGACTACGGGGAACCCCCCCCGTGTCTACGCGCGTGAAGTCGAGCGAAGTGCCAGGGTGGTAAACCGAGATGCGAAGGCGACCGTCAAAGCGGGTGGGCTCGCCACTCATGAACTGCCATCCGCGTACCTCTTTGCCCTGCTCGTCGATGGGGTCTCCCAACAGCCAGCGATCCGAGCGATTCATGTCGTCGGTCAGCTTGAAATAGTTTTGCGCCATTGACACACTCCTTACCTCACTCGGTCCGGGTGACGAGCTTATTGAGAGGAAGCAGCCTGCTTCCATGTGACATCCAGCGTCGTCTCCCCTCCCTTGACTCCGGGGATGAGCCCTTGGAATTCATCCGGCATCCCTACGTCCGTGTCCTTGTTCGGCCTGGCCCGGAATCACTGAGCGGCTTGCTCCGGAATCGGCGATCGCGATGGTCCGGTGCACGCACAAGACCTCGGCGCATGCTTCGTCGTCGATGCAGCTCACTTGGCGCGCGACAGTTTCACCGCGCGCCGCTTGGCGCGAGACAGGTGCTCTTCACCACTGTCCACGAAGCACTGCACCAGTTCCTCCCGACCTTCCTTCCCGTGCTGTATGCGGTAGGCCAGTTCGGAAGGAAGCAGTGTCTTGACGGTGACGAGCCGCACCTCGCCTGCCGGGGTATCAAGGCGCTGCGGTAGCGTGCTCGACGTCAGCCCCAGCAACACGCCCACTCGGCCATCTTGGGTGACGAGAGACTTGGGCATTCCCTTCCCGGACACCTCCATGGTCAGTTGGCCCGTCAGAGCGGCTTTGCGCACTCGCTCGTGCTCCGCGACCTCATTCGCCACGCGCTGGAGAACCAAGAGGACCCAACTCCCCTGGACGTCCTTTACAGGCTCGTCGGTTTCAATTGCGAGTTCGAGGCCGAAGCCCACGGACGGCGCCTCATGTCCGACGAAGGGATCGGAGAGGCCGTCCGTCACCAACAGGAGCCGTCGCCCTGTACGGTGGATGACGCGCCATGCGTGCCGGTGGCCCGGCCACGCAGGGCCGCCGGGCACAATGGGGACGATGGCTGTTTCCTCCAGTTCGCCAAGGGTGCGCCAGAACGCTTCGCGGGCGGCGTCCACCTGCCGCAGCCAGTCCGCGTGTGAACGCGGTAGCGGTTGCTGCTCAACCCTCTGGCGGCCAGGGCCTGTGACCTCTCTGAACTCGAGCCCCGTGGCGCCGGTGCGCTCAAGGGCCTCCTTTACGTTCTCGGCGACGATGAGGGCCACTCTCCATCCCCAGGGACGGAAGACCTTGGCATCGCCCACCTTGGAGGGATCGATGCGCATGCCGTACACATCGCGGTACTGCCCAACCTTTTCGGGTCGCCCATCCTCCGGTTTCCAGTACAGAACTTCCGCGGAAGCCTCGTCGTCGATGCACTTGACGAGGCGCGCGACGTTGACCAGGAAGTAGCTCTCTGGTCGCGACTCCACTTCCACGCGGAAGAGTTGGACGTCACCCGGAGCCAGCTCGGCCAGAACGCGGGCCACCTTTTCGGTGACGACGGGAATGGCTCCCGGGTCAACGCGCGTGAAGTCGAGCGACGTTCCGGGGTGGTAGATAGGGACTTGAAGGCGACCGTCAAAGCGAGTGAGTTCTCCGCTCATGAACTGCCGCGTGCGCACTTCGTTTCCCTGCTCATCAAGAGGGTCGCCCAACAACCAGCGAGCCGGGCTGGTCATGTCCTCGGTCAGCTCGAAGTACCTCTGCGCCATGTCGCTCTCCTAGCCTCACGGGGCTCCAGTCACCAGTTTGTTGAGCACGGAGCCGACCTCCTTGAGTTCTTTGGCCAGCTGCCCCAATTCCCGCGTGAGTGCCTCCTGGCACCGCGCCTTGGTTGTGCAGTCCTCCACCGCTTCCGCGAGTCGCTGATAGATTCGCTCATGGTACGCCTGTGGATGGGGCCCCTTGTGGCCCGGGATGCGGACCTTGTTGGCCGGGTCCTCCATGGACATGCCGGCCTTGTCGAAGAACGTCTTGAGTTTTGGTGTCCACGGCCCGCCTCGCAGGGAGGACTTCTCGTTCTCCACGGTGGCGATGTGGTGGATGTCGCCCTCCTCCTGCATGGAGAGGACAGCAGCCGAGCTGGCGGGAAGCGTGAGAACGAGCCGTCCTCCCCTCACGGACACGGACGTCGCTTCGGCCGCCGCCGTGGGCAGGTGAACCCCGCCCGCGGAAGCGGCGTTCTGCACCGCCTGGGAGAAACCCGGCAGTCCGCTGCCCGTCATGGCCTCCTTGCCCTTGGCCCCTGCCTTCCACGTCGCCAGGAGGATGAGCACGCGCATGGTGTTGGGCCCGAGCACCCGGGCATAGCGCTCGCTCGCGCCGCTCAGCTCCTGGAACGTGTTGGCCTCCTCCGCCGCGTCCCAGAGGTCCTGCGTGGCGGAGCTCAGCTCCCATAGCTCCACGCCCAGGTAGCCCCAGAGAAAAACGGTCATCGCGATGGCGAGGCTTTTGGAGATGGGCTCCGGCGCCATGAGAACGACCAGGTACAAGGAGAGGCCGGTGAGCAGGGCCGTCATGGCGTGCGCGGAGGAGTCGCGCAGCACGCCCGTGGCGGCCTCCAGCGCCGGGGTGAGGGCCAGGCTGAGGGCCAGCATGAACCTGTCGGTGTGGCTGAGGCGGGTGTCGTGCGGGCCTTCCCCCAGCAGCCAGAAACAGTCCCCCGGAGCGCCACGCTTCTCGCACAGGCGCGCGTAACCCCCTTCGACACTGGAGTCCCCTACGCCCCCTCCCGGCC
Source organism: Archangium sp. (assembly GCF_036277355.1). Taxonomy (GTDB): domain Bacteria; phylum Myxococcota; class Myxococcia; order Myxococcales; family Myxococcaceae; genus Archangium. The sequence continues at coordinate 16,255 of NZ_DASUNC010000023.1, forward strand.
AGGAGACCAGCACCAGACGGCCGGACAGCGGCCTGGAGGGGCGGGTGGCCAGTTTCAGGGGTGTCTCCAGGACGAACTGAGTGAAGGCCTCGCGCAGTTGCGTGTCCGACACCTGGACGGGCGCGAAGTCACTGCTGGGCGTGAGGGTGACGTACTCCTGGGGCGCCGGAGGAGGCGTGAGTGAGTTGTAGCGGTAGCCCACGAGAAAGCTGCCCCGTGGGGTGCCCGTGACACAGGCGGACTGGAGGAAGAGGAGGACGAGAAACCAGCCACCCAGCAGGGGGCGCAGGCGAGCGCCAGGGGAGCGCGAGCCAGGAAGACGGGTGGACACGGCGCACCTCCGGAAGCGACGCGGAGTGCGAGCCGTCGCTCCGGAATTACACGGAAACGCGGGTGTGTCCGTCAAGCCATTGGGTTGGGTAGAGGATGGAGGATGTAACAGGTGGGTTTCAGGCGTTGCGCCACCCGTCGCGGAGCGGCGCTATGGGAACGTCACGTTCTCCAGAATGACGGAGCGCCCGTCCGCGTCCCACAGCGTCAAGGTATACGCCCCCTGGGCCTGCTTCGCGGAGGCCTCGAACTCCACCATGACGCGGCCAGGGGCCCCCGGGAGAATGGACACGGGCGTGTCCGGAAGCGGCATGAGTTCTTCGCCCCTGGTCCCGCGCAGCACGGCGCCTGCGAGCGTCCAGGGTTTTGTCCCCGGGTTCCTCAAGTTCAGTTCCACCGCGACGCGGCCCTTCTCCACAGTCCCGGAGCGGTAGGACCATGCGTCCACCAGTGTCAGCGCAGCCCGCGGCCTCGTCTTGACGTATTCGGTGATGTTCTTGACGGCGACGCCGAGCCTCTCGTCCAGAAGGCCCGCCGCGCGCAGGCCTCGGAGTCCACCCGGCCCGCCCTGCTCGGCCCGAAGGCGCGCCTTCTCCTCCTCGCAGCGCTGGGCCTTCGCGTCCGCATCCCACGCCTTCTGCTTGTAGAAGTCCACCGGGCGCGTCTTGCGGAGGACGTCCACCTGCCGTGCCGCCCGCGCGGGGTGCACCACCAGGAGAAACGTGAGGCTCGCCGGGGCCGCTCCATCCGCGA
>NZ_DASUNC010000024.1:0-239394 GCF_036277355.1 Archangium sp.
GCCAATACCCCGTCAAGAACCCCTCGCCCTCCGGGAGAGGGACGGGGTGAGGGTATCTGGCATCCCGGGTTGAACCTGTGGAGTCCCCTGGCTCACGGACTCGACTCCGTGGGCCCCGGCCGGGACGCTCAACCTGCTAAGAGCTCGTTTCAAAAATGGACCAGCGAGGGCAGGTGACATGACCTGCAGAGGGGACGTCGAACTCAAAAGTGGATTTCCCCGAGGGCGAAGAACCAGGGTCAGGTGACCTGACCCATAGAATCCATTTTTAAAACGCGCTCTAAGTTGAGGTCCTACGAGGTAGGCCCCGCGTGTCCACACATTCGCCATCCCCCAGCCCCGAGTCCCCTGTCCCCCCGCACGGCGCGGGCGCCCTGCATCCACTCGAGACGCCGCCGCTACCGCCCGGCACCCGCATTGGCGGAGACGTGGTGGAGGGGGTGCTGGGCCGCGGCGGCTTCGCCATCGTCTACCGCGTACGCAGCCCCGAGGGACGATTGTTCGCCCTCAAGGTGCTGCCGCTGGAGGTGAGCCCGGAGCGCGCCGAGCGGGCCTGGCGCGAGCTGTCGCTGGGCATGCTCCTGCGCCACCCCAACCTCGGGCGCCAGGTGGGCGCCGGCCAGTGGCCCGAGGACAAGCCGCGCTACGTGTGGCTGAGGATGGAGTTGATTGAAGGCACCACCCTGGACGCGTGGGGACTGGCCCCCGGGCGCACCGTGGGTGAGGGGGTGGACCGGGTGCTGGAGGTGGTGCGCGGCCTGGCGGTGATGCACGAGGCGCGGGTGGTGCACCGAGACGTGAAGGAGGCCAACATCCTGGTGCACCAGCGCACGGGCCGTGCGGTGCTGGTGGACTTCGGCGCGGGCTACCACGAGGGAGACCCCACGCTGACGAAGGGGATGTTTCCCCCGGGCACGCTGCCCTACCGCGCGCCGGAGGCGTGGGCCTATGGACGTGCACACGCGGGCGAGCCGGGCGCGCACTACCGGGCTGGGCCGGGAGACGACCTGTACGCGGTGGGCGTGGTGCTCTACCGGCTGCTCACGGGCCGCTTCCCCTTCCGGCCCGCCGAGCACGGGGGCGAGGACGTGGAGGCGGTGCTGCACCAGACGCCCCTGCCTCCGCACCTCGTCAACCCGAACGTGCCGCGGGCGGTGGAAGAGGTGTGCTTGCGGCTGCTGGCCAAGACGCCCGAGGCGCGCTACCCGGGCGCGGTGGCACTGCACGCGGCGCTGGAGGAGTTGAGGGCCCGCACGGACGTGGACTGGAAGCAGGTGCTGCACCCGGAGCGGCGGCGGCCGGTGAAGCCCTGGGTGCGCTGGGGCCGGCTGTTGGCGGCGGTGGGCGTGGGGTTGGCCGTGGTGCTGGGGGCGTGGTGGCTCGGCTCCAGCCAGGAAGTGGCGCCGGGGAGGCCAGCGCCGGAACCTGTGCGGGCCGTGGCCGCGCCTCTGCCCGAGGCGCCTCCTCCCCCGGCCGCCGCCCCGCCGCAGGCGCCCCGAAAGGACAGTGCTCCCGTGAAGCAGCCGCCGCAGACAACCCCCGGCTCCCAGCTCGAAGCCGCCCCCAAGCGCCGGGGCGCCGCCTTGCGCAACGCGTGTCTGGGCCTCACCGGCGCCGCCTTGCAGGCCTGCATGGGGGCCGCGCAGCAGGTGCCCTCCGAGCGCCCCGCGCCGCCTCCCCAGGCCTGCCCCGCCGGGTCCCTGGAGACCATGAAAGGCACGCTCGGCTTCCGCCTGGGAGAAACGCATGACGTGCAGTGGAGCGACGTACGCGGCAGGTCCGTGCGCGTGGACGAAGACACTCCTGTCTACTTGTTCGCCGACTGGGATGCGGGAGCCGATCGCCATGGCTACGGAGGACGCTTCGCGCTGCCGGACAACACCCGGGTCTCCGGGCGGCTCTACGTCAAGGAGGGGCGGGTGTACGGCCGCTTCACCGAGGCGCGCACGCCGCTGGGAGTAACCTACCCGGTGTGCCTGGAGTTGCTGGACACGGACGACAAGGTCGGCCTCGCGCTGTGGCCCGGCAGCCCGCCGGGCAAGATGATGGTGGACCCCGTTGCGGTGGTGCGGGTGGTGGACCGCTTCAAGTAGGGGCATCCGGGAAGCGGGACGGCCGTGGGCCGGACACGACCGGGCAGGAGGTATGGTAGAGCCCCACTCCTGCGGTCCTGTCCACGTCCTCGGGAGACCCCCGTCCATGCCCGTGCTGTCCTCCGCTGCTCTGTTACGACTCGTGTTGCTCGCTGCTCCCCTGGACGCATCCGCACTGCCGATTCCACATGGCTGTGTGACGGGGACGAGCCATCTGGAGCTGACGGAAGACACGCACGGTGAGGCGCACGCGGTGTGCATCCACCCGGGGCTCTCCACCAGCTTCCTCTTCGACGCGAAACTGGGGCGCGTGGAACTCGCCGGGCGGGAGCGTTTCCGAGTGATGGAGGGGGAAACGGGGCTGACGCTCGTGCCCACGCGGGCGCTCACGCAGGCAGAGCGCGTGCCCATGGCGGTCTTCTTCCAGGACGGCATGACTCCGGCCAGCGCCCGCTTCGTGCTGGTGGTGCACCCTTCCGAGGCTACGCGGCAGGTGGAGGTGACACGCCCGCCCGCCTCCCGCGGCGAGGGCGAGCAGCAAGCACGGGCGGAAGCGCGACAGTGCCAGGAGGACAAGGCGCGACTGGAGGCGCGGTGCAGTGGGCAAGTGGGGCTGCTGGGCCTGATTGCTCAGAAACTGCTGGGTGAGGGTGGCATCACCGATAAGAACATCACCTGGAGCGTCACCTCGCGTCCGGGCAACACGCTCACCAGCAGCAGGGCACGCAGCTACCGCTCCGCCACCACGCGCGAGGAAGGCGGGCGCGAGGTGGTGCGGCTGTCCGTGGAGCTGAACTTGAAGAACACCGGGAGCATGCCCTGGATGCTGGCGGGTGCGGTGCTGGTGGGGCCCGGGGGCGTGGAGTGGAAGGTGCTCGGCGTGTGGCAGCAAGAGCCCATTGCCCCGGGGAAGTCAGGCCGCGTCGGGATGGAGGTGGAGATGACGGAGGAGGCGGCGCGCGGCGCCTTCACCCTGAAGCTGTGGGGCCAGGAGGCGAGCGGCGGGGGCGAGTTCTTCGACGGTATGACGTTCCCGTAGCTCCGCCGGTGCGCGCTCCAACTCAGGCCCGCGGGTAGAAGGCGAACGCGCCGTAGCCGACGACCTCGCTCTTGTCGCCGGCGGTGTCCCCCGAGCTGCGCAGATCCAGCAACTCGGCGCTCAGGCCCCGGCGCTTCGCCACGAGCAGCAGTCCGTTGATGGCCGCCGCGCCGCAGGCGCGATCGTCCTCGAGCGGCCCCTCGAGCTGGAGGATGTGATCGGCCGTCTCGCGATCCACCCGCCGGGCGAGCTCGTAGGGCAGGTAGTGCGACAGGTCGGAGCTGATGATGGGCAGCACGTCCGGCGTCCAGAGCGTGTCGAGCACCTCGGCCACCTCCTCGGGAGGCGCGGAGCCCACCACGAGCGGCAGCACGTCGAAGTCTCCCAGCACGCGCTGGAGGAAGGGGAGCTGCACCTCGAGCGAGTGCTCCTTGCGATGGGCGAGGTCGGAGGCGGAGACGTGCCGCGTGGCCTCGGCCCGCGTGAGCAGGGCGTCATCGACGGGCACGTCCCCGAGCGGCGTGCGGAGGGCCTCGGCGTCCGGGTGCGCCAGCCCGTTCAGCAGGACGAAGTGGCAGGGCCCGAGCAGCAGCACGTGCTTCACCCGGCCCTTCAGCGCGCGCAGGCAGGCATAGGCGCTCGCGGCCACCGGGCCCGAGTAGATGTAGCCAGCGTGGGGGACGATGAGCGCCACGGGGGCCGGAGGCGGACAGGCGGACGCCTGCTCCAGCCACTGGTCCACCTGACTGGCGAGGAGGGTGGCGGCGGCGGGATAGAACGAGCCCGCCACCGCGGGAGCGCGAACACGAGCGGCCATGACCCCTTACGGGTAGGGCCGCCCGGCGCTCAGCGCCAGGGGCGCGAGATGACGCAGGCGTTGATGCCGCCCACGCCCATGGAGAGCTTGCCAGCGCAGCCCTGGGGCGCGGCCACCGCCTTGTCGAAGACGTAGCGGGGGTGCACGCGGCCGATCTCCTTGTTGAGCTCCTCCTCGGACAGCGGCGTGGGGAACACCTGGCCCCGCGCGTAGCCGAGGTACTGGGCCGTCAGCTCCCAGCCGCCACCGGCGCTCATGCCGTGGCCGAAGGTGCCCTTGCGCGCCGTCACCAGCACCGTCTCGGGCAGCACCGCGCGCAGCGTCTCCATCTCCAGGTAGTCACCCGGGGTGGCGGTGGCGTGCAGGTCCCAGCTCCCAATCTCGGACGGATCCACGCCCGCCTTGCGCAGCGCCTCGTGGATGGCCACGGTGGGGCCCTCCTTCGAGGGCGTGATGATGTGGTCCGCGTCCGCCGTCACGCCCACGGTGAGGGGCTCCATGCCCAGCGGCTTGAAGCCCTTGGCCGTGAAGTGCTCCAGGTCCCCGAGGATCCACACCACCGAGCCACCGGCCACGTGCGTGCCGCGCAGCTGCGTCAGCGGCTTGGACACCGCGCCGTCCGCGCTCACCACGCGCGCGTTGTAGAAGCCACCCACCGTGAGCGGGTGCGGCGGAGGATCCGTCATCCCCATCACCACGGCCTTCGCATCGCCGCAGTTGATGGCGTCCAGCGCCAGCTTCAGCCCGTAGCCGAACGACGAGCACGCCGCCACCGGCGCGAACGTCATGCCGGTGAGCTTCCCCATCATGGAAATCTGCGACGCGGGCGTGTTGTGGATGTTCCAGAGAATCTCGGACGGCACCGCGTTCCACGGCGGCTCGGGGGCGCCCCACTTCTTCTGCAGGCGCTGGTTGCGCGTCCGCTTCTCCTTGATGACGGCCAGCTTGGCGGCCTCCACGTTGCCGCCCTGCACGCCCAGGCCCTCAATCTCCTTCTGCTCGGCGAGGTACTCGCGCAGCTCGGGGGACTGGCCGGCCCAGAAGTGCCACCACTTCTCCTCGGCCTCGTCCCGGTCCGCCTCGTCCACCGTGGAGGGCTCGGGCGGCAGGCCCGGCAGGGGCTCGCGCGTCTCCAGCCAGCGGCGCAGGACGCTGTTGCGCTCGGGCGAGGCCCAGAAACGGTCCCACCGCCGCTGGGCGCGGTGCAGGTTCAGGGTGATGTCGTGGATGGTCGGCAGATCTCCCAGACCGGTGCCCACGTAGACGTGGGAGCGGGCCCCCAACGCCTGCAGCTCCTGCTCCAGGCCGGGATTCTGGCCCAGCGCCTGGATGAAGGCGCCAATGGCCATCTTCGTCGGCATGCCCATCTTCTTCTCGAGCTGGGCATAGCGCGTGGCGGGGAAGCGGGAGTCGATCCACGGCTTGTACTCCGCGAAGTCGAAGTCCGGGTTGCCGACGAGGAAGTTGTCCGGACCGAAGCCGTTGAAGGGAGACAGCCAGCTCTCCGACGACGCGAGGTTCTTCTCGAAGGCCTCGATGTTCCTGGACTTGGGGGCAACCACTCCCCAGCCGAAGATTCCGACTCTGCGCACGTTTTGACCTCTGATTCCTGGTTCGCCGCCAACCTTCGAGCCACCGCCTACAGCGGCTCGATTCTCAGGTTGTCGAAGAAGAGCTGGGCCTCCCAGCTGGAGAACCCGAAACGGTCGTGACCCTTGCCCTCGAGCGGCAGCGGGTCATCGAACTCCATGAAGGGCTTCCCGTCGATGGACCAGCGTAGCAGCGAGCCCCTGCGCTCGATACGCCAGTGATAGGTGCGGCCGATCTCCACCGGATAGGGCCGGGCCTCCACCCGCATGTGCGTGTCCTGGCGGAACACGCCCGTCTCCACCAGCCCCGAGCCCTGGCCCCCATTGCGCTCGGCCACCTGCCGGGCCTGCTGCTGGAGCGAGCTCAGGGGCGCGCCGTGCTCGTCCAGCCGCGCGATGATGGACAGCGAGTTGTTCCACCCGCCGTGAATGAGGATGTATCCGGAGGCATGGTCCGAGCCGTCGCCGAAGATCTCCACCTTGATGTCGCCCTCGGGGGACTGGGAGCGCACGTCGAACTCGACGGCCACGTCCCGGGGCAGCTTCGCCTGGAGCCAGAGCGGGTTGTTCTTCACGCCCGGTGACAGCAGCTGCCCGTTCACCACGCGCCAGTGGCCGCCGGTGGAGAAGAAGTCGCGCTGCACCACGGACGGGTCCGAGAAGTCCTGGCTGTAGGGGACGGTGGCGGTGGTGGCGGGCTCGCCGCGGAAGAGGGCGTAGTGGATGAGCGGGAACTGGATGGCGAGGATGACGGCGGCGAGCACCGCCCACCCCTTGCCGGACAGGCCCTCGGGCTTCTTCCAGGCGATGGTGGCCTCGGTGTCCGCGGCCGGAGGGCCCTCCGCCTCGGGGGCCTTGGGCTCCCGGTTCTCGAGGTTCTTCGCCTTGCGTGTGGCCTGGCCCATGGGTGTCGCTCGTCCCGGGGGGGTGGAGGGGGCGCGGACTGTATGCGCGGCCCCGGTGGAGGTAAAGGCCGGTTCCGCCCCGGTTACTTGCCGCCCCGGGGGGCGCTCCAGCGCTTCTCGGTGGCCTTGAGCTCGGCCTGCCGCATCTTCAACCGCTGACGCTCGGCGTGCTGGCGCTCCTCCTCCTCGGGCGAGGGGCGCACGGCGATCTGATAGACGCTGCCGGCGATGGCGAAGAGGCCCGCGGCGATGATGAGGCCCCAGGGCTGGCTGGCCATGGCGCTGACGAGCCCGCCGAACTGGTGCAGGGCCGCCATGGCGCCGAGCACGAGCAGCCAGCCGCCGAGCAGCGAGGCGATGATGGCGGCCACCTGGCGGTGCAGCACCGCGGCCACGAGGCCCCCGAGGATGAGGCCGGGCGCGAAGCCGATGAGGAAGTCACCGGGACCGGCGATCTGCCCGCCCAGCAGGCCAATGGGGATGCCCACGCCGAGGTAGATGATGGCGGGCGGGAAGAGGAAGCCCAGCACGGAGAGGACCGCGGCGGTGGCGGTGGGCATGCGCGGGTCCGCGGCCATGTGGAACCTGGCGAGCAGCACGCCCGTCCAGGTGAGGCCGATGAGGGCGCCCAGGGGCCCGGCGACGACGCGGAACACGCGGCCGCCGCCGAAGAGCAGCATCGCGAGGCCCACCACACAGCACACGATGCCGGCCCACATGGGCAGCAACCGGTAGATGGCCACCCAGCCGGCGGGGTTGAACGTCTGGTAGGCCTTGAGGGCTTCGAGGTACGAGTCCACGACGGTGTCCTAGTAGCGCGTGGCGGCGAGCACCACGAGCAGCACGAGGAGGACGGCGGCCAGGATGGCGAAGCCGTAGAGGGCGGGGGCCGTGGAGGAGCGGCGCAACAGCTCCTCGGCCTGCGCCTTGTCCTCCGGGGTGGGGTTGTCCGCCAGGATGCGCTCGGCTTCCCGCCGGGCGGCGACCACGTCCCCCGAGTCCTTGAGCTTCCACGCCGCCTGCATCCGGGGGGAGGCAGGATCCTTCAGCGTCTGTCCGCCTTTCGCCATGGGGAACCTCTATAGCGGGGAATGCAAGGGCGCGTCGACGGTATATAGAAACCCCTATGCCCGTGCGCCCCCTCAGCCGTCGAACCCTCCTGCTCGGGAGCGCGGCGCTCGTCCCGCTGCTGTCCGGACGTGCGCTCGCCTTCGGAGAGAAGAGCCGCTTCATCCCCGCCGTGGCCCGCCATGGTGGCCGGTGGGATACGAGATTGTCGGGGCTCCGACGAATCACCTGGGAGCTGCAGCGGCGCACCTCGGTGGAGGTGTTGCCGGACGCCCGGCCCTTCGCCCTCTCCAGCCCGGAGCTCTTCGACTACCCCTTCCTGTACCTGGGAGGGGACGGGGCGTTTCCGCCCTTCAGCGACGCGGAGGTGGAGAACCTGCGGCGCTACCTGACGTTTGGCGGCTTCCTCCTGGCGGACGCCAATGACGGCAGCGACGGGGAGGGCTTCGACGCCAGCTTCCGCCGCGAGATGGCGCGGGTGCTGCCGCAGAGCCCGCTCACCCCGGTGCCCTCCACCCACGTGGTCTTCAAGAGCTTCTTCCTGCTGGACTCGGCGCCGGGCCGGTTGCTCAACAAGCCACAGTTGCTGGCGGCCAACCTCGGCAAGCGGGCGGCGGTGATGTACTCGCAGAACGACCTGGCCGGGGCGTGGAACCGCAGCGAGGCGGGAGACTACGAATTCGACGTCTCCCCGGGCGGCGAGCCCCAACGCGAGCTGGCGGTGCGGTTGGGGGTGAACCTCTGCATGTACGCCCTCTGCCTGGACTACAAGGACGACGCCGTCCACCTGCCGCTCATCCTCAACAAGCGCCGCTGACACGAGGCCCCCGACTCATTCATGGACACCACGCCTTTCAATGCCTGGAAGCTCGTCAGCCTCTCGCCGCTGCCCGTGTGGGCACTGGTGCTGATGGGCGTGGGGCTGGCGCTCGGAGTGGGGCTGGCGGCGTGGGGCGTGCGGCGCGAGCCGGCGCGGCTGCGGCGTTGGTCCCTGTGGGCGCTGCGCGCGGGCGCGGGCCTGGCGGCGCTCTTCTTCCTGCTGGAGCCCGGCATCCGCAACCTGCAGGTGGCGCGGATGAAGAACCGGCTGGCGGTGCTGGTGGACCGCTCGGCGTCGATGAACTTCCCGGTGGAGCCGGGAGGGGTGACGCGCTCGGCGCAGGCGGCGGCCTTCCTGGAGAAGGCGGCGCCGGGGCTGGCGGGGCTGCAGGACCGGTACACGGTGGAGGTGTACGGTTTCGATCCGGAGCTGTCGCCCACGTCGGCCGAGGCGCTGGCGAAGGAGCCGGCGCGAGCGGGGACGTCGGACCTGTTGTCGGCGCTGCGCTCGGTGGGAGCGGGGGCGCAGGGGACGAAGAAGCTGGGCGGCGTGCTGCTGGTGAGCGACGGCGCGGACAACGTGGAACTGGCGGGTGGAGCGGTGGGCCGGGCGCGAGCGGCGCTGGCGGACCTGAACGTGCCGGTGTCCACCTTCCTGGTGGGGCGCGAGGCGCTGAAGGACCTGGCGGTGGAGCGGGTGAAGGTGGACGACTTCGCCTTCGTGCGCAACTCCATCACGGTGGAGGTGGAGGTGCACGGCCGGGGTTTCTCGGGGCAGGACGTGCCGGTGGTGCTGAAGCAGGAAGGCAAGGTGGTGGCGAGCAAGTCGGTGCGCTTCGAGTCCTCGGATGACGTGAAGCCGGTGGGCTTCACGTTCACGCCGGATCAGACGGGGCGCTTCGTGTACACGGTGAGCATGCCGGTGTTCCCGGACGAGGCGGTGGGGGACAACAACACGCGCTCGTTCGTGCTGAAGGTGATTCGGGACCGGGTGCGCGTGCTGCTGGTGGTGGGGAGGCCGTCGTGGGACGAGCGCTTCCTGCGCGGGCTGTTGCGGCAGGACGCGAACGTGGACCTGGTGTCCTTCTACATCTTGCGGACGATGTCGGACGACCCGGGCGTGGTGAGCCAGGAGCGCGAGCTGTCGCTGATTCCCTTCCCGATGGAGGAGATCTTCGACACGAAGCTGGACACGTTCGACGTCGTCATCTTCCAGAACTTTGGCTACACGGACACGTCGCTGTCGATCGCCCAGTACGAGCGCAACCTGGAGCGCTACGTGCACAACGGTGGTGCGCTGGTGATGATTGGCGGAGACAGCGTGCTGGGCGAGGGCCGCGCGAACATGCCCACGCTGTACGAGACGCTGCCGGTGGAGGGAGCGGGCCCGGCGAACGTGGAGCCCTTCAAGGCGAGGCTGACGCCGGAGGGAATGCGACACCCGGTGACGGCGATGGCGTCGGGAGGGGCGAGCACGGAGGCGGTGTGGGCGGAGCTGCCGGCGATTCCGGGAGCGAACCAGACGCGGGCGAAGCAAGGGGCGACGGTGCTGATGGACCATCCGTTCATGACGGTGGACGGGAAGAACGCGCCGCTGGTGTCTGTGTGGGATTACGGGCGGGGCCGGTCGATGGTGGTGGCGACGGATGCGAGCTGGTACTGGGCGTTCACGGCGCACAAGGGAGGAGCGCCGAGCCGGGCGTATGACCGGTTCTGGAGCAATGCGTTGCGGTGGCTGGTGAGGGATCCGGACCTGACGACGCTGAACGTGACGGCGGATCCGCCCTCGGTGGAGCCGGGCAAGGCGGTGGGGGTGGTGGTGTCCTCGAGGACGGCGGACTACCAGCCGGCGCAGGACGCGCAGGTACGGGTGGAACTGGTGTCGGTGGACACGCAGAAGCCGGTGGCGGTGCAGACGGGGCAGACGGGTCCGGATGGGGTGGTGCGGCTGGAGTTCGCGCCGCCGGCCCCGGGGCCGTACAAGCTGGTGGCCACGGCGAAGAAGGGCGAGACGGACCTGGGGAAGGGCGAGGACGCGGTGGCGGTGCGAGCGGTGGGCCCGGAGCTGTCGGACGCGTCGGTGCGGCCGGAGTTGATGGAGCAGATCGCGAAGTACACGGGAGGCAAGGCGTTCCGGCTGCCGATGGATGGGTTGCCGGACGACGTGCCGCTGTTGGATCCGCCGGTGGTGGAAGTGGGCCGGGCGAAGGATCGTCCGCTGTGGGATCGCTGGTACTACCTGGTGGCGCTGGTGGGGCTGCTGGGCACCGAGTGGTTCCTGCGCCGCCGCTTCGGGTACGTGTGAACCCACCATATTCATGACGACTGGCCCAATGCCTGCACGAGAGCAGGAGCCAGGGGCTCCTGTGCGCGACTTCGGGCATGGAACAGACGCCGGCCCTCCCGGGGCCGCGGGTAGCAAGCAGAAGTGGTTGGAAAGGGTGCGGCGAACGACTCGACGGATGAGCGGCAATCGCTGTCGAGGTCAGGTGATGTGGGCCGTACTCAGCGAGCCAAGCTGGTTCCTCGGCTTGCGCCAGAGACTGGCCGACTCCTGGCCCATGAGCAGCACCACAGGCGCACCTCGTTGTGGGCGAAGGCATCGATTGAAACCGAGCGCCGCACGGGCGGATGGCCCTGGTAGTTGGACTTGGGCCGTAGCGCGCCGGCTTCTCCTCGGGCGAGCCCGCGTCCATGCGCACCGCCGCCACCTCGCATACTTCCTTCTCCACCCGCTCGAGCAACCCCGAGATGAACTCTAGCGCCCCGCTGGCGCTGTGCACGTTGCCCTCGCGCAGGCTCACGTCCAGCAAGTCCCCCGTCTCCGCCCTTGCCTCCAGCTTCACGGAACCGTCAGGTTCCGCTGGCCACGTCGAACACCTCCGCGGAGCTCAGGCGCGCTCCTACCGAGTCGGTGCCGCCCGTCACCAGCACCCGACCGTCGAGCAAGCGGGTGGCGCTGGCCTCGCGATAGGCATGGGGGGCCGCGCCGGCGCCGCGCCAGATACCGGTCTCGGGGTCATGGACCTCCGCGGAGGCGTTGTACCCACCGGCAACGAGGACATGGCCGGTGTCCAGGGCCGTGGTGCCGTCCCCCTGCCGGTCCAGGCGGGCGAGGTGGTGTTGCTCCACAACCAACTCTGGCACCGCTCGGGCCCGAGCCGCGAGGGGTACCGACGGCGCGGTTTGTCGCTCTGCTACATGCGCGACGCCACGCGCTGTCTGCGCAAGAAACGCGCCCCCCGGGAGTTCTTCCGCGTCTTCGAGGGGCGCGGCGTGGCATTCGATGAGGACCGGGTCTAGTGGAGTGTCCGACTAGTTTTTCAACATAGTGAGGACAGGTGCCGGTCCACCCACGAGTGCATCTTGGCGCGAGTCCAGGACCAGGAGAAGGGGTGGGCGTAGAGGCGGTTGTACTCGGGCCAGCAGGCGTCGAGGTGCTCAATGAGCTCGTCACGGCTGGCCCAGTCCCCTCGTTGCAGGTAGCGCTCGGTGAAGGCGCGAAGCAGCAACTCCGCCTGATTGAGCCAGGAGGCATGGGCTGGAGTGAAAAGCACCCGGACGTGCGGGTAGTGGGTGCGAAGGAAGTCGTGCGTCTGCCTGGCGGTGTGACTGGAGCCGTTGTCCCAGATGAGGTGAATGCGCCTGGCGTGGCGATGGTCCCCAAGCAACTGCGGCAGTACGGCTCGCAATCAGTCCCCGTTGTTTCTCTCCAGGTCCCAGCTGCGCATACGGCAGGAGTGCACTACCAGTTTGGCCAGGAGGTTCACCGTCCCGTGCCGCTTGTACTCGAACTCCCGGAGCTCGATGCGGCCGGGCTGCATGGACCGCACGGGCTGGTCGCCGTGCAGCACCTGGATGTTGGGCTTCTCGTCCACGCACAACACCACTTCGCCCTTCTGGGCCAACTGCTGCGCCTGCTCGTAGCACCACAGCACCTGGGGCCGCCTTGTGACGAAAGGTGTCGTCCAGGGTGGGTGTCTTCCAGTAACGCGTGTGGTGCGGTCGCAAGTCAGCGTCGTGCAGGATGAGCGCCACCGTGGAGTGGGAGATGGTGGGCGCAATGCCCCGCTGACGTGCCGCCAGGGCCAGGCTCCGGGTGGACCAGTGCGTCATCTCCAAGCCGACGCCCGCCGGCTCACAACATGCCAACTGCTCCACTTCCACTCGCTGTAGGGGGGGAATGCTCCCGCGGATGGCCGGAGCGGGGTGCATCCAGCACCACATCGACACCGTACGCTTCGTAGCGACGGCACAAGTTCCAAATGGTGGTGCGCTCCAGTTCCAGTCTGTCGGCCAGCTCCGACACGACGGTGTCCGGGTCGGTCATGGCCAGCAGCACGCGCGCTCGGCGCGCGACACGCTGCTCGGTACGTCCGTCCTCCACCAGCGTCTTGAGGTAGGCCACTTCCCCAGGCGAGAGGTGGAGCAGATGCGGCGGTCGTCTCCTCATCCACCCAACTTATCCGGTCTCTTCCTCCACCCAACCTACCCTGTGGTCTCGACTATGTTGAAAAACTAGTCGGACACTCCACTAGCGCCCAGGGCTCACGGAGCGGGTTGGGTGACGGTCGCTTGCTGGAGCGCCACCTGGGTCTGCGCCAACGCCCGGCCGTTCATCGTCGCACCCGTCTGGAGCGTGATGTCCGTCTTGGACAAGACGATCCCCTCGAAGTGGGAGTTTGCTCCGAAGGTCGTCTTGCCGGCGACCTGCCAGAAGATGTTCCGGGCCTGCGCGCCGCCGCTCAGGGTGACCTTCTTCCCCGCGTCCATCGTGAGGTCTCCCGTCGTCTGGAAGATCCAGACATCGTTCGCGCCGCCCGAGATGACGACATCCACTGGGATTGTCACCGTGCTCGTCCACTTGTAGAGCCCCGGGGCGAGGGTCATCCCACCGATGTTGCCGGTGCCGAGCTCGAGGAAGTCAGGCGTGGGCCGTCCGGCGGCGTCGCTGTACGCGCTCTCCATGTTGCTGATGGCCGTGGTGAGGTTGGAAGGAGTCGGCACGGCATAGTTGGCGGCGTAGGCCTTGCCGACCAACTGAGACGAGGTGGAGAAGACATTCGTCGCATCGGCGACCAGCGAGAAGCCCGTGATGAAGGTCGCAGCCGCGGGGCTGACCGCGATATTTCCCGTCACGGCGGAGGGCGGAACGGTCGAGATGGCGGTCTTGGCGAGCACCACATAATTACCGGCCATCCCAAGGCCCACGGGCGCCGGCCCCCTCGACTCGGTCGTGCCAGTCGTGAAACTCCAGGAGAACGCACGGGCCAGAGGGTTGCCTTCCAGATCCAGGACGCCGGTGGAGAGCTCGGCGGTGAAGGCCATGTTGCCGGCCAGGTTGCTCGTGGGGGTGAAGATCGCCGTCGTGCCCGTGGTCCCGTAGGCCACGGTGCCCGGGACCAGCGTGGTGCCCTGCTTCACGGTGAAGGTAGACGTCTTGAGGGTGAGGGGGTCCATCGCCTTGCTGAACGTCGCGGTGATCTTCGCGTTGATGGCGACACCAGTTCCATTGTTGGAAGGGTTGGTCGCGCTGATCTCGGGCGGGGCCGTGTCAGCGGTGGCTCCCGTGGTGAAGCTCCAGGTGTGATCTTTCGCCAGGGCCTGGCCCGCGGGAGTCCTGGCCTTGGCCGTGATGACCCCCGTGAAGACCGTGTTGCCCGCCAGGCTGCTGGTGGGGGTGAAGATCGCCGTCGTCCCGTCTGCCCCCGCGGCCACGGTGCCAGAGACCGGCGTGGAGCCCTGCTTCACCACGAAGGTCGACGTGGTGAGCGAGAGCGGATCCATCGCCCTGCTGAAGACCACGGAGACCTTCGCATTGAGGGGCACGCCGCTGGCTCCATCCATGGGGTTCGACGAGCTCACCGTGGGCACGTCGCCGGTGTCGTCCGTCCCCCCGCAGGCGGCCAGGGGGGAGGTGACGAAAATGGCGGAGAAGGTGAGGGCCAAGGCAATACGCAAAGCGCTGTTACGCTGAGTGACCAAGAAGGTACTCCGGGGAAGATGCTGGATTGTGCGAGAGATTGATTCGAGGAACCGAAGAGCATCCACGCCCAGGAATGAGCGATATGTCTTTGGTACACGCCGCCAACGTTATCACTCGTCAGGCGGTTGCGTCTTGTAACATAGGCCTCTCTGGGACAATGTCAAACGGCCCCGGTGCGAATGGCCTTGAGCTGGCATGCCAGAAATTGGCGTCGGCCGCGGCGAGGCAGCCGCCCAGGCACAGCAGGATGGGATTGTCCAGGGCCACAGGGTGCGCTTTGTGCAGGATATGCCCATGCCCGTGGTGGACGTGACGGCAGGAGCTCGAGGAAGACGAGGCGAGGAAAGGCAACCCTCGCCCAGAATGCTCGGGTCTTCGGTACGTCGAGTGGGCAGGGCCGAGGACCAGAGGCCGTGCGCATGGGGAGGACTGGGGTTCAAGGGCGTGCGGAGCCGGGCGATGGCCATGGGACTCGAGTCCCCGCCAGAGCTCGAGGCATGAATGAGACAGGGGCACGAGCTGGGGGGCCAGAAAGCCGCGGCTGTGCATGACAGAGCGCCTGGCTCCGCTGCCCTGCTGGCCGAGGATGCCGTCCTCGTGCCGCTTGACTGTCTTCGCCAGCTTCGCGAAGGGGGCGAGCCTGGAGTGGCTGGCCCATTGACACCACTTGTCCAGGTGCTCCGAGGCCCGCTTGGGCTGCACGTAGTCCATGCCCCGTGCCAGGCTCTCGTTCTTCCCCTCCGCATGACGCTTCTAGCGCATCATCGATGTCCAGATACCTTCGAAGAACACACTGGAGTTCACCCTCTCCTGGGGCTCGGATGTCTTCACGAGCGAGTACGAGCGCATCAACGACGCGGTGGGCTTCTGGAGTGGGCGGATCTTCCAGGGTCCATGGACCCAGGACGACGGTATGTATCTCGCCGGCCACGCACGTCTGTCTCGATTCTCCGAGGTCTGTGAATCGCTGGAGGACTGACTCTCTCCTGGTCTGCTCAGCCCCGCCGCTTCGTTCCACTCCTGGCAGCGGGGGAGACCGGGTCCTTCGGCAGGTGGCGCAGCCCCATCCAGCCGAGCGCGGCCACGTGGCGCGCCACGTGGTCGATGGAGAACGAGCGGCCCTCCGCCGCCCACCACTGCCCCACCTGCGTGACCATCCCCACGAGCGCGTTGGCGTAGATGGGCGCCACCTTCGGCGTGTAGCCCGCGCGCTCGAACTCGCTCTGGAAGATGTCCCCCACGCGCTGCGCCAGGTCGTCGATGACGCGCGTCAGCCCTCGCCGGGCCTCGTCGTTCGGTGAGTCGCGCGTGAGCACGGCGAAGCCCGCCGGCTCCTCCTTCGCGTACGTCAGGAAGGCCATCACCGCCGCCTCGAAGCGCTCGCGCGGGGTGCCCTTCGCGATGCGCTCCGATACGCGCGCCACCAGGTTGTCCATCTCCCGGTCCACGATGGCCGCGTACAGGCCCTCCTTCGCTCCGAAGTGCTCGTAGACGATGGGCTTGGACACCCCCGCCTTCTGAGCAATCTCCTCGATGGACGTCGCCGCGTAGCCGTGCGAGGCGAAGACCTCCCTCCCTACCTCCATCAACTGCACCCGGCGCTCCGCGCCCGACAGGCGTTGTTTCCTGGCCATGTTGACCTCGAACCTACGCTCGGGTAGGTTACTGAATCGTAAGTTACTCGGCGGTAACCCGCCGTGAGAGAGAGAGAGTCCTCGTGTACCTCGCCGCTTGCATCGCTGTCTTCGCCATCGCGTATTTGCTGAACATCCTCACGATTACAGTGGGTTACCACCGGGGGTTGGCGCACAAGGCGGTGCGTCTGCACCCCGTCCTGCGCCAGTGGGTCATCCACGGGGGCAACTGGTTGACGGGCCTCGACCCGAAGGCGTGGGTGGTCATGCACCGCCTGCACCACGAGCACTCCGACACGCCCCTGGATCCCCACTCGCCCGTCAACGTGGGCATCCTCGGCATCGCCCTGGAGCAGCTGCGCAGCTACGAGCGCGTCATCGTGGGGTTGCTGAAGAATGATCCGGCCTACACCCGGTACACGAAGGACCTCGACTTCCCGCTCAACGTGCTCAACCGCACGAACCGCTGGTACCTCCCCTATGTGGTGCACGCCGGGGTGGGGCTCGGGCTGGCGCTCGGGGTGGGCTGGCTGCTGGGGGCGTCCTACTTCCTCGGGATGATGAGTCACCCCGTGCAGGGCGGCCTCGTGAACTCGCTCGGCCACGCGATGGGGCCGCGCAACTTCGAGACGTCCGACAACTCGCGCAACAACCACTTCGCCGCGTGGCTCATCTTCGGCGAGGGCTTCCAGAACAACCACCATGCCTACCCGGGCTCGGCATCCTTCTCATACCGCCGCCACGAGGTGGACCTGGGCTATGGTGCGTGCGTGATGCTCGAGAAGCTGGGCCTGGCCCGTATCAACCGTGCTTATCTCATCCCACGCGCGCGGAGCGAGGCGGCGGCCCAGCCCGTGCCGGTGATGGTGGATCAACTCGAGGCCGAGGCCCAGTCATGAGTGTCGCGGAGGCCGTGAGCGAGAAGCCCCGGATGCGGGGCGTGCTGCACCAGTTCGCGGCCGCCGTGGCGCTGGGGGCGGGGCTCGTGCTCATCTCCATGGCGCCTGGCGCACGGGCCGCCACGGCGGCGGCGGTGTTCGCCCTCAGCCTCGTCACCCTGTTCACGGTGAGCGCGACGTACCACCGGGTGACCTGGTCCGTGCCGGCGCGGGCGTGGATGCGGCGAATGGACCACGCGTCCATCTTCATCCTCATCGCGGGCACCTATACGCCCGTGGCCCTCATTGGCCTGCCGGAGGCCTCGGGCAACAGCCTGCTGCGTGCCATCTGGGCCGGTGCGCTGCTGGGCGTGCTGCAGTCGCTGTTCTGGGTGGATGCGCCGAAAGTCATCACGGCGGCGCTCGCCGTCGGGGTGGGCTGGACGCTGGTGCCCTACATGGGCGAGGCGTACCGCTCGCTCGGCGTGACGCAGCTCGCGCTCATCCTCGCGGGCGGAGTGGCCTACACGGCGGGAGCGCTCGCGTACGCCTCGAAGCGACCGAACCCCCGGCCCGGGGTGTTCGGCTACCACGAGGTGTTCCACGCACTGACCATCGTCGGCGCGGTGCTCCACTTCATCGCGGTGCTCCTGCTGGTCCGCTCCGCTCCCGCCTGAGGGCCCGCCTACTTCTTCTTCAGCAGGGCGTCGTCGATCTCGCGGGCGCGGATGGCGGCGGGGCGGCTGTTGATGCGCGCGGCGTAGCGCTCGAAGACCGGGCGCTTGTCGATGCTGCCGAACTGCATGCCCCAGCCAATCTGCGCGCCGACATAGAGGTCCGCGGCGGTGAAGCGGTCACCGGTGAGGTAATCGCTCTTCGACAGCGCGCCCTCGAGCGTGTTGAGGACCGAGTCGAGGCTGCCGTAGCCCACCGTTCCGGTCCGCTCGGGCGGAACCTGGAAGCCCAGGGCCTTGTTGGAGACCGCCGACTCGATGGGGCCCGCGCCGAAGAACAGCCAGCGGTAGTAGGGGCCGCGCTCGCGGCTGCCCGGCGCGGGGGCCAGGCCCGCCTGCGGGAAGATGTCCGCGAGATAAGCGCAGATGGCCGCCGCCTCGGTGACCACGGTGTCGCCGTGGCGGATCGCCGGGACCTTGCCCATCGGGTTGATGGCCAGATAGGCGGGCGCCTTCATCGTCGTGCCGAACTCGAGCAGCTTGGTCCGGTACGGCTGGCCGATCTCCTCGAGCATCCAGCGGACGATCCGGCCACGCGACATCGGGTGGGTGTAGAAAACGAGCTCGTCGGACATGAGTCTCTCCCTTGGGGTTGGGGGCGCGACCCTATCCCGATTCGTGACGTCGAGTGGATCGTCAAGGCTTGGGCTTGGGGGTCCGGCGGATGGGACTGCGACTCCAACTGGCAGTCTGTTCTAATCCTGCATCATCAACGCCTGCAGTTCCGGCGGCTCCTCGCCCAGCCACTTCGGGTTGACCGCGGTGCCGTCGTAGATGGACGAGGTCTTGAAGGGCTCGTACTGGCCCCGGGCGGCGGCCTCGCGCGTCCGGGCCAGCAGGGCTTGCAGCTCCGCGTCCGAGAAGGGCTTGAAGGTACGTGCCGCCTCGAAGGCCTGGTCGAGGATGGCCATGCTGTCCACGCCCGTGATGACCACCGAGGTGGGCAGGTGCAGCGCGTAGTGCAGGCACTCGATGGCCGACACCGTCTTCGATTGGAGGATGGAGCCATTGGCGAGCGTCTTCATCGCGAGCACGCCGATGCCGTCCTTCACGAGCTCGGGCAGGACGAGCTTCGAGAAGCTGCGGAAGTGCGCGTCCATCAGGTTCAACGGCATCTGCACCGCGTCGAACGTGAAGCCGTTCTCCCGGGCCACCTCCAGCATGTACAGGTGGATGCCGCGATCGATGGCCTCGCGCACGATGCGGATGCCCAGCTTCTCGTCCACCTTGGGCAGTCCGATGTGCCAGCCCCCGATGCCAATGGCCGACACCTTCTCCCCGGTGCGGCCCAGGGTCCGATACGGCATCTCTCCGCGCCTCTCCACGTCGGCCATACATGTCCCCCACGGGTCCAATGGGACACGCTGGGGACGCGGGGCGTGTTTGGGAAGCGGGTTCGCCCGGCAGGCTGGCCACCTGCCGGGCGTGACTCACAGTTGCGGAACCCCCGTCGCGTAGGCCTTGCGGATGTCCTGCGCGCACAGGAGCGACAGCCCGCTTTCGCCTCCGGGGCCATTGGCGCGGGCGCGGGCCAGGATCATGTACTGGCTCTTCCCGGCATCCACCCACGGGTAGAACCCGAACGCTCCCGGCGAGGAGTGGCCCGTCACACTCCAGACGCCGTTCACGGACTCGCGCTCCAGCCAGTGCCCGAGCCCGTAATACGCCTGGCCCAGCGTCCACGGCGTGTAGGCCACACCGGGGCCACCGGTGTACGCGGGCACGGCGTCGGCGTTCAGCCGCACGGACATCGCATACTGGTTGTTGAGCAGGTTCTGAAGGAAGACGCGGTACTGCGCCGCGCTGCCCCAGAATCCACCGGCCACGGCGACGGAGCCCGCGGCCCGCGGCAGGCTGGTGCCCAGCTGGGCATTGAGCCAGTCGGGGACGCTGGCGATGCCCGTGCCCAGCCTCGCCCCGATGTCATCCAGGGCGAGCTTCTGCATGTGCCCCCCGTCGTAGAAGAACTGGCCGTCCCGGAGGGCGCGGTACGAGACGTTCTTGTAGCTCGGGCCGTAGCACGCGGAGACGCTCGTCCCCGTGTCTCCACAGGCGATGTCGCCGCTCTCGAGATAGCCGCTGGTGAAGTTGAGCCGTTTCTTCTCGTCCGCGCTGAGGTTCGCGTAGCCCTTGGATTGCAGATAGGCGCTCGCGTAGAGCCACTTGCTCGCGGAGGCGAGCGGCATCACCGTCGTCTCCGTCACGGTGCTGCCCCGGGAGAGGCCGAAGAGCTTCGCCGTCCCGTTGCCCAGCTCCCAGTAGAAGTCCCCGAGCGTCGTGCAGTCCGGGGAGCCGTTGGCCGTGTCCACCGCGGCCTGCTCGTACACCGTCAGGGCCGCACGCGAGGTGCCGGTGTCCGCGCCGGCGAGGGCGTCGAGGCCGTCACTCCCAGGGCCACAGCCGATGAGACCCGGCGTCAGCCACCCGCTCGCCAGGATGAGGCCCGTCTTCCACGTCCGCTTCATGCGTGATTCCTCCTTGGTGGAGCCTCCAACCCGGGAGGAAGCGCCTGGTTGCGGGCGGCATGAAAAAAAGGTTAGGCCGGGAGCCTCGCGGCGCCTGCCGCCGCAGGAGGGAAGTCATGGAATACCGCAAGCTGGGCCACAGCGGCCTGAAGGTGTCCAACCTGTGCCTGGGAACGATGACGTTCGGCGAGCCGACGGAGGGCTCGATGATGCACGGCATCTCGGCGGACGAGAAGACGTCCTTCGCCATCATGGACCGGGCGCTCGAGGCAGGCATCAACTTCTGGGACACGGCCAACGTCTACGGCAACGAAGGGCTCTCCGAGCGCGTGCTGGGCAACTGGTTCAACCGCACCCGGCGGCGCGACGAGGTGGTGGTGGCCACCAAGTTCCGCTTCCGCATGGGCAAGGGGCCCAATGACACGGGGGCCTCGCGCTATCAGATTCGCGCGGCCGTGGAGGGCAGCCTGCGCCGGTTGCAGACCGACCGCATCGACCTGTACCAGGTGCACATGCAGGACATCGACACGCCCGAGGAGGAGACGCTCCGGGCGCTGGAGGACCTGGTGCGCCAGGGCAAGGTGCTCTACATCGGTGCCAGCAATTACGCCGCATACCGGCTGGTGGACAGCCTGTGGACCAGCAAGACGCAACACCTCTCGCGCTTCGTGGCGCTGCAGGCCCAGTACAGCCTGGTGGTGCGCGAGCTGGAGCGCGAGCACGTCTCCGTGTGTGAGCAGTTCGGCCTGGGCATCCTCCCGTGGTCGCCCCTGGCCGGCGGCTTCCTGTCGGGCAAGTACCGCAAGGGCCAGCCCCCGCCGGACTCCTCGCGTCTGTCGAAGTGGAAGGACCGGCTGGCCGGCTTCGACACGCCGCGCAACTGGCGCATCCTCGAGGCGGTGGACGCGGTGGCCGCCGAGCTGTACGCCTCGCCCTCGCAGGTGGCCCTGGCGTGGCTGCTGCGCAAGCGCGCCGTCACCTCCGTCATCTTCGGCGCGCGCACCGTGGAGCAGCTCGAGGACAACCTGAAGGCCTCCGAGCTGAAGCTGGACGATGCCCAGTTCAAGCGGCTGGAGGAGGCCAGCTCCCTGGAGCTGGGCTACCCGTACGACTTCCTGCAGCGCGTCCAGGGCCGCTGGTAATCACCTCGACGACGACATTCTCTCTCGGTGAGAATGTTCAGAACCCAACAAATGAGGCCGGGGAGGCTTTTCCCCCGGCCAAGGATGCCTGGACGGAGTCTTGCTCGTCTGACATGGATTTCGCGACTAGCGGTTCTGCCCGCTTAGTCCGTGGAAGGAGCTTCTGATGAGTGATTCGTCCAACACAGCCCGTTCATCCCATCTCCATCCCTTGCGGCCACGTGCCCACCGGCGGGTCTTCCTCGAGTGGGCGCTTCCGGCGCTGGCGCTCGGCGTATTGCCGGCCTGTGGCTCGGAGGCATCGCGGCCGTCGTCGGAGGAGATCCGGGTGGATCCGCTCCCGGCCGAGGTGAGCACGCCCGCGCCGGGAACGCTGACGAACGGTCTGCTGGATTGCGCGGTGAGCCCCTTTGGCCGGCGCCTGCTGGTGGGCGGCGAGCATGAGGTCTACGTGGGCTTCCGCGCGTCCCAGGGCCATCCCTTCACCTTCTCCCAGGAGCGTGGGGGTGCTGCCGGCGCCGAGACGTTGGACCGCCTCTGGACGTTCTCCAACGCCGAGAGCGGGCGCAACAGCACCTCCCTGCATCGCACGGTGGCGGCGGACCTGAACGGAGATGGGCGCTCGGAGCTGGTGCACTCGTTCAAGGACGCCAGCAATGGTACCCAGTTCATGACCGTCACCAACCCGGGGACGGGCTCTCCCTCGGTGTCCTACTGGTACGGGTCCAATCTCAACAACTACCGCGCGACGGCGAGCGCCGCTGGAAACCTGGATCGCTCCAGCAACGCGGATGACGAGCTCGTCTGGGGGTTCATCGACTCCGACAACATGCTCCAGGTGTTCATGTTCGATGGCAGTGCCACGGGCACCATCAACCATGCGAACGGGAGTGCCCAGGGCTACTGGCGCCGCAGCACCGCGGCGGGACGTGTGGGCGTGCGCTACCTGGACATGGCGACGGGAGACCTCGACGGCGACGGCTTCGATGATGAGATCGTTCTGGCGTTCCTGGATGGGCTGTCGATGGTGCAGCTCGTCGTGCTGAAGTTCGAGTCCGGCTACACGCTGCCCAACTCCCAGGCGGTCCACTACCGGGAGCTCGCCACGACGAGCATCGGGTTGCTGGGCACGGAGACGTCGGAGCTGAAGGTCGCCGTGGGCAACATCGATGGCGACTTCAAGGATGAGCTCGTGGTGGGCTTCGGAGTCCGTGATCCGGATGTCACCATGGCCACGCAGCTGCAGCTGCGGACCTTCAAGCTGGGCCCCAGCAAGACGACGCTCAACCCGCTGTCCTCCTGGGATCGCCAGTTCCGCTTCCGCAACCTGGGGCTGGCCATCGGGGATACCGACCGGGACGGGCTGGGAGAGATCGCCCTGGCCTTCCACGGCTTCGAGTCCAGCATCACCGGGGGGCCCACCGTCATCAACATTGGCACCGGCTTCAACGCGCTGACGCTGAACGCGGAGTACAGCACCCTCATCCCCCAGAACCACCTCTACTCCCCGGCGGACTCCCGCACCTCGCTCGACTCCCTCTCGCTGGCGGTGGGAGACCTGGACAAGGATGGGATGCAGGACCTCGTCGCCGGCTTCAGGGACAGCGGGAATGCCTTGCAGCTCGTCCGGCTCGAGGACCAGCAGACCCCCGGCGCGGGCCTGCAGTTGCTCAGCTCCCGGCGGGACACGACGTTGACGTCCGCGAGCGGTATCTCGGTGGCGCTCGGCGACTGGACGGACGACTCGCTGCGCGGACACTACGAGCCGGTGACGGGCTCGACGCTGCGGTGCCAGACGGTCGTCGAGCCGCAGATCTCCTCGGCCATCTTCGTGCCGCCCTTCTGGAAGAACATCAACTGGCAGCTCAAGAGCGGCTCCATTGGTGAGTCCAGCCGGTACGGCGAGTCGAACGAGAGCTCGGTGACCACGACCTCCTCGCACTCGGTTTCTGGCTACATCGGTGGCGGGGTGGATGCGGAGGCCTTCGAGGTGGCCGTCAAGGTCACCGGTGGCTATGAGTGGTCCGCCTCGCAGACGCGCACCACGGGCAAGGCCGAGAGCCGGAGCATCACCACGGGCTGGACCAACTCCGATGACTTCGCGGTCGTCGAGAATCACACCTACAACTGCTACTCCTACCAGGTCCGTCAGGGCACGACGCCCATCGACGCCTGGGCGCGCTTCTGCGAGCTCCAGAGCATCAGCGAGGAGTCGCCGGTGCTCAATACCTGGGACGTCCAGTACAGCCCGCTCAACAACGCCAATACCTCTCAGTGGGCGCCGGTCGTGCGCGACTGGAGCAACCTGGCGCTCTTCCGAGGGGGCAGCGCGGTGCAGTCGAGCACCGACTGGGGAGGTGTCGCCTCCAGGGCCGCCGATGGCAACCTCGATGGGGTCTTCAGCCGCGGCTCGATGACCCAGACGTACCGGGAGAACACGCCCTGGTGGCAGATCGATCTCGGCTCCTCGCAGCAGGTGGGCAAGGTCCGGGTGTGGAACCGCAGCAAGAGCGATTACTGCGACGAGGGTCCCTGCCGGGAGCGGCTGCAGAACTTCTACGTCTTCGTCTCGGACACGGACTTCCGCACCATCTCCAATGATCCCAACGTGCTCAAGAACGACTCCCGGGTGCGCGTCTTCTCCTACGCGGACGTGGTCGGTGAAGTGGGCACGGTGCTGACACTGCAGCAGGGCGCGCCCGTCACGGGCCGCTACGTGCGGGTGCAGCTGGCGGGAGTCGGTATCCTCTCGCTGGCCGAGGTGCAGATCTTCGGCGCCAACCACGTCGAGCCGGACAGCTACCCCATGGCCGTGCAGGACCTGGTGAAGAACGATGGCAAGTTCGAGGCGCTGATCTACAACAAGCTCACCGCCACCGCCCAGTGGGTGTCCGTCCGGGGCAACCTGCTGTGGAATGGAGCCAACGACAACGTGCTGGGTGGCAAGACCATCGGCCCCGGGGGTGGCATCGCCTCCTGGTCGTTGATCGACGAGCGCACCAATACCCAGACGAGCGCGGACGCGAAGTCCAACACCGCGCGCGTCGGTATCTCCATGGAGGCCAGCATCGGCGCCATCAAGAAGGTCCACCTCGGAGTCGCGTACGAGTTCGCCTCGGGCGTGACGCGGAGCGAGTCGCGGACCCTCTCCTGGACCAACAGCCTGGAGCTGGGTGGCGGTGTGGGCGGCTTCCCGTCCACCATCAATGGGCAGGTGGTGCTCTGGCCCTCCCAGTGCAACTACCAGGTGCGGCCCTACTACTACGAGGTGACGGATCGCTCGAACGATGGTTTCGAGCACCGCTTCCTCGTCGTGGACTACCTGGTGCCGGATGGCCTCAACCGCGCGGCGAACATGACGCCCTGCCTCAATGGCCAGTTCAGCCCCGCCTTCGCGCCGGCGGTGGAGGAGAGGGCCACCACGCTCGAGTCCTCGCTCCGCTGACGTGACATGCCGTGACACCTCCGGAGGCCATCTCCGGAGGTGGGTTCACGAGGCCCCGCGGTCCTCGCGGCCGATCCGGGATGACTTCGCCGGAGGCATGGGGTCCAATCCGCGCCCATGCATTCGCTCTCGCTCCGTGAAGACCGCTTCCTGGAAGTGCTCCGGCGTCTCATCGCCCTGACGCCGAGGCTGCAGAACAATCCGGGCGCGGGGCTGGTGCCCGAGGAGCGGCTCGCCGCGCAGGTGGTGTTGGAGACATTGGCGCCGCACCTCCAGAGTGGCTTCATCCAGGCCGAGTCCCTGGCGGCTCCGGGCAAGGAGGCGCGGCCCAGTCTGGTGCTCACCGTGAAGGGCACGGGCGAGGGAGCGCTCGGCTTCGTGGGTGCGCACTTCGACGTCGTCCCCGCGGACGAGAAGGGGGAGGGCTGGGAGCGCAACCCCTTCGCGCTGTGGGAGGGGCCCGGGGGCGTCCTCTACGGGCGGGGTGTCACCGACTGCCTGGGCCACGTGGCGGTGCTGACGGACCTGCTGGCGCAGCTCGCCGAGCGTGGCGTGCGCCCGCGCCGGACCCTCAAGGTGGTGCTCATCTCCAACGAGGAGTCCTCGGATCTGCCGGGCCTGGGCCTGGGCTACGTGGCCGAGCAGGGGCGGTTGAAGGACCTGGCGGGCCAGCCGGTGTACTGGCTGGACAGCGCCAACTTCGGCCCCACGCTGGGCACCGGTGGCATCTCGCAGTGGGAGCTGAAGGTGACGGGCGTGGGCGGGCACTCGGGGATGCCGCAGAACTGCGTCAACGCGCTGGAGCTGGGCATGGCCGCGTCGCTGGAGCTGGCCCGCTGGTTCCACGCGCGTTTCCCTCCCACCGAGGACGAGAAGAGGTACGGCTTCCTGTCCTCGTCCAGCCTCAAGGCCACCGTGGTGGAGGGCTCCAACACCAAGGAGACGAAGATTCCCGCGGACGTCACGCTGCGCGGTGACCTGCGCCTCACGCCCTTCTACGACCTCGAGGAGGTGCGCGAGGCGGTGATGAACTTCGTGCGCGAGCTGGATGCCCGCATCGAGCGCGACGAGGTCATCCCCGGCTTCCCGCGCACCCGCACGGCGGCGGGGAAGCGCGGCTCGCTCGAGTTCCGTTTCCAGGGCGGCGGGATGGAAGGCATCGCCTGCCGGTTGGACTCGCCGGGCCTCCAGGCCCTGAAGGAAGCGATGCAGGCGGTGCGTGGCGTGGCGCCCACTCCGTTCTCCCTCACCGGCTCACTGCCGCTGGTGAGGGACCTGCAGCGTCAGGGCTGTGACGTGCAGATCACCGGCTTCGGGGAGATGGCGTACTACCACGCGCCCAACGAGCAGGCCCGGCTGGAGGACTTCCGGCAGGGCTTCTCCATCCTTCGCGAGCTGCTCGTGAGGTTGTGAGGCGGTGCGGCTGGTAGGGTAGGGCGCATGCGGCTCGATGACTCGGAACGAGATGCGGTGACCTCTCTCCTGCCCGGCGGGAAGCGGCTGCGGCGCTGGGTGTTCCTCCTGGGTGGCCTGGCGCTGGCGGGAGGCTGTGACGGAGGCGGGGCGCCCATGGAGAAGCGCCCCACTTTCACCCAGGACGTGGTTCCCCTCTTCCAGGGCTCGTGTGGCTTCGGCTCGGGGTGTCATGGCACCGCCCAGTCGGCGGGCCACGTCCAGCTCACCACCGGTACCGGAGACGCCGCCGCGCTCCTGGCCCGGTTGAAGGAGAAGAGCGTCCGCGAGCCCTCGTTGCCGCTGGTGGACCCGGGAAACCCCTCGGGAAGCTTCCTGCTGCGCAAGGTGACGGGGGACTACACGGGCCTGCCGTGCGCCTCGAGCTCCTGTGGCGAGCGCATGCCCCAGCGCAGCACGCCGCTTCCCCAGGAGTCCCTCGACATGCTGGAGCTGTGGATTCAACAGGGCGCCGTGCTCGAATAGAGGGGATTCATGAAACTCCACGCCATGGCGTCCTGGAGACTCCTCACCTGCCTGGGCCTGCTGTCCGCGGCCTCCGTGCATGCACACGGGGGCTTGATGGAGACCCAGAGCTACACCTCGCGCCGGGGACACCCGGAAGACCGGTTGATGGGCTTCACCCGGGGCACGCTCATCTCCCGCGACGGCGGCGCCGCCTGGCGCTGGGTGTGCGAGGAGGCCATGGGTTATGGCAGATGGCCTCCGGAACGCTACGTGTGGCTCTCGGGGGGAGACATCCTCACGGCCACCGGCAAGGCGCTGCTGCGCTCGCGCGATGGCGGGTGCACCTGGGCTGCCTCCACGGCGTTCCAGGACGCCTGGGTCTCCAGCCTCGCCGAGCACCCCACGGATGACTCCCTGCTCTACGTGGCCACGGGAAGGCCCGCGGTGACCAACCTCCTGTACCGCTCGCGGGATGGCGGGGAGACGTGGTCGCCCACCTCGCTGAGCCGTGATGCCGTCTTCTCCGCGGTGCGCGTGGCCCCTTCCGACCCGAAGCGCCTCTACCTCAGCGGCTGGAAGGGCTACGCCATGTACCTCTTCCGCAGCGGCGACGCGGGCGAGACCTGGGAGGACCTGCCCCAGTCATTCCCCACGGAGCTCGAGGGCGCGTATGACTTGAAGCTGCTGGCGGTGAGCCCCGCGAATCCAGACGTGCTGTGGATGCGCGTGTCCTCGCGGACTCCGGCGGGCGGCATCCTCTACACCGTGCTGCGCAGTGACGATGGGGGCCGCACGCTCACGTCCGTGCTGGCGCAGGAGGACCCGCTCGTCGACATGGACGTCTCGGCCGATGGCCGGACCACCTGGGTGGCCACCTACACTCACCTGTACCGGGGGCGCGAGGGCGAGTCCTTCCTTCCGTTGTCCCAGCCCACGGGCAATGCGTGCGTGACGCGCGAGGGCGATGCTCTCTTCGCCTGCGGCTCCACCTGGGTGCACGAGTGGGCCCTGGCTCGCAGCACCGACGAGGGCACGTCCTGGGAGCCCCTCTTCAGCCTTCGCGGTGTGCAGGGCGTCCACCAGTGCCCGGCGGGCACGCCCGTGAGGGAGCTGTGCACGCCGTTGTGGCCTCAGCTCGCGCAGGAGCTCGGCGCAACCGTCTCGCCCGCTCCAACGGACGCTGGAGTGCCCGACGACGAAGTACCTCCGAAGCCGGACGGGTGCGGTGCCGCGGCCGGGAGCGCGGGGATGGCCCCGCTGCTCCTGGTGGCCCTGTTGCGCCGACGCGCGCGGGGAACGCCGCGCCCCAGGTGAGTCCTGGAGCGCGGGTCCTTCCTTGCTACGGGCAGGGCGAGCCCAACACGTAGCCCGCCTTGCAGATACACCGGCAGAACGCATCCTCCCCGGGCACGTTGCAGGCGGGGCGGACGGTGAGGGTCTTCTGGAGGACCTTCTTCTCCAGGCGATCCTTGAGGATGACGACGAGCTCGTACTCCTGGTCGTAGAGGTCCCTGCTGGACCACTGGTTGGGGCACAGCGGGATGTTGGAGAACGAGGCGTCGTCCGCGTCGATGTTCGAGCCCCGGCCGTCCGGATGCCGCTGCAGGTTGGCGGTCCGTGCGTCGAGCTGGACCCTGCCGGTCGGGATATCCCTCAGCGCGCCCAGGATTTTCACACCACAGGGGTCGATGTTGACCACGTCGTACACGCCGACGAACGACACCCGCCCGCCCTGGATCGGTTCGATGACGGTGAGGGTGCTCCCCGTGGTGAGCGGTGAGGACGTCCAGTCAGGCCCCAGCGCCTTGATCTTGAAGTCGAGCGCCCCATTGGGATCCCCCAGGTAGGGGACGCCGCACGTTGTATCGGGAATGGTGCCCGCGTCGGTCGTCGTCCCCGCATCCGGAGTGGACCCCGCGTCGGGAGCCGTGCCCGCGTCGGGAGTGATGGACCCCGCGTCCTCGGCCGTGCCCGCGTCGGGCGTCGTCCCCGCATCGGGGATGCCCGCGTCCTGGTTCGAGCCCGCGTCCTGGTTCGAGCCCGCGTCTTGCCCGGTGCCCGCGTCCGGGTTCGAGCCCGCGTCCTGGCTGGTTCCCCCGTCTTGCGTGGAGTCGCCGCCATCCGGGTCACAGCTCATGACCAGACAGAGCGACAGCAGGACGACGGGAACGGACTTCATGAGATGCACTCGCATTGCGGCCCCGTCAGAAGCAGTTCACGTTGTCCTGCTTCGGGTAGTAATAGATGAAGGCATTGCAGTGCTCGTTCTGATCCACCTGCGGTCCGAAGGTGTAGCAGCAGTCGAGCAGCCGGTCGGGAGTCGAGTACTTCTTCTTGTCGAACTCATCCAGGGCCGCGCAGCCCACGGGAGGAGGCGTCCACTCGTAGTTGCACGTGTACCAGATGCCACTGCCCGCGGGCAGCGTGAGGTCCAGCTCGGGCGAGCGCTTCATGGGGGGATCGTCCCACACCTCCGAAGTGTAGAAGCGCTGGTCCTCCGGAGGCCGCTCGAGGCTCATGCCATCCCAGGCGTAGATGCGGAACTCCTTGCCGCGGCTGTGGAAGTGGCCGTTGGCTCCGATGATCTGCACGGGCGTCTTGTTGTTGAGATTGCAGGTCCCATCGAAGGTGGGCGTGGGGTTCTTCGTGCAGACGCGGATGGACTGCTTGGTGGCGAAGATGGTGCCCAGCTCGTGCTTCACCTGCTCCTTGGGGATGACCCAGAAGTTCACCCACACCCGGCCGTAGTTCTGCGGCGTCTTCTGGGTGGAGGCGTTGACGAAGTGCGACTGCAACATCAACCACTCCTCCGGTTGGATGACATTGGCCACCCCCTCCGGATACGTCCAGTCGATGGTCCCATCCTGCTGGGTGTTGGCCAGCAGGGGCCAGTCCGCCCAGTTGGCGCTGTTGAAGCAGGGGCCCGAGCCGTTGGAGGCCGGCTGGAACTCACCATTGGCCGGGTCCAGCCCCACGATGGTGCGCACCCGGTAGATGTTCATGTGGTGCGAGCCATCCCGCTGGGAGATCTGGATGCGGTGCAGGTTGATGGGCTCGGTCGGCGACATGCCGTTGGCCGCCGCGATGTCTCCCGCCTTGAAGAAGTAGCAGTCCTGCTGCTCGACACCCTGGGGGACCTCGGTCTCCCGGGTGATGTACTGGAACCCCTGACCCGCGGGCACCGGGTCCAGCGCGAAGGCATCCGTCGGGACGGGGTCCGTCGGGCCGGGGTCCGGGGGGTCCACGGTGCTGGGACAGGCCGTGTTCGTCAGGGCCAACAGCGAGAGCAGGGCAAGCGGTCTTCTCATGAGTGCTCCTCGGGTAGAAGCGGTCGGGTCGACCCACGAGCATCCTGTACTTCCCCTCGAAAAGCACCCCCACACGGGGCCATGGACGGGACTCTCACGAACTGGGAAAAGCATATCCCATCTTGGGAATCGTTGGCATCCTGGAAAGCCCCGCTTCCGACCTCGCGGGCCAGGAGAGACAAGTGTGACTGAGTGTCACGAGGGGGTGCGCACATGAGCCAGAAACCGGAGCACCCGAGCGTCGGGCTCGGGGTCATCATCCAACGAGGGGAGGAGATCCTGCTGGGCCAGCGCAAGGGCTGGCAGGGCGGCCTCTACTCCATTCCTGGCGGGCTGCTGGAGCCGGGCGAGACCTTCGAGGAGGGCGCCATCCGGGAGGTCCGGGAGGAGACGGGTCTGGAGTTGCTCCACCCCAGGGTCATCGCCGTCACCAACAACCTCGAGACCTTCCGGCGCACGGGCAAGCACCACGTCTCGGTCATCCTGCACACCCGGCGGTTCCGCGGAGAGCCCGGGGTGATGGAGCCCGGCAAGTGTGAGGGGTGGGGCTGGTACGATCCTCGCCAGCTTCCCGAGCCCCACTTCGAGGCGAGCAGACGCGGGGTGGCGTGTCTGCTCCGGGGAAGCTTCTACGAGCGCGACTGAGCGCGCTGGCCCCGCAACGCACGAGTCGCCAGCGGTGGGTGTCCCGTCCGCTGGCGGCTCGTTCCGCCGAGGGTGCTCTACGTCAGGCGACGGCGTACAGGCGGCAGTTGCCGCCACCATAGAAGCCGCCAGAGATGGCCAGACCGCCGCGGATGTTCGTCTTGATCTTCATTGTGTGTGCTCCTCGTGGGTTGTTCGCTTCATCTCTATTGAGCGTGGGAGGGCGTGTTTGTGATTCGCGTGGTTTTCTCCGTATTTTCGACGGAGAGGCCCAGCTCATCCCGGAGCAGCTCCAGCAGATCCGGCAGCGGACGCATGATGCCGGTGCGCAGCTGGTGGCTGAGCGAGAGATCCACGCTGGAGAAGCTCCGCTCCGGGTGGGGGCGCTGGAGCAACGCATTGACCTGGTGCTGAACCCCCTCGATGGCGCGCAGCACCGGGCGCTCGATGGACAGGTACTCCGCCAGGGCGTCCGCGAGGGTATCGAGGACGCCGCTCCGGGCCTCCGAGGGAGCGTCCGCGCGTGAGCGGAGCAGCTCCCGGAGCCGCTGGCGGGTCTGTTCATCCACCGCGTCCCTGGCGGGGATGAAGGCGTCCTGGAGGTGCCGTGGCGTGTCCTCCCGGAATCCTCTCAGGGTGCGCAAGGTGTTCTCGTACTGCTCGACGCGGCGGGACTCGACCCGGTCCCGGTTGGAGGGCTGGCTCAGTCCCGTGGTCGTGATCAACTGCCAATCGCTCTCGACCCGGGCGCGCAGCCGGCCCAGCAAACCACCCGGCTCCTCCACCTGGAGGAGCGCCGTGCGCATCTCGTCGTAGACCTCGCACATGCGGCCCCAGAGGGTGAACTGGAACAGATAGAGCAGGAACCCGAGCATCCCGTAGTCCATGGCCTCGGGGATGGCCGCTGCCCACTTGGGCAGGGGCGTGGGTGGACCCGCCACGGGCTTGCCATCCATCAACGTCGCGAAGAACTCCTCCACCATGTGCGGAGGGCCGGCGCAGACGCCGCGGCTCGAGAGGAACTGATTCTCATGCTCGCTGATGCGGTACAGCTCGGCCGGCGAGATGGGCGTGTCGTACGGCATCGGCTCTCCCGGGTGGTAGAGCAGATAGGACGTCACCATCCGCACCCCATCCGTCACCCGGAACATGGAGGACAGGATGGGATCCAACCCGCCGTTGGAGACGGGGTCGTGGCCGCGCATCAGCAACAGGGTGGGCAGGGCCAGCACGGCGTAGGAGACGGCGTGGAGATCCCCGAGCCGCCAGCGCCCATCCGGGAGCAGGGGACGGCGGCGCAGGAACTCCTCGCGGACCGCGAGCACCCCCTGCAGCACGGCCTTCCAGTGCCGCGTCATGGCCCGGAGCGCCGTCACGTTCATCATCGCCTCGTCCCGGAAGCGGCTGCCCGGGTAGGGACACGCCTTCCACTCCGTCGGGAGCTTCATGCGCATGGCCTCCGGGAAGACGTTCATCTCCCCGACATGGCGGCCCTCCGCGTCGAACGCCGGGTGGGCCACGCGATGCAACGGGAGCACCGCCTCGAGGAAGCCCAGCTCCAACGGACGCCCCGTCAACCGCTCCATGACGCGGGCGCAGTCCGGGTTCCACCACAGGGGCTCGGTGGGCGCTTCCCGCCGGTCCTCGGTCTCCAGGAAGCGCTGATGAAGCTCGGCCCGGGGTGAGGGCTTCGGGGCCTCGCGCGAGAGGATCTCCTCGGCCAGGAGGGCCTCGAGCAGCTCCCTCACGCGCTCCCAGGGGTAGGGCGCTCCCTCGCTCCACGTGGTGGCGCTGCCGGCCATGAACTGGTCCTGCTGGAGCAGGGCCTCTCCGAAGGAGTGCAGGTCCGGCTCGTCGATCGTGATCTCCTTGATGCCGAAGAAGAGGTGCAGCTCCCGGTTGCCCTCGGGGGTGGTGACGTACTCGCGCGTGAAGCGACGCCGCATGGGCACGTACAGCGTCTCGTGGGGCTCAACGGATACGGCTTCCTGACTCATGCGGGGGGCTCCTGGGAGCGAGCCCGGGAGTCTCAGGCGCGGAAGGGCTGCTCCAGCTGGGTGTGGTTCATGCGGAGTGAGCACCGGCCCGGCGTTCGTGATGCGAGCAGGACCGCTGGACGCACGCCTGCCTGGAGGGCGGGCGATCGCTGGCACCGCGAGGACGCCAATGACTGTCATGTCGAGACGGCTGCCATCGCGAGACGTGAGATGTCTGGTTTGGCGGGGGGAACCGGCCCGGCGGCGCCTACCACATCCGCCACCCGGGAGGTCAATGCGCGACGCGTTGGTTTGGGGCCGGTTTCCACTCTGTGGAGAGGCGGTCACGAGGTGGAAAATTCCATCAAAGACAGGCCGTGGTGGGGAGGCGCGGCATGGGGGTCTGCCCGCCTTGACGCCGCGCGAAATCAAGGGTAGCCAGACAGTCGGCAAATCAACGAATGCCGCGTAACCGCCAGAGTTCGTGTTTCCAGGCGGTGGGCCGCCCTGGGGGACGGGTGAGGCGGGGCAGTCCTCTCGCCCTCGGAGGCAGCCAGCCATGAGATTCACCACGTATTGCCGCTCCATCCTGTTCACCCCGGCGCTGGCGGTCGAGCGTTTCGCCCGGGGGCAGCAGTCCGGTGCAGACATGAGTCTGGTGGACCTGGAGGACTCCGTGGCCGCGCCCTTCAAGGACGCCGCGCGGGCCAAGGCCGAGGCCTTCTTCACCGCGCCGCGCACCGCCTCCGGTTCCGGCCGCCGGGCCGTCCGCATCAACTCCATCACCAGGCCGGAGGGCCTGCGCGACCTGCTCGCCATCCGCGACTACGCCGTCAAGCCGGACGTCATCATGCTGCCCAAGACGGAGTCGCCGCGCGACCTGGAGATCGTCGAGCAGGTGCTCGGCTCCCAGGGCGCCCAGGTGGACCTGCTCGCGCTGGTGGAGACGGCCCGGGGCATCGAGAACGTGGACGCCATCTCCCGGGCCACGCCGCGGCTCAAGGGCTTCGTCTTCGGCTCGGCGGACTTCTCCTTCAACATCGGCGCGTCCCTGTCCTGGGAGCCCCTGTACTACGCGCGTGCGCGGCTCGTCACCGCCGCGCGCGCCGCCAACCTGCACGTCATCGACTCGCCCTTCTTCGACATCCCCAACGTGGAGGAGCTGCGCCGCGAGGTCTCGCTCGCCCGGAACATGGGCTTCAGCGGCAAGGTGGCCATCCACCCGGGGCAGATCGAAGTCATCCAGCCCGGTTTCTCCCCGGACGAGCGCATGCTGGCCAAGGCCCGGAAGATTCTGGCCGAGAGCCAGGCCAAGGACTTCAACATCGCCGTCGTGGATGGGACCATGATGGGGACCCCGTTCATCGAGGCCGCCCGGCGGATGCTCGAGGAGTTCGGGAATCGCGAGGGCTGAGCCCCGCGCCCCGGCAGCACCACACACGTCAGCCACCCTTTGAGA
This sequence comes from Archangium sp., assembly GCF_036277355.1. Classification (GTDB taxonomy): domain Bacteria; phylum Myxococcota; class Myxococcia; order Myxococcales; family Myxococcaceae; genus Archangium. The sequence continues at coordinate 33,923 of NZ_DASUNC010000024.1, forward strand.
GGAGTCTCCATGGAGTCGAGCACCGCCCCGAACGTCGTGGGCCCCCGGCAGTACCGCAACAACGAGAAGATGATCGCCGTGGGCGACCGCGGCTGGTTGCGCGCCGCCGAGGACGGGCTCATCGGCATCAAGGTGGACTTCGACTCCAACAACCGGCTCATCGACACGGCGCACAACCACGAGTTCATGGTGCTGTGCTCGTGCTCGTACCTCGGGCTCAACCACCACCCGAAGATCCTCCAGGGCGCCATCGACGCGCTCAAGGAGTGCGGCACCACCAGCCTGTCGCTGTCCACCGTGCGCATCCGGCCGAACCTGCTGGTGCGCCTGGAGGAGGAGCTGAGCTCGCTCTACGGCGGCCCGGCCCTGCTCGGCGCCTCGTGCAGCGCGCTGTCCTCCGGCATCCTGCCGCTCATCGCCTCGGGCCACCTCACCGAGGATGGCAAGCCGCGCGTGATGGTGTTCGACCGCTTCTGTCACTTCTCCATGGCCTACATCAAGCCCATCTGCGGCGATGAGAGCCTGACGCTGACGAGCCCCCACAACGACCTCAACTTCCTGGAGGACGTCTGCAAGAAGTACCCGCGCGTGGCCTACGTGGCCGATGGCGCCTACTCCATGGGCGGACTGACGGCGCTCGAGGGGCTGCTCCAGCTCCAGGAGCGCTACGGGCTCTTCCTCTACTTCGACGACTCGCACTCGCTGTCCATCACCGGCAAGAACGGTGAGGGCTACGTGCGCTCGCGCATGAAGATGAACCCCTTGACGCTCATCGTCGCCTCGATGGCCAAGGCGTTCGGGACGTCCGGTGGCGTGGCCATGCTGGGCAGCGACAAGATCTTCGACTTCGTCAACCGCAACGGCGGTCCGCTGGCCTGGTCGCAGAACATGCAGATTCCCTCCATCGGCGCCTCGCTGGCGAGCATCGCGCTGCACCGCTCGCCCGAGCTGGGGCAGCTCCAGGAGAAGCTGCAGCGCAACATCGCCCTGTTCGACCGGGAGTTCCCCACGAAGCTGGCGGGCAACGGCATGCCCGTGCGCCTGCTCCCGGTGGGCGAGGAGGAGAAGGCCGTCCGGCTGTCCAAGGAGCTGTACAAGCGGGGGTACTACTGCTCGGCGGTGTTCTTCCCCATCGTCGCCAAGGGCGAGGCGGGCGTGCGCCTCATGCTGCGCGCGGACATGGACGAGGCGCAGGTCCTCGCCTTCTGCGCCACCGTCAAGGAAATCGTCGCCCACTTCTGACCCCCGCCCGCGGCGGCGCGAGGACGAGCCCTCATGGATGGCACCGGCATCACGGGATACAAGCAGGTCGGACCGCAGCGGTACCGCGAGGTCATCGGCTTCTACTTCGAGGACTTCACCGTGGGGGATGTCTTCGAGCACCGTCCTGGCCGGACGGTGACGGAGGCCGACAACCTCCTCTTCAACCTGCTGAGCATGAATCCGTCGCCGCTCCACATCGACGCGGCGTATTGCGAGGAGACGCAGTGGGGCAAGCCCCTCATCTCCTCGCTGGTGACGTTCAGCATCGTGTGCGGCATGAGCGTGCGCAGCACGAGCGGCCGGGCCGTGGCCAACCTCGGCTGGGATAAAATCCGCCTCACGCACCCCGTCTTCGCGGGGGACACGCTCTACGCGGAGAGCCGCATCCTGGCGAAGCGGCCCTCCGAGAAGCGTCCGGGCGAGGGGATCATCACCTGCGAGACGGTGGGCCTCAAGGCGACGGGTGAGAAGTTCCTCTCGTTCGAGCGCAGCTTCCTCGTGCCGACGCGCGAGAAGGGTATCGAGGAAAAGGCGGGGTACTGAGCACCATGCGAGCCGTTGTCTACGAGGGCTCTGGCGGGCCCGAGGTGGTGAAGCTGCGCGAGGTCCCCAAGCCGGTGGCCACGGGGGACCTGCTGTTGGTGAGGGTGCACGGCAGTGCGCTCAACCGCGCGGACATCCTCCAGCGCCAGGGCATCTACAAGGTGCCCGAGGGCCAGTCGGCCATCCCCGGCGTGGAGATCGCCGGCACGGTGGAGGACTGGGGCGAGAACGTGAAGGGCTTCGTCCGGGGACAGCGCGTCTACGGCGTGGTGGAGGGCGGCGCGTTCGCCGACTACTGCCTGCTCGACCAGGGCATGGCCAACCCCATCCCCGAGTCGTTTGGTTTCCGCGAGGCCGCGGCCACCGCGGAGTCCTTCCTCACGGCCAATGAGACGCTGTTCGCGCTGGGCGGGCTCCAGCCCGGGCACTCGGTGCTCGTCCACGCGGGCGCCAGCAGCATCGGCACCACCATGGTGCAGATGATCAAGCACATCGGGGCCACCGCGTACTGCACCGTGGGCTCACAGAAGAAGGTGGAGGCCCTGCGCGCCATCGGGGCGGACGAGGCCCTCAACTACAAGGAGCAGGACTTCGCCCGCGAGGTGATGCGGCTGACCCGGGACGAGGGCGTCGAGCTGGTGATGGACTTCATCGGCGGCGCGTACCTGGAGCGCAACCTGTCCCTGCTCAAGCACGAGGGCTGCCTCGTGGTGGTGGGGTTGCTGGACGGGATGTCGGCCGGGTTGGACCTGCTGAAGGTCGTGCAGCGCCGGTTGCAGATCAAGGGCTCGTCGCTGCGGCTGCGGCCGATGAACGAGAAGCGCCAGGTGAACGCGCACTTCCGCCGGCGTTGGGCCGAGGTGCTCGCCCGGGGGCAGCTGACTCCCGTGGTCCACGCCGAGTACCCGCTGGAGCGGTTCTCGGAGGCCCAGGCGGAGATGGAAGCCAACCGCAACATCGGGAAGATCGTCCTGAGCCATGGTTGATTTGAAAGACTTCCTGGCGCGCGAGGGCGTGGACGCGCAGCTCATCGAGCTCCAGGTGCCCATGAAGACGGCGGATGCCGCGGCGCAGCAGCTCGGCATTCCCGTGGGCGGCATCTTCAAGTCGCTCGTGCTCCGCGCGGACACCGGCGAGGTGCTGGTCGCCGTGCTGCCGGGCGACAAGCGCGTGGACTTCAAGGCCGTGGCCCGCGTGGCGGGGTGCGCCAAGGTGTCCTTCGCCAGCGAGGAGCTCGCTCTCCAGGAAACGGGGTATCCTCCCGGCGGCACGCCGCCACTGGGTTACCCCAAGCCCCTCCGCGTCATCCTCGATGAGGCGGTGCTCCAGTACCCCGAGGGGTATGGCGGTGGCGGCCGCCCCGAGCTGTTGCTCCGGATCCGGCCCCAGGAGTTGTTGCGCGTGACGAAAGGCACCCTCGGGTGCGTGAGCCGGTAGGGCTCCGAAGAGAACCCTGAAGACACTCCCCCCAAGCGAGGATTCGCACACCATGAAGAACGAAGCACTGACATCCAGCCTCAAGAAGATCCTGGTCACCAACCTCTTCGTGGAGATCCCCGAGGACCAGATCGGCCTGGACGATGGCCTGCAGTCCGTCATCGGCCTGGACTCGGTGGGCTTCCTCGAGCTGCGCGTCATCTGTGAGGACCAGTTCAAGATCCGCATCTCCGATGAGGACTTCAACGCGGACACCTTCCGGACCGTGAACCAGCTGGCGTCGCTCATCTCCAACCTCCAGGCCGCGCAGGGAGTGGCGCAATGAAGGTGCCCGCCGTGGGCGAGAGGCTGAGCCCCCAGGACGTGGAGCGGCTGCGCGCCGGCATGGCGCTGCAGATGGACCACTATGCCGGTGGGCGTCTGCCGTTCTCCTGTCTCCAGGCGCGCGGGCTCGTGCAGCACATGGTGCCGCTCGAGGGTCCGGACGCGGGCCTGGTGCTGGAGGTGATGGATGCGAGCGGCGGTTACGCCAGTGCCTGTCTGGGCGCCGGCCACCCCCGCATGCAGCAGGCGCTGCGCGAGGGCCTGGAGAGCAGCGGCTACGTCACGGACGAGCTGGGCTCGCTGGCGCGCGTGCAGTTGCTGGAGGAGCTGTTCGGCCCGGGTGGACTCTGGGCGGACCGCTTCCCGGGCGACCAGTACCACGCGAGCGGCCGCAACTCCGGCTCCGAGGGTCTGGAGCTCGCGCTGCGGCTGGTGTTGGAGTCCGGCTTCGACCGGCGCCGGCTGTCGCCGAAGGCGGGCCGTGAGGGCCGGCGGACCATCCTGGCCTTCGAGGGTGCCTGGCACGGGTGGACGGGCGGTCTGCTCAGCCTGCTCAACCGCCGGCACTATCGCCTCGGTCTGCCCCAGCCGAGCACCGAGGCTCCCTACGGTCTGGAGGTGTCCTTCCTGCCGTACGCCGAGCCGGAGATCCTCGAGCGCTTCTTCGCCGAGAACGGCGGCAAGCTGTCCGCCGTCTTCGTGGAGCCCATCCAGGGTGATGGCGGCATCATCGTGCCTCCTCCCGGCTACCTGCGCCGGCTGGCGGCGCTGTGCCGTGAGCACGAGGTGCTGCTCGTGGCCGACGAGGTGCTCACCTTCGCCAAGACGGGCCGGTTCTTCGGCATGACGGACGAGCAGGGGCCCATCCCCACCGACATCACCGTCATCGGCAAGAGCCTCGGCATGGGTGTCGTCTCCACGTCCATGGTCATCGCCCGGCGCGAGCTGTCCGTGCGCTCCAGCGGCGCGGTGTCCACGTCGGACCTGCGGCCCCTCACCAGCGCGGTGCTGCGCTCCGGTCTCCAGTACCTGGTGGAGGAGAAGCTCGTCGAGCGCGCCGGTCCCCTGGGCGAGGAGCTGCGCGGCCGGCTGAAGAAGGACGTGGTGGAGGCCTTCCCCGAGCTGTTCCGCGAGGTCCGCGGCCTGGGCTACATGAATGGCATCGAGCTGACCGAGAAGTCCGCGGGTGCCCTCAACAAGCTGCGCACCCGGGTCATCGAGGCGGGCGCCTTCGTGGAGTTCATGGCCGGCGCGGGCAAGCGCTCGCACGGGCTGCGCTACACGTTCCCCGCCATGCGCATCGCGCCGCCCCTCATCGCGGGCGCGGATGACCTGCGCGAGCTGGTCGCGCGCATCCAGAAGGGCGTCCGGAAGTTCGCCGAGGGGACGCCGTAATGGAAGTGCGTCATCGCGTCGAGCACGTCGACACCGATGCCGCCGGCGTCGTCCACTTCTCCCGCTACGCCTCTCTGATGGAGACGGCGGCGCTGGACGAGCTGGAGCGCCGGAGCGTCGGGCTCGGCGTGTTCGAGGCTCAAGGGCTCGAGCTGCGCGTGAGGGACTTGCGGATCACCTACCGCAACGCCGCGCGCTTCCGGGACGTGATGCTGCTCGTCCCGGCCCTGGAGAACGTGGGGCCCGCGAGCCTCAAGGTCGTGGTGAAGGTGTACCGCGAGGGCACCGGTCCCGAGCCCGTGTTGCTCGCCTCCGGCAGTCTGGATCTGGCCGTCGTCAACCATGAGAGTGGAGCACCCGTATGCATCCCGGAAAACCTGAAGGCCGCGCTGCAGCAGCAGGCCCCGTCCCCGTGAGCGCCACGCCCGCGAACGAAGTGCGTCAGCCCAAGCCCCTGGGCTTCACCGAGCTGCGCAAGTGGCTGCGGCACCGCCACCCGATGGTCCTCCTGGATCGCATCACGGACCATGAGCCCGGCAAGTTCCTCGAGGCGCTCATCTCCATCTCGGGCAACGTGGACTGCATCGCCGGCCACTTCCCCGAGCGCGCCATCTACCCGGGCAGCAACCTCATGCAGGCCAATGCCCAGGCCGGCATCATCCTCTACCAGATGAGCACCTCCATGCTGGCCGAGGACGAGCTGACGCTGATCGGCTCGGTGGACTCGCGCTTCTTCAAGGTCGTCGTGCCGGGAGACCAGATCGTGTTGCGGATTACCGCCAACCGCCTGGTGGGCAACATGTTCCAGTACTCCGGGAAGATGACGGTGGGCGGCAACCGCGTGGCGGCGTTCCGCGCCAGTCTGGTCCGCACCAAGGTTTCGGAGCTGGGCTCGCCCCTATGGTAACGCCCGTCGCCGTGACCGGCGCCGCGTGGAGCACGGCGCTCGGCAATGGACTCGACGAGGTGTGGCGCCGGCTGCTGGCGGGCGAGCACGGCTTCGTGGAGATCCCTTCTCCGCATCGTCTGCGCAACGGGCTGGCCGCGGTGGTCCGCCCCTCGGAGGACGCCCCCGCGCCCCGCCTGCGCCGTCTGGCGGTGGAGACGCTGGGCCGTGCCCTGTCCGAGGCCGGTCTGGCGACGGGTGGTTCCAACGCGCGCTTGGTGCTCGGAACGAGCCTGGGCGCGTATCTCGATGATGCGCAGGAGCGGGAAGGTCCGCTCCACGCCTGGGTGGAGGAGGTCGCGCGGACGGTTGGCTCGACTGCTCCGCCCGTTGCCATTTCCACCGCCTGCTCCTCGGGGGCGGATGCCATCCTCGTGGGCGCGGAGTTGATTCGCGCCGGGCTGGCCGAGGTGTGTGTCTGCGGCGGCGTGGATGTGCTCGCCCAGAGCAAGCGGCTGGCGCACTCGGCGCTCTCCACGATGTCGCCCACGCGGCTGCGCGCCTTCGACCAGGGCCATGACGGCATGCTGCTCGGCGAGGGGGCGGGTTTCCTCGTGCTCGAGTCCATGGCGCATGCCCAGGCGCGTTCGGCGCCGGTGTTCGCCGTCTTCCGCGGCGCTGGCTCGGCCAATGACGCGGCGAGCATGACGTCTCCCGACCCGTCCGCCGCGGGGGCCCGGTTCGCCATCTCCCGCTCCATCACGGACGCGGGGCTGTCCCCCAGCGATATCGGCCTCATCAACGCGCATGGCTCGGCCACGCCCCTCAATGACCGGGCGGAGGCGGAGGCCTTCCGGGCCGTCTTCGGCGCGAGCGCGGCTCCGCTCGTGTTCGCCACCAAGGGGGCCTTCGGGCACAGCCTCGGCGCCACCGGCGCGCTGGAGGCCATCGCGCTCATCCTCGGGCTGCGCGAGGGCGTGGTTCCTCCCGTCGTCGGCCTGGAGCAGCCGGACCCCGACTTCCCCTGTCCTCTCCCCGTGGGCAAGCCGGTCCGCCATCAGGCCCGCTTCGGCTTGAGCCTGACGCTCGGGTTCGGAGGCTTCGATACCTCCCTCGTCTTCGAGGTGCCGCGATGAGCCCGTCCGTTCCTGGAGAGAGCGCGCTCGTGCTGTCTGGCAGCGCGGTGGCGCGCGGGGAGGCGTCCAACCCGTATGCGGCCCGGGTGAAGACGATCGTTCGGTATGCGGACCCCATGGCCTGGGCCCTGGTGCTCGCCGTCGGTGAGGCCACGGCGCCCCTGGGCGAGGCCTTCCAGGCCGCCAAGGACCGGTGCTCGCTCATCCAGCTGGGCCCCGAGGGCCCGCGCGAGGCCATGGCCCAGGTGGCCAGCGAGGCGCAGCGCGGCTTCGCCTCTCCCATCCGTTTTCCCTCGTCCACCCCGAGCGCCCCCGCCGGCCTGGCGTGCATCGTCCACGCCCTGCGGGGGCCGACGCTCGCCCTGACCCTGCCCGTGCCGGACGGCGTGGGGACGGCCCTGGCGCTCTCCGCCGCGTGGCTCTCGCGCGGTGTCGTCGACTACGCGCTCATCGGAACCACGGCCTCCCTCCCCGGGGAGCCGCCCCACGCCGCCTGTGTCGTGCTCACCCGGGGTACGGGACCGGGCGTGGACCCGGCGCTCGTCGTGCGGACCCTCCTTCCTCGAGCCTCGTGACCATGAACCAATCGCCCGCTGAGCTGGCTGGTGTGTCCCTGTCTTCCATCCAGGGGTTCCTGGACCGCATCCAGGACCTGACCGACTCCGGGCCCCTGGAGCACTCGGTGGAGCAGCTCGCCGCCTCGTGGCGGGCCCACGGTCTGCGGCCGGGAGATGTCGTCCTCGTGGCCCTCCCGAATGGTGCCGGGCTGCTGGCCCATGTTTTTGGCATCCTGCTCGCCCGGGGCGTGCCCGCGCTGGTGTCTCCGTCCGCGCCGGCCTCGCGGCAGCAGTCGCTCGTGGAGGCGCTCCCGGCTCGCGCGCTGGTGGCCATGCGCCGCCCGGCTCCCCAGGCCCAGGACGTGGAGCGTTTCAACCTGGGCAGGGCCGAGGTGGCCCTGTTCTCCGACACGCTGCCTCCGGGGGCGCAACCCGGGGAGATGGTGTTGCTGACGTCCGGGACCTCGGGCTTCGCCAGTGGGTGCGTGTTCGACCTGGCGGCGTTGTTCCGCAATGCGCTCCGCCATGCCGATGCCGTCGGGCTGCGCTCGGGCGACCGGGTGCTGGTGGACCTGCCGCTGTATTACTCGTACTCGATGGTGGCGCAGGCCTTCGCCTCGCTGCTGCGTGGCGCGGACCTCATCATCCGCGGGCCTCCGTTCCAGCCCGCCTCGTACCTGCGGATACTCGCCGAGCGTGGCATCACCGTTTCCGCGCTGACGCCGCTCCTGGTGCGCTCGCTGCTCCAGCACGGTGGGCCCTTCCCCGAGGAGACGCGCTGTCTGGGGGTGGGTGGGGACGTGCTCTCCCCGCAGCACGTGGCCCAGTTGCTCCGCCTGCGGCCCAAGGGCGAGCTGTACCTCACCTATGGCCTCTCGGAGGCCGGGCCCCGTGTCGCGACGCTGGCGGCCCATGCGGAGCCGGAGCACCGCTTCGCCTCGGTGGGTTTGCCGCTGCCTGGAGTCCAGGTGTCGCTGTCTCCCCGCCCCGGTGGGCACAAGGAGCTCATCGTGTCCTCGGACACGGTGATGAAGCGCCGGATCGGCTTCGTGGAGGGCGAGAAGCTCCTGGCTCTGCGTGCTCCCGGAGTGCTGGCCACCGGAGACCGGTTCGAGATCGACGCGGAGGGCTACCTGTACTTCCAGGGGCGGTTCTCGGACTTCCTCGTGAAGGGCGGCGAGAAGATCTGCATGGCCTCGGTTCGCCGTCTGGCCACGACGCTCCCGGGTGTGATTACCGCGCGCACGCAGATCATCTCCGGCTCGGAGGGGGATGATTACGAGATGGTGCTGACGGTGGCGGGCACGCCGAGCCCCACCGAGCAACTGGCTGGAGCGCTCGCGCGTCTCCTGAAGATCGCCGAGCGCCCGCGGAGCATCCAGGTGGTGTCCGCGGACGAGGCCACGACCTCGCTGCACAAGTAGGTGACTACAGCGTGCCGGCGTAGACGAACTTCACCGCATCCGCGGAGAGCACCTGGCTGGAGGGCACCGCATCCGTCAGCGTCACCGCCCCCGCGGTGCCCGCGTTGAAGGAGAAGGTGCCCAGCAGGTTCCACTGACCGCCCTGGGCACGCTGGTCCACCGTCACCCGGGTGGTGCCCAGCGCGTGGCGCACATCGAAGGGCGCGGCGGAGGCACGGTTGCTGGAGCTCACCCACCACGCGTAGACGTTGTACTTGCCGCTCCGGGCCAGGTTGGGGCGCCACGTCGCGCTGTTGGCGCCCGTGCCGCCGACACGGTACAGCGACTCCGTGGCGTAGTAGCCGGCGTTGGCCGAGACGGTCCAGGTGCCCACCGCACTGAACTCGGCGTCGCCGTTGTCGATGACGAAGGACGGCACCACGCCCCAGGCCGAGACCACCGAGCGCTCCGTGCCATCCGAGGGCCGGTTCACCACCGCGCCGTTGACCCAGGCCGTCGTCGAGCCGCCTCCGTCGTAGTTCATGCCCCGATCACACCCCAGGTCCACGAGCAGCCGGGCCATCTCCGCCAGGGTCATGCCCACGCTCCAGCCGCTCTGGCGGCCATCCACCGTGACCAGGTAGACCTTCTTCGAGGCGCTCTTGTGGCACAGGGCCGTGCGGGGGCTACGGGTGGTGGCGCCGATGCCACTGGCCGCATCGAAGCCTTCCTCCACGTCCCGCACGTCCACGACGCCGTTGGTGACCAGGTTGGGGCCTCCGCCGATGGCATCGAGGATGGAGCCGTAGGCCGGCTCCGCGGGCACGGGGGTGTTGGTGGAGTCCACCCGCACCTGGAGCAGCGTGGCGTTGTGCTGGGCCGACAGGCCGAAGGTGGAGCGCGCCGGCCGCGAGGAGGCATTCGTCGCCAGGACGGTCCCATCCACCTCGATGTGGCTGTAGGACTGTCCCGTGCTGGCGAAGTACCCCGCGTTCACCGCGGCGATGGCGCCCGCCCTGGCCGCCATCGCGCTCGTCCGCTCCACGCCCGTCCCCGCGCGCACCAGCGGCACCAGCTCCACATTGGGGTTGGCCAGGTCCACCTCGATGATGTCGAGCTGCCAGGGCACCGACACGTCGCTGGCGTGCCGGTACGTCACCCCGGGCGCGAGCGTCTGGAGCGTGCCGTAGGTGATGGAGGGGTAGTAGAGGGCGGACCGGAGGGTGCCGGGCTCCTCCTGCTCGAGTGTCTCGGGAGCGCAGGAGGACAGCCCGAGCAGACCGGCGAGGGCGAGCAGTGAGGGGGACAGGACGTGGCGCGTACAAGAGGTCTTCATGGGACCGCGCTCGTAGCGCGAAATGGAGATGAGAAAAAGCCCCAATCCCAGGAATTCACGTGTTCGTTTCACCTGCGCCCGGACACAGGCCCGGGCACCCTCTCCCGGAGGAAGAGGGCGCCCGCGCTACCTCACACCTCCCGCATGCCCGGACCCACCGGCAGCTCCGGATTCGCCAGCACGGCGTCCAGCAACCGGATCACCTCCGAGCGAATGCTCTCGCCAGTGGCCGGCGCGAACAGGTCGGTGTTGAACTCCAGCACACCGGCGAAGCCCTCGGACGTCTCCTGCAGCGACAGCGCGAGCTCGTAGGTGACGTTGCCGCGGTCCACCCCGTACGGCTGTACCGTGAGTCCCTTCATCTCCAGCGGCGACTCCGGGGCGTTCTGCAGGACGAACATCACCTGGAACAGGGGCGAGCGGTTCGGCGGAGACTGTGGCGCGACCGTCGCCGCCACCAGGTCGATGGGCACCTCCTGGTGCGCGAAGGCACCCAGCGTCTCCTCGCGCACCCGCCGCAGCAGCTCGCGGAAGCCCGGCGTGCCCCTCAAGTCCACGCGCAGGGCCAGCCCGTTGACGAAGATGCCGATGAGCGGCTCGACATCCGACAGGAGCCGGTTGGCGATGGGCGAGCCAATCACCACCTCCTCCTGACCCGAGCGCCGGGCCAGCACGGTGCCGAGCGCCGACAGAATGGCCATGTACGGCGTCACCCGCTCCTGCTGGCAGAGCGCATGCAGCGCGGCACTGCGCTCCCGGCCGAAGACGACATCGCGGTAGGTGCCCTGGAAGGTCCGGGTCGGAGGACTCGGCTTGTCCGTGGGGAGCGCCAGCTCCGTGGGTGCGCCCGCCAGCGCCTTCTTCCAGTACCCGAGCCGCTGCTCCAGCTCCTCACCGGCCAGCCAGCTCCGCTGCCAGGCCGCGTAGTCCGGGTACTGGAAGCGCAGCGGCGGCAGCTCGGGCTCACGGCCGTCGACCAGCGCCGAGTACAGCGCGCCCAGCTCGCGGGCCATGACGCCCATGGACCAGCCGTCCGACGCGATGTGGTGCACGCAGAAGAACAGCAGGGAATCCTCGTCCGCCAGCCGCATCAGCGTGGCGTGCAGCAGCGGTCCGCGCGTCAGATCGAACGGGCGTGCGGCGCCCTCGGCCATGAGCTTGCGGGCCTCGTCCTCGCCGTTCTCCCGCCCGCGCAGATCCACTTCCCGCATCTGGAAGTCGACCGAGTCGGAGATCCGCTGCCGCAGGCGGCCCTGCTCCTCGAAGAAGGTGGCGCGCAGGGACTCGTGCCGGGCGATGAGCGCCTGGAAGGCGCCCCGCATGGCGCGGGGATCCACCCGGCCGCGCAGCCGGAACGCGCAGGGGATGTTGTAGGCGCTGGACTCGGGGGCGCGCTGGAAGAAGCGCCAGAAGCGCTCCTGGGTGAAGGACACCGCGAGCGAGCCGCCGCGAGGCGCATGGACCAGCGGCGGAATCGCGCGCTGGAGCTCCACGACGGGAACCACCTGTCCCGGCCGCTCGCCGAGGTGCTGCGCCATCTCGGCCACCGTGGGACCCGTGAACAACAAGCGCAGGGGCAGCTGCACCCCGAACTCCGTCCGGATGCGGGAGATGAGCTGGGTGGCGAGCAGCGAGTGGCCGCCGAGGTGGAAGAAGTTGTCGTGGATGCCGACACGCGCCACCTCCAGGAGAGCGGCCCAGATACGGCACAGGGCCTCCTCGGTGGGCGTGCGCGGAGGGACGTGGTTGTGATCGTCGCTCCGCGTGGGCTCGGCCGAGGGCAGGGCGCGGCGGTCCACCTTGCCGTTGGGCGTGAGCGGCAGGGCGGCGAGCTCGGTGAAGGAGGCCGGCAGCATGTGCTCCGGCAGGCGCTCGCGCAGGAAGGCACGCAGCTCGGACGCGGTGGGCGCCTGCTCGCGGGGAACGAACCAGGCGGCGAGCTTGCGGTCTCCACCGACCTCCACGGCCTGCACGGTGCAGTCCTTGACGCCAGGGTGCAGGCGCAGCTGCTCCTCGATCTCCCCCAGCTCCACGCGGAAGCCGCGAATCTTCACCTGGTGGTCGATGCGGCCCAGGTACTCGATGCGGCCATCGGGCAGGAAGCGCGCGAGGTCACCCGTCTTGTACATGCGGGCACCCGGGGTGGCGCTGAAGGGGTCGGGCACGTAGATGCGGGCGGTGAGCTCGGGGCGGTTGAAGTAGCCGCGGCCCAGGCGCTCGCCAGCGACGTAGAGCTCACCGGGCACGCCGACGGGCACGTGCTGGAGGCGCTTGTCGAGGATGTACAGGGGGCCGTTGGACAGGGGCCGGCCGATGGGCACGGGAAGGCCCACGGGCGGCGGCGAGGCGACGGGGTGGAAGCTGGAGAAGACGGTGCACTCGGTGGGGCCGTAGCCGTTGACCAGCCGCCGCGGAGGCCCGTGCTTGAAGATCTCCCGCAGCGCCAGGGGATCCGCCGCCTCGCCACCGAAGACGAGGGTGTGGACGTTCTGGAAGGTCGCCGGGTACTGGCGCGCCAGGAGGTTGAGCACCGCCGTGGTCACGAACATGACGGTGATGCCCTGGTCCCGCACCTGGGCGGTGAAGTCCTCGGGTGCACGCGCGGGGTCGGCGGTGATGCCCACCAGATGCGCACCGTGCAGCAGGGCTCCCCAGATCTCGAAGGTGCTCGGGTCGAACGAGGCGTTGGAGGCCTGCGCGACGCGGTCCGTCGGGGAGAACGGGTGGAAGTCCCTGTCGTAGGACAGGGCGCAGATGCCGCGGTGGAAGATGGCGCTGCCCTTGGGCCTGCCGGTGGAGCCGGAGGTGTAGATGACGTAGGCGAGGTTGTCCGGGCAGGCGGCGGGAGGAAGCGGCTCGGCGGACTGGCCGCGGATGGCTTCCCGGTCCGAATCCGAGTCGAGCCGGACGACGGGTCCGGAGAAGGCGGGCAGGCGCTGGAGCTTGTCCTGGTGGACGAGCAGCACGCTGACGCTGGCGTCCTCGAGCATGAAGGCCAGGCGCTCGGAGGGGTAGGAGGAGTCCAGCGGCAGGTAGGCGCCACCCGCCTTGAGGATGCCCAGGATGCTCACGACGAGATCCACGGAGCGATCGACACACAGACCGACGAGGACCTCGGGGCCCACACCCTGGGAGCGCAGGTGGCGGGCGAGCTGGTTGGAGCGCTCGTCGAGCTGGCGGTAGGTGAGGGAGTGCGGGCCGTAGGTGACGGCGGGAGCGTCCGGAGTCCGGGCGGCCTGCTGGGAGAAGAGCTCGTGGACGCACCGGTCGCGAGGGAAGTCGCGGGTGCCGGAGTTCCACTCGCGCAAAGTCCGCCGCTCGGCGTCGGTGAGGATCGGCAGCGAGGAGATGGGCTGAGCGGGCTGGGCGACCGCGGCCTCCAGCAGCATCTGGAAGTGTTCGGCCATGCGCTGGATGCGCTCACGGTCGAAGAGATCGGTGTCGTACTCGAAGGTGGCGCTCAGGCCCTCGGGATACCGGGCCATGAACAGCGTCAGGTCGCTCTTGGACGCGCCGCTGTACAGCTCCCACGGCTCCGCGGTGGCGGTCATCTGCAGCGGGGCGGACGGATCCGCCTCCAGCGTGGGCACGCTCTGCAGCACGAACGTCACCTGCACGATCGGCGAGTGGCTGAGGGTGCGTTCCGGCTGGATGTCCTCGACCAGCTTCTCGAAGGGCATCTCCTGGTTGGAGTAGGCGCCGAGGGTGGTCTCGCGCACGCGGCCGAGCAGCTCCACGAAGGTCGGGTCCCCCGACAGGTCGCTGCGCAGCACGAGCGTGTTGATGAACATGCCGATGATGCGCTCGAGTCCGGGCTGGATGCGGCCCGCCATGGGCGAGCCCACGACGATGTCATCCTGGCCCGAGTAGCGCTGCATCAGGACGTTGAAGCCGGCCAGGAGCGTCATGAACAGCGTGACACCCTTCTCGCGGCCGAGGTTCTCGATGGCCCGGGTGAGCGTCTCGCCCAGGCGGATGGTCAGGATGTCGCCCTTGTAGCGGTGGACGGGAGGCCTCGGCCGGTCCGTGGGCAGCGCGAGGATGGCGGGGGCTCCGGCGAGCTGCTTCTTCCAGTAGGCGAGCAGTTGGTCGAGGGTCTCGCCCTTCAGCCACTGCCGCTGCCAGGCGGCGAAGTCCGCGTACTGGAGGGGGAACTCGGGGAGCGACGAGGGCCGGCCCGCGGCGAAGTCCCCGTAGAGGGTGCGCAGCTCGGGCATCATCACCCGCAGGGACCAGCCATCGGAGACGATGTGGTGGACCGTGATGAGGAGCTGGTGCTCCTGCTCGCCCAGCCGCAGCAGGGTGCCGTGGATGAGCGGGCCGGTGGTGACGTCGAGCGTCCGATGGAGCTCCACGAGGGACATGCGCGCGGCCTCGGCCTCGCGTTCCGCGGGGGGCAGGTGGCTCAGGTCCGTGACGAGCAGGGAGAAGGGTCCAGGAGGAGCGATCCGCTGCACGGGGACCCCCTCGCCGGTGGCGACGAGCAGGGTGCGGAGCGCCTCATGCCGGCGCAGCAGCTCATCCAGGCTGCGCTGGAGCACGGCGACGTCCAGCGGCGAGGTGATGCGGTAGGAGACGAGGATCCGGTAGGCGAGGTTGCCGGGGTGCAGCTGCTCCATGAGCCAGATCCGCTCCTGGGTGGAGGAGATCTGGAGGTCGCCGCCGCGGGGGATGGGCCGCAGCTCCGGGCGCAGATCCGTCGCGCCGTTGCGCAGGGTGGCCTCGACGACCTCCGCCTGTTGCGCGAGGGTCGGGGCCTCGAAGATGCGGCGCAGGGGGAGCTGGAGGCGGAACGTCTCGTTGACGCGGGTGAGCAGCTGGGTGGCGAGCAGCGAGTGGCCACCGAGGTGGAAGAAGTTGTCATGGACGCTGACCTGCTCCAGCTCCAGCAGCGAGCTCCAGAGCCGGGCCAGCGTCTTCTCGGTGGGGGTGCTCGGAGGCTGATAGCTGTCCTCGTCTCCGCGCGTGGTGTCGGGAGCGGGCAGGGCGCGCCGGTCCACCTTGCCGTTGGGCGTGAGCGGCAGCTCGGAGAGGGTCGTGAAGGAGGCCGGCAGCATGTGCTCCGGCAGGCGCTCGCGCAGGAAGGAGCGCAGCTCGGACGCGGTGGGCGCGGCGTTCTCGCGGGGGACGAACCAGGCGGCGATCTTCCGGTCTCCGCCGGCCTCCACGGCCTGCACGGTGCAATCCTTGACGCTGGAGTGCAGGCGCAGCTGCTCCTCGATTTCCCCCAGCTCCACGCGGAAGCCGCGGATCTTCACCTGGTGGTCGATGCGGCCCAGGTACTCGATGCGGCCGTCGGGCAGGAAGCGCCCGAGGTCCCCCGTCTTGTAGAGGCGGGCACCCGGGGTGGAGCTGAAGGGGTCGGGCACGTAGATGCGAGCGGTGAGATCGGGGCGGTTGAAGTAGCCGCGGCCGAGCCGCTCACCGGCGACGTAGAGCTCACCGGGCACGCCGATGGGGACGTGCTGCATGTGCTTGTCGAGGATGTAGATGGCGCCGTTGCCCAGGGACCGGCCGATGGGCACGGACGAGCCGGCGGGCGGCGGCGTGGCGACATCGTAGTAGGTGGAGAAGACGGTGCACTCGGTGGGGCCGTAGCCGTTGACCAGCCGGCGCGGAGGGCCGTGCTTGAAGAGCTCGCGCAGGGCGGTGGGGTCCGCCGCCTCGCCACCGAAGAAGAGCGTGTCGACGTTCCGGAAGGTCGCCGGGTACTGGCGCGCCAGGAGGTTGAGCACCGCCGTGCTGCAGAACATGACGCTGATGGCCTGGTCCCGCACCTGGGCCGTGAAGTCCTCGGGCGCACGCGCGGGGTCGGCGGTCATTCCCATCAGGTGGGAGCCGTGGGTCAGCGCGCCCCAGATCTCGAAGACGCTGGGGTCGAAGGAGATGTTGGACGTCTGGGCGACGCGGTCCTTCGGGCCGAAGGGGTGCAGGTCCTTGTCGTCCACGAGGGCGAAGATGGTGCGGTGGTAGATGGCGCTGCCCTTGGGCCTGCCGGTGGAGCCCGAGGTGTAGATGACGTAGGCGAGGTTGTCGGGGCAGGCGGTGGGAGGAAGCGGCTCGGCGGACTCGCGGCCGATGGCTTTCAGGTCCGCGTCGGCGTCGAGCCGGACGATGGGGCCAGAGAAGGCGGGCAAGCGCCGGAGCTTGTCCTGGTGGACGAGCAGCACGCTGACGCTGGCGTCCTCGAGCATGAAGGCCAGACGCTCGGCGGGGTAGGCGGAATCCAGGGGCAGGTAGGCACCGCCCGCCTTGAGGATGCCCATGATGCCCAGGATGAGGTCCACGGAGCGATCGACGCACAGGCCGACGAGGACCTCGGGGCCGACGCCCTGGGCGCGCAGGTGGCGGGCGAGCTGGTTGGAGCGCTCGTCGAGCTCGCGATAGGTGAAGGACCTGGGGCCGTAGGTGACGGCGGGAGCGTCAGGGGTGAGGGCGGCCTGCTGGGAGAAGATCTCGTGGACGCACCGGTCGCGAGGGAAGTCGAAGGTGGCGGAGTTCCACTCGCGCAGGGTGCGCCACTCGGCCTCGGGGATGATCGGGAGCGAGGAGATGGACTGGGAGGGCCGCGCGACCGCGGACTCCAGCAGCAGCTGGAAGTGGCCGGCCATGCGCTGGATGCGCTCGGCGTCGTAGAGGTCGATGTCGTAGTCGAAGGTGGCGCTCAGGCCCTCGGCCGTCCGGGCCATGAACAGCGTCAGATCGGTCTTGGCGCTCCGGGCGATCACGGGCGCCCCAGCGCTGGCCGTGAGCGCGTCCTGCAGGTCGAACATCACCTGGAAGATGGGCGCGTGGCCGAGGTTGCGCTCTGGCTGGATCGCCTCGACGAGCGTCTCGAAGGGAAGCTCCTGGTGGGCCAGGGCGGCGCGCGTGACCTCGCGCACGCGGGCGAGCAGCTCCACGAAACGAGGGGAGCCCGACAGGTTGTTGCGCAAGGCGAGCGTGTTGGCGATGGGGCCAACGACGTTCTCCAGCTCGGGCCGGGTGCGGCCGCTGACACGGGCTCCGACGACGACGTCTTCCTGGCCGGAGTAGCGGTGGAGCAGGGTGCTGAAGCCGGTGAGGAGCGTCATGAACAGCGTGGCGTCCTCCCGCTGGGCGAGTGCCTCGAGGCCCCGGGTGAGGGACGCGGGGAGCGTCACGGAATGACTGGCGCGCTCCTGCCTCTGGACGGTCCCCCGAGGGCGATCCGTGGGCAGCTCGAGGATGTTGGGGACTCCGGCGAGCTGCTTCCGCCACCAGTCGAGCAGGCCCGCAACGGCCTCACCGTGGAGGAACTCCTGCTGCCAGCGGACGAAGTCCTCGTACCGGGTGGAGGGCTCGGGGAGGGGCGCGGGCTGGCCGGCGGCGAGCGCGTCGTAGGTGGTCCGGAGCTCGCGCAGGAGCACCCCCAGGGACCGCACGTCGGAGATGGTGTGGTGGAGCGTGAGGAGGAACTGGTGCTCCTGCTCGCCGAGCCGCAGGAGGGTGCCCCGGATGAGGGGGGCGGTGGAGAGCTCGAAGGGCTTGCCTGCCTCCTGGGTGGCCAGGCGAGACGCCTCGGCCTGGCGCTCCGCGGGAGGCAGGTGGCTCAGGTCGATGATGGACAGGGCGAAGGGCCGCGGGGGGGAGATCCGTTGGATGGGCGTCCCGTCGACGGAGGCGAAGGTGGTGCGGAGCACCTCGTGACGGCGGAGGAGCTCATCCAGGCCGCGCTCGAGCACGGCGGCGTCGAGGGTGCCCGGCAGCCGCAGGGAGGTGGACAGGTTGTAGAAGGAGCTGCCCGGCTCGAACTGATCCATGACCCAGAGCCGCCGCTGGGCGACTGCCGCGGGAACGACGCGGACGTCGTCGGGAGTCGAAGAGGGGCGGGCTGCCGTGGCCTCGGTGGTGCGGGGAACTGGCGTCATCTCGGATTCCGTCTCGCGTGGAAGGGCGGGGGGCGGAGAATAGCGGAGCGGCGAGTGGAGAGGACAGCCCACCTCCATGTCGGGCTCTGCCTACATCGAGATGTCAGCGGGGCCCCCCGCTCAGCCGTCGGCGAGCTCCAGGAGCTTCGTGACGGTGCTCCAGTTGCGAGCGGTCGGGATGACCCCCAGGCGCGTCCCTCCGAGCACGGGGGCCAGCTTCGACCTCCCGACGCCGTTCGGGAACCGGGCGTAGATCTCCCGGCCGACCAGGCGGAACTCGTCCGGCAGGTAGGCCGCCGGGTCGATCTGCGCGAACCGCTTGGGGTCCGGTGCCTCGGAGAGGAACGTCACCAGGAACTGGGAGGGAGCGTCTTCGGCGCCGGGCAGGGGGTTGGCCTTGATCACCGCTTCCAGCTCGTCCCGCGTGCGCAGGACGACGGAGACCTCGAAGCCGAACTCCTGGATGATGGCCGCCTCGAGCTGCCGGGCGACCTTCGCCGGATTCTTCTCCTTGCACGTGAACACGGCGTTGCCGCTCTGGAGCAGGGTGGCGACCTCGGTGTAGCCGAGCCCCTCCATCAGCTCGCGGAGCTGAGCCATGGGGACCTTCTTGTTCCCACCGACGTTGATTCCGCGCAGCAGGGCGATGTACCTGGCCATGGGCGCGAGTCCTAGCACACGCGGAACCCCCGTTAGGCGTTAGGATGCGGGGGCAATGCATTCCCATCCCCTGCTCTCGCGTTTCTCCCTGCTGCTCGTTCTCCTCGCCGCGAGTGGTTGCAACACCGCCTACCGTGAGGCCATGGCCCAGGCCAAGGACGCGGCGGTGCGTGGTGACTTCCTGACCGCCGCCCGCGCCTACCGCTCGGCCTGTGCCGCCGCTCCCGATGACAAGGACGCGTGTAGCCGCTTCCCTCTCTTCGCGCAGAAGGCGACGGACCAGGCCCTCGAGTCCGCGCGTCCGCCGTGCGAGGCGGGCGACCTCGACCGGTGCCTCCCTCCGCTGCTGGACGCCAAGGACCTCATCCCCGCGCACGCCGAGGTCAACGGGCTGCTCGAGAAGGCCAGTGAGCTCCACGTGCAGCGTTGCTCGCAATGGCAGCCGGAGGGCCCGCTGGGCACGGCGGTGGCCGGACTGGCCTGTCTCCAGTCGCGCGCCCAGCAGCTCCCCGTCCCGGGCTTCCAGACGCTGATCACCGAGCGCGCGGCGGGGCTGGCCTCGCGCTTCTCGGAGCTCGCCACCACGGCGCGGGGCGCGGACGCGCATGGCGCTTCCGTCGTGCTGATGTCCGCGGCGCAGTGCCTCTCGCCTTCCTCGGAGGCGGCCTCGCGGGTCGTCTCGGCCCGCCAGAGCTTCTATGCCCAGAGCGCCATTCCCGTGATGGCCCACCTCGACGGCTCGATGTCTCCCCGGATCGCCAACGGGCTCTCGGGCCTGTGCGAGCGCATGGCCTCGTCGCTGCCGGCCTGGGCGCGGTGCGCGTCCACGGGAACGGTGACGGGCCAGCCGGATGTGTTCCAGGTCTGGGTGGATGCGCTCATCCAGCGCGCCGTGCAGACGGTCACCGAGGACGTGCGCAACCTGGATTACGTCAGTGGCAGGCGGGAGGTCCGCAACCCCGAGTACCGCAGGGCCCGGGAGCGTCTCGATCTCGCCGAGAGCGCTTTCGAGCAGGCCCGGAAGGTGAAGGCGGACAAGCAGGCCGCGTGCGAGCGCGCGGACAAGGTCCACGACGCGACGTGCGTGGGCTGCCCCCCTCCTCCGGACAAGAAGACGCTCTGCGCCGAAGCCAAGAAGGCGGCCGACGGGTACGAGAGCAGCTCGCGTGAGCTCGAGGCCGCGCGCGACAGTCTGTCCAACACCTCCGAGACGGTGCTGGAGGACGTGCACGACACCTTCGCCTACTCGGTGTTCACCTACAACTGGTCGTCGAACTACCGGTTCAAGCTCCAGTCGAGCACGCCGGGGTCCACCGAGCCCGTGCAGGCCGCGGGGGCGCTGCGGTTCCAGGACCAGGAGCACGTGGGCTTCCGGCCCGGAGGGCTCCAGGCGGATCCGCTGGTGATTCCGGCCGAGCAGGCCTACGCGGACGCCTTCGTCGCGCAGCTCACGCCCTACGTGTTGGAGGCGGTGAAGCGGGATGCCCAGGCCCGTGGCACCTGGCGCCGGGGCCAGTGCGGCGAGCTCCCGGCGGACTGGAGCACCCCGTGGGTGCAGTGCTGGGCGGAGTCCGCGCTCTGGTCCAGCGGCCAGGAGCCCCAGGCGAGCGAGTTCCTCGGGCTCCTCGCGTCCAACGCGGGTGCGTCCTCGCGGCCTCTGTGCCGTTGAGCACGCTCGCGGGCCGTGGGGTCTCCCCAGGGCCGCCGTGGGGATTAGATTGGAAGGGTGGACACCTCCTCCCTTCCCGCCATGGCACTCGAGGCCGCCCAGTCGGCCGAGGCCGCTCGCCGGCAGATCTCCCGTTGCGAGGCGGCCTTCGCCGGACTGGGTGAGCGGCTGCGCCAGCGGCCTCCGCGTTTCGTCGTCACCTGTGCGCGGGGCAGCTCCGACCATGCGGCGAGCTACGGCAAGTACCTGATCGAAACCACGCTGGGGCGCGCGGTGGCCTCGGTGGGTCCGAGCGTGGCCTCGGTCTACAACACCCGGGGCTTCGATTTCCGGGAGTGCCTCTTCGTGGCCGTCTCGCAGTCCGGCCGCAGTCCGGACCTCCTGCGTCTGACGGAGGCGGCCCGAGCGGGAGGCGCGCTGGTCATCGGCTTCATCAACAACGAGGACTCGCCGCTCTTCTCGCTCTGCGACATCGGGCTGCCGCTGTGCGCCGGCCCCGAGCAGAGCGTGGCCGCCACGAAGTCCTATATCCTCTCGGGCCTCGCCTTCCTGCAGCTGGTGGCGCACTGGTCCGGAGAGGCGGTGCTGCGGGATGCGGTGGCGCGGCTGCCGGAGGCGCTGGAGGCGGCGCGGGCGCTGGACTGGTGGCCGGCGCTGGAGCGGCTCACGGGAGCGCACAACCTGTTCGTACTGGGGCGGGGCATGGGGCTCGGCGCGGCGCTCGAGCTGGCGCTGAAGTTCAAGGAGACGTGCCGGCTGCACGCCGAGGCCTTCAGCACCGCCGAGGTCATCCACGGTCCGCTCGCGCTGGTGGGACGCGGTTTCCCCGTGCTGGCGCTGGGGCAGGAGGACAGCTCGGCCGAGGGGACGCGGAGCGTGGTGCGCCGCATGGTGGAGCTGGGAGCGGATGTCCGCTCGGTGCTCGCGGTACCGGGAGCCGAGCTTCTGCCCGTGGTCCCGGGAGTGCCGAGCGCCATCGCGCCCCTGTGCCAGGTGCAGAGCTTCTACATGTCGGTCCACCGGCTGGCGGTGGCGCGCGGGATGGACCCGGATGTCCCCGCGCACCTGCGCAAGGTGACGGAGACGGTGTGATGACACGCATCCTCACGGGAGCACGCCTCTTCACCGGCGAGCGCATGCTCGAGGACCACGGGCTGGTGCTCGAGGGTGAGCGCATCCGCGCGGTGGTGCCGTTGGACGCCGTGCCGGCCGGAGCCCAGGTGCAGCGGTTGCCGGGGGGCACGCTGCTGGTGCCGGGTTTCCTGGATGCCCAGGTCAACGGAGCCGGAGGCGTGCTCTTCAACGACACGCCCACCCCCGAGGCGGCGCTCGCCATCGCGGCGGCGGCCCGGCGCTCGGGCACCACGGGGCTGTTGCCCACCTTCATCACCGATGCGCCGGACAGGATGCGCGAGGCCTGCGAGGCCGCGCTCGAAGCGATGCGCCGGCCGGCCAGCGGTGTGCTCGGCATCCACCTGGAAGGTCCCTTCATCAGTGGCGAGCGGCCCGGGGTGCACGAGTCACGCTTCATCCGTGTGCCCGGCGCCGGGGATGTCGATTACCTGAGCGCGCTGCCGGAGCGCCTGGCCGGGCAGGGGGGCCGGCTGGTGGTGACGCTGGCGCCGGAGTGCGTGGAGGATGCCGTCATCGGGCGGCTCGCCGCGGCGGGGGTGGTGCTCTCGGCGGGCCACACGGCGGCGACGTATGAGCGGACGCGCGAGGCCCTGGCGGCGGGCGTACGGGGGTTCACGCACCTGTTCAACGCCATGCCGCCCGCGCAGAGCCGTCAGCCGGGCCCGGTGGTGGCGGCGCTCGAAGCGGACGAGGCGTGGTGCGGGGTCATCGCGGATGGCATCCACGTCCATCCGGCGATGCTGCGCCTGCTCCTGAAGGTCAAGCGGCCCGGCCGGGTCTTCCTCGTCACCGATGCCATGCCTCCGGTGGGCACCGGGGCGGCCTCGTTCACGCTGTATGGCCGCACCATCCTGCGCCGGGAGGGCCGCCTCGTGACGGAGAACGGAACACTGGCCGGCGCGGACATCGACATGGTGACGGCGGTGCGCAACTGCGTCCGGTTGCTCGGGCTGCCGCTCGAGGAGTGCCTGCGCATGGCGTCGCTCCATCCCGCGAGCTACCTCGGGTTGGACGGACACCTGGGCCGGTTGGCGCCGGGCTACCGCGCCGATCTCACGCTGCTCCGGGAGGACCTCACGGTGCTCGCCACGTGGGTGGCGGGCCAGGAGCAGGGGTCTTGAGCTTCCACGGGGAACCCGGGGCGTGGCGGCGTTGTCGGAGGTCACGCCCCCATGGACGACTCCTCTTCGAAGTGCGGATACGATTCTCCCCGGGCCCTCTGGGCCTGCCTCGCCGTGGCCCTGGTGCTGGGTCTGTCCACGCTGGGCATGGGGTTCGCCCTGGATGACAACCTGCACCTGCTCATCTTCGAGGGCAGGTGGCCCCTGGGCTCGCCGATGGACCTCTTCCGCTTCGCCGGAGGAGACGCCGAGGGCATGCGCCGCATCGTGCAGGAGGGGCCCTATCCCTGGTGGACGCTGCCCGAGCTGAAGATCGCCTTCTGGCGCCCGCTGTCGAGCGCGCTCGAGACGCTGGACTACCGCCTCTTCGGCCGTAACGCGGTGGGCTATCACGTGCACTCGGTGCTCTGGTACCTCGGGGTGGTGGCCCTGTTCGGGGGGCTGCTGCGGCGCGTGATGCCCGGTTCCCTCGCGGTGCTCGCGCTGCTGCTGTTCGCCGTGGACGACGCGCACCTGCTGCCCGTGGGGTGGATCTCCAACCGCAACGCCCTGGTGTCCACCGCTCTGGCCCTGGTGGGCCTGTGGATGCACCTCGAGTGGCGCGAGGCGGGAAAGCGGTGGGCCCTGCCGGTCTCGCTCGTCGCGCTCGCGGCGAGCCTGACGGCGGGGGAGTCGGCGCTGGGCGTCTTCGCCTACGTGCTGGCGTATGAGCTGTCGGGTGCCCGGGGGACGGTGGCGGAGCGGCTGCGGGCCGTGGCTCCCGCGGCGGTGCTCGCGGTCGCCTACCTCGGTGTGTACAAGGCGCTCGGGTATGGCGCGTACGGGTCCGCCATGTACCTGGATCCGGTGGGAGAGCCGGGACGCTACCTGGTGGCCGCGCTCGGCCGGGTGCCCGCGCTCATCGGCGGACTGGTGGGGGTTCCCGTGGACCTCTGGGGCATCATTCTGGCCAGCCGTCCGGCGCTGGTGGCCCTGGGAGTGGCCGGGCTCGCGGTACTCGTCGTGCTGGTGCGCTCGGCCTGGCCCGGGCTCTCCGAGGAGGAGCAACGGCACAGCCGCTGGCTCGCCGTGGGCGCGTTGTTGTCGCTGCTGCCCGTGACCTCGAGCATGCCCATGGGCCGGCTGCTGTTCGTGCCGAGCCTGGGCGCCTCGGTGCTGCTGGCCGTGGTGCTCCGGCATGCGTGGCGCTCGCGGGCGAGGGGTTGGCGTCCTCGGGGCATGGCCGTGGCGGGGGCCGTGCTCGCGCTGTTCCACCTCGTGCTCGCGCCGCTGAGTTGGCCCGCGATGTCGATGATGATCCGTCAGCTCGGGACGGGCTCCGTGGAGCTGGCGCGGAAGGTGAGGGGCGAGCTGGATCCGGCGCGCATCGCGTCCCAGCGCGTGGTGGTGCTCGAGGCCCGGGACATCGGCGTGCTGCTGTACATCCCCGTCCACTGGGCCTTGGAAGGACAAGTGCTGCCCCGCTCGTGGTGGCCACTGGCGATGGTGCAGGAGTCGCCCATCGTCACGCGCACCGGGCCGAACTCGCTCGCGCTGGAGCTCCCCAACGGAGGCCACTTCCTCGCCACCGAGGCCGAGCAGACGCTCCGTTCTCCGGAGCACATGCTGGCGCGGGGCGCGGAGGTGAAGCTGGAGGGAATGCGGGTGACGGTGCTGGCCGCGGACGCCCAGGGGCCGACACGGTTGGGCTTCGAGTTCGATGTGCCGCTCGAGGACCCCTCGCTGGTGTTCCTGCGCTGGCAAGAGGGGACGCTGCGCCGGTTCACGCCGCCGCCGGAGGGGAAGCAGGTGGATCTCTCCGCCGTGGCGGGAGGGCCCGAGGCGCGGCCGTTGTAGGCCGGGGCTGGGACACCCGATTCCGGCTCCCAGCCCCTCACGTCGAGTCGAGGCTACTTCTGCACCTGCACGACGCCGCAGGCGATGCGGTCGCCCGCGTTGCCGGCGGGGTCGCTCTTGTAGTCATCCACGCCCGCGTGGACGACGACGGCCGCTCCGTCCGCGTCCTGCACGTCCTTCAGCTTGAGGTCATGGGCGAAGGCGTCGAACTGCGCCTTGCCATCGGCGCCCACGTAGAGGTTGGGCAGGTCGCCCTCGTGCTTGCCCTCGGCGGCGAGGACGCCGTGCTTCTTCTTGTTGGGGTTGAGGTGGCCACCGGCGGTCTGGAAGGGGGCCTCGCACTTGCCGGTCTCGTGGATGTGGATGGCGTGCTCGCCCGGGGGGAGGTTGGAGAGCGTGCCCTTGATGAGGACGCCGTGGGGCGTCTCGGAGAGCGTCACCTCGCCCACGGACTGGCCCTTCTGGTCCTTCAGCTCGGCCTTGGCGGTGGCACCCGCGGCGGCGGCCATCTTCTCGTCCTTCTTGGCGGCGGCCTTCTCCTTGGCGGCGGGGGCCTTCCCCTGGGCGAGGGCGGGGCCGGCGAGGCAGAGAACGGCGGCGGTGAGCAGCGCACGAGTCTTCATGGACGATGTCTCCTTCACTGCGAGGGTTCCCGATTCCGGACTTCCGGAACGAGAGTGAAGGTGGACACTAATGCGCCGGGCGCGTTCCTCAAGGCTGGAGAGCAGCCAGGGGAACGGGCACGACACGCGAGGCGCCGTACACGGGAGCCCAGCGCCGCTGCACATCGGGTCCGTTGAGGAAGCGCACGAGGGCCTTGAAGACGGCGAGCGGGCCGCCGAGCTGCTCCGCCCATGCCAGCCCACGGGGCGAGAGGTTGGGCACGAGCGGGCCCAGGGAGTCCTCGGAGCGGGTGACGCGGGTGATGTCGAGCCCCTCGTCGCGCACGCGCTGGGGCACCAGCAGGGGCGCGAAGCGGGCGTGCCGGTGATCATGCACGCAGCCCTCTTCCTCCAGGAGCGCGGCGGAGAGGGGAAGTTCACGCACGTTGAAGAGGAGCTTCACGGCGCCGCGATGGGGATCCCACGGACCGCGGAGGCGGTGGTCTCCGCGAGGGATGAGGCGCCGGTCGAGGTAGCAGAAGGCGCGGGATTCGGGGGGGAGGGTGCCTCGGTGGCGCGCGCCGGCATAGCGGAAGAAGGGGCGCACGCAGGAGGGGTCCACGGTGAAGGGAGGCCCGTCCTTCAAGGCGCGCAGCTTGGGCAGCAGTGCGGAAGGGATGGCATGGCTCCGGGCGAAGTCCTCGAGCGCCTCCGGGGGTGAGCGTGCGAAGTCCTCGAGACGGGCGAGGAGCCGTTGAGGGTCGTCATCGACGAGCAGCTCATCGAAGCGGGTCTTCACACCGGGGAGACTCACGGGGACGAGGGTATCGAGGGGCTCGCCCTCGGAGCGCCAGCGGGCATCGAGCTCGGAGGCATCGGGAGGAGTGGGCGCCAGGCGCCATTCAGGAGCCTCGGGGACAAAACGAGTCCCCAATATCGAACCCCCCTGCGTCAACATCCCCTCGCCCTCCGGGAGAGGGACGGGGTGAGGGTGCCGGGAGTACTCGGGCCGCGAATCCGAGGCCCGTGAGTAGACGGGCCGAACCCGCGGATCCGGAGGAGAGGTCCACACGGTGATGCAGGTGCGCACCTGGGTCCCAGCGAAGGCACCGGGGCCGAGGTCGACCACTTCACGCAGGGACAGCATGCGCAGGAGCGTTTCGCGCAGGGGAGCGTAGAGGAAGGCGTCGAGGAGACTGGTGGGGGTGATGAAGGCCAGCACGCCGGGGCGAGAGGAGAGCCGGTGCGCGGCGAGCAGCAGGAAGAAGGCGAAGTCATCGCGCAGGCTGGTGCCCTGGGGGAGCGCGAGGGGCAGGAGGGCACGGAGACGCGCGTAGGCATCGCGGTCCTTCAGGAGCGAGGAAGTGCCGTTGTAGGGCGGGTTGCCGATCCACACCTCCTGGCGAGCCGGAGGGAGGCTCGCGAGCAGGGGCTCCAACCCACCGCGCAGCGCATCGCCCACGCGGACATCGGCAGCGGGGACGCGGTCCTGACACAGACGAGCGACCTCGGGAGAGAGCTCGAGGCCCGAGAGGTGCGCTTCGGGGCGGGCGCGGGCAGCGGCGGCGAGAAAGGCACCGGCACCACAAGCGGGGTCCACCACGGCGAGCGGCCCCTCTCCCGCATGCGAGAGGGCGAGCGCGAGGGTGCGCTCCACGAGGGGCGCGGGGGTGTAGAAGGCGCCGAGCGCGCGCCGGTCGAGTCCGGGGAACTGGTGGACGAGCGCCTCCTCGTCGAGGACGGGAGGAGCATGGGGGGCGCGCGGCATCCGCCGTCATCCTACTCCGGGTGGCTTTGCTTGCCGTGCCACGCCGTAGCAACATGGCCCCCAGGAACCTCATGCCGCCACCTCCGTCGAAACCAAAGGGTCCTCCCCGGGGTGTGCCACTGGGGCAGGACGACGACGAGCCGACGACGATCGAGCCGCGCAGGCTCGGGCTGCCGCGAGTGCCCGCGCGCTCGAGGGGGGACGGCTTCGACACGTCGGACGTGCCCACCAATCCGGGGCGTCCGATCTTCGACAAGCCGCGAGGCCACGCGGGCATGCCGTCGCTCAACGGGGAGACGACGAGCCCGGGCAGCCCGGCCTTCACCGGGGTGGCGCCGGAAGTCCGGCAGAGCCGCTGGCATGATCGCTCGGCCGCGCCCCGCGGTGTGCTCCCGGCCGGGGCCGTCCTGAAGGGCCTGGACGAGGCGCTCCAGAAGGCCGGGCAGGCCAGGGCGCCGTTGCCGTCCGTGCGCGAGCAGCTCAAGGCGGACTGGCTGCCCCTGCTGCGCCAGGTGGTGGAGCAGGCCGGGGGGGACGGGATGGATGCCTACGTGACGCAGCTGCTGTCTCCGCCGGGCCGCCAGGCGATGACGCCGCTGGTGGATGCACTGGCCGCGGGGATGGAGCGGCTGGAGGCCGCCCCGGACGAGGAGACCCTGCGAGCGAGGGCCCAGGAGCTGCGGGCCCTGGTGGCCAGGACGCTGGAGGACCCGGTGCCGCGCCCCATCTCGCTGGAGCTTCAGGAGCGCGAGCTGGATGGCCGTGTGGACGTGGACACGATGCTGTCCATCCGCTTCGCCTCGAACGCGGAGCTGGCCACGCGGCGGGGGAGGGCGGAGAAGACGCTGGAGGATCTCCGCCAGCAGATGCGCGCGATGCAGGGAGTGCAGCCGGACGGGTTGTTCTCCAACTTCGCCCGGGTCAAGGTAGAGAAGCGCGTGATGGATGCCGAGGCCCGCCGCCGGGGCGGGCGCTGAATCGGCTCGGGACACCCGACACACAGGAGGCGCAGCGCATGGAAGGGGTGCAGCGGCTGGTCGCACGTCGCGTGGAGAAGATGCTGGACGCTCTCGCCGCGCAGGTGGCGCGTGGTCGGGCGGGGGAGGACGTCCCCACCTTCACGCTCACGCTGCACCTGGCGCAGGGCGTGAGGCTGTCGGGAGTGCTGTTGGACTACCTCCCTCGTGAGGCCATCCTCCTGGCGTCCGCGAAGGAGGGGCTGCTGTCGCGCAGCGAGTCGGTGACGTACGTGGAGTTCACCTCGGTGATCGCGGTGACGGTCGAGTCCCCGGCGGTGCTCAACCAGGTGCCCTTCCTGCTGCGGCCCGCGCTGAACCGGGAGGATCTGCTGCGGCACGCGGACCGGCTGGCGCACGGCATCACCGAGCAGTTCTGGCCGGGAGAGCAGAAGCTGGGCGGCAAGCCGCTGAGCTTCGAGGTGGACTGGGTGGAGCTGGACACGGAGCCGGGGCGGCGCGCGCTGGAGGACGCGATGAACGCGGTGGCGCACGCGCTGCGGCTCATCGGCAAGGAGCCCAACGGTCGGGACACCCTGCGGCGCATCGCCCGGGTGGCGTTCGCCAGGGGCCGCAACACGGTGGCGTCCTTCGAGGGCGACACGGGGAAGGTCTCGGTGGATCCCTCCGCTCCCGTGCCGCCCGCGCAGGCGTTGCGCAAGGGGCTCGCCGCGGGCCTGTGAGCCGGCGGCGTCGCCTCAGGGGATGTTCTTGGCCGTGCCCGTCGCCTTCGGATCTTCCTTCGGAGGCGCGGGCACGACGGTGGGCACATCGGGCAGGGCCTTGGCACCGGCCTGGAGCTGCAACTCCACCATGCGCGTCCACAGCGAGGGCGCGCTGCCCACCAGCACGTTCTCCTCCACCTTGAGCTTCCGCTCGTTCTGGGCGCGGCGGTAGAGGCGCTCGGGGATGGAGGGCTGCTTCGGGTCCGAGTCGCTCACCGACACCTGCTCCTGGACGGTGATGTCGTCGGAGTTGAAGACGAGGGTGGACGTCAGCTCGAACTTGCGGCGCAGGCCGTTGGGCATCTCGAAGGTCTGCACGCGGCTGAGGGGGAACCAGCCGGCGCCCAGGCAGGCGCGCTCGGAGTCGGACACGGACTCCGAGAAGAAGCGCCCGTTGCGCAGCGGCAGGATGCGAGCGGCCCGCCGGCACACCTGCGGCTCCTCCTTGGTGCACGCATCACCCTCGGCGACCAGCACCTCCGTGGAGCCCACGCGCTCCATGCGCAGCCGCACGTTCTCCGTCATGCCGCGCAGCGAGCCGAGGCCCCGGACGATGAAGCCCACCTTGGTGCGATCCACCAGGGCCACGGGGCCCAGGCCCTCGCCGTTGTCGAAGCGCCGGGTGATGACCCACACCAGCCGCTCGTTGGCCTGGGGCGTCTCGAGGATGAGGTCCGTCTCGTCCAGCCGCTCCTTGGGCGGGAGCGGCTTGGGCTGGGGGCCCGCCTCGCGGCACTCGTCGGCCGAGGGCTCCTCCCAGGCCACGGGAGCGCCGGAGCAGTCCACGGAGGGACGGGGGGCCGCGCCGTGCTCCGGATCGAAGCCGTGCAGCAGCAGGCCGAACCACGTGTCGGGCGTGGGGTAGGAGCGCTCTTGGGCGCCGACCGTGGCCTCACACAGCTGGGGTCTCGGAACGGTGGCGCAGCCCACCAGTGGGGTGGTGAGAGCGAGGGCTGCGGCCAGGAGTCGTTGTGTCATGGGGTTCCTCATGCCTCGGCGAACCGGATGTCCCAACCCCCCTGGGGGTCGAGCGAGATGTTCAGCCGCTTGGGGACCGAGCCGCCGGCCATGCGCTCGAGCAGCTCGCGCGAGATGGCGGGCATCAGCGAGCCCTGGAGGATGTGCTCGGCGTTGCGGGCACCCGTCTCGGCCTCGGTGCAGCGGCGGGCCAGCTCGTCGAGCAGCTCGGGGGAGAGCGTCGTCTCCACGCCATGGGCCGCCAGCAGCCGCTTGGAGAGCTTGTCGAGCTTCATCGCGACGATCTCCCGCATGATGTCCGTGCCCACGGGGGCGTAGGGGACGATGGTCATGCGGGCCAGCAGGGCGGGCTTGAAGTGCTTGCTGAGGGCGGGGCGCACCTTGGCGATCATCTCCTCGGCGGTGGGCGTGGCGCCCGTCTCGTGCATCTTCATGAGGATGTCCGAGCCCAGGTTGCTGGTGAGGATGACGACGGTGTTGCGGAAGTCGACGGCGCGGCCCTCGCTGTCGTTGAGCACGCCCTTGTCGAACACCTGGTAGAAGAGGTTCATCACCTCCAGGTCGGCCTTCTCGCACTCGTCGAGCAGCACGACGGAGTAGGGCCGCTGGCGCACGGCCTCGGTGAGCAGGCCGCCCTCGCCGTAGCCCACGTAGCCGGGGGGCGAGCCGATGAGCCGGGAGACGGTGTGCTTCTCCTGGAACTCGCTCATGTTGAAGGTGGTCATGAAGCGCTCGCCGCCGTAGAGGACGTCGGCGAGTGCCAGGGCCGTCTCCGTCTTGCCCACGCCGCTGGGGCCCACGAAGAGCAGCACGCCAATGGGGGTGTCCGGGTTGTTGATGCGCGCCTGGGAGATGCGGATGATCTCCGCCACCTTGCGCAGGGCGGGCTCCTGGCCGCGCACGCGCTCGGTGAGCCGCGCCTCGAGGCCCAGCACCGCCGTGAGCAGATCATTGCGCATCTTGCCCACGGGGATGCCCGTCCAGCTGGCCACCACGCGCGCCACGATGTCCGCGTCCACCTCCGCGTGCACCAGCGGCTCCTCGCCGCGCACCTCGGCGAGCTTCGCCGCGGCCTCGTCCACCGCGGCCTTCAGGGGCGCCTTGTCCGCCTCGGCCGGAGCGGAGAGCAGGGCCTTGCGCGCCTCCATCAGCGCGCTCACCGCGGTGCGCTCCGTCTCCCAGCGGGCCTGCAGCGAGACGCGCTGGTCGCGCAGGGCGGCCAGCTTGTGCTCCAGCGTCTCCACCACCTCGGCGTCTCCCGGGTGGCCCTCGGCGAGGTCTCTCTGGCGCGCATCGCGCTCGCGTTCCAGGCCGGAGATCTCCTGCTCGAGCGACACCAGCTCATCCGGCTTGGTGGACAGCTCGATCTTCACGCGCGCGGCGGCCGTGTCGAGCAGGTCCACGGCCTTGTCGGGGAGCTGGCGGCCGGAGATGTAGCGGCTGGACAGGCGCACCGCGGCGGAGACGGCCTCGTCGCGGATGGTGACGCCGTGGGAGGCCTCGTAGGTGGGCCGCAGGCCGCGCAGCATCAGCTCGGCGTCCTCGACGCCCGGCTCGTCCACCTTGACGGGCTGGAAGCGCCGCTCGAGCGCGGCGTCCTTCTCGAAGTACTTCTTGTACTCGCCCCAGGTGGTGGCGGCGATGGTGCGCAGCTCTCCGCGCGCGAGCGCCGGCTTGAGCAGGTTGGCGCCGTCGCTGCCGCCCGCGGTGCCTCCGGAGCCGATGAGCGTGTGCGCCTCGTCGATGAAGAGGATGATGGGCGTGGGCGAGGCCTTCACCTCGTTGATGACGGACTTGAGGCGGTTCTCGAACTCACCGCGCACGCCCGCGCCGGCCTGCAGCGCGCCGAGGTCCAGCCCCATCAGCTCCACGTTCTTCAGCGCGTCGGGCACCTCGCCCTTCACGATGGCCCAGGCGAGGCCCTCCACCAGGGCCGTCTTGCCCACGCCGGGCTCGCCCACGAGGATGGGGTTGTTCTTCCGGCGCCGCGAGAGGATGTCCACCATCTGGCGGATCTCCCGGTGGCGGCCGAAGATGGGATCGATCTTCCCCTCGCGCACGCGGCCGGTGAAGGACGTGGCGAAGCGGCCGAGCGCCTCGCCGCCCACGGCGCCACCCTGGGCGGACGCCGCGGGGGTGGCCCCTCCAGCGGCGGACTCGGGGCCCACCTCCAGCGTCTCCGGCGAGGGCCGCAGCACCGCGTCCAGCGCGGCCATCAGCTCGTCGCGGGAGATGGAGTCCAGCTCGGGGAAGAGCTCGGCGGTGTAGCGGTTGCGGCGGGTGACGAACTGGGCGAAGAGCGCTCCGGAGCGCAGCCGGGTGGCGCCCTGCTCCACGGAGGCGATCAGCCAGGCGTCCTCGAACCACTGGAAGAGCGTCTCGGAGAAGACGGGCCGGCCCGCGTTGCCGGAGCGCAGGCCCTGGAGGGCGCGCTCCATGCTGGCGGCGAGCCGGCGGCGGTCCACCTGGAAGTGCTGCAGCAGCCGGGCGACGTCCGAGTCCTCGGGCTCGAGCATCTGCGCGAGCATGTGCTCGGGGACGATTTCATAGAAGCGCCCACTGCTGGCACGCGCGACGGCGGCCTCCAGCGTGCGGGTGGCCGTCGGCGTGAGGCGGCGGACGAGGGCTTTCGGTTCGACTCGGATGGCGGCACCCTCCAACAGGGGACGGCGGAAAATCTATCAGGAGTGCCAGCGCCGTCGGTTGCCGGCACCCCCCAGGGCCGTGCTTCACACGACTGGAATCGAGAGGCGGATCTGCCTGCCCTTGCCCAGCCATGTGTCCAGCCCCAACTGGGCCGACTGTTTGCTGGAGAGGTTGAACGTCTGGGTGACGCCTTCCGTCAGGCCCAGCTCGAACTCGTACTCCAGCGGATCCTTCAGGAAGAGCCGCACCACCTCGCGGGCCTGCGGCAGCAGATCTCCACCCGGCATCATCCTCCGGTACAGGTGGGTGGGCAGGGGCTCGATGTGGATCTTGATCTTCCCCATGCGATCGAACGCCTTGCCACCCAGCACCGTGTTCTTGCCGAGGATGTGGTTGTTGCGGCCCAGCTGGAGCCGGGCGTCGATGTCCACCCAGCGGCCCACGAACTGCTCCACCCGGACCCGCGCTCCCTCCAACTGGTCACCGAGCACGTCCTCCAGGGCCGCCTCCATCTTCTCGGCGGTGCGCGCGCGGGAGGCCAGCAGGGGGACGATGCGCAGCAGCTTGCGCGTGGGCAGCTTGCTGGTGCGCTCCGTCTCGTACGTGTCGAAACCGGCGAGCGCCAGCAGCCGGCGGGACCACTGGTCGGTGTTGGTGGAGTTGGACTCGCTGGTGACGCGGTACTTGGACTCGATGCGGTAGAGCAGCGACAGCAGCCGGTGATGGAAGAGGTCCAGGAACTCCCGGCGCACGGCCTGGTCCGGGTCCTCCTGGGCGATCTCCTCGGCGATGTACATCGGCAGCGGGCTCACCGAGCCGGTGAGGCCGAGGAAGTGGGTGACCACTTCAAAGAGCTGGCGCCGGGCGTACGGCTCCTCCGCGCGCACGGGCACCTTGCGCAGCGTCACCTCGCTCACGTCTCCCGAGGAGAAGCCGAGCGAGGGATCATGCCGGAAGCGGATCATCTCCTCCATGACCGGGCCCACGCTGCCCACGCGGGCGGCCCCGGCGGTGAGCCGCTCGATGTACGCCACGAGCTGGAAGAAGCCGACTTCCTTGGCCATTCCCCCCAGCAGCCTGGCCGCCTCTACAAGAGGGTCAGGAAGCCGTTCCTCGGAAGCCATGCGAACTCTGTTTGCGAGGGCTGGAGCCGGATGGCCAGCTCGTTGAAGGAGTTGAGGGTGACATGGGAGGCCAGCAACTCATCGAGGATGCACCCGAAGAGGAAGGCGTCTCCCACCCCCATGAAATTCGTCTCGTCGAGCTCCACCAGCGCCCGGTTGCCGCGCACGGGCGAGCCTTCCAGGAAGCGGGTGAGGGCCTTGTTCTCCACGGTGCGGATGGCGTTGATGCGCAGGCGGCTGGCGCGGGCGGCGAGGTTGTCCGCCAGTGCCTGGAAGTTGTACAGGTCCAGCAGGCGGCGCAGCGCGGCGCCATCCGCGATGGAGTGCTGGTTGATGGCCAGGTGCGAGAGCAGCCGCCAGTGCAGCTCCGTGCCCAGGGGCGCGCGGGCCGGGCGGCTCACCGGGGTGATGTTCTTGAATTTGGCGTTGGTGGGCGAGGCCGGGGTGGACTGGGTGATGTCCCCCACCTGCAGCCGCGCGGGCAGCGAGCGGTTGGTGCAGGTGAGATCGATGGACAGCACCTCCTCCGTCCCGAGCGAGGGCGCCACGTCGCGCGGCGTCTCCAGGGTGAGGTAGGTGTCGATGCCGTCGTCCACGGGGGAGTGGATGCGCCGCAGGCGGTAGAAGGAGGGCTCGGAGCCCTCGCCCTGGGTGTGCTCGAACTCGTGGAAGGGCCGGTAGGTGCGGCGCTCGCTGCGGCCCGCCGTCAGGCCCGTCACCGAGTCCACGGAGTACACCTCCGCGTGCGGGGGCTGCAACTCCGCGGCCCGCACCAGGTGCTCGCGGCCCAGCGCGTGGTGGAAGAGGGGATTGGCCGGCGCCCGGAAGAGGTTGATGACGGGGGCGCAGTGCAGGCGGAACATCTCCCGGGTGATGCGCGCGTCCAGGGGCGGCGGGCGCTCCAGGTGGAAGGAGATCTCGAAGCGCTCCTCCAGCGCGGACGCGGCCGCCTCCAGGCCATGCACCTCGAAGAAGAGGAACTTCTCCGGCAGGGTGAAGTACTCCTGGAGCAGGCGGTACCCGTCGAAGGCCCGGGGCCAGGGCAGCAGGCGGAAGTGCCGGTCGAAGCCCACCGGGCGGATGCTCCGCTTGGGGTCCAGCACCACCTCGTTCCCGCTGGTGGCGCCGCGCACGCGCACCTGGCGGCAGTAGCGCAGCAGCCACAGCATGATGAGGGCGCTGGCGGACATGTCGCCGTGGATGAAGAGGCGCAGCCCGAGGGGCTTCTGCAGCTCCTCGCGCCCCTGCTCCGTCGTCTGGAAGGACAGGCGCAGCACGGGCGAGGACACGGACGAGCGGTCCAGCAGGGCGTCCTGCACGCTGAGCGGCAGCAGGTCCACGTCGTGCGTGGTGCGGAAGATACAGCTGGTGCCATCCAGGGGCGTGGAGGCCACCTCGGCGCCCGCGGTGATGCGCGAGCGGCCACGCAGGGCTCGCATCTGGGGCGTGAACTCCACGATGGAGCACGCCGGCACCGGGCGCAGGTAGTGGGGGAGCAGCAGCTCGGTGAGCCCCTGCACCATCTCCGGGACGTCGTCCTCCACGCGCTCGCGGATGCGCGCGGTGAGGAAGGCGAAGCCCTCCAGCAGCCGCTCCACGTCCGGATCCGCGCCGCGCTCCACCAGCAGGCCGGCGACGCTCGGGTTGGCGAGCCCGAAGGCCCGGCCCATCTCCCGGAGGTAGTTGAGCTCGCTCAGGTAGTACTTGCTGAACATCCTCGCCCTTTCACCAGAGGTTCATCCGGCCGCCGGGTTTCAGCTCGGTGTGGAAGCGGACCATGCCGCGCGCGTCCTTGGCGTTGAGCTGCGCGATGATGTCGAACCGCAGGGCGGTGGGGTCCTGCTCATCGGGAACGTGCGTGACGACGACGTTCTTCAACCGCGGCTCGAACTCCTGGATGGCCGTGCGGATGGACTGCTGCATCCTCGGGATGGCCGCCGGGAGGATGTGGATGATGTCGTTGAAGTCCATGATCCCGTAGGCAGGGGCCGCGGCGGCCTCTCCCTTCCGGGTGTTGAGCAGGGCCCGCAGGTGCTCGGAGATGGCGGCCACCACGTTGCCGCGGGGCGCCAGCGAGCCGTGGCTGCTGGAGGCCAGACGTGTCAGGAGTCCTCGTTCGGCCATGGCGTGCGGGCCCGGCCCTGGTGCGCCCGGGATGTTTCACCCGGGCGCACCATGGGCACAGCGGACTAGCGCTGGGTGTCCCAGGTGTCGGTGTGCGTCACGCCGCCGTTGGTGATGGTCCAGTCGATCGTGTGGAACACGAACGTGATCTCCTCCATGGCGGGCAGGTTGGTGCTGGCCGGCACGAAGCTGTCAGGGACGTGCTGCTTGATGCTGTTGATGCGGCCCTTCTTGATGGCGATGGTGTAGAACTGCTCGGTGGTGCCGTCGCCGGTCGGGTTGGGGCGGAAGAACTTGAAGGTCGCCTCGATGACCTGGTTCTCGCACAGCGCCTTCATCAGCAGCGGCGAGGCCTTGTCGATGCGCTTGACGATCTTCATCGGCGGGTACTGACGGCGGCCCGTGGCCAGACCGGAGCCGGACTCACGCGCGGTGATGACCTCGTGCTCGAAGTAGATGCACTCGATGGAGCCCTCGCGGCCCAGGCTCGTCTGGGTGCTGTCTCCCTTGATGTCCGTGCCGTTCGCCTTCAGGTACAGGTGTACAGTCTCAGCCATTCGCCACCTCGTTGTATGCGCCGCGTACGGCGCGGAAGTCCGGGCCCCTGGTGGGGGGCCCGGCGTTGATGGAGCCCGGTATCAGCGAAACCACGTATCACGGGTGCGACGGGCTCACTCCTTGTCCAGCTTGCCCACCAGGGAGAGGGTGAAGGACGCGCCCATGTACTTGAAGTGCGGGCGCACCTGCAGGCTGCAACGATACCAGCCGGGCTGACCCTCCACGTCCTCCACCGTCACGCGGGCGGCGCGCAGCGGGCGGCGCGAGCGCACGGCGGGCGCCGGGTCATCCATGTCGGCGATGTACTGGCTCATCCACTGGTTGAGCTCGCGCTCCAGGTCCGAGCGCTCCTTCCAGCTGCCGATCTGCTCGCGCTGGAGCACCTTCACGTAGTGCGCCAGCCGCGTCATGATGAACATGTAGGGCAGCTGCGTGCCGAGCCGGTAGTTCGTCTCCGCCGCCTTGCCCTCCGGCGTGCTGCCGAAGAACTTGGCCTTCTGCGCCGAGTTGGCCGAGAAGAACGCCGCGTTGTCCGCGTCCTTGCGGAACACCAGGCCGATGAAGCCCTCCTCGCTCAGCTCGTACTCGCGCC
The DNA here is from genome assembly GCF_036277355.1 of Archangium sp. Taxonomy (GTDB): domain Bacteria; phylum Myxococcota; class Myxococcia; order Myxococcales; family Myxococcaceae; genus Archangium. The sequence continues at coordinate 70,645 of NZ_DASUNC010000024.1, forward strand.
GCTCGGTGAGCATCACCTCGGTGGGAATCTTGGTCTGGATCTCCCCCATGGCCTCGTACTGGTGCAGCGGCAGCATCTCCACCGCGCCACCGGACTGGGGACCGATGATGTTCGGGCTCCAGCGGAACTTGGCGAAGGAGTCCGCCACGCGGGTGGCGAACGCCGTGGAGGCGTGGCCCCACAGGTACTTGTCGTGCTGCCCGACCACGTCCTCGGTGAAGTTGAAGGCCTTCACGGGGATGGTCTTCTCACCGTAGGGCAGGCGCAGCAGGAAGCGCGGCATGCACAGGCCCACGTAGCGCGCGTCCTCGCTCTCGCGGAACGAGTGCCACCGGGCGTACTGCGGGCCCTCGAACAGGGACTTCAGGTCCTTGAGGTTGGGCAGGTTGAGGAAGTTCTGCTCGCCGAACATCTCAGGGCTGGCGTTGGCGATGAAGGGCGCGTGGGCCATGGCCGCCACGGACGCGCACTTGCGCAGCAGATCGATGTCCTGCGGGCCCGGGCCGAAGTCGTAGTTGCCCAGCAGCAGGCCGTAGGGCTTGCCACCGAACACGCCGTACTCGTTGGAGTACACCAGCCGGTACAGGCCGCTCTTCACCACCTCGGGCGAGTCCTCGAAGTCCTTGAGCAGGTCCTCCTTGGAGACGTTGAGCATCTCCACGCGGATGTTCTCGCGGAAGTCCACCCGGTCCACGAGGAACTTCAGCGAGCGCCACGAGGACTCCAGCTTCTGGACCTCCTCGTGGTGCATGATCTCGTTGACCTGGGAGGTGAGGCGCTTGTCGATCTCCGCGATCATCGCGTCGACGAGGGCCTTGTCGATGCGCTCCTCGGAGCGGTTGGGGGCCAGCATCTCCGCGATGAAGGCCTCCACGCCCTTGCGAGCGATGTCATAGCCCTCGTCCTTGGGCTTGATCTTCGCCTCGGAGAGGATTTCGTCGAGCAGGGAGGGCGAAACGGCGGCCGCGGCGCCCGCGGCATTCTGGGTCTGGGTCTGAGTGCTCATGATTCTCGCTCCCGCTCTGGACTACTTGGTCTCACCGTTGTTGAGGCCCAGCTCGTTGATGAGGCGCTTGCGGCCCTCGTCGTCGGCGAGCATCGCCTGGAGCTTCTTGCGGAAGGCCGGCACGTTGCCCAGGGGCCCCTTGAGGGCGTTGAGCGCGCTGCGCAGCTCCAGCAGCTTGCGCAGCTCGGGCACTTGGTTGACGATGCTCTCGGGAGCGAAGTCCGCCAGGCTCTTGAACTGCAGGGACACGGGCAGGTTGGCGCCCTCCTCGGCGGACAGCTTGTCCGTGACGGAGATGTCCACCTTGAGGTTCTGCTGCGCCATCACCTCGGTGAAGTTCATCTTGTCCACGTTGATGGGGGCGCGATCCTCCAGGGCGCGGTCATCCTGCCGGCCGGTGAAGTCACCCATCATCAACATCTTCAGGGGCAGCTCGACCTGCTCCTGCATGTTGCCCGTAGCGGGCTTGTAGACGATGTTGACGCGTTCGGTAGGGGCGACGGAACTCTCTTTGCTCATCTGCTGCTTCTCCTCTCACGTGAAGTGGGTGATGCGGTGGGTTCGTCGCCAGGTGGCGCTTGTCCGTGAGTTGCTGCCCGTTGTCAGGGTTGAACGCGCAGGGCGGCAGCGGGGTCGAGCTGGACGAGACGACGATAACGGATCCAGTAATCTCCTACCAGGATGTCCTGTGATTCTTTCGTGGCCAGGCAACAGGTGAGGAATCCCTCGAGACAGGCCGCGGCGAGTGCCGGTTCCCAGGAATCGAGAGAGTGAGCGGTGCACTCGGCATCCAGCACCTCGTAGAGCGCGCGGGCGGTGGTGAGTTGTCCTGCCTGGGCATACGTGCGCGCCAATTGCAGCCGCGCGACGAAGAGCGCGCGGGCCGTGGTGGCGGAGGCGAGCAGCGCCTGGGCCTCTCCCTCGGGAGCGGCACCCGGAGCGGAAGTTTCGAGCCCGCGAGGAAGGGGCATGGAGATGGCGGCGCGTGGCGCGGTGCCGGGCTTCGCGAGCACCTCGCGCTTGAGCCACTCCTTCGTGGCCGCGTCCGCCATGGGCGTGCCGTCGGACGCCACCAGCTCCACCACCGCGGGCATGCGTTTGAGCAGACTGCTCAGCTCCAACAGCAATGCCTCACGCGCGGCGGCATGCGTGTCGCCCAGGGATGCCAGGGCATGGACACTGAAACGTTGCAGGTCCAGCGCAAAGCGATACTGGGCCAGGGCGGACTCGGACTCGTCGAGCAGCTCCGCCCAGCGGGAGTGGGTTGAGAGGGTTTCCAGCTTCGTGCGCAGGTTGGCGGGCAGGGGCGGGAGGGATGTCCTGCCATTTGCGCCGGTGGGAGGTGGCTGTGTGATGTGCAGCCACAGCCCGGTGCGCAGCAAGCGATAGGAGAGCGGGTCGGCCGGGTTGGCGCGGCGGATGACGCTGGAGGCACTCGTCAGCGTCGAGCCGATGTTGCGCAGGAAGTCCGTGGTGGCATCCACGCTGGTGAGCTCGCCACCGGGCACCGCGGGCAGCTGGGAGGCGTGGAGGGCCGTGGTCGGAGCAGGCGGAGGCGCGGCGGGTGGAGCGGGGCTGGCGGCCACCGGTGCGGGCGGTGCCACGGGGGCCGGTGTGGCGGCGGGTGGCGCGGCGGTGACCGGAGCGGGCGGGGTGGCGGCGGGCGCGGACGGCGTGGGCGTGGCCACCGCGGGAGCCGCGGCTTCGGCGGGCATGCTCGCGCGCAGCCGCTCGAGGGGGGTGAGGAGCGGTCCCATCGCCGGGCCCTGGGAGGCGAGACGCGTGCGCGTCACCTCGGCGAGCTTCGACACGGCGGTGGACAGGGCGTCCACCACGGCGGGCGAGGTGCTGTCGGCCTGGAGGGTGGGGAGCACGTGCTTCATGCGCTCCACGTACCAGGACAGCGCGAGCCCCCGGCTGCGCAGGCGCGAGGCCTCGGGGAAGAGGCCCTGCCAGTAGCGCTCGGTCAGCTCCGCGAGCAGCGTCGTCCCGGTGATGGCGCCGGGCAGGCCCTCCGTCATGTACAGCCCGTAGGCGAGGTAGGAGGCCAGCCACAGGTCCTTGGTGGTGGTCCGCAGCAGCTCCCCGGCATCGCGGACGACCTCGTCCCACCGCACGGCATCGCCCGTGGGAGACTCGAGCCGGGCCACCTCCGCGAAGACGCTCTCGTAGGTGGGGTGGTGCTTGGAGGCGGCTCCGGTGGGCGCCTCGGCGGAGATGGGCTCGAGCCACTGGCTGGCACGCTCGCGGAGGCTGTCGGGAGAGGGCGTCATGGGGGGCGCTCCTTTCAGCGGGCGAGGGCACGCAGGAGCTGCTCGAGCGTGCTGTGGGAGGAATCGATGACCTGGCGCTGCGAAGCGGACAGGGCCTGCTTCGCCTGCTCCATGGCGGCGGGCTTGTCGGTGCGCAGGGGCCAGACGTTGGTGGCCGGGCGCGAGGGTTGTGCCAGGTGCAACAGGAGGGTAGGGGGCGCGGCGCCCAGGCAGAGCACGAGCCGGGGTTGCTGCCCGTCGGACCAGAAGAAGGAAGGGGGTTGGGCGGCCCAACGCAGCAGCCGCGTGGACAGCTCCAGCCAGGTGACGGGCCCCATGTGCGAGGGGTAGGGGCAGTCCAGCATGACGCCGGCCATGCCCTGCTCGCGGTGGCGCTCGCCCGTGCAGGCGGTGAGGAAGGTGTGCAGCGCGTAGTAGCGCCCCTCGGCGGGGCGGTCTCCGACGACGTGCTGGAGCAGCTCCGTGCAGCGCTTCTCGGACAGCAGGGCCTCCCGGAGCCGCTCGGCCACGCGGAGGTCACCGGGCCGCGCGGTGGGCAGCTTCGCCGTGCGCTCCTGCAGTTGGGCAACCTCGAGGGAGGCGGCCTCGCGCAGCAGCGCCTCGCTGGCCCGGAGGAACGGCTGGTGGGTCTCCGGCAGCAGCGAATAACGCCCGGCCACGTCCGCGGCGGGTAGCTCCTGGAAGATGGCCAGCGGAAAGGCACGCCCCACACTGTCCGAGCTCGGCGCCAGCACGCCCACCAGTACCGAGCTCTCGCCGGGTGCGGTGAAGACGAAGCTGACGGGAGTGGTGGGCAACGCGCTCCGGGCCCCGTGCAGCCGGCCGGTGCTCTCCTCCATCCAGCGGAAGAGGTACCGGGCCAGGGGGCTGGCCGCGTTGTGCCGGACGAACTCCGCGTGGCGCGGAGCCTTGCCCAGCATCCCGATGTGAGGCGCCTGCGTCATCCTCAGGGGGCTCCGTTCGTGCTCACCATCTCGATGCAGCCCTTGCCCCCGCGGGCAATCCCCAGCGGCGGCGACAGGCCCGGATCCCGGAAGATCTGCAGCAGCCGGGAGGTGTTGTTGCCCGACAGGCCGAAGAACGGGTTGGCGGTGCGCTCGGGCCGGAAGTCGATGGCGACGAGCGCTCCGTTCATGTCCTCGATCTCCCACACGGCGGTGAAGAAGCGGCCGTCACCGCTGGGCTCGATGCGCTTCACGCGCTCGAGCAGGCGGAACAGGCCCCACTCCCCGGGCTCGTCGATGTCGGCGGTGGCCCCGGAGGCGTTCTCCACGTGGATGTGGGCGCCCAGCTTGCCGGCCTGGCCGGGCCAGCTCATCGGCTTCCAGACGTTGTCCGGGCCGTTGCGGTAGAGCTCGTCCGTGCCGTCGATCGTCAGGGTGATGGCGGAGATCTCCGACGGCGCCGTGTCGGGCGAGGTGCCCGCGCGCACGCGCACCTGGAAGCGGACGAGCGGATCCACCGTGTCCCCCGGGAAGAGGGTGGTGGACAGGTTGTTCGCCTTCTCCAGGAAGGTGAGCAGGTCGTCGCGGTACATCTCGCGCGTGTTGAGGTTGGAGAACGTCCACTTGCGGCCGGAGGTGATGACCTCGTCGGCCAGGTGCTGCTGGAGGAACTTGCGCAGCGTGCCGCCCGAGGGCCGCAGGAACTCGGAGAGCTCGGCCAGGGGCGCGTCCTGCATCGACTCGCGGACGAACGGGTAGCGGTTGGCCATGAGCGCGTTGAGGGGCCTGGCCACGGCCTCGCAGAAGTCGTTGCTCTTGTTCTGCGCCACGCCGGCGAAGACGATGGAGCGCATGTCCTGGAAGGGCGGCAGCAGCAGCTTCTCCAGGATGGGGACGTTGCTCTCGTACTTCTTGACGAGCATGGCCACGCTCTCGCGCGTGGTCTTGATCTTCTCGAGCAGCGCGCCGGACTCCGAGGGCTTCTCCTTCACGCCCAGCAGGGCGTTGAGCACCAGCGCGAGCTGGTCCTGGTAGAAGTCCTGCGCCGTCAGCTGCTCCTCACCGTCACCCGAGGGGGACTTCTCGTTGCTGAAGCGGATGAGCGTGGCGAACTCCTTCTCCACGTCCTTGGGACCGAGCGTGTACTCGCCCGTGGCCGCGTCCGGATCCACCAGCTTCTTCTCGTCCTGCTTGTCGGGCGGCAGGACCTTCTCGAGCATCTTGCGCGCCGTGCTCTTCTCCTCCTCCTTCGGCGTGCGCACCAGCTGCACGTTGTAGGCGAGCGCCCGGAACAGCTTGCCGAAGGCGGGCGGCTTGCCGCGCGTGAGGCTCTCGAGCAGGGCCTGCATCTGGTCCACGTCATCCGGAGGCCGGACGGTGATGGAGTTGAGGAAGTCGCGCCACTCCTGGATGTACTGCTGGTAGTAGCGCGTGCGCAGCTCGGCGCGGGACTGCTCCTCGTCCTCCTTGGCGTCCCGGTCCAGCACCCAGGCCTCCTTGTTCTTGAAGGCGGACTCCAGGCGCGAGCGCACCACCTGGTCCCAGGCGGTCTTGGTGAAGGCGCCGCGGACGCGCTTGGTGGCATGCATGGCGGGCACGGCACCGACGATGTCGTCCAGCGTCTGATCCGGGTACTCACGGCCCACGTCGGCGACGATGCGGTCCATCTCCAGCGTGGTCACGGGGACGCGGTTGAGGGCCCGGCGCGCGGCGCGCACGGTCTTCGTGTCACGGGCGAAGCCCAGCTGCTCCGGGTCCGCCGCCAGCATCTGGATGTACGTGCGGGCGTGACGGCTGATGGCCTGCTGCAGGTGGGCCTCTCCTCCCGCGCCCTTCACGTGCGTCCAGTGCCGCACCATCTGGTCCACCAGCCAGTCCTGATGGGCCTCGTCGAGCGACGGCTCCCGCTGGGCGTGCGGCCAGGTGATGAGCAGGTACATCTTCAACGCGTCGAAGTGTTGCGCGTAATCCTCGGCGCCGGGCTTCCAATCCGGCGAGTCCTGGTTGTCCGAGAAGATCTTCAGGTTCTGCTCGATGCGCTCGTACTGGTTGCCGAGCAGCACCCGGCGCAGGGCGGTGTTGTAGAAGGACTGCGCCTGCGGGAAGAGCTTGTCCCCCTGGTACATGCCGAAGCGCAGCCAGAAGGGGACACCCTCCGCCTTGTGCTTCGTCAGCTCCTGGAGCCGTGCCTGCAGCGGGGACAGGTCCTTCATGCGCGCGATGTCGTCGCGGGCATCGAGCTGCACGGCGGTGATGGCATCGCGCACGTCGCGCGCCAGCGACTTGTTCTGGAAGTAGGAGACGATGGGCAGCACCAGCATCAGGGCCGCGGCCGTGAAGTAGGTGGCCGTGAGCACCAGCTGCCGTCTGCGGTAGCGCTGCTCCTCGATGGAGCTGCGGACGGCCATCTCCTGGTCCTGGAACATCACCTTGGTGAAGATGTCCCACAGGAAGTAGCTGCGGCCTTCCGCGCTCGTCTCCTGGGGGCGCGAGTCCCCGAAGAACTCGCCCGAGGAGTTCGCCAGCCGCTCCATCGGCTTCACGTCCTGGGTGCCGCTGGTGAAGTACAACCCGCGCATCACCGGCGTGTCCTGGTACACGTTGTCCAGGAAGAGCGGCTGGATGAACTCGGCCAGGTTCTTGCGCAGCGAGTCGAACTTCTGGGGGAACTGGTAGATGTTCTCGCGCGACTCCAGCCGGCGCTCCTGGCCCAGCCGCTTGAGCGTGCGCTGCTCCAGCACCGTCACCAGCTCGTCGAAGCGCTCCAGCAGCAGGTCCGTGGAGGCCTCCGCCTGCGCGTTCATGGGCGAGGTGAAGCCCCAGATCTGCCCGCGCTCGGAGCGCGTCAGGTCCGCGTACATCTCCGTGAAGCCGGGGATGAGATCACACTTGGTGATCATCAGGTACACGGGCACCAGCGTGCGCAGGCGCGAGGTGATCTCATCCAGGCGCTCGCGGATGCTCTGTCCCAGCTCACCGGCGACCTGGGGATCCACCCCCATCAGCTCGCTGACGCTCACCGCCACGATGAGGCCGTTGATGGGCCGCTTGGGGCGGTACTTCGTCAGCGTGTCGAGGAAGGCGAACCACTCGGGCTTGTCGTCCTCGCTGCTCACGTAGCGGCCGGCGGTGTCGAGGATGACGGCCTCGTTGGTGAGCCACCAGTCGCAGTTGCGCGTGCCGCCCACGCCCCGTACGCCGCCGCCCTTGGCGGACAGGTAGGGGAACTTCAGCCCCGAGTTGCGCAGCGCGGTGCTCTTGCCCGCGCCCGGCGGTCCCACGATGAGGTACCAGGGCAGCACCGCGAGCGCGTCCTTGCGGCCCCGCGACAGCTTGGAGGTCTTGAGCGCCTCCACCGCCTTGGAGAACTCGGCCTGCATGGCCTTGATCTCCGGCTGCAGGTCCGGCCGGACCGTCTTGATCTGCTCCTCGGCCTGCTGCTCCAGCGCGCCCTCGAGCTTCTTGGCGGCCTTGCGCGCCTTCACCTTGCCGACGATCCACTTGCCGAGCGCGAACAGCAGCAGCAGTCCCGTGGTGGCGAGCCCGGTGAGGAGCGGAGGCATCCCCAGCATGGAGATCGCTCCCCACGCCAGGCCCGCCAGCGCCGTGATGACGATGGCCCAGATCATTGCGTGCCTCCGCCGTTGGTGGCCACGTGGAGCTTGATCTCGTTCAGGAAGGTCTCGACGCTGCCATCCAGACCCAGCATCAGCCCGCCATAGACGAGCAGGGCGAGCATCATCGCCCCCAGCGAGATGACCATCGGCGAGAGCCTGCGCTTGCCGGTGAGCATGGACTCGGTGGGCCGCTCACCGTGCGGCGACAGCACGTCGTAGTCGAAGGGTTTGGCGCGCTCCAGGTCCTTCTGGACCGAGTCGATGAGCGTCATCAGCTCCAGCTCGCCGCCGCGGATGCGGTAGCGGCCCTGGAAGCCGAAGAGCATGCACAGGTAGTAGACCTGCAACACCTCGGCGCGGTGTGGATCCTTCCGGATGCCCTGCAGGCGGTGGAAGAAGCCGTCACCGGCGACGTTCTCGTTGAAGTACTGGAGCTGCAGCAGGTTGGTCATCCAGAACGAGCGGTAGGGCTCGGGCCGGGTGAGGGCGGCCTCGTCGAGCAGGGCGACGATGGCGTAGGCCATGTCCTGGGCGTCCTGGTGGCTGAAGCCCAGCACGGCGGCGCGCCGCAGCATCTCGTCCACGACTCCGCGCAGACGGTGGTGCAGCACCTCGGGAGGGGGGACCGAGGCGGCATCCGAGTTGCGGATCCGGATCGCCGCGTCGAAGCAGTCCTTGGTGGCTTCGGTGACTCGTTGCATGGCGTGGGGTCGTCGTCAGCGGCTGGCGGTGGGGACGGCGAGCAGCTCCACCGTCGTCTGTGCGGCGTCGAAGGGGTGCGGCAGGTAGAGGGCCAGCGTGCGATCCCGCATCGCGCTCCTCCAGTAGCCGTCCGAGGTGAAGAGGGAGAAGTAGAGCGTCCCCGGCTGGATGGGCACCTCGGGCGGGGGACGGTAGTTGACCTGGATGGGCACGCCGGGCGAGGCGGCCTGCACGATGCTCTGGATGTCCACCCAGCTGGCCAGCTTGGCGAGCTTGGGCAGCTGCTCGGCCACCACCTTCTCCGGCAGCTCGCTGCGCACGGAGAGGAAGAACTGGCCGCAGCGATCCAGCCGCTCGTCCTCGAGCTTGCCGCGGTAGAGCCGGTCCTCGCCGGACTGCATCGCCACCGAGAGGCACTGCTCGAGGGCCACGGAGCGCAGCAGCGACTGGAGGCGGCGGAAGAGCTCCTCGAAGGTGGCGCGCAGCTGGATGAACTGGAAGGGAGGCAGCGTGGTGGGATCCGCGTCCGCCACGAAGGTGCTCAGCTGCCCGGCGCACTGGCTGAGCGCCAGGTAGAGGGCGTGGGGCCGCATGTTGCCCGCGTCGATGGCGTGTTGCAGCAGCGGGATGATGCCGTTGAGGGAGCTGAGCTCCAGGAAGAGCGTCACGTCCGAGGCGGTGAACTCGAGAGCCGAGGCGTCCCGGTGCTTGCGCCGCGAGGCGAGCTGGCGCTGCTTGGCCACGATGAGCCGCAGCAGGTTGCGCAGCTCGCTCATGATGTAGGGCGAGGCGTCGATGCGCAGCGTGGGCGGGATGTAGTTCTCGACGAGCGTCAGGCTGCCGGAGCGGTCGCGGGACAGCTCGGCGATCTTGATGGCGTCGTAGTCCTCGCGCGGCTCGGTGCCGAAGAGCAGCTTCACGTTGCGCTGCGCGAAGGCCACCGGGACGATGGAGGTGGACGAGGTCAGGTCGTTCACCGGCCGGTTGGTCGGGGTGAAGCGGGGGTTGCCACTGGTGCGCTCGCTGCCGCCGTAGCTCTCCACGCCGCTGCGCTCACGCGGGACGCCCAGGTAGACGTCCAGCACCTGCTGGGCCGGCGGGAAGGCGCCCTCGGTGGGGCGGGACGGCGGGGCCTCGGGGTCTCCGTTCTGGAGGGCGAGCGGCATGCCATCGGGGAGCACGCCGTTGAAGTGGCGCAGCTGCACGCGGCCGGCGCGCAGCGCCTCCATGTCGAACTCCAGGGAGAACACGCCCCAGGGGTACGGCTCCAGCGCGCCCAGCCGGAGATCCAGCAGGTTCTCGTGGTAGAGGTCGAGCTGCTGCATGTGGTGGGGACTCATGAACATCCCCTCCGACCAGACGACGCGTTGCGCGTTCTTCATGCACTCCCCTTGGGGTGGGATGGCACCTCGGCCGCGGACGGGACGGCGGGAGCCGGCTGCGTCAGCGAGAACTGGGTGCGAAGGATGTCGATCTGATAGCCCTGGAGCCGGTAGCGCAGCTGCACGTCACCGGGCCTGGGCTCGCCCTGATCTCCCGCGGGCCGCTCCACGCAGAAGGGCTCGGGCACGGGGTCCAGGGCGGACACGGTGCGCCACGAGTATCCGAGCGGCTGGCGGAAGTGGCCCATGGTCAGGATGAAGCGGGCCTTGGGATCACGCTGGATCCACCGCTGGAACTTCTGACCGGGGGCGACGGTGAACTCGGCCACCGCCAGCAGGTCCTCCCCGAGGAACTCCTTGGGGCGGCCCCACAGGTCGCGGAAGCCCGCGCGCTCCAGCTTCGCGCTGTCCTTGAGCTGGATGACCTGGACCACGGTGGGCAGCGAGCGCCCGCGCGGATCAGGATTCACCTGGTCCGAGACGTCCAGGACGACCTGCATGGGGGGAGGGGTCTCGCACGGCTTGGGCGCGATGCGCTTGGCGCACGAGGTAGCGGCGGTGGCCGCGAGCAGGAGCGAGAGCAGAGCTCCCCTGCCGCGACGACTGGAGCGGACAAATGCCTCGGGGCATGCGTGTGGCTGCGCCTTCACGAGTCCTCTTCGCACGTGCGGTAAGCCCCCCACAACAGGTCGGATTGGCGGGGTGAAACCTGCCAGAGTGTCCGACAGGCTGCAAGTCCACGATCAGTGCGTAAGGGATTCCCGAGCGGCGGGACAGACCTGTAGCGCTACATACGGATGTGTTGGCGCAGTCGAGGCGTTGGTCCCACGAGATGACCGTGGTTGAGGATCATTTCCTGCTAGAGTGCCGCCGCTTGTTGACCGGCGGATCTACGCTGTGGCGCAGCCGTACTGCGCCACGACACACCCGAAGCGGGGGAGCCATGGGACGAAGGATTCTCGCGCTTGGCGCACTGGTGCTGTTCCTGTTGTTGCCGGGAATCGCGGCCTTCGCGCAGACGACTGCATTCAAGCCCTTCGAATTGGAGCGTCTGGACCTGAATCCCGGAGCGGAGGGCTCGCTGGTCGTGGGAACGGGGGAGTTGCTCGAGCCCGGGCATTTCCGCCTCTCCGCGGTGGGTCATTACGCGCACCGGCCACTGATGCTGTTCCGGCAGGGGAAGCCAGAGGAGGCCGTGAGCGGCCGGGGGACGATGCATGTGTCCGCAGCCTATGCGTTGATGAATTGGTTGCAGGTAGGTGTCCAGCTACCAGTGGTGTTGTTGCAGAATCTCGGACCGGGCGCTCCGGACCCGGATGCTCCGAAATCCTTCTTGCTGGGCACACCCACGGTGGGGGTGCGTCTGGGGCTGCTCACCCAGGACGCACAGGGCGGGTTCGATGTGGCGGTAGGGGGGGATGTTGGGCTGAATGTGGGCAACGAGGCTGCGTATGCACGGGATGATGGGCTGCGTTACCTGCCGAGGGTGATGGTGGGGCGGCGCTTCGGTGCATTCCGGACGGCGCTGGACGCGGGAGTGATGATTCGCCCGGGAGGGCGTATCACCGACGCGGGTTCCGAAATCCAGGATCAGCTGGGCAACGAACTGCGCATCGGTGCGGCACTGGTGTCGACGGGGCGCCGGATGCGGTGGGAGGTCAACGTCCGGGGCATGGTGGCGCTGTCGAAGCAGCCAAGCTCGGTGGAGCTGATGCCGGGGGTGCGCTACCTGGTGAACCCGTCGCTCGAGGTGTTCGCTCTTGCCGGCGTGGGGGTAGGCAAGACGCCGGGGACGCCGCTGTTCCGGGTACTGGCGGGAGGCTCTTTTGGAAATGTGATGCCACGCCGCGGGCCTGGCGAATCTTCCGTCAGGTGCGAGCTGGGACTCTCCGTTTCCGCGGAGGAGTGCCCGGACATGGATAGCGACAAAGACGGCGTGCTCAACATCTCCGATATGTGTCCCACCGAGCAGGGGACGCCGGATCGCAAGGGCTGTCCCCCTCGGGACAGTGATAGCGACGGCATCGAGGACACGCTGGACGGGTGCCCCGCGGAGCCAGGTCCCGCGGCCAACCAGGGTTGTCCGGTGCCCGATGATGATGGCGATGGGTTCAAGAACGACGACGACAGCTGTCCGTCGGAACCGGGCCCCGATCGGGGCTGCCCCGTGAGGGACCGGGACAAGGACAACATCCCCAACGATGATGACGCGTGCCCGGACGAGCCCGGTCCAATCGAGCGCAAGGGCTGCCCGGAGGACGACTCGGACAAGGACAGCGTGCCCAACCGGGTGGATAGCTGCGTCAACCAACCTGGCCCTGAGAGCAATCTGGGCTGCCCGGAGCACGAGACTCCGCTGGTGTCCATCACCGCCAGGCAACTCGAACTCCGCGGCAAGGTGTACTTCGAGGCCTCGCAGGCCCGTATCCAGCAGCGCTCCTTCTCGGTGCTGGATTGGGTGGCCAGGGTGATGAGCGAGCACCCGGAGCTTCCTCGGGTCGTGGTGGGGGCGCATACGGACGACCGTGGCCTGGGGGATGAGAACCAGCGGCTGTCCCAGCGGCGCGCTGAAGAGGTGCGGCGTTACCTCATCGGGAAGGGCGTGGCCGCTGAGCGGTTGGATGCCAGGGGATACGGTTCTGACCGGCCCATCGACAGCAACGCCACGTCCGTTGGCCGCGAGAACAACCGCCGGGTGGACTTCTTCATCATCCGAGACAGCGAGGCTGGCTCGGTGGCACCTCAGCGGTAGGCGAGTAGCCGGTCTTCCGCCTCGTGCCTCCTGGGGAGTGTTTTTCCCGGGTGGCACGGGTGGGGACCACTGGCGGGCGTAGGGCCTGCTGGCCTGGTGGTGCTCGATGCCCGAGCCAGCGGGCTCTTTTGAAGAGTTGCAGCCGTGGCTTGCGGCGCGTCTGGTTTGGGCCACCAGTCATGAGCGCGAAGGGCAGCCGGCTCTTGCGGAATGATGCACCCCCGCGTGACCCGCGCGTCCGCTTGAGGCCCGAACTCCAGGGTCGCCAGGAGGCTGGCTCGCCACCACTGGTGCGGGAGGCTCACGCAACCGCGAGGCCTCACCGCTCATCCATCGGGGTGGAGCACGGAGCGGCAGGTGGGCGGAGACAGGCGCCTGGCCCATCTCCGACACCCGCCGCCACGTTACTGCCTGTCCGCCGTCTTTCCCCGGCGCCGGGAGGCCTTGTCGAGCAGGAGCCCGAACAGCCCGAGCAGCCACAGCGCTGGAGACTGTGCCGAAGTGGTGGAACAACCCAGTCCTCCGCCCTCGGCGCGGATGTCACGGCCCAGATAGACGCTCCAGCTGTAGCCTACCTCCCGCCTGTTTCCAGCCTCGTCCACCGCATAGACGTTGAGTGTATGCGGTCCTTCTTCGAGGTCGGCGTACGACACGTTCGTGCCGCACTCCACTGGGTCCTGGAGGTCCAGCTTGCACTGGAAGGTGACGCCCTCCTCGTTCGTGATGAATTGGAACGCAGCGGTTCGGCTCGCGGTGTTCTTGTCTGGCCCGCTGATCTGCACGGAGGGGGGTTGATTGTCCATGAAGAAGCTGACAGGCACGGACAGCGTCCCCGGATTGCCAGCCCTGTCCGTTGCCTTGAGGGTGACGGAATGGAGCCCATCTTCCGGTTTGCGTTCCGCCGCGACGGTGAGCTGCCATGTTCCCGACGCGGTGACTGTCGCTGTTCCGATGGGCGTCCCTGTTCCTTCAGGATCATCGACGTAGGCCGACACGACGCTGAAGGGCTCCCCAGCCGCCGTTCCCGTCAGGAGGAGATCCTTGTACCGCCTCCCCGCCGAGGGGACATTGAGAACGGGCGCGGCGGGTCCCTGGGTGTCCACCGTCCAGGAGACCACCGCGGGGTCTGTCTCCTCATTGCCGGCTGCATCGATGGCCTTGATCCGGAGCGTGTAACTCCCGTCCGCGAGACCCGACATCAAGTGGGAACTGGACCCGGAGCATTTGGACACCACGATGGTGCTGTCCGGCTTGGTCAGTTCACATTGGAAGTCGGGAGTCTGGGATTCGGTCGGCGTGGCGAACTTCACCGTCGCGTAATTGACTGCCACCCAGTCGCCCGGCTTTTCCGTGATGAAGGTGTCGGGATTCGTCTTATCCACCACCCATTCGTTCCGCTGCCGCTCGGCCTCGGAGGTCTCGGCATTCGTCGTCGGCGAAACGGCTTTCACGACGAACACGTGGGGGGCTTCGGAGAGATCCGTATAGGTCTTGATGCAAACCTGCGGCAGCTTTCCATCTGAAGCGGGTTCCCATCTGGTGCACTCGCAGGGTTTGGCCCACTCCGCGGAATCGAGATCCTTCTGGCAGTAGATATCCAGGCCCTCTTTGTTCGCGCGCAACTGGAAGGTGATGTCCGTCTGTTGCGTGGAGCTACCCCCGGTGGGAATGGAGGAGCGGTTCAGGATGAAGACGACGGGTTGGTCCGTATCCACGGTCCAATTCCGCGTGGCCGGGTCGAGGGACTTGTTGCCGGCCATATCCGTCACCCACACCTTGAGCTGATAGGTGCCCGAAATCGCCACCGAGGAGAGGAATGGGTTGGTGCAAGGCACGAGGCTGTTGTTGATCGTGCACTCATAGGCCTGCACACGCTCCGAAGTGTCGAAACCGAAGGCGAACTCCTTGGAGGCGGTGATGGTGCCCTCGGTTGGGCGTCCGGTGACCGTGGCGGTCGGGCGGATCAGATCCAGCTCGAAGAAGATCGTCTGCGGATCACCGATGTTGTTGGCCGCATCCACTGCTCGGGCTTCCAACGCGTAGGAGCCGCTCGCCAGGCCGGGCCAGTCCTTGGTCCAGGTTCCGGACGTGACGGTCACCAGGGATTCCATCACCGCCAACGCCGGGTTGAGGGGGATCAGCTTCAACTGCACCTTGGCAACAGGACCCGTGGTGTCATTGGCACTACCGGTGATGCTGAGCTTGCCATTCGGCACGGGTTCACCGGATACAGGTACGTCCCTGACCTCCGTCAGGAGGGCCCGGCCAATGCGCATGCCACTGACCGCCGGGGTTGTCACTGTACCGGATGCTGACGTCGTCACGACCGCGATGGCCGTCGGCTTGTCTGGCCTGGTCGCATCCACGTTGAAGCAGTAGGTGGCCGGTTCACTTGGGTTGCCGGCCTCATCCGTCAACGTCGCGGTCAAGGTATAGGCGCCGTCAGTCAAGGGCGTGCCGGTCGGCGAAACGCTCCATGCTCCCGAACCGTTCACCACGGTCGACGGAACGGTAGAGGAGGACACCAAGGTCACGTTCACGGTTCCTCTGGCTTCACCCGTTCCCTGGATCAACGGCTGTCTGGTCGTGACGAAGACGCCAGACGCGGCACAGCTGGCGTCAGGTGCCACTCCGCCAACGAAGGTGACAAAGGGTGCCGTCGGTATCCTGGTGTCCAACCTGAAATCCAGCGTGGCCGTGGTCGTGTTGTTCGCCGTGTCCTTGGCCTTCACCTCCAGCGAGTAGTAGGTGGTGTCCGTGTTGGCCGGTTGTGCGAGGTTCACACTCCAATTGCCCGACCCATCAGCGGACGTCACTTGGTCCGCGGGCGAACCCGGGCCGATCTGCCGCACCGTAATGCTGCTCAGCGCCTCCGCCGTCCCGCTGAGGGAGAGGCTCGAAGAGGACAGGTCGGGCGTGCCGATGAGCATGCCCGACGCCGGCGACCTGCTGCTGGCTCCCACTCTGGAGATCACCAACGCAGGAGGCGACACATCCACGCTGAAGCTCTTGCGCATTCCGGCCTGCTCGTTTCCAGCCAAGTCGAAGGCCGTCACGTCCACATTATAGGAGGCGCCGTCCGTCAGTGGGACGGACGGAACGACCTTCCAACCTCCCGAACTCGAGGTGGTCTCGAGGGTTTGGCTCTCCGCGCCGGTTCCCGTCCTGCTCAGCGTCACGACCACCTTGTTTCCGTTATCCGCCGTTCCCTCCAAGACCGGCCGCAGTGAATTGGCGGGCACGGTGCCTCCTGCCGTCACTCCTCCCACTGTCTGAAACACGGGAGTTGCCGGTAGCTTGGTGTCCAGACGGAATGTCAGGGTGATCGACGGTGGGCTCGTGTTGTGCGCTCTATCCTCAGCCGACACCGTGAGCGTGTAGGTGGCGGTCTCCACGTTGGAGGGTTGGACGATACCCACCCGCCACTTGCCCAGGGCATCAGTGGTGGCCGACGCTGGGGGGAAGGTACCACTCGGACCGTTTTGCTGGACGGTGACGGTGCTTCCCGGCTCCGACCTTCCGCTGATGTAGAGCTTGCTGGTGACAGCCTCCAGGTCAGGCAGGCCGATGAGCATGTTTGGGACTGCCTCTCTCGATGCAAGCAGATCCACCAGGGGATTCGCCGGAGGCGTCCCGTCCACGGTGAAGGTCTGGACCGTGCTCTTCGGGCTCTGGACCCCCTGATAGGCGAAGGCCGCCGAGACTTGATACACACCATCAAAGAGGTCCTGCGGCATCTTGAAGGAGAAACGGCCGCTGGCGTCGGCGACCGTGCGTCCCACTTCCACACTGCCCTGATAGATGACCACCTGACGCCCCGCATAAGCGGTGTCACGTCCTCCCGTGAGCGTGGGCCTTCGCAGATTGGTGTACCCGCCATCCGCTGGGGCCACCGGGTCCAACGTGGGTGCCAATAGTGTTGGAAACGGACCCGGAAGCGAAGAAACGGAGCCTGTTCCGCCACTTGTGGCACCCACCGTTGTGCCTGAGCCAGGAAGACCGCCAGACACTGTCGCGATCGGACTGGAGCACATCTCTGTCGTGCCCATCTGGTAGAGCACCCGGCCGCCACCGCCGCCTCCTCCTGCACTCGGCGTGGGCGAAGCTCCAGAGTCTACGTCCCCTCCGGCTCCTCCTCTGGCTGTAATGATGGTTTGGTTATTACAGTTGAGGGTACCCGTCAGTCTCACGAGGATGGTGCCTCCCGCCCCACCACCACCACCACCGTCCGCTGGGTCGGTTAGCACTAACCTGTTGCCGCCAGCAGTACCTGCTTTGCCGGATACACGGATGGAATTGGCACTCTCGAGGGTCAGACTTGCTGCCCGAATGAAAATGATGCCGCCCCCACGTCCGCCATTAGACTGACCAAAGGAGAGCCGTGTTCCGTGGCCACTTCCGCCGCCGCCTCCAAAGGTGAGGCGATCGAGCAGGGAGTAGAGCAGAGGCACTCCTCCCATTCCTCCGGTGGTGCTCGGTCCACCGTTACCACCCAGCGCGGCGTTTCCTCCGCCTCCTCCGCCCGAGACGGGACAGTTGCCTCCACCGCCTCCGTTCGCAAAGTTGCCGCGACCTGCTCCTTCATTGGCACCAAGGTCGCCGGATGCGGCGTAGCGCGTGCTGTCCACCCCTTCACCCTTCTGGGCATAGTCTGGGGACGAGCCAGAATTGGTCGTGCAACTGGTGGAGGCTGCCGAACCATTTTTATACACTCCCCCGCGAAATCCCAATTCACTGGCATTGATGATGCCGGCGTTGGTGCCGGTGCCGGTGACGGTGACAGCTCCATCGGCCAGGAAGGCGATGACGCCACCCGATCTGCCATCCCATGTCTCTGCTGTGATTTCCTTCGAGTTGCCCACAGTGACGGTGCTGTATTCGGGCACGCGGATGACTTGGGTGGCGGTGACCGGGTACCCGTGCATGAGCGGCGCCGTGAGGGTCAGCTTGCTGGTGCTGGCTGACGCCAGCCGAGCGAACTCCCACCTTCCGACATTGTAGGCCTCGAGGTCGACAGCCGTGGTCAATCCAGTCGGGATGGGAGGCACGGCGCCGGTCGTTTGCAGGACCATCACCAGATCGCCCGTCTGGAAGGCAGTGTCTGCTGTATTTCTCCCAGTCTCATTGCCTTCCCGCACGCCGCTGATGAGGATCTCCATGTCCCCAGGAGCCAGCGGATTCGTGACAACATGGGCGTAGGCGTTGACGATCGAGGGATTGCGCGCGTTCAGAGCGCCATCCCTATGGGTTCCCAGACCGAACGTGTCCGGTTCCGCCACGGCGACGCCAGATGCGAGGAGCACCAGGAACAACAGTGCCCGCGTATACACGTATCTCATCAGTTCGTGTCTCCGGCGCCCCGCGCCTGGATTGAGGTGGTGGTCATCCACTGATCGCTCCTCGCTCAGCCGTATGAGCGCTGCTCGGTCTTCGTTGGCCCCCCCAGGGGCAGATCCAGGACGCGAAGTTACCCCAGGCGAGCCCCCGGTTCACGCGGGATGCTCGCCCGGCCACCCGTCACGGAGTCCGTGGCGGTAGTGGGGAAGGCGTCAGGGGGGATGAGTGGGGAGACCTGCCGATAGGACGGGCTCGTCCCCCAGGAGGCCCGAGTGTGGGGGGCCTCCTGGCATGGTGGGGCTGGAGCCCGTGAACGCGTGTTACGGACAGTTGGTGATCGGAGCCCCGGAGTTTCCGGTGTTTCGCGCGTCGTGCTGGTACTTGGGCCAGGGGGCATTCTTGTCCAGGCCCGGGCTGTCCACGACGAGCGCGTACAGCCGGCCGTCGAGGGCGGGCACGTACAGCACCCCCTTGGCCTGAGCCGCTGGGGTTCCATCTGCCTGGCGTGCGCAGTCCAGCGATGGCGTCGCCTGTGCGCGTCCAACGCTGTCGCTGAGCTTCCAACGCAGCGTCAGGTTGTTCGAACTCCAAGCCGACACCTCGCCAATGCCGGCGGCCGGTCCTGTCGCGGAGGCGGCATAGAGCGCACCGCCAGCGCCCAGGACCGGGCCTCCCGAGAAGCTTCCCGCGTTCGGAACGCTGATGCGGGGGGCCGTGGCGAACAGGTCGATCGCCGTCAGTGGCGCTGAACCCGTCGCGGCCTCATGGCCGAAGAACAGGACATTGCCCGCTCCGAGGGCCAGGTTGCGCACCGGCGCTACTCCCGAGAAGGAGGACGGATAATTCCACGCTGGATTGTTGCCCCGCTCGGCGTCGAAGGCCTGGATTCCTCCCGAGTTCGACGAGTTCTCTCCCTGGGCGGTCAACAGGTAGGTTTCCGTGCCGGTCTGCGCGAAGGCCATGCCCGTCACCGGAGCCCGCGGCTCCGGCACGGAGTAGCCTTCCTTAGCACGACTGCTTCCGAGTTCGAAGTTCAGGGCGGTGATCATGAACTGTTCGAACGGCGGATCCTGAGGGTAGGCAACGCTGTAGTAGACATCGAGGCCCCTCGAGAGCACGCTCGATCCAGGCATGGTGCCGAAAGAGCCAAGGCTGCCACACCGGTTGACGTCGGGCCCGAGAATGATCACCGCGCTCCCATGGGAGAAAGCCATTGCGGTTTCGGTGGCGGGAAGACCCGGACCGAGCCTCGAGTCGAAGAGCGTGGTGCCTGAGCGGATGGGCCCCCAGCCGAGGTTCCGGCCCGCCTCTGGACACTGCGAAGTCGTATTGCCGGTGATGCCATTCAGGCTGAACAGGACCCCCCCAGAAGTGGCGGGAGCGGCTCCCACGTAGATGCGCTCGGTCCCATCGGGGGCGCGACCCACGGTTGGGCTGCCGCTCACCGGACCGAGTGGCGCCTCCCATTTCGGAGTGCCCTCGGGGTTGAGCGCGAACACCTTCCCGTTGGTGCCGCTGGTGCCGAAGTAGACGGTCCCCTTTTCACCGATGGCGGGGGTGCTCACGATGGGCCCGGACGCCCCATCGAACGCCCACTTCCAGCGCGTGACCGGGATGCTCCCGCTGGCCGAGCGCTCGTTGCCCACCCGGTCCTTCACCGCCAGTTCGATCTGGAAGGTGCCGCGGAAGGCCTCGAGCCCCGGACGCCACAGCGGCACGTCCACCGCGCCGCAGTAGGCCTTGGTGCACGGGGTCACCTGCCTCACCGCGAGGTCCGTCACGTCCGTACCGCCGTTGTGCCCCCGGACCACCACTCGCGGGCTCGCCGGATCGATATCCGCTGAATCCGATTCCACCAGCACCGTCACGGTCTGGTCTCTCACCCATGCGGAGCCCGCCATCGGGTCCGCATAGCTGAAGCCGTCCTTGGGCGTCGCGGGCTGCGCCTCGGGCACTTGAACCGCCAACGCCGGCGCCGTGCGATCCACCGTCACCTGCACCGAGCGGGTCGGCCCCCACGACGCGGGATGGGCCACCTGGAGGGTGTACGTTCCTTCTCCCGGAGGAGGGGTCCACTCGGCGCTGTATGTTCCCTCCCCCGTGCGTGAGAGCGTCACGGTGGTGGGGGTTCCTCCGCTGGCCGGAGTCACCGTGAGGTTCAGTTGCGGCGGGTACACGGGGTTGGCACCCGACTCCAATTCTAGCCGGGCCTGGATCTGTACAGGCGCACCGCCCACCACGGCGTTCTCCCCCAGCGTCAGGATCTTCAGCTCCGAGTAGCGGGAAGAAAAGCACTGCTTCACTTCGGTATGGCAGAAATGCTGCTCGGGGCACTCTGCGTCCTGCTCGCAGCTGCCCTTGATGTCGCAACCCTCGAGCGCCCCCAGCGCTAATAGCGCTCCAAAGACCTTGCGCAGCTTCACGGTAACCTCCAAACCCTTTGACGAATCAGACGCGGGGATAGCATGGTAGAGGCGGTCTACGCAGCCTCCATCCGTCCACCCGGTCCGCACTCCGGTGACAGTCTCGCCTCAAGCATCCATGAGGGCCACTCCGTGAGCCGCTCCATTCCTGTTCGCTCTTCCCCTTTGCTCGTCATCACGCTCCTGCTCTCCCCGCTGGCCTGGGGCCAGCCGAAGCCGGAGTCCGTTGTGCTCCATCCCTGTATCGTCACAGGGGAGGCGGGCGTCAAACCTACTCCCAGTGACATCAAGAGCCTCCAAGGGGCGTGCGCCAGTGCGGTGCAGGCCAGTGTTGCGGAGGTGGTGTCCCCCGACGAGGTGCGTATGTTGCCGCCTCGGGGGAAGGCGGGCTGTGTGAGCGAGCAGAACCGCGAGAGCTGTCTCGGCGAGCTGGCTACAAGCAGCGGCGCCAACCGGGCCGTGCTCGTCACCCTCACTGTCGGCAAGAAGGAGATCACCAGCATCGAGGGCGTTGTCGTCAGTGCTGGGGGGGAGGTGCTGTACCGCCAGAAACTGACGGGCGACAAGGAACTCTCCACACCGAAGGATCCCAAGAAACGCGCCCCGAAGGTCTTCACCCCCATCGCAGTTGGAGAGCTGAGCAAGCAGATGCGTCCCCATCTGCTTGGCGCGAAGCGCTACTCGGAGTTGCGCATCGAGAAGCCCGCGCAGGACAGCGTGGTGTCCGGCGGGGAGGTGTTGGTGGAGGCCCTGTTGGTGCTGCGCAAGGGGGTACAGAACCACCCTTCGGAGCCTCAGCAACTGGTCTTCACGGTGGCGCGCGGCGGTGATGAGGCGTCGACGACGCTGGCCCAGAAGGAGGCGGCTGAGAAGGGCAAGTTCAGCACGGTGTGGACGCCAACCAAGGCGGGGGACTACCTCATCCAGGTGGCCTACCCGGTGGGGGGGTTGAGCGCGACGGTGCGGGTGAAGGTGGTTCCGGAGTGCTCCCCGGGATGCAAGGAGCAGCAGCTGTGCACGATGAAGGGGTGCGTGGACTGCTACTCGCTGAGTCTCCAGAAACCGGCGCAGGGCGCTGAGTTCAAGGTTTCGGAGAAGGTGGCGGTGGAGGCCCGGTTGGAAATGCGTGAGGCTTGTACACAGCCCGCTCCAGGGCAGCTGGACTTCACGGTGGCGCGCAGCGACGGCGGGGCTTCGACAGCACTGACCCTGAAGGAGAAGGAGACGGAGAAGGGCACGTACATCGCTGAGTGGACGCCAGCTGAGGCGGGCGAGTACACCCTCCAACCGGCTGCGGGTGGGGTGCGTACGACGGTGCGGGTAAAGGCGGTCCGGACATGGAAGACGCCGGTAGGCATTGCCTCGGCGGGAGTGGGCTTGGTTGGCGGGGGGGTGTTGGCCGCCATCTTCGCCAGCCAGGGCGGCACTGCCCATGATGAGCTCGCGAAGTTTTACGAGAATGGTGCTGCTCCGGACCCCAGTCTCAGGGACGAGGTTGCGCGCTTGCGCAGTGACATCGAGCGCAATCGCACGCAGGCTCTGGTGAGCGGCGCGGTGGGAGTCGGCCTCATCGGAGTCGGTGCCGCTCTGTGGTTCATCGATAAGCCGTCGGAGACCAAGGCGCCGGGCTCTGCTTCGCTCAGCATTGGCCCCGGTGGCGTGGGCCTCCAAGTGCTGCTCCCGTAGCAAGTGGGCGCAATCCCTTGATTAAAAAGGGGCGAGGCTTGTTCGCCTCGCCCCTTTGCTTTGCTACACCGTCCCGTTGCTCAGTTGGGCCGGACGGGCGTCTCGGGACCCGCGGCCACCGCGGCCCCCTCCGTGGGCTTCGCCTCCGACGTCGGCGTCTCGGGGCCGGCGGCCACCGCGCCCGCGGGCGTGTGCGTGCCCTTCACCGGCGAGTGCGCCGCCAGCTGCGTCATCAGCGCCGTCATCCGCCGCGCGAAGCGGTTCGGATCCTCCACGCTGCTGCCCTCGGTGAGCAGCGCCTGGTCGTAGAGCAGCTCCACCCACTCCGTCACCTGCGGCGAGGCCGGCTCCTTCTCCTGCAGCGCCTTCAGGTGCTCGACGATGGGGTGCGAGGGATTCACCTCCAGAATCCGCTTCACGCGCGGTACGCTCCGGCCCCGCTCACGCAGCAGCCGCTCCACGTAGGCGTGCGAGCCGCCCTCGGGCACCACCAGGCAGCACGGCGAGTCCGTGAGCCGGTCCGATACCCGCACCTCGCGCACGTGCTCCTTGAGCACCTCCTTCATCCGGTCCGCCAGCGGCCCCAGCCCCTTCGCGCGCTGCTCCTTCTCGCGCTTCTCCTCCTCCGTCTCCTCCAGCTTCAGGTCCGCGTGCATCGCCGACACCAGCGGCTTGTCCTGGAACTCCCTCAGCCCCTGCGTCGCCCACTCGTCCACCGGGTCCGTCATGTACAGCACTTCGTACCCGCGCTTCTTCAGCGCCTCCAGGTGCGGCGAGTCCACCACCGCCTTCCTCGTCTCGCCGAAGATGTAATAGATGGCCTTCTGGCCCTCCTTCATCCTCGACACGTAGTCCGCCAGCGAGGTGAGTCCCTCCTCCCGCGAGCTCTCGTAGCGCACCAGCGCCCCCAGCTTCTCGCGGTGCTCGGTCTCGATCGCCAGCCCCTCCTTCAGCACCGTGCCGAAGCTCTTCCAGAACGTCCGGTAGTCCTCCGGCTTGTCCTTGGCCAGCTTCTCCAGCATGTCCAACGTCTTCTTCGTCACGTGCTTGCGGATGGCCTGCACCACCGCCGAGTCCTGCAGCAGCTCGCGCGACACGTTCAGCGGCAGGTCGTCCGAGTCCACCACGCCCCGCACGAAGCGCAGCCACTGCGGCAGCATCTCCTCGCACCGGTCCATGATGAGCACCCGCTTCACGAACAGCCGCACCCCTCGCTGCTGCGGCGTGTTCAAGTCGAATGGCGGGTTCTTCGGCAGGAAGAGCAGTCCCGTGAAGACCTGGTTGCCCTCGGTCCGGAAGTGCGTCCACGCCAGCGGCGCCTCCCAGTCGTGCGTCAGGTGCTTGTAGAACTCCTGGTACTGCTCGTCGGTGATCTCACTCTTCGAGCGCTGCCACAGCGCGCTCGCCTTGTTCACCACCTCGAGCTTCGTCTCCGTCTTCTTCTCGTCCCCCTCGCCCGTGGTCTTCTTCACCTGGAGCTTGATGGGGTGGCTCACGTAGTCCGAGTACTGCGTCACCAGCGAGCGCATACGCCACTCGTCCAGGAACTCCTTCTGGTCCTCCTTCAGGTGCAGCGTGATGGAGGTGCCGCGCGTGGCGCGCTCGGCCGGCTCCACCGTGAAGGAGCCCTTCGCGTCCGAGGCCCACTTCCAGGCCGCCGGGTTCTTGCCCGCCGCCCGGCTCACCACCTCGACGTGGTCCGCCACCAGATAGGCGCTGTAGAAGCCCACGCCGAACTGGCCAATCAGGTTCACGTCCTTCTGGCCCCGCTGCGCCACCAGCTCCAGGAACTCGCGCGAGCCCGAGTGCGCGATGGTGCCCAGGTTCTTCACCAGCTCGTCCCGCGTCATGCCGATGCCGGTGTCCTCGATGGTCAGCGTGCCCTTCTCCGCGTCCGGAATCAGGCGGATCTCCAGCTCGGAGGCCCCCTCGAGCAGCTCGGGCTCCGTGACGGAGCGGAAGCGCAGCTTGTCCAACGCGTCCGACGCGTTCGAGACGAGCTCGCGCAGGAAGATCTCCTTGTGGCTGTAGAGGGAGTTGATGACCAGGTTCAGGAGCTGGTTGATCTCCGCCTGGAACTTGTGGGTTTCCCGCTGGGTGTCGACGGACATGTCTCCTCCGGGCGCCCATCGCGGGGCGCGATCGCCCTCCCTGTAACCATGGAAGACGGGTTGTCCAGCGGCGAAGACGGTTTCCCGGGGAGGATCGCTCGGGGGGCGGCGGCGGAGGAGGCCCTGGCGCGCCTGCCCGCCCACCTCCTAGGCTGCGCCGCCTCGGACTCCGGGAGGACAGCGTGGACACGACGGCGCCGGACTTTGGCCCGCCCCAGGGCGAGCGGGAGCACACCCAGGCGGAGGACATCCGCGCCCAGTCCTTCGCCCTCACCCCCGAGGACGCCCGGGGCTGGCAGCAGAAGGTCGAGGCCGGAGAGGCCTGGCTGCGCGTGCTGCGCGAGGGGGGCTCGGTGGCCGCCACCATCGTCCTCATCCCCATGGGGCAGTGGTTCAACGGGCGCCGGGTGCCCATGGTGGGCATCGGCGGCGTGGGCGTGGCCCCCGAGCGCCGCGGCCAGGGCACGGCCACCCGGCTCATGCGCACGGCCCTCCGGGAGCTGCGAAGCCAGGGCGCTCCCCTCGCCAGCCTCTACCCCGCCACCCAGCCGCTCTACCGGCGCGTGGGCTTCGAGCAGGCCGGCTCACGCCATGAAATCCGCGTGCAGCTCCATGGGCTCGACTTCCAGGAGCGCACCCTGGCCCTGCGGCCGGTGACGGAGGCCGACATGCCGGCCCTCCGCGATGTCTACCGCCGCCATGCGCAGCGGCAGCAGGGGTGGATCGACCGCTCGGCCTATACCTGGAGCCGCGTCACCCATCCCAAGGGGGAGACCGCCTATGGCTACCTCGTGGAGGGCAGCGCCGGTATCGAGGGCTATGTCTATCTCACGCGGCGGGTCGTCTCCCAGGGCATGTGGCAGGAGTTGAACCTCCCCGACATCGTCGCGCTCACCCCCGCCGCGGGCCGGCGGCTGCTGAGCTTCCTCGGCGACCACCGCTCCATGGCCCAGGAGGTGGTGTGGCGCGGCGGACCGGCGGACCCTCTGCTCTTCCTGCTGCGCGAGCAGACGTACGAGGTGAAGCACCTCCTCCATTGGATGCTGCGGCTGCTGGACGTGCCCGCCGCGCTCCAGGCCCGTGGCTACCCGGCCGGGCTCTCGGGGGCCCTGCACCTGGAGGTGGACGATGACCTCTTCCCGGAGAACCGCGGCCGCTTCGTGCTCGAGGTGGAGAACGGCGAGGCCGAGGTGCGCCCGGGCGGGGATGGGGATGTGAAGCTGCACGTCCGGGCGCTCGCTCCGCTCTACAGCGGCTTCCTCTCGCCCCTGGCCCTCCTGAGCACCGGGGCGCTCGAGGCCGATGAGTCCGCCCTGCGCACGGCCACGGCCATCTTCTCCAGCCCGCCGCCCGCCATGCCCGACATGTACTGAGTCAGGGCACCCACGGGCCGAGCCCCGCCGGGGCTCCACCGCACGCCTCGCGCAGCCGGGCGAGCGCATCCTCATAGCCGAGGGACTCGGCGGCCTCCTTCACCGTGGGCGAGACCCAGTCCCTCCAGGAGCGCAGGACGGTCACGTGGCGGCCCTCCTCCGTCTCCGCCTCGGAGACGTGCACGAGCAGCCGCTCCTCCAGGGCCTCGCGTCCCTTCGTCCACTCGCTGTTCTTCTCCAGGCGCACCTCCTTGTCCCGCTCCACCGCCGTCAGCAGGGCGCGGGCCTGGGCGGACAGCCCCTCCAGCGAGCGGCGGCGGCGCGAGGGCTCCATGGCCACGCGGTACACCACCGCCCACAGCACCGGGTCCACGAAGGCCACCTTGCCCTCCACCAGCCGCACCGCGAGCACCTCGTCCGAGGCCCTCAGCATCCGGCCGAGCCGGTACATGAGCCGGCCCTTGGCGTGGTGGCGCCAGCTGCCGTGCACCTCTCCTCCGGCCACGGCCTCGACGAGCGAGCTCATCCCCAGGGCCGGCACCTCGGTGATGATGCGCTTCGTGCGGATGAGCTCCAGTGCGTCGTGCTCGGTGCGGACCACGTGGGGGCGTGCCTCGCTCTCAGCCCTGGTGGCCTTCGTGGTGGGCGCGGCCCTGCTCCTCGTGCTCGTGCGCGCAGCCACAGGTGGCCGCCTCGCCCTCCGTGCCCTGGGCCTCCCCGCTCCTGGCGTGTCCGCAGTGCGGGCAGCTACACCCGGCGGCATGGCCCTC
Organism: Archangium sp.; assembly: GCF_036277355.1. Lineage (GTDB taxonomy): Bacteria > Myxococcota > Myxococcia > Myxococcales > Myxococcaceae > Archangium. Next base: position 97,021 of record NZ_DASUNC010000024.1, read on the forward strand.
CGTGGTCTGCGCGCCCTCCTGCGCCTTGTGGTCGCAGCTGCACATCTTCGCTTCCGTCTCGCCGCTCCGGGCCTCCGTCCGCGTGCCCGCGGCCGGGGTGCTGGCACAGCCGAGCAGCGCCGTGGTGGAGAGGGCCAGGAACATCGTGCGTACGCTCATGACAGGACTCCTTGCTGGGTGCAGGGGGGTGGAACGCCGAGCATGCTCCCGGGCTCCTGTCCTCCCACGGGCGGATACGCGTGGGCGTCTTGTATTGAACGCGGTCCACCCTCCGAGGCCGCGTGGTAGACAGGCCCTCCTGGAGGTCTCCATGGCTCGCAAGACGCTGCACTCCGACAAGGCCCCGAAGGCCATTGGTCCCTACTCGCAGGCCGTCGAGGTGGGCCTCGGGAGGATGGTCTTCCTCTCCGGTCAGACGCCCATCGACCCCACCACCGGCGAGCTCGTCCAGGGCAGCGTCAAGGTCCAGACGGCTCGGGCCATGGACAACCTGCGGGAGGTGCTCGCGGCCGGTGGCCTGGACTTCTCCCACGTCGTCCGGTGTGGCGTGTTCCTCGTCGACATGGCTGATTTCGCCGAGATGAACGAGGTGTATGGCCGCTACTTCCAGGGGACTCCCCCCGCGCGCACCACCGTGCAGGTGGCGGGCCTGCCCAAGGGCGCGCGGGTGGAGATCGATTGCATCGCGGTGGTTCCGCCCACTTGAGGGAAGACCCTCACCCCGACCCTCTCCCAGAGGGAGAGGGAGGGCAGGGGAGGGCAGGGCAGGGCGCTCAGGTGGTCTGCGTGCTCGGCGTCGTCACGGGCGTGGCCGCCGCGGTCGTGCCGGGGGCCGGATGCTCGGGTGCATCCGCCTCGGCGCCCACGTGCATGCGGTGCTTCACCTCGGCGTAGCGGCTGGAGGCCTCGTGCTCGGGGGAGAGCAGCGACACCAACCAGCCCACCAGGAAGGACAGCGGCATGGTGATGATGCCCGGGTTCTTCAGCGGGAAGATCGCCTCCTTGTTGCCCAGCAGGTCCACCTGCACCGTGGGCGACAGGAAGATGAGCAGCACCGCGCTCAACGTGCCCGTCACCATGCTGGCCACCGCCCCTCGCGTGGTGAAGCCCTTCCACGACATGGACAGCAGCAGCGCCGGGAAGTTGGCGCTCGCCGCGATCGCGAACGCCAGGCCCACCATGAAGGCCACGTTCTGCCCCTTGAAGAGGATGCCCAGCAGGATGGCGAGAATCCCCAGGCCCAGGCTCGCCAGCCGCGCCACCCGGAGCTGCTCGTGCTCGGGCGACTTGCCCTTGCGCACCACATGCGTCCACAGGTCGTGCGACAGCGCCGCCGCGCCCGACAGCGTCAGTCCCGCCACCACCGCCAGAATCGTGGCGAAGGCCACCGCCGAGATGAAGCCCAGGAAGGGCGTTCCACCCACCGCCTCGGCCAGCATGGGCGCCGCCATGTTGCCGCCCTTGTCCACACCCGTAATCGCCCCGCGGCCCAGCAGCACCGACGCGCCGAAGCCGAGGATGAACGTCACCAGGTAGAAGTAGCCGATGAGGCCCGTGGCGTAGAACACCGAGCTGCGCGCCGCCTTCGCGTTGGGCACCGTGTAGAAGCGCATGAGGATGTGCGGCAGGCCCGCCGTGCCGAACATCAGCGCCAGGCCCAGCGACACCGCCTCCAGCGGGTTCGTCACCAGCTTGCCCGGCGCCAGCACCTCCGGGCCGTACTGGTTGACCGCCTCCTGGAAGAGCGCCAGCGGGCTGTAGCCGAACTTCGCCAGCACCATCACCGCCAGCGCCGTCGCGCCGCCCAGCAGCAGCACCGCCTTGACGATCTGCACCCACGTGGTGGCGATCATCCCGCCGAAGAGCACGTAGAGGATCATCACCACGCCCACGATCATCACGGCCGCCTCGTAGGACAGGCCGAACATCATGCGGATGAGGTTGCCGGCGCCCACCATCTGCGCGATGAGGTAGAAGGCCACCACCGTCAGGGTGCCCAGCGCGGCGGAGATGCGCACCGGCGTCTGCTTCAGCCGGTAGGCCACCACGTCCGCGAAGGTGTACTTGCCCAGGTTGCGCAGGGGCTCGGCGATGAGGAACGTCACCACCGGCCAGCCCACCAGCCAGCCCACCGAGTAGATGAGGCCGTCGAAGCCGGAGAGCGCCACCAGGCCGGCGATGCCCAGGAAGCTCGCGGCGCTCATGAAGTCACCGGCGAGCGCGAAGCCGTTCTGCAGACCGGTGACGCCTCCACCGGCGGCGAAGAACTCGGAGGTCGTCTTCGTCTTGCGCGCCGCCCAGTACGTGATGGCGAGCGTGAGGCCCACGAAGGCCAGGAAGAAGAGGATGGCCGTGGTGTTCGGCTGGCCAATCGTGGTTTGTGCCTGTTGGGGATTCATTCGCGTGGCTCCTGATTCAGCGGCGGAACTGGTGGAGGGCCTTGTCGTAGCGGTTGTTCGCCCACATCACGTAGATGCCGGTGAACACCCAGGCCGAGGCGATGACCAGTGCGCCGAGCAGGATGCCGAGCGACAACCCCGGGACGAGCTGCTTGCCCATCAGGGGCTTGTCGAACGCGACGAGCAGGATGAAACCGAAATAGGAAATCAGCATGGCCGCGGTGAGCACGGCGGCCACGCGCCAGCGCGTCGCCGCCAGGGCTTCGAGCTCTTCGGCCTTGGTTTTCTGGGACATGGGTCGGGGTTCTCCTCGGGAGATGGTCAGCAGCGCTGGGACTGCAGTTGGGACTGTTGTTGGAGCAGCTCGTCGAGCACGGTGGGCTCGGCGAGGGTGGAGGTGTCGCCCAGGTCCTGCGTCTCACCGCAGGCGATCTTCCGCAGCATGCGGCGGAGGATCTTCCCGGAGCGCGTCTTGGGCAGGCCGGAGACGTTGAGCACGTCATCCACGCGGCCCGTAATCCAGTAGTACCCGTCCCACGGACCGCACCTGCGAGAGGCGCTCCACCGCCTCGTCGCTGATGGCCTTGGTCTGCACCGCGCCGATGCGCGCGCACGCCAGCATGGTGTAGGCCAGCTCCGGCACCATGGGCAGGTAGATGCAGACCCGGTCTCCCTTCTTCACCCCGTGCGCCTTGAGCACGTTGGCCACGCGCCCCACGTTGTGCTTCAGGACCCTCCAGGTGATGAGCTCGTACTGCCCCGGCTCGTTCTTCGCCCAGATGATGGCGGGCCTGCCGGGCCGCGTGCGCACGTGCCGGTCCACCGCGTTGTAGCAGGCGTTGAGCCGGCCTCCGCCGAACCAGGAGAAGTCCACCTGGTCCGGGTCCGCGTCCAACACCATCTCCGGCGGGTGGAACCAGGTGAGCGCCTGGGCCATCTCGCCCCAGAACTCCTCGGGCCGCTCGATGCTCTTGCGGTAGAGGCGCTGGTAGTCCTCCATGCTCTGGATGCGAGCGGTCCTGCCGAAGCCTTCCTTGGGTGCGTAGATCATCGCGGGCCTCCATGAGCAACGCTCATTCCAGCCCACAGCATGAATGTTCTCGGGCGCTTGGCGCCTGCCACGCCGCGTCGAACGTTTCGAAAGGTAACGTCTCCGTCCCCGAGGTAACGCGGGTAACACCCGCCCCCCGCTCCGTTGGCGCCCCGCCGAGCACCCGGTAACGGCCGTGGCCCCGGGGCGCATTGCCCATCGAGGCCGATGGGCGCACCCTCTACTTCTGGGTGGTGCCGGAGAAGCCGGGCCGCCGCTCGCGCTGACGGCCTCAGGCCTGGGGCTCCCCTCCCTGGAAGGGGAGCTCGATGGTGAAGGTGGCCCCCTGGCCGGGGCCCGCGCTCGCGCACGTGAGCGAGCCGCCCATCTCCTCGGCCGCCAGCGCGCTGATGTGCAGGCCGAAGCCATGCCCGTCCTCCTTCGTGGTGAAGCCCTGCGTGAAGATGCGCGGCATGTTCTCCGCGAGGATTCCCACGCCGTTGTCGTCCACCTGGATGCGCAGCCGCCCCTCGGGACTCCGCTCCACCCGGAGGCAGATGCGTTTGTCGGGCTTGCGGCTGTCGAGCACCGCGTGCCGGGCGTTGCTCACCAGGTTGACGAGGATCTGCAGCAGCTTGTGCCGATCCACCCTCACCGGAGGCAGCCGCGAGGCGTAGTCGGTCCGCACCTGGATGCCCGCCTGCTCGAAGGACGCGCTGTGCAGGCGCACCGCGTCGTCGATCAACTGAGGCACCGACACCACCTCCTCCACGCCCGTCACGCGCGCGTGGGCCTGCTGCATGCTGACCACGGCCTTGATGTGCTCCACGCTCTGCTCGAGCGTCCGCGCCTCGGCCAGCAGTGCCTCCTGCTCGGTGGTGAGGTGCTGGGAGAGCACCTCCAGGTACTGGGGGAACTGCTGGCCCCGTGGGTCCCGGGTGAAGAAGGAGGCCAGGTCCTGTGCCTGCTCGCGCAGCAGCGCCGAGGCCCGGGCCACGCCGGACATCTTCAGCTTCCGCAGCCGATGGACGAGCAGCCCCGAGGACACACTCACGCTGTTGAGCGTGTTGCCCACGTTGTGGAGGATGCCGTTGGCCATCTCCGCCATGCCCGCATGGCGTGACACGTCCAGCAGGCCGCGGTGCAGCTCGCCCAGCCGGGCCTCGGCCTCCTTGAGCGCGGTGATGTCCCGCCCGAAGATCGTCATCCCCACCGGGCGCCGCTCGGCCCCGAGCAGGGGGCTGAGGTTGATGTCCATCACCCGGGGCCGGCCCTCCAGCGTGAGCTTCAGCTGGACGCGGATGTGCTCCCCGCCGAGCGTCCGCCGGGTCCGCTCCTTCCAGACGGACCGCTGCTCGGGAGGGAGCGCATCGAAGAGGGAGCTGCCCGGGAGGGGGGCCGCTCCGAAGAGCTGGCGGCACAGGTCCGTCCCCGCCTGGTTGAGGGTGAGGACCCGGCCCCACACGTCGAGCGAGCACACCGGATCATCCGTGCTCTCCACGAGGCTGAGGAGCTTCTCCTCGCTCTCGCGCAGCGTCCGCAGCGCCTGCTCGAGCGCCGCGACCGCCTCGTCACGCGAGGCGAGGAACATCCAGCTCACCAGCCAGCCACACAGGAGGAAGAGCGCGGAATAGAGGTTCAGCGCCGTGCTCCTGGGCGGCGGGAAGAAGTACGGGTGGACGAGGCCGATGTTCACGGCGGTGAGCAGGGTGAAGAACAAGCCCCAGCGCACCCCCACCAGGTACACGGTCAACATGGGCACCAGCATGGCCATGACGTTCACGGCCACGGCCTGCGAGCCGGTCCGCAGGGACTCGGCGCCGATGGCGGCCGTCACGAGGGAGCACAGGAGCAGGGCCGGCCCCTGGAGCGAGTGGGCCCGGCGCAGCCTCCAGAGCGTCGCGGAGAAGAGCACCAGGCACGTGAGCTCGACGAGGCTGGAGGGCAACGGGTCCGGCTTCACCCGGAAGAAGAAGACGAGGACGTGCAGGTCGAACAGCAGCAGCATGCCAAGGACGCCCACCAGCAACCGGCCCCGGCTGAGCTCCACGGGAGAGCCCTGGCGCAGCGGCTCCGAGAGGCACGCATCGAGCCGTGTCATGACCCAGGCCCACAGACCCCGGCGTGACACCGAGGGCAGGGAGGGCTGCGACGGCCTGTCCGCATGCAGCCGGGCTTCCATGGTCGACGTGATGGGCATGGGTAGGGACCCCCCGTGAATTCCCCGGCGTCCGGAGACATCGGGAATCAGGAGAGCACGCCTGCCTTCCGCGGGGTGCCAGGGGCGGGTCTTTCACCCGGGCGGACGTTGATGGCCCACCAACACGGAGCGTCCCGGCTCCGGAACGTGTTGGACAGAGCACACTTCGGGTGGGGCTGTGTGCCCGATGGTATGCCCGACAGTTGATGCGAGGGGTGTGTTGAGCCCCGCTGGGAAATCCCGGAGGGTGGCCCCATGCCCGAGCAAGAAACACCCCGTGTGTCCCAGGTGGCCATTCTCGTGCTCTCCGTGGAATGGCTGTTCTTCGGCTCCACCCACTTCGCCTTCCGAGAGCTGGCGGAAGCGCAGATTCCCGACTTCATTCCCTTCAAGACCTTCGTTGCCATCTCGACGGGCATGGCCGAGGTGGTCATTGGAATCTTGATCCTGCTTCCCAGTACTCGCAGGTGGGCGGCCCTGGCGTCGCTCGTGCTGCTGGGGCTCTTTGTTCCCGCGGTCTACAACATCCTGGCCAATGACTCGGCCATTCCGGGCAGCGTGGCCTGGCGCAATCTCTGGCGCGTCACGGTCGTGCCAAACAATGTCATGCTGGTCTTGTTCGCCCTGCATCTGTGGCGGTCGCGGGAGTCGGCGGCGATGGGACCGGCTCAAGCCCTGGAGGCGGTGTTGACGCGCCGGCGGGAACCCCGACGTCCGGGACCACCGCTCATGGTCGCGGGGGTGATGCTCGCGGCGAATACCGCCGGGTTCGTGGGCATCTGGGCCTCGCGTTGGGCTTCCGAGACGGCTGGATTCTGGGGCCTGATGTGTCTTGCCACCGGCGCACTCGTCGGATTCCTCTTTGGTGTACCGAGGGTGACCCTGGATGCGGTCCGGTGGGGCACGCACCGCCCGAATTCCAATATCGAGGTCGTGTCGGACTGGCTGACGAAGACCCTCGTGGGTGTTGGATTGATCGAGTTCCACGCCATTGGCGGGTTCGTGAGGAACATCTCCGCCGAGCTCGGCAGGGCGCTCTCACTGCAAGCGGGTGATCAAGTCGAAGGTCTGGCGACGTCCTTCGCACAGGCCATCATTGTCTACTTCTTCGTGGCGGGCATCATCCAGGGATACCTCCTGACGAGGATGTACCTGAGTACGCAGTTCGAGGAGTATGAGTCGCCGGCAGTGGGTGCGAAGGAGCCATGACTGGCTCACGCGCGGGTGCGTGGAATGCCGAGCCGCTGACGCCGCTCCCACAATGCCTTGCGGCTGATGCCCAGCCGGCGTGCCAGCTCCGTCTCGCCCAGCTTGTCCTGGTGCTCCAGCACGAAGCGGCGGAAGTACTCCTCCAGCGAGTCCGGGGAGGCGCTGCCCTCGAGGGCCAGCCCCGCCTCCGGCAACTCGTGCGTCTCGAAGGCGCTACTTCCGCCGGGCTCCAGCGAGAGCAGTCCGGGCGTGATGACCGGGCCATCCGCGAGGATGACGGCGCGCTCGATGGCGTTCTCCAGCTCGCGCACGTTGCCGGGCCAGGGGTGCGAGGTGATGGCCACCAGCGCATCGGGCGAGAACGTCGCGGGCGGCCGGTTCAATCGCTGGCACGCCTTCTCCAGCAGGTGCTTCGCGAGCGCCGGCACGTCCTCTCCGCGCTCGCGCAGGGGCGGCAGTTTGATCTCCACCACGCGCAGGCGGAAGTAGAGGTCCTGCCGGAAGGAGCCCTCCTGCACGCGCTTGGGCAAGTCCCGGTGCGTGGCCGCGATGATGCGCGCGTCCACCTTGCGCGAGCGCGTGGCGCCCACCCGCCGCACCTCTCCGTCCTGCAGCATCCGCAACAGGCGCGCCTGCGCGGGTGGGGGCAACTCGCCAATCTCGTCGAGGAAGAGCGTGCCTCCATCCGCGCTCTCCACCAGGCCCGCGTGCGCCGCCTGCGCTCCCGTGAAGGCGCCCTTCTCGTGGCCGAACAGCTCGGACTCCAACAGGCTCTCGGGAATGGCGGCGCAGTTGACGGCCACCAACGGCCCGTCGTGCCGCGGGCTCTGCGCGTGGATGGCCCGCGCCGCCAGCTCCTTGCCCGTGCCCGACTCGCCCAGCACCAGCACCGTGGCCGGCGAGGCCGCCACCTTCCGGATGCGATCGAACACGTCCCGCATCGCCGCGCAGTGGCCCACGATTCCGCCCACCGCGTACACGCGCTCCACCTCGCGCTTGAGCGCCGCGTTCTGCCGCGTCAGCCGCCCCTCGCGCAGCACGCGCTCCACCTGCAACAGCAGCTCGTCGTGATCGAAGGGCTTGGCGATGTAGTCCACCGCCCCCAGCTTCATGGCCTCCACCGCCGAGCGCACCGTGGCGTAGCTGGTCATGATGAGCACCGGCACTCCCGGCGCCTTGGCGATGACGTCCGTTCCCGGAGCTCCCGGCAGCCGCAGGTCGCTCAGGATGAGCTCGAACGTGTCCAGCGCGGAGTCCGTCTCCGCCTCGTGCACCGCGCCGGCCTCGGACACTTCATGCCCCGCGCGAGTCAGCAGCCGCCGCAACTCCGTGCGGATGATGGGCTCGTCCTCGATGACCAGGATGCGGCTCATGCGGTGCTCGAAACCCCCGGAAGACCTGCCCCTCAGGCTAGTCCCGTGCCCCCGTCCCTTGTCCACTTCCCAGGTGGGATGACGAGATGCGTCATGGCGGGTCCGCCTGCCTGTCCTGGTACGTTGCCGTCAGCTGTTGCAGCCGCAATCGGAGTGGCAGGGGGGCATGTCATGGGATTGCTCGAAGGCGTGTTCGTGGTGGCGGTGCACCTGGTGGTGCTGCTGTCGGCGCTCGTGGGCGGATGGCAGTTGCTGACGATGAGAATCGCCTGGCGGCAGGTGCGTAGCGCCCGGCTGGCCGTGGATGACTTCATGCGTCCCGTGCCGGGGGACTCGCCGCCACCGGAGGCCCGGCCCTACCTCGGTGCGACCCACGAGGCCTTCGCCGCGCTGGGCTGGCGCTTCGAGGGCTTCTGCCAGAAGGTGCCCCCGGGAGAGGCTCCCCAGGCCGATTTCTCCCTGTGGCTCTCTCCGGACGGCACCACGCTCGGGGCGGTGGTGGCCACGCGAGCCGCCACGGACTCCGTCGAGCGCACGGTGCTGGTGAGCCAGGACGCCAGCGGCAAGGTGGTGACGACGAACGATCTTCCCGGCACGGGGGACCAGTTCGGCGGGGCCTCGTCCATGGCGAGCCTGCTGCACGCGGCCCCGGCGGAGCTCCAGGCCTTCCACCAGCAACGGCTCCAGGCCGAGGCCCAGGCTCCCCTGCGCACGTGGCAATCCGGTCAGGTCCTCGAGGCCCTGCGCGAGCTGAGCGAGCGCTCGGTGAATCTCTGGGTGCGCAGTGGCGATGCCCGGTGGAAGCCCGAGGCGCCCGGGGAGTACGGCTATACGCGCAGGGGCGCGTGGCGCTATGCGCGGCAGGCCGTGCGCTCGGTGCATGACGTGGGGGCGACCCAGCGCGAGCGCTTGAAGCTGCCGAGGCTGGGCTCGCCCGGGGCCAGCGCGACGCGCCCGGGTCCTCCGCCCAGGCTCTTTCCGAGGTCCTCCCGTGCCGGGGGGCTCCTCAACCTGGTGGCCTTCGTCGTGTGTCTGTGGTTCGTGGTGCGCTTCTGGCGCGAGCCGCCTCCGGCGCCGCGGCGCGCGGTGCCCACTATGCCATCGCCCGCTGGCTCATCGCCTTCGGAAGGGTCACGGTGAAGGTGGTGCCGGCTCCGGGCTGACTGTCCACCTCCAGCGTGCCGCCGTGCTCCCGGACGATGCTGGACACCAGCGCGAGCCCCAGCCCCGTGCCCTCTCCCGGCTGCTTGGTGGTGAAGAAGGGCTCGAAGATGCGCTGCGCCAGCTCGGGGGGAATCCCGTGGCCCTGGTCCACCACGCGCACCCGCACCCGCTCGCCATCCTCTCCGGCGAACAGCTCCACCTGTCCGCCTCGCGGCGAGGCGTCGATGGCGTTGGTGATGAGGTTCACGAAGACCTGCTCCAGCCGCTGCGTGTTGCCCACCACCTCCAGGCCCTCGGGGCAGTGGCTCACGCACCGCACGTCCGCGTCCTTGCGGCCCAGGCGTGAGAGCTGCGCGGCTTCCGTCAGCAGCGGCGCCAGGGGCACGCGGGTGACGGGCACGCCGTGGCCCCCCGTCACCCCCGCGTGGCTGAAGGTGACGAGCGCCCGCACGATGGCGTCGATGCGCCGCGCCTGCTGGAGGATGAGCTGCACCCGCTCGCGGATCTCCGCCGGGTCCTCCTCGTAGCGCAGGTTCTGCGCCACGCTGGTGATGGCCGTCAGCGGGTTGCCGATCTCATGCGCCACGCCCGCGGCCACTCGTCCCACCGAGGCCAGCCGGTCCTGGTGCGCCAGCCGCGCGTCCATCGCCTTGCGCTCCGTCAGGTCCTCCACCAGCAGCACCGCGCCCTTCAGTTGCTCGGGCTCCTCCCGGGGCGTCTCCGAGGGCGTGGCCAGCGAGCGGTGCAGCCGGAGGATGCGCTCCCGCCCGTCCAGCCTCACCTGTGTCTCGGCGCCCGCGTCCGGCCCCGAGGCGAAGCCGGCGAGCAGCCCGCCCCACGGCTCCGGCAGGTGCGCCAGCGTCTGGCCCCGCACCTCCTCCGAGCGCAGGCCGGACAGCCGCTCCAGTGCCTCGTTCCAGATGACCACGTCCTGGTCCGGCCCCAGCGCGCAGGCGCCCACCGGCAGCTCCTCGAGGATGCGCTGCAGGTAGCGCCGCACCGCCTCCAGCTCGCGCACCGGGCCCGTCATGCCCCGTGCGTCGCGCAGCCGCTCCTCCACGAAGCGCAACTGTTCGGCCAGCGCCGTGCGGGCCCGCGGGTCCACCTGCAGCGCCTCGCTCACCGCCAGCCGCGCCAGCACCGGGCCGAGCAGGCCGGACAGGTTGCGCTCAATCTGATCCCTCAACCGGCGCAGCTCTGCGGGGCGGCGCTCGCCCTCGGACAGGCCGAGCTCGCGCAGGGCCCGGTCCAACTCGGCGGTGGCGGCCTGCGGCCCCAGCACGGGGGCGAGCTGGCGGCGGAACTCGTCCGGAGAGCCGGCCGTCACGCTGCCCGCGGCCAACGAGGGCGCCTCGCGCGCGCACAGCCTCGCCGCCTCGGCCTCCTCGGGCGAGGGGCGCGTGGCCAGCGAGAGCCCCACGAAGGCCAGCGCGTTGAGGGTGAGGGAGGTGAAGGTGACGAAGCTCCACGGCTCGCCGGGGGTGAAGCCCAGGAGCGTCTCCAGCTCCCGCGCCCAGGGCGGCAGGCCGAAGCCACTCCACAGCGGCACGAGCAGCAGCAGGGCCCAGAGCGTGGTGCCGGCGGCGAGGCCCGAGAGGAAGCCCACGCGCGTGGCCCGGGGCCAGAAGAGCAGGCCCAGCAGGCCGGGGATGAACTGCGCCACGCCGACGAAGGCGACGAGCCCCAGGTCCACCAGCCCCGAGGCGCGCCGGTCCAGGTGCACGTAGAAGGCGTAGCCCGCGAGGATGATGGCGGCGATGAGGACGCGCCGGGCCCAGAGGAGCCGGCGGTACAGGTTGCCCGGCGAGCGCGCGTAGCCCAGCGGCAGCACCAGGTGCGTGAGGCACATGGGCGCCATGGCCAGGGTGGTGACGATGACCATGGCGCTGGAGGCGGAGATGCCCCCGAGGAAGGCCAGCATCGCGAGTGCGGGCGCCCCCCGGGCCGCGGGCACGGCGAGCACGTGGAAGTCCGCGGGCCCCGGCAGGCCCAGCTCGCGGCCCGCCCAGAGGACGAGCGGCACGGCCATGTTCATCAACAGCAGCAGCAGCGGGAAGGCCCACGCAGCGGTGGAGAGGGTGTCGCGCTCGGGGCTCTCCGTGAAGGCCACGTGGTACTGGCGGGGCATGAGGAAGGCGGCGGCGCAGGAGATGACGAGCATCGGCGCCCAGGACTGCTCGCGCGCGGGCTGCTGCATGGCGCGCAGGGCCTCGGGGTGTGCGTCCAGCCAGGCCTGGAGGCCTCCCGGGCCGCCGAAGACGGAGACCACCGCCCAGGCGCCCACGAGCACCAGCGCCACCCCCTTCACCAGGGACTCGAAGGCGATGGCCAGCGCGAGGCCCTCGTGGCGCTCGCGCGGGGTGACGTAGCGGGCGCCGAAGAGGACGGAGAAGACGAGGGAGATGGCGCAGAAGCCCAGGCCCACCGTGGTGGCCGAGGCCGGGGGACTGAGGACGCGCGCGGACTCGACGACGGCGCGCACCTGGAGGGCCAGGTAGGGCAGGGTGCCGGCCAGCAGCGCCAACGTCACCGCGGTGCCGGTGGCCTGGCCCGGGTAGCGGAAGGCGAAGAGGTCCGCCAGCGAGGTGAGCCGCAACTGCCGGGTGAGCTCGAGCAGCGGACGCCACAGCACCGGGACGAGCAGGCAGGAGAGGGTGGCGCCCAGGTAGATGGCCAGGTAGCGGAAGCCGTGCTGCGAGGCGTAGCCCACGCTGCCGAAGTAGGACCAGGAGGTGGCGTACACGCCGAGCGCCAGCGCGTAGGCGAGCGGGTGCTGGGTGATGCGCGAGGGGATGCGCCCGCGCTCGGCGGCGTAGGCGATGAGGAAGAGCACCAGCAGGTACGTCAGCGAGGCGATGACGAGGGTGCCCAGCTCGAACGTCATGGCGCGCTCCGGCGCGCGGCCCAGGCGCCGAGCACGATGACGCCGAGCCACACGGCGAAGGGCTGGTACCAGGAGGCGCCCTCGCGCAGCCACAGGTGGCGCAGTGGCGAGCCGAAGAGCAGCGCCGCCACGGCGAAGACGAACAGCGAGAGCATGACGGGCTGTCCGCCCGGCCCGGACGAGGGCTTCATCGTCACTCCTGGATGCCGAGCTGCATCATCAGCAGGGGCCGGGCCTCCACGTAGGCCTGCTCCATCTGGGCGAGCAGCGCCTCGGCGCCATCCAGGCTGGGGCCGCGCGCGAGGTTCTCCAGCGCCTTGCAGTGCTGGCGCACGCGCATCATCCCGAACATGCCGCTGCTCGTCGCCAGGCCGTGGGCCTCGCTCGCGAGCTGGTGGGCGTTCCTCGCGGCCAGCAGCTCCTTCATGCGGACGAGCCGCTGGGGCGTGCGCTCGAGGTACCCACGGGCCATGTCCGCCACCAGGTTGGGCGAGTCCTCGTCCTGAAGCACGCTCAACTTCTCCAGTTGCCGCACATCCATCGCGAGGACCTGCTGCTCCATAGGGCGCGCATTCTGCCCTACCTGCGTCGGGCGGAAAAAGCCCATGTGCGCCCCCGCCCTCCTTTCACTGCTCGTCCTCGCCCGCCCATGCGGGCCTTCACTGTGCGCGCTGTTTCAGGAGGGCCAGGCTCAGCTCGGCCTGCTTCAAGCGCATGAGCTCCCCGTAGGCCCACTGGTACTCGCCCACCTTCGGGTTGCTCGTCTCGACGATGGCCCGGTACCACGTCACCGCGTCCTCGTAGCGCCCCTCGGCCTGGGCCTCGAGGCCGAGGAAGTAGGGCAGCTCCTGGCGGTTCCTGGCCGTGGCCGCCGCCGCGATGACGGCCTGCTCGGGGATGAGGCCGAGCAGGTGGCGGCCCACCTGGTGGTAGAAGCCGGGGCGGTCCACCTCGAAGCGCTTGCGCAGCGCGGCCTGGTGCGCCGCGTCCGTGTCCCTCGCGCGGGTGCTCGCGGCCGCTCGCGTGAGCCAGACGTAGTCCGTCGTCTCCGCCGTGCCCTCCGCGAGGGGGATGACGTCCCAGAGCACCCCGTCCTCCTTCTCCCGGAAGGCGAACATGCTCAGCGGCTCGAGCAGGTTCTTCGGCACCCGGGTGCGCAGCCACGCCACCGCGTCCTTCTCCGACTTCCACTTCTTCAGGTAGCGGTACGCGTCCATGATCATCTCCAGCTTCTGGAGACCCGGGGCGTCGATCCGCGATTGCAGCTCGAAGGCGAGCTCGGGGTTGCCCGCGCGATTCACCTCGAGCGCGAGCTGGCTCAGCTCCATGGCCCCGATGCCCTTCTTCTGGAGCGCCTTGAACGCCTCCAGCCCCTCCTTCACCGGACGTTTGCCGAAGACGGCGGCGAAGCGAGCGCCAATGCTCCAGCGCCAGTCGATGCCCCGCAGGGAGCGCTGGGGGGACGCCAGGAGTCCGGCCGCTGCCTCGAGCTCACCGGTGCGCCACAGCACCTCGGCCATCAGGGTCAGGCTCTTCGGCCCCGGGTAGCGGCCGGCCGCGGCCTCCGCCAGCGAGAGGGCCCGCTTCTCCTCTCCGAGGTCCAGGGACAGCAGCGCCGCCTGCCGCATGGCACCGAACTGGTAGCTCTCCAGGGCCGGCTCCATCGCCGTCCACCCGGCCTGGGCGTTGCCCTCGAGCTGGTACATCCGGGCGAGCGTCGTGCGGGCGTTGATGCCCTGGAACCCTCCCGGATTCGGGTGCTGCGCCAGCCACTGCTCCACCACCCCGCGGGCCTCGCCGTAGCGTCCGTGCTTCTCGAGCAGCTCCACGCAGCCCGAGGTGAAGGTCCACTCGTCCCCGTGCGTGGCCAGCAAGGGAGCGAGCTTCGTCATCAGGGCCTCGGGCGGCACCGGCTGGGACTCCAGCAGATGCGCGAGCACCTGCTGCCGGATGCTTCCGTAGGTGTGGGGCGAGTCCAGCAGCGCTTGCAGCTTCGCGGAGTCCCGGTCGAGCCAGGCCACCCAGGCCCCGCTCTTGACCCCCTCCGTGGCCTCGAAGGTGGCGCGGTAGAGCTTCTCCGAGAGCACGATGTCGTACAGGGTGCCCCGGGCGATCTGCGCCAGGAAGAAGCGGTGCTCTGGCCGCGAGTCCATCCGGGCGGCGATGCGCCGGGCCATCGACGAGAGCGCCGGGTCCATCCAATCGGCGGCGTCCAGGAGCTCCTCGTACACGCGGAGGAGGGGGGCGGTGCCGAAGCTCTTCAGCTCCGTGAGGGACTGCATGAGCGAGGCCTCCACGCGCTGGCCGGACCCGGCGGCGACGAGCCGCGACATCCACTCCTGGAACTCCTTGCCCGCGGGCGTACCGCCGCTCCCGAGACTCTTCGAGAACGCGCCGGCGGCCTCGGCCGAGGCGAACGAGTCGAGGAGGTGCAGCCCCAGGCGGTACTGCGCGGAGAAGAAGAGCCCCTGGAAGTAGGCGCGCTCCGTTCCGGCATCGAGGAAGAAGCCCTCGGTGTTGCCCACCAGGGCGAGCTGCTCCTCGAAGGCGGGGAGGATGCCCCGCTGCAGGAGGTTGAAGCGCTCGTGAAGCTGCTTCAACAGGCGCTCCATCTCCTGGCCCTTCGTCTTGCGGGCCCCCTTCCTGGCGGGCGCGCGCTCCTCCGCGTCGGTCCGCCCGGTGGCCGCGGCCATCTCGCGCAGCACGAGCGGCGGGAGGCTCATGCCCAGGGTGCGATCCAGATCGAACTCTCTGCCGTGTAGCAGGGCGGTGAGCTCGTGGATGGCGGTGTGCGGGTCGAGCTCGATCTTGCTCAACCGGCGCGAGCGCTCCGTGAGGCCCACTTCCGACGCCCGGCGCAGCCACAGGTACCAGGCCAGCCCCTGCTGCTCCCTGGCGAGGGACTCGAGCCGGGCATCCTCCCGCAGGAAGTAGAGGCGCACGGGCGAGCCGGCGGAGAGCGTCTCCGCGAGCTGGCGCGCCGCCCGGTCATGGCCGAGGGCACTGGCGAGCAACGCCTGCTCCTGAGTGAGGGGCTCGCCCGTGACGACGCGCGCCAGGGCCAGGTGCGCCAGGGCGCGGGCGGGGACCTCATCGGCCGTCCCGGTCAGGTCCACCAGTTGGAAGGCGAGCGACACCAGGGCCCGGGTTCCCTCCCGCACCGAGGACACACTCCGCTTGCCAGCCGCCCAGTCCCGGTCGTGCTGGTGCAGCACGTCGATCGCCGCCCGTCCGAGCGGGAGCGTGTCGCCGGAGACGTTTCCCGCCACCTGCTGGGCGAGCTTCTTCATCCGCCGGGAGCCGCGCTTGCCGGACTTGGGGGCGGGCTTCTTCTTCGGGGGAGGGGAGGGCGGCGTGGGCGTGGCGGTGTCCGCGCCCTTCTGGAGGTCGAGCTTCTCCGTGCCGAGCTGACGGGCCCGGGCCTCGAGCAGCGCGAGGGCCTGGGGGAAGTCGGGGAACTCGGGCAGCGAGCCCACCTCGGTGCCGTTGCTCAGGAGGTGCCACTGGCCTTCCTGGAAGCGTGCCTCCACCTTGGGCGCGGGCTGTCCGGTGAGGAGCTGCTCGAGGAGGGCGAGCGCGCGGGTGAAGCGTGCATCCGGCGTGAGCCGGTAGGCCTGTTCATACGCGGTCCGGAAACCCGTGAGGCTGTCTGCCTTGGCGATGTCCGCGTCCCGGGCGACCTGGAGTGGGCGTCCCGCGGGACGGGGCGGAGGCGTCTCGGCGTCTTTCGAGCAGGCATTGGACGCGACTCCCAGACACATCAGGAGCGCGAGGGAGCGGGAAGGGCGTGGGCGAGTGTTCATGGGGATTCGTGGCGTGGCGTGCGGGTGGCGTGACGCGGAGCGCGCGGGGGCTCACTTCGCCCGGGCGGCCTCGATGAGCTCGGCGAGGAGGGTGCGGTGGCACGCCTTGTCGATGATGCAGTCCTTGGAGCACATCAGCGTGAGCGTCTCTCCCCGGTCCACGCGGGCCGCGAGCTCCGCGATGGTGTCCCGCTGGGACTCCATCTCGCGCACGTAGCGCTCGCGGTACTCGTCGAGCGAGATGGGCGTCTGGCCCTTGCCCTGGAAGGCGGCGAGCAGCGGCGGACTGGGACCCAGGTCCTTCATCCACACGTCCCACGTCTCCTTGGCCTTGGGGAGCGCGCGAGGACGGAAGCGGCAGATCAGGATGCGCAGTCCGTCATCGGGCTCCCCGGGCACGCACCAGCGGCGGGTCTTGATCGGCATTCTCCGAAAACACTAGCACGGCCCCCGGTCATCCCAGCCACGGGCGCCCGCTCGCTCCGCTGCACACGGGCCAGGCGCCTCGCCTTCCATGTAGCCACCGTTGATGCGGCGGGGGGGCGCTTTCCTGCTGAGGTATGGTGGGTCTCCCCCCGCCCGTGCGCGAACCTCCATGACCTCCACCGTGGCCACCGCCCCCGCTGAATCGAGCGCGCTCCGCGCCCCGGGCTTCCGGACCTTCCTCATCACGTTCCTGTTGGCGATGATGGCCGACAACATCGAGCACGTGATCAGCTACTGGGTGGCGTTCCAGAAGTTCCACTCACCGGCGCTGGGTGGGTTCGCGGTGGTGTCCCACTGGCTGCCCTTCTTGATGTTCTCGGTGCCGGTGGGCGCGCTCAATGACCGGTTCGATTCCAGGCGCCTCATCCAGGCCGGCATGGTGCTCTTCATCACCGCCTCCGTGGGGTGGGGATACTTCTTCGTCACGGACACCTTGCGGGTGCGGCACGCGATGCTCCTCCTCACCCTCCACGGCTGCGCGGGCGTGCTCTGGGGCACCTCCAGCCAGATGTTGCTCTACGACATCGTGGGCCCGAGCCACCTGGCCAGCGCGGTGCGCCTGAACGCGACGGCCCGGTACCTCGGTTTCCTGGTGGGCCCTGGCGTGGGCAGCCTCGTCATGCGGTTGTTCGGGCCGACCTGGGGCATCTTCATCAACACGGTGTTCTATCTGCCCCTCCTGCTCTGGCTGGTGCGCGCACCGTATGGCCGGCACTTCCGCGGGGCGGCGCCAGGCGCGAGGCGGGCCGTCCGGGGCTTCGCCGACATCGTCCAGACCCTTCGCGACGTGCGCGGGATACCCGTGGTCGCGGCCATGGTGTTGCTGGCGGGGGCGGCCTCCTTCTTCATCGGCAACAGCTACCATGCGCAGATGCCGGGCTTCGCCCATGACCTGGGCCATGGGGACCCCGGCCTGACCTATACGCTCCTGCTGGGAGCGGATGCGGCCGGAGCGCTGCTCGCGGGCATCCTGCTCGAGACGCGCGGCAACTGGCTGCGGATGGCGCCCGCTTCCGCGATGAAGCTCGCCTTCCTGTGGGGCTGCTCGCTCTTCACGTTCTCGTTCATGCGCTGGTATCCGGCGGCCATCTGCGTGCTGTTCCTGGCCGGATTCCTCGAGCTCTCCTTCAGCAGCATGACCCAGGCGCTCGTGCAGCTGAACGCGCCGGACGCCATCCGAGGCCGCGTGCTGGGGCTCTTCAGCATGTCGGCCTCCGGCCTGCGGGCGTTCAGCGGCGTGACCGTGGGTCTCCTGGGGAGCCTGACCAACCCCCACGTGTCGCTCGCGCTGTCCGCCCTGGCCTTCGTGACGGTGGCTGGATTGCTGCTGCTGCGCCGGACCCAGCAGGGCGGTGTGGCGTGAATACCCTGCGCGCGACGCTTGCCCATCCCGAGACATGCCCGAGCCAGTCCTGCCGGGCATGCGATAGTCGTCCCATGAAAGCACTTCGGCTCGTCGTGGGATGTCTTGTCTTGGGGATGATGGGGTGTGGGGGGGATGCGGATTCCGTTGCGCCGGTGAATGTCCGGGTGGTGGAGGGCGTGACGGCGGGAGAGGGCGTCTCGGGCTCGCGGGTCCTCCGGGCCACCGCCGAGGACAACTCGGGCACGGTGGCCCGGGTGGAGTTCCTCGTCTCTGGCGCGTCGGCGTGCGTGGACGCCACCGCGCGGAGCTCCGGTTCGACGTTCTCGTGCACCTGGGACGCGTCCAGCACACCCCCGGGGAGCCACCAGCTCACCGTGAAGGCCCAGGACGCCGCGGGCAACAGCACCGTCTCCGCCCCCATCTCCTTCACCGTCCTGCCGCCCAACCGCGCCCCCACGCTCGGACCGGTGGCCTCGACGCAGACGACCCTCAATGAGGGCTCCACCGCGAGCCTCTCGGTGACGGCCACGGATCCCGATGGCGACACGCTCACCTATTCCTGGACCCAGAGCCCGTTCTCGCCCCTGGGGACGTTCGCCGAGGGGAGCAGCTCCACCGCCTCGTGGACCGCGCCGTTCATCTCCAGCAACACGACCTTCGTGCTGAAGGTGACGGTCTCGGACGGGAAGGGGGGCTCGGCGCAGGGCACGGTGTCGGTCACCGTGGTGAACGTCCCCGCCCTCAACCAGGCGCCCATCGTGGACGCGGCCATCAGCGTGGACACCCAGGGGCTCGTCGCGGGCAAGGTGCTCCCCGTCTACATCTCCGCGAGGGATCCGGATGGGGATCCGCTCACCTATTCCTGGACGACGGAGCCGGGCGGAGCGGGGACCTTCACCCGCCCGAACCAGGCCTCCGCCGAGTGGCGCTCGGGGGAGCTCGACAAGCCCGCCGCCTATACCCTGAAGGTCACCGTGTCCGATGGCTCCCGTTCGGAGACACGTTCGGTGAACGTGGAGGTGGGCGTTCCCTTGTATGCCCGGGATATCGAGCCCATCTGGAGCGCGAAGTGCTCGGACTGCCACAACGAGCATGGCTCCGAGGGGCTGAACCTGCAGGCGGGCAAGTCGCATGCCTCGCTGATGGCGGCGGGGGTGGGGCAGTGTGCCGCGGGCCCCCGGGTCACGCCCGGCCGCCCCGACGAGTCCCTGCTGGTGACGCGCATCAGCGGCGATGCGTGCGGCCGCCGGATGCCCATGGGCGATTCCGACTATTTCGATCTCAACCCGGGAGAGCTCACGCAGATCCGCTCGTGGATCCTCGCGGGCGCGCTCGACAATTAGTGGCAGCATCGCGTGTGCCTACACGGTTGTCTCCCATGAAACTCCAGACGCGCATCAGCGAGAGCTTCTCCGTCCCCGGCTTCGAGCCAGTTCCCGCGTGGGACGCGAAACGCGGCGACGAGCAGGTGCTGCACTTCGAGTCCTCCGGAACAGAAGAATCCGGCGCGCTTCCTCGAGGCCCAGATCCGGGCGGCCCCCGAGCGGCCCGCGCCCTACCTGGCGCTGCACGAGCACTACCTTCAGCTCCGCGACCCGGCCCGGGCCTTCCTATGGCTCGGGCTGGGCAAGCTCAGGGCCGAGGGGCGCGCCCACCTCGCCAAGGAGAAGCTGGAGGCGGCATGCAGCCTGAATCCGAAGCTCCCGGGGCTCGCCGCCGCGCTGCGCGAAGTCGACGCGGCGCTCTCTCCACGGACTCCAAAGCGCCGCGCCTGAACGTACGCCCAGCAGGCATGGTGTTGCGCCAGAGCGGCTCAGGGCGTACCGGCGGCGAGCAGCTCCGTGGTCTGCGCGCGGCTCCAGGTTGCCACGGTATCGACGAGCGTGCGGAGCCACTCACCGGCATCCTCGGTACAAACGCGGGCTCACACGACTCTCCGTAACACGTGGCCGACTCGGTGCCTGTTGCTCCATCTGGAGGCGGCGGGAATCGAACCCGTGAACAAGGCGATGGAAAACCCTAAGCAGGACGCGCTGTTACCCGCTATTGCCTTGATTCTCCTGGGGTTCGTCATCCCGACCCGTCCCACCCCGTTCCCTCGTGTTCCGCCCCTTTCCCCGCTGGCGGGGCACACTGGGGGCACATGCGGCCCCACAGGGTCAACCCGCTCACCGACGCAAGCGGCCCGAGTTCCCCAGTCTCGCCAGCCAAGAGGTCCAGGCCCCTGCCATACACCTGAGGGGAGCGCGGCCTGGGCAGCGTGCCTACGGTTCTGGCGCTGTCTGTTTCCCGGAATGTATGATTTTGGGCCATGTGGCCGCGGCGCTGGAGGGTCCCGTCCACACATGAAAGGGGCTGTCATGTCTGGATGGATGGGAATCGTGGCTCGGCGAAGCAGGGAACTGTGCGTGGTCCTCGGGTTGTTGGGTCCATGTGCCATGGCACAACAGGGGGTCTCGTCCGCCCAGTTGAAACCCGGCAGCGCCGAGCACTCCCAGGCAGACAGTGGCGCTCGCCCGGACGAGCGCCGCACCGCCGCCATCCACGAGAAGGCGTGCGAGGGCGGGAGTGTCTCGGCGTGCCATGAGCTTGGCCTGCTCCACATGAAGGGACAGGGGGTCGCTCGAGACATGCGCCGTGCTGCGGTGCTGTTCGAGAAGGCGTGCGAGGGCGGAAATGCTCCGGCTTGCAGCGCGCTCGGCGATCAACTCGCGGATGGCCTTGGCGTACCCAAGGACGAGCGCCGCGCCGTCGTCCTCTACGAGAAGGCTTGTGAGGGCGGGTTCGCCATGGCTTGCAACGGTCTCGGCGTGCACTACGAGAAGGGCATTGGCGTGCCCAAGGACGAGGGCCGCGCTGTCGTCCTCTACGAGAAGGCTTGTGAGGGCGGGTTCGCCATGGCTTGCAACAACCTCGGTCTGTCCTATCTGGTTGGCCGTGGTGTGCCCAAGGACGAGGGCCGCGCCGTCGTCCTCCACGAGAAGGCTTGTGAGGGCGGCTCCTCCACGGGTTGCAGCAACCTTGGCCTGCAATACGCGCATGGCACCGGCGTGCCCAAGGACGAGCGCCGCGCCACCGTCCTGCTCGAGAAGGCGTGCGGGGGCGGGCATGTCCCGTCTTGCAGCTACCTCGGCGTCTTCCTCTCGGAGGGCCTTGGCGTACCCAAGGACGAGCGCCGCGCCGCCGTCCTCCACGAGAAGGCGTGCAAGGACGGGTTTGTCCCGGCTTGCAACGATCTCGGCCGCCTCCTCGCGGATGGCCGCGGCATGCCCAAGGACGAGCGCCGCGCCATCGCACTCTATGAGAAGGCGTGCGAGGACGGGTCTGTCATGGCATGCCACAATTTCGGCAATCACCTCGCGGATGGCCGCGGCGTGCCTAAGGACAAGCGCCGCGCCTTCGCACTCTTTGAGAAGGCCTGTAAGGGCGGGGTCACCCCGTCGTGCAAGTACCTCAAAGAGTGGGAGCAGGGGGGAGCCCAGGACAAGCCGCGCGAGGCGGCCTCGCCCACGACCGTCTTCGATGTGGTGCTCACCTCCGCCACGCGGCAGGCCATGCGGGTTGCCGCCAAGAAGGAAGGCGCGGTGTCAGAGCGCGAGGACGACGCCTATTGGTACGACCTCTACTCGGCCAAGGGTCTGATCGATGGCGCCGAGAAGCTCCGGGTGGGCTACGTCTCCGCCACGGGTCGGTTGGCGGTCTTCGAGTACGAGTTCCCCTCCTCCCTGGACACCGAGCAGGTCGGTCGGATCTCCTCCATGGTCCAGGCGAAGTACGGAGCACCGACCTCCAAGCAAGGGGACATCGGCCTCGGGAAGGTGGTGCATACTTGGTCGCGGCAGGATGGAGTGATCATCACCGTCTCCCGTGGCTGGCCCTCCACCACGACCTTCCTGACCTTCTCGGTTCCCGCCGCGAAGCACGCCATGGATGCTGAGTTCGAAGCGAACAAGAAGGCAGAGGCCGAGAAGCAGAGCAAGAAGAGCTCCAAGGCGTTCTGAGGCTCGCTTCGGCGACATGAAGACCACGGGGCGCCAGACCTTCGCCTGACGCCCTGTTTCAACGCCCGGCCATGGACTCGGACCACGGACCGGGGGCCGGGAACTCAGGAGCCGCAGTCCGTCGAGCAGTATCCATACTCGTGGGCCAAGCAGTCCCTATCCCCACAGTAGTCGTAGTCCTCCGCACAGCGCTCGTTCCAGTTGCAGAACCCGTCACCGCACGGCTGGCAGTCGGCGTTGCAGATGCCGTCCTCCCCCGCGTCGCACACGCCGTCGCCGCAAATGGTGCAACGGTCGTCGATGGTGCCATTGCAGTCGTTGTCCAGACCATCGCCGCAGACCTCGACCTGTGTCCCCGTGGTGTCGGAGCAGGCGCCATGGCACTGGACGATGCCCTCGTGGCAGCCGTCTCCGTCCACGCCGTCGCAGCTCTGGCCCGTCCCGGCGACACAGGCGCTCCAGGAACTGATGGGGCACGCTACCATTGAGATGACGGAGCGCTACGCGCACCTGTCCCCTGAGGTACGGGCGAGCGCCGTGCAGCAGCTCGACCTTCCTGTGCCCCAGCTCCAAGCTGCTCCGGCCAGAAGCGCCGAAGGGGCACACTGAGGGCACATGCGGAAACGAGGGCAAAGAAAAAGCCCAGCAACCCCTCGGGATTGCTGAGCTTCTGAGTGTGGAGGCGGCGGGAATCGAAGACGCCGCCGATGGCTTCCGGCCAGGTCGCTCTTCCGTTACACCGACGAAGGGCTGGAGGAGGAGCGTCGATGCTCCTCTTCCCGGTCTCCCGGATAGAGCACTTGTCTGCCGTGGAGCACCGCGAAGGGCGTGAGCTTGTGCGGCTCGGCGCGGGTGCGGCTGGTGATGTGCCGCGCCTCCACGCCCCGCGCGTACAGCGCGTCCGCCACCAGCGAGCGGTGGCACCTCCAGCGCACCGCCTCGGCGCACATGAGCGCAAGGGGGCCGTCTGGCGTCAGTTCTCGTAGCTCCTCGAGTCCCCGTGCGAACTCGTCCGTCTGCATGTAGTCCGCGTAGCCTCGGAAGCTGGTGTTGCGCCACGCCGTGTTGGGCGAGTCCTTGCTCGTGCGCCTCAGCCCTCCGAGCCTCGGCAGGTGCACGTACCGGATGTCCGCCTTCGCGAGCGTCCGCGGCAGCGTGTCCTGGTTGAACTGCGGATTCGTCCGCGAGCGCGGCACCGTGCGGATGTCCACCAGCGTCTGGATTCCGTGCGCCTGGAGCAGCTCCACCAGCTCCTCCGCCGAGCGCGTCGAGTGGCCCACCGTGTAGATGCTCGCTCTGGCCCAGCCTGGGGCCTTTCGTTTCGGCCGCTCCGTGCTCATCGCGGGCATTCCCCTGGGGGGAAGCCTGGGCACGGGGATGAACGGTGGGAAGCAGGCACCCTCACCCTGACCCTCTCCCGGAGGGAGAGGGGGCGTTCCACCGTGGGCTCTCAGGGGGCTTGCTTCAACGCGGCTCGATGCGCACTCGCGCTCCCCGGCCTGTCTCCAATTCCTTCGCCGCGCTGCCGTCCCTCACCGAGACCTCCAGCAATCCCGCGCTCCCCACCAGGGAGAGGGGTTTCCCCGCTGGCACTGCCTGGTAGTGCGCGTGCGGCGCGTCCTCGATGATCGTGCTCCCCACGTGCACCCGGAAGCGCGCCGGCAACACCGCCCCCGGCAGGTTCGTGATGAGGTTGCCGTAGGTGTCCACGTGCACCACCTCGCCCACCGGGCATCCGTCCTCCTCCCCCGGCTTCGGGAATGAGATCGGCCGCTCCAGGTCCTTCAGCTCCCGGCCGAGCTTCTCCAGTGGGACGCCCGCCGCCAGGTGCCCCACCACCGGCGCGAACACATCCCGCCCGTGAAATGTCCTCGACTGCCTCGGGCCCCAGTACGCGGACTCCGTCAGCTCCACCGCCGCCGCCAGTCCCCCGAGCTGCTCCAGCGCCGGCACCAGCAGTCCGTTGTCCGGCCCCACCAGCACGTCTCCCCGCCGCGTCCTCGCCGCCACGGCGCGCCGTGTCGAGCCCACTCCTGGATCCACCACCGCCAGGTGCAGCGAGCCCTCGGGAAAGGCCTCCACCGCGCTCCACAGCAGGAAGGCTCCGCCCCTCACGTCCTGTGCGGGCACCTCGTGCGTCAGGTCCACGAGGCTCGCCCCCGGACATACCCGGAGTAGTGCCGCCTTCATCTGGCCCACGTAGGTGTCCTTCACGCCGAAGTCCGTCAACAGGCTGATGAGTGGAGGCATCGCTCCCGGAGGATAGCCGCACCGCCCCGGTTCCGGGATTCAGTGGGGGGGGCATTCACTTCACCAGCCTCGTCCGCATAGAACATGGGGTTGTCCCCCCGGTCTCCCATGCGCGTCGTCATCCTTGGCTGTGGAGTCTCTGGCCTGTCCTGCGGTGTCCGGCTTCTCGAAGCCGGGCACGCGGTGGAGATTTGGGCGCGCGAGCTGCCTCCCCACACCACGTCCGATATCGCGGCGGCCGTCTGGTACCCGTACCTCGCCTTCCCCCAGGAGCGTGTCACCGCCTGGGGCGCCCGCACCCTCGAGGAGCTGTGCGTCCTCGCCGCGCACCCCGAGACCGGTGTGCGGCGCGTCCTCGGCACGGAGCTGCTGCTCTGGCCCGCTCCCGATCCGTGGTGGGCCTCCAGCGTGCCCGGCTTCCGCCACGCCACCGCGTCCGAGCTGCTCCCGGGCTTCGTCGACGGTTTCGTCTTCGAGGCCCCCGTCATCGACATGCGGCGCTACCTCCCGTACCTCCTGGCGCGCTTCCGCCGGCTCGGGGGCTCCATCGTCCAGCGCGAGGTGCGCTCGCTCGACGAGGCCTGGGCGGTGGCTCCGCTGGTCGTCAATTGCACCGGCCTCGGGTCGCGCACCCTCCTGGGTGACGCGTCGCTCTACCCGATCCGCGGCGAGGTGCTCCGCGTGGCGCCGCTCCCCCTCGAGCGCTTCCTCCTCGACGAGCAGGACGAGGCGCGGGGCATGACGTACCTCATTCCCCGCATCGACGACTGCATCCTCGGCGGCACCTCCGTGAAGGGGAGCGCTTCCCTGGCGCCGGACCCCTCGCAGGCCGAGGCCATCCTCGCGCGCGCGGCGCGGCTGCTGCCCGCGGGCACCCGCCTCCACGTGTTGCAGCACCTCGTGGGGCTGCGGCCCGGACGGCCCGCCGTGCGCCTCGAGCTGGAGCAGGTGGAGGGACGTCACGTCCTCCACAACTACGGACATGGTGGTGCGGGCGTGACACTCTCCTGGGGCTGCGCCGAGGAGGTGGCCGCGCTCGCGGGCCAGTTGACCGATGGCGTGCCCCATGTCGGACCGGCCCACCATCCTTCGAGCATTGGGAGGACCCATGGAAAGTGAGCAGAGCCAGGATCGGATGCAGGCCGTGCTGCGGTTGCCCGCGGCCCGCCGCTATGCGTACTTCCTCCAGCGCGTGGCCGAGTCCGGCGAGGTCTGGGGGCTCGATGGCGAGGGCTGGGCGCTCGCGCTCGACGACTCCGGGCGGGACGTGCTGCCGCTCTGGCCCACGCCCGAGTTCGCCGCCATGTGCGCCACCCGGCTGTGGTCCGGCTTCCAGCCTCGCGCCATCAAGCTCCAGGAGCTGCTGGAGAACGTGCTGCCCCAGCTCGAGGAGGAGGGCATGCCCGTGGGCATCTTCTTCACGCCGGAAGGGCAGGGGCACCCGGTGTCGGCGCGTGAGCTCATCGACGCGCTGAGCACCCCGAGCGGCTCGCTGGCCTGAAACTTCGCGACCCGGGCTGTAACCGGACGGCGTGGAGCGGGACTCGCGCTCCGCCATCGGTGCAACGTTGCACCTCCAGATACCTGCGCGTACCTGCAACGCCTTGAGGCGCACCGGGCGGGGCCTCTAGCTTGCGCGCCATGCCTGGAGATTCCGACAAGACGGTGTTCGCGAAGGGAATGGCCCCCCAGAACAAGGAGGGCGGTTCGAAGGCCTGGCTCCCGTGGCTGGTGACGGCGGTGGTGGCGCTGCTGGCCGGTGTGGCGGGCTACCTCGGTTACGGCGCGTATTCGATGCAGAAGGAGCGCGCGGAGGCGGCGGAGAAGTCGGCCGCGGAGGCCCGTGCGCGGACGGTGAGCACCGAGCAGGCGCGCAAGGCGCTGGAGGCGCAGCTGTCGCAGCAGCTCGCGGCGAAGGACCAGAAGCTCACGGCGCTCGAGGACGAGCGCACGCGCCTGTCCACCGAGCGCGAGCAGCTCCAGCTGGCGGTGCAGGAGAAGGACGCCGAGCTCGCCCGCCTCAAGGCCACCTATGAGGACATCGAGCAGAAGCTGAAGGCGGAGATCGCCGATGGGGAGATCCGCCTGTCGCAGGGCGAGGGCCGCATCCAGGTGGACCTGGTGGACAAGATCCTCTTCGACTCGGGCGAGGCGAGCCTGTCGCCGCGCGGCGGCGAGGTGCTGGCGCGGCTGGGCACGGTGCTGTCCAAGGTGGAGAACCGCTCCATCCTCGTGTCGGGCCACACGGATGACGCGCCGCCCTCGCAGCGGCTGGCGGCCACCTACCCGACGAACTGGGAGCTGTCGGTGGCGCGCGCGGTGAACGTGGTGCGCTTCCTCGGCGAGAAGGCCAGTGTTCCCCCGGGCAAGCTGGTGGCCGCGGGCCATGCGGACACGAAGCCCGTGGCCAGCAACGCCAACGCCAAGGGCCGCGCCCGCAACCGCCGCATCGAGATCCTCCTCATCCCGGATCTCCCCGCGGGCAAGCAGGGCGAGACGAAGACGGCCGCGGACGCGCGCTAGTCCGCGTCAGGGCGTGCTCGGACGGTGGGGCGGCTGCTTGTGCCTGGACAGGCGGAAGGAGACGACCGCGAAGGCCGCCGCCGCCACCACGGTCATCGCCACCCAGTACCAGAGCGCCGGGCTGTGGGTGACATACTGATCCACCTTCTGGCTGTCCCCCGGGGGACCCATCTGCGCGAGCGCCATCATCGGGGTGAGCAGCAACACGACCCAGGCCGGAATCATCTGTGAAGTCTTCATCGCCCCGGAAAGCTGAGCATCTGTCTGGAGGCGAACAAGCCGTGCGCCCGGTGCCGCCTGCCCGGTGCCCGAGAGTGCCAGCGGAGGCTTCGGGCCTCGCTGATTGCCGGGCCTCGCGGGGATTCCGTCTCTGCTCGTGAAGCGGTGGCGGGCCCCCCCTGTCCGTCCACCCCGATCGCTGGTGTACAAAGGCGCCGCTCGCCTGCTCCGGGTGTCTGGGAGCGGTGCGTGCGAACCCCCCGAGGTAACCCATGCGGTCTGAAATCCCCCCGAAGACCTGGAGCGGTCTGTGCTCCCGGATGCTGATGGCCCTGGGCGTGTGGTGGCTCGTGGGCTGTGGTGGCGGTGAGATGCCGGCGGACGTGAGCACGCGTCCCCAGGGGCTCGGCAGCACCCACAAGGTGCTCATCCTGGCGGCGTCGGTGACGGGGGGCTCCAACAGCGTGGAGGCGGTGGCCGCGCGGAGCCTGGGCTACACGGTGGACGTCGTCTCCGATGCCGCGTGGGCCGCGAAGGGCTCGGCGGACTTCGCGGGCTATCGCGCCATCATCCTGGGGGATGCCACGTGTGCTGGCAGCCTCGGGTTGATCTCCGCGGCCTCGAAGACCCGCGGCATCTGGGGCCCCGTGGTGGACGGCAACGTCATCATCGTGGGCACGGATCCCGTGTACCACTTCAAGGATCAGGTCACGAAGAACGCCGTCCAGTTCGCCACCGCGCAGGAGGGCAGGACGGGCGCCTATATCAACCTGAGCTGCTACTACCACGACACGGATCCTCGGACGCCGGTGCCGGTGCTGGAGCCCTTTGGCTCCTTCACCGTGACGGGGGTGGGTTGCTACGACGACGCCCACATGGTGGCCTCGCACCCGGCCCTGTCGGGCCTGACGGACACGCTGCTGTCCCGCTGGGCCTGCTCGGTGCACGAGGCCTTCGATTCCTTCCCGGCCGCCAACTTCACCCCGCTCGTCATCGCGAGGGACCCGGTGTACGGCGCGCGTCTGCCGGGCTCGCTGGACTTCGCGGATGGCTCGCACGGGGTGCCCTACATCCTGGCCCGCGGTGCCGTCCCCGTGCGCTGCGGCGATGGCGTGGTGCAGTACCCCGAGGAGTGTGACACCGGCCTCGGCAACGGCATGCCGGGCACGGCCTGCTCGTCCGTGTGCCGCCTGCACTGGTGCGGAGATGGCACGTTGGATCCGGGCGAGCAGTGCGATACCGGCGCGGCCAACGGCACCGGTGCGTGCAGCGCGTCCTGCCGGTCCGTGGCCGTCAACCGTGCACCGGTGGCGAAGTGCAAGGACGTGACGCTCCAGGCCGGCCCCACCTGCAGCGCCACCGTACCCTCCGTGAATGACGGCTCGTACGACCCAGATGGGGATTCGCTGCAGTGCACCCAGGGGCTCGTCGGCTCCCTGGGGCTGGGCTCGTACCTCGTGGGGTTGACCTGTCTGGACCCCGCGGGCCTGCTGTCGAGCTGCGCGGGGACGGTGACCGTCGTCGACGCCACGCCGCCGGCCGTGTCGCTGGTGGGGTATGCCTCGGAGACGCTCGAGTGCCGCACGCCCTACGTCGAGCCGGGTGCGGTGGCCATCGACTCGTGCTCCGGGGTCCTGTCCTCCGCGGTGACCGTGTCCGGCTCCATCAACACCCGCATGCCGGGCACGTACACCCTCACGTACTCGGCGAAGGATGGGGCCGGCAACGTGGGCAGCGCGACGCGGACGGTCACGGTCGTTCCGGGTGCCTCCGGCTCGTGCGAGGACCGGGGCGGCGGTTGGATTCCGACGGGCAGCATGGCCCTGCCACGGCTGCTGCACACCGCCACGCTGCTGGACGATGGCCGGGTGCTGGTGGCCGGTGGCTTCAACACCACGGCGGAGGTCTACAACCCGGAGGCCCGATCCTGGTCCGTCACGGGAAGCACGCTGGGCTCGCACCGGGGCCATACGGCCACGAAGCTGCGGGATGGCCGGGTGCTCATCGCGGGCGGCGGCGTGTGCCCCATCACCAACGCCACCGCCGAGCTGTACGTGCCCGCCCTGGGCAGGTGGACGCCCGCGGGAATTCTCAACACCCAGCGCTACCACCACGCCGCCGTCCTGCTGCCTGGCGGCAAGGTGCTCGTGGCCGGTGGCCGCGCGGGTGAGTACGACAGCGCCACGCTGGCCTCGGCCGAGCTGTATGACCCGGCCACCAACACCTGGTCCTCTACTGGAAGCCTGAACACGGCTCGGGCCTTCCACACCCTGACGCTGCTGCCCGGCGGCAAGGTGCTGGTGACGGGGGGCAGCGATGCCTCCGATGGACTCATCGCCTCCGCGGAGCTGTATGACCCGGCCACCGGGAAGTGGACGAGCGTGGGGACGATGGCCACGGGCCGCGCCTCGCACACCGCCACCCTGTTGCCGGGCGGCAAGGTGCTGGTCGCGGGCGGCTCGGGCACCGGCGTGGCGCCGAGCGCGTCCGCCGAGCTGTATGACCCCGCCACCGGCAACTGGTCAGCCACGGGCGGCATGGGCTCGCCGCGCCGGTTCCATACCGCCAACGTGCTTCCGGATGGCCGCGTGCTCATCGCCGGTGGCTACCACCCGGCCACGGGCATCCTGACCTCGTCCGAGCTGTATGACCCGGCCATGGGCAGGTGGAGCGTGACGGCCGCCATGAGCGTGGACCGCTACCAGCACACCGCGACCCTGCTCGGCAACGGCACGGTGCTCGTCGTGGGCGGCGTGAGCAACCACGACCAGTCGTCGGCGGAGTACTACGACCTGACGGCGCTCTGAGCTCGGAGGGGAGGCTCCGGCCGCGATGGGGAGCAACTGGTCCGATGGTCGGACCCGTTGGTACGCCGCGCGGCCGGTCAGAACAGGGAGCAGATCGCCTCGATGATGACGTAGAGCACGCCATCGCCCGCGACCTCTCCCACCGTTCCCAGCAAGGTCCCTGACTCTTCCGGACGGGACCCGGCGAGGACCTGGGACCCGCCTGGTGCGGAGAGCTGTCCCTGATGGGCGCTCCGCAGGGCCGTCAGCTCGTTCGCATCCAGCCACATGCCCGGACAGCGGGTGCAGATGTCCACCGTCTGTCCGTGGACCTCGAGCGGCACCATCCGGGAGGTACAGTCCGGACAGCGCAGCGAGGGCATCGGGCACACGTAGCAATGCTCCTGCTCGTCCGCCAGCAGGTGGACTCCCTGGGCACAGCGCCCCTCTCCGGCGGCCTCGGTGAGGCGCTTCGCCAGCCGGGCGAGGAGCGGCGCCAGGAAGTCACCTGCCTCCCGCGTCACATGGTGCCCCTTGCACCCCTGGCAGAACCCCAATGTCCCGTGCCGCGTCCGCATCCGGCGCAGGGTCGTATCTCGGCAACGCGGGCACCAGGCGTCTGGAGTCGGAGTGCTCACCCTCCCGAGTCTCGCACGGAAGGTGCGTGGGGTGCAGGAGCCAGGGGTGAAGGGGTCCGGGTTGTGGCCGGCCGCGTCCGCTGTTGTACTGAGCGCCCTCCATGAAGAAGCCCATTCCTTCCCCCGGAAACTCCCAGGGCCTGAGCCGCCGGACGTTCCTCGGTGGCGCCGCCGCCGCCAGCACGCTGGCCGCCCTGGATGTCCATGCACAGCCCTCTCCCGGCAACGCCGCGCCCGCGCCCGCTTCCGCGCCGCGCGCCGGCTCCTTCGAGCTCGAGGAGGCCACCGTCTCCGAGCTCCAGGCCGCCATGCAGTCGGGCCGGTACACCGCGCAGGGCCTCGCCGAGCGCTACCTCGCCCGCATCCAATCGCTGGACCGCGAGGGAGAGCTCCCGCTCAAGTCCGTCATCGAGCTGAATCCGGATGCGCTCGCCATCGCCACCGCGCTCGATGAGGAGCGCAAGGCGAAGGGGCCTCGCGGTCCGCTGCACGGCATTCCGGTCCTCATCAAGGACAACATCGGGACCGCCGACAAGATGCAGACCACCGCCGGCTCCCTCGCGCTCGTGGGCGCCGTCCCTTCCCGCGATGCCTTCGTGGTGGAGCGGCTGCGCGCCGCGGGTGCCGTCATCCTCGGCAAGACGAACCTCAGCGAGTGGGCCAACTTCCGCTCCACGCACTCCTCCAGCGGGTGGAGCGGGCGCGGCGGCCAGTGCCGCAATCCCTACGCCCTCGACCGCACGCCCTCGGGCTCCAGCTCGGGCTCCGGCGCCGCCACCGCCGCCAACTTCTGCGCCGTGTCCGTCGGCACCGAGACCGATGGCTCCATCGTCTCTCCGTCCGCGGCGAGCTCGCTCGTCGGGCTCAAGCCCACGCTCGGGCTCGTGAGCCGCTCGGGCATCATTCCGCTCTCGCACAGCCAGGACACCGCCGGCCCCATGGCCCGCTCCGTGGCGGATGCCGCCGCGCTTCTGGGCGTCCTCGCCGGTATCGACCCCACTGATGCGGTCACGGCTTCGAGCAAGGGCCACGCGCACGCGGACTACACGCGCTTCCTCGACCCCCATGGGCTGAAGGGGGCTCGCATCGGTGTGCCGCGCGAGCGTTTCTTCGGTTATCACCCCGCCACCGATGCGCTCGTCGCGCAGGCCCTCGAGCTCATGAAGGCCCAGGGTGCCGTCATCGTCGACGAGGCCCATATCCCCACCGCCTCGAAGACGGATGAGCCGGAGATGGAGGTGCTGCTCTACGAGTTCAAGGCCGACATCGAGGCCTACCTCGCCGGGCTCGGGGAGAGGACCCGGCTCAAGACGCTCGCGGACCTCATCCGCTTCAACGAGGAGCACCGCGACACCGAGCTCCCCTGGTTCGGCCAGGAGCTGTTCCTCCAGGCCCAGGAGAAGGGGCCCCTCACCGACAAGAAGTACCTCAAGGCCCTCGCCGCCTGCCGGAAGTTGTCGCGTGAGCAGGGCATCGATGCCGTCATGGCCAAGCACAAGCTCGATGCGCTCGTCGCTCCCACCCAGGCTCCTCCCGGGCTCATCGACCTGGTGAATGGCGACCACTGGCTCGGCAGCAGCTCCTCGCCCGCCGCTGTCGCGGGTTACCCGAGCATCACCGTCCCCGCTGGGTATGTGGCCGGACTGCCCGTGGGCCTGTCGTTCATCGGCCGCGCCTGGAGCGAGCCCGTGCTCCTGCGGCTCGCGTTCGCCTACGAGCAGGCCTCCAAGCATCGCCGCCCGCCGGCGTTCGCTCCGACGGCGGATCTGCGCCAGGTGGTCAAGGTGTAGGCGCTCGGGAGCACGGGCTCAACCTGGGGCCCTGATACCCTCACCCCGTCCCTCTCCCGAGGGGAGAGGGGTGGATGCGTGGGTGGGGGTGGATGCGTGGGTGACGGCCCTCACCCCCGCTTCACGGCGCCGTGGGTTGCGCCATGGCTCCCAGGGGCGGTGTCTTCGGCTCGTACCGCTTCAGCACCGCGTCCAGCTGCGCCAGCTCGTTCGCTCGCAGGATGGGTGTCCGCGCGTAGATCGCCCGCGCCGCCGCCGCCAGCTTCTGCACCCGCTCCAGCTGCTGCCCCGTGTTCCACAACGCCCGCGCCAGCGCGGATTGCACCAACGCCTGGTACTCCGGACGCCCCTTGTGGTTCCCGACGATCACCAGCGCCCGCTCCAGCAGCGGAATGGCCTCGCCCGTCCTGCCCAGCTTGCGCAGCGCCTCGCCCGTGCCCGCCAGCAGCAGCGCCCCCACCGGTGAATCCAGCTCCGTCGTCTTCTCGAAGAGCACCCGCACCTGCTCGAACAGCGCGAGTGCCTTCGCCGCCTGCCCCATCTCCAACAGGCTGTTGGCCACGTCCATCCGGATGAGCAACGTGTTGAAGTGATCGGCTCCCAGGAACCGCTCGCGCAGCTCCAACACCTGCTGGTGCAGCTTCAGGGCCTTGTCATGCTGGCCCCTCACCGTGTGCAGCGCCGCCAGTCCGTTCAACGCCTGCGTGTAGATGTGCTCCTGCTGCTGCGGATCCTTCTTCGTCAGCTCCAGCACCTGCTGGAATGTCTGCCGCGCCTGCCCCAGCCGCTCCAGCGCCATCTGCGCCTCGGCCACCCGCACCAGCGATTGCAGTGCGTCCGCGCTCTCCGGGCCCGTGAGCGTCCCGTACAGGCGCGCCGCTTCCTGGTAGTGCTCCAGCGCCTCGGCGTCCCGGCCCTGCTCGCTGTCCAGCTCGCCCGCCGACAGGTGGTAGTGCGCCCACTCCTCCGAGTTCGGCCGGAAGGCCCGCTTCACGATCTCCCGCACCCGGTCGAGGATGCGGCGCGCGTCCGCCAGCCGCCCCTGCATCACGTACGTGCTCGACAGGTTCATCATCGGCTGCACGAGGAACGGATGCAGCGGGCCCAGGTTCTGCTCTCCCACGGACACGAGCGACTCCAGGGCCCGCAGCGACTCGTCCATGCGGTCCAGGTTGCCCAGCGCCGCCAGCGAGTTGGTGGCGTAGCGCAGCGTCGTCGAGTGCGCCGGGCCCAGCGTCTGCTCCGCCAGCGCGAAGGCCTTGTCGAAGGACTCGTACGCCTCCGCGAAGTTGCCCTGCGCGTAGAAGGCCATGCCCCGGTTGTTGTGGTAGATGGCCCGCAGCTCCCCGTTCTCCCCCAGCCGGTCCAGCGAGGCCAGCGCGAAGGCCTGCCAGTGCTTCGCCTCTTCCTCCGGGCCCCGCTGGGCGTAGTAGCCCATCAGCCGCACCGCCGCCGCGGCGACGATGGTGTCGTGCCGGGAGGCGTGCGCCAGCCACAGCGCCTCGGTGAGCAGCGGGGGCACACCCTGGTTCTCCGCGGCGAGGATCTGCACCCACGCCTGCGTGAAGAGCGCCTCGGCGTGCACGGGCGAGTACCCCAGCGTGGGCGCCTTCTTCGCCACCTCCGTGGCCAGCTCCAGCGACTCCGGGAGCTTGCCGGCCGTGTTGAGCGCCTTGACGCGGGCCAGTTGCGCGCGGACCGTCTCCACCGCGCGGCGCGTATTCGCGTCCTCGGGCGGCTTCACCTCGGACATGAGCGCCTCCACGTCCGCGCAGCCCCACAGCCGCCGCAGCGAGCTGGTGGCGAAGATGGCCTTCTCCACCACCGTCTCGTCGGCGTCGGCGAAGACCTCGCTGAGCGCGGCCAGCTCCTGCCGCCGTCCCTCCAGGCACGCCATGCGCAAGGACATGACGTCCTCGGACTGCTCGCCCCGGATGCGGGTGGCCGCGCACGTGTCGTGGTGCATCTCCTGCCACTCGCGCGTGTACGCGTCGAGCGCCTCGCGCACGCGCACCCACGTGTCGCGCGCATAGTCCCGGCCCGTGGCGAAGAAGGCCTTCTCGATGGCCGCCTTGCGCGGCGCGTCCCAGATGCCCACCAGCTTCGCCGCGCCTCCCGTGCACAGCTGCGCCTGGCGCTGCTGCCAGGTCGTCCACGCCAGCACCGCCGAGCCCGTCACCAGCAGCCCCAACGCCGTGATGGCCAGCGCGCGGCGGCGCACCCGCGCCGGGTCCCTCTCCAGCACGGCCAGCAGCGCGTCCAGCGACGGGTAGCGCGCCTCCGGTGCCGTGTTCAACGCGCGCAGCAGGGCGCGGTTCACCCACGGCGGCACCTTGGAGTAGGGCGGCGGCGCGTGGATGCGCCCGGCCAGCACGTTCTCCCGGCGCTCGCCCGGGGACGTGCCCTCGAAGGGGCGCACGCCGTAGAGCGCCTCCCACAGCGACACGGCGAAGGAGAATTGATCACTCCGCGCGTCCGCCGTGGCGCCCCGGAACTGCTCCGGCGCCATGTAGGCCGGCGTGCCCAGCACCGCGCCCCGCTGCGTCAGGTTCAGCTCCAGCAGGCTGTGCGCCTTCACCGGGCTGGTGTCCGGAGCGGCGTCGGCGGCCTGCTCCGGAGGGGCGTTGTGCGGACGCGCCAGGCCGAAGTCCGTCACCCGGACGCGGCCGTCCTTGCCCACCAGCACGTTGGTGGGCTTGAAGTCCCGGTGCACCAGCCCCGCGGCGTGCGCGGCGGCCAGTCCCCGGCCCGCGGACAGGTAGGCCGTGAGCAGCTCCCGCCACGTCCTCGGCTTCTCCCGCTCCCACTGCAGCAGCGTCTGGCCGTCCACCAGCTCCATGGCCATGAAGACCTGGGACTCGTGCTGGTGCACGTCGTAGATGGCCACCACGTTGGGGTGTGACAGCCGGGCCATGGCCTGCGCCTCGCGCAACAGCCGCGCCCGTCCCGAGGACACCTCGGGGCCGCCGTCCACCTCTCCCGGCGGCAGCAGCTTCAGCGCCACCTTCCGGTCCAGCACCGAGTCGTAGGCGGCGTACACCATGCCCATGCCGCCTTCACCCAGCGGATCCAACACCACGTACCGGTCCAGGGGCGTGCCCCGGCCGAGCGTGGGGGCCTCGCCCGGGGCCCCACCAGGTGTCCCGTCAGGTACCCCAAGGGGTCGGGTACCCGCGGAAGACCCTGGTGCGTCCCTCGTGCCGATGTTCACCGTGCGCCGGTCGTCCATCACGACCGTGCGCCGGGGCTCCTCGGGCACGAGC
Organism: Archangium sp.; assembly: GCF_036277355.1. Lineage (GTDB taxonomy): Bacteria > Myxococcota > Myxococcia > Myxococcales > Myxococcaceae > Archangium. The sequence goes on from NZ_DASUNC010000024.1 coordinate 132,405, forward strand.
GTGCGGCGCTCGTCGTTCACGAGCGTGCGGCGCTCTTTGTCATCGAAGGACGTCATGCGGCCTCGCTACCACGCAGCTCCCACGCAGAATGTCACGCCCGCGCGAGCCGCTCCAGCGACTCGCCCGTGACGCGGAACACCGTCCAGTCGTTCATCGGCACCGCGCCGAAGGACTTGTAGAACTCGATGGACGGGGTGTTCCAGTCCAGCACGGACCACTCGAAGCGCCCACAGCCCCGCTCCACCGCGAGCTTCGCCAGGTGCGACAACAGGCGCTTGCCGTGCCCCCGGCCGCGCTGCTCGGGCAGGACGAAGAGGTCTTCCAGGTAGAGGCCCGGCTTGGAGAGGAAGGTGGAGTAGTTGTGGAAGAAGAGGGCGAAGCCCACCACCTGCCCGCCATCCTCGGCCAGGACCACCTCGGCATAGGGCCGCTCGCCGAAGAGGTGCTGGTGCAGGTCCTCCTCGCGCAGGACGACCTCGTGGGAGAGCTTCTCGTACTCGGCCAGGGCCCGGATCAGCCGGGCGATGGAGGGGACATCCGCGGGGGTCGCTGAACGAATCATGGGGGGAATGCTAGCGCTCCAGGCACGCCGGGGGGGACCGCTTCGTAGTAGCGTCCGGCTCCGCATCCGCACACCGGGTACGGGAGGGGCAGCACCATGCGCAGGTTCGAGTTCGTGGAAGGCACCAGCGCGAAGTTCTGGATGGCCGAGGTCCAGGGCAACACCTTCATCGTGGTGTATGGCCGGCTGGGCACCGACGGGCAGCGCAAGGAGAAGGAGTTCGACGACGAGGCGGGCGCCCGGCGCGAGTACGAGCGCAAGGTGGCCGAGAAGCTGCGCGAGGGCTACCACGAGGTGTCCTCCGAGTCCGCGCCCGCGCCCAAGGGCGCCAAGGGCGCCGCCGCCGCCGCTCCGAAGCTCTCGCTGCCGCCCCGGGTGCGCGGGGGCAAGCCGTCCGCCGAGCAGGTGAAGGAGGCCGCCGAGGCGCTCACGGCGCTCGACACGCGGGTGGGAGGACGCAGCTGGAAGGTGTCGCTCCAGGCCCGCCGGGCGCGGCGCGCGCTCCGGGCCCTGGGAGGCGTGGATCCGGCCAGCCATGCCGCCCTCGGCGCGGTGTTCACGTCGTTGATGGGCAAGGTGGTGGCGCCCAGGGGCGAGCCGCGGCTGCCGCTGTGGGTGGCCCTGGAGCTGCTGGCCGAGCTGGATGCCGCGGCCTTCGTCCGGGCGCTGGAGCAGTGGAAGAAGGCTGCCTCGGGGACACCGGCCCAGGCGGCCATCGGCGTGCTGTCCCGTCAGGCCGAGGTGCTCGGCGAGCCCGAGCTGGCGCTGCGCCTGGGCTCGCTGCTGGAGGCGAGGCCCCGTGCCTCGGGCGAGGGCTGGGAGACGCGCTGGAGCGAGCTGCGCCCGCACGTGGAGGGGCACCTGGCCTCGGGTGGCAGCTCCCTGCCGGCCCTGCTGCGCGCGCTGGAGGCGGGGGGCGATGCACGGCTCGCCGAGCGCCTGTCGCGGCTGGGCGGGTAGGCGGTGGTGGTACCCTGGTGGGACCATGAACATGTCCCGCTGGTGTTGGTTGCCCGTGCTCGCGCTGTGCGCGGCCGGGTGTGCTTCGAGCAGGAGTGGTGCCCGGGCGTCCTCGGGCTCGGCCACGGAGCGGCGCGCGAATGAGCTGGAGGCGCGCAACGCGGAGCTCCGGGCCGAGCTGGAGCGCAAGAGGGCCGAGCTCCAGCAGTCCTACCAGGTGATGGCGCAGGCGGAGAGTGCCGCCGGCCTCAACAACCTGGCCTGTGCCGGGGTGGCTCCGGCCAGTGCGCAGGTGCCGGGGCTGCCCCAATCGGGTGCCGTCCACGCCCGCTTCCAGCTGCGTGGCCAGCCCTACAGCATGACGGCCACCTTCTCCGCGCCTCGCAAGGCGGGGGAGTGGCGCGTGTCCCAGGGCACCTGCAGGGTGGTGGGGCCATGAGGGCGCTGTCGCTGGGCCTCCTGGTGGTGTGGGCCGCCCTGGGCGCCGGTTGTGGCACGAGTGCCGCCGCGCGGCTGCGCTCGGCGGAGCAGGACAACCGGCTCCTCACCGAGGAGCAGCAGCAACTGGACAAGGCCCTCCAGTCCGTCTCGCGCTACACCGAGGGGCTGCGCTCGCCCGGCAAGGCGGGGCGCTCCTTCTCCATGTACTACTCGCCCGCGGCCCTGGAGCAGATGGCCGCGCAGCTGCTGCCCATGCGGATGCCCGCCCGCACCTTCGACCAGCGGCTCCTGGGCGAGGTCGTCATCGAGCGCATCTCCGACGTGCGCTTCGGCCCGCTCAACACGCTCACCTGCCGGGCCGAGCTGCGCGGCGACAACATCCGCTACAACGGCAGCGTCCCCAAGGCCTACCAGGCCGAGGTCCGCAAGTTCCAATCGGGCGTGGCCGCCGGTGTGGTGGCGGACCTCGTGGTGGAGCTGTCCATGGGCAGCGACAACGCGCTGATGGCCCGGGCCCATGCCTCGCGCACGAAGCTCAAGGCCCACTCCAGCAGCCAGTCGGAGGGCATGCTGCGCAATGCCCTGAACGAGCGGGTGCTGCGCCTGCCCTTCACCTTCGACCTCACCCTCCCGAGCGGCGGCGCGCCGCGCGGGATGGTGCTCACCGCCAACCACCTGGTGGTGACGTACGCGCCGTAGCGCGGGTGCTCAGTTCCCGCCCGCGGCCGTGCCCTGGGCGGGAGCCGGAGCGGGCGCCGGAGCCGCCGCGTCCGCGACGCTCGCCGGCTGCTTGTCCATCTCCTCCACCGGGTAGCCCGCGGCCGCCTCGAGGTAGCGCGGCGGCTTCACCTTGCGGCGCTCCTTCGCGCTCAGCCCCTCGGGAGACACCAGCGTGGGCTCGCCCCCGTTGGCCGCGGACTGCACGATGTGCCCGTCACAGAAGAACCACTCGGTGCGGCCATCGGCGTGCTTGCGCGCGTAGTACAGGTCGGTGCTGCCCACCTCGGGGTTCTTCGCGCACCACTCCTGGCGAGCCGCCTGCTCCCGCCGCGGCGCCTCCTCCTTCCACTTGCGCTGCACCTCCTCCAGGGCGAGCAACTGGCCGCCCTCGGCCAGCCGCGCCCGCGACTGCTCCAGCAGCTCCGTGCCGCGCTTCGTCATGTCCGGGAAGGCCCCGCTCTTCGCGAAGCCGCACTTCTGCACCGCCTGGAGGTTGTTCTGGTGCACCTTCATCACCTTCTCCAGCGAGCCCGCCGCTTCCTTCAGCAGCTCCACCGAGCGCGCGTAGTCCACCGACTGCGGGTTCTTCACCTGCTCCGTCTCGGACAGGAAGCGCGTCATCAGGCCGTTCACCGCGCTCAGCTCGTCCGTCAGCCAGCGGGGCTCCGCGTCACAGATGTTCGCCTTGGCGCCCGTGTAGTCGCGGTAGTCCGCACGCGCCACTCCGAGGCTGTACTTCTGGACCGGCGCTACGTTCCTCCCCGCACACGCGCCCAGCGCCAGGCTCATTCCTCCGACGATCCACAGCTTCCGGCTCACGAAATTCATGGCTCGCGACTCTAACGGACAGAGCTGTCCCGGTCGATCTCCTTGGAAGTCCAATAAATACCGGAAGCCGCTCCGTTCTCGGGAGTGTTGGCTGCCTGCCTGGAGTCCAATCAGGAGGGCATGTCCGGGTCCTCCGCTAGCATCCGCGCCCCCCCACGGCCGGCATCCCGCCGGTCTCCATCCCCACGGGAGAAGACTGAATGAATCGCCTCATCGTGCGGCTCGCCGCCCTGAGCCTGCTGTCGGCCTGCGCCCATACGGCCGCCCCCACCGAGACGCCCGCGCCCGCCGCGGCCACCGCGCCCGCCGCGGCCCCGGCGCCCACGCCCGAGGCTCGCGCGCTGGCGATGCAGGCGGACGCGCTGCTCCAGAGTGGCAAGAGCACCGAGTCGCTCCCACTCTACCGGCAGGCCTGGGAGCAGGGCGTGCGCACCGAGTACACGAGCTACAACGCGGCCTGTGCCGCGGCCCTCGCGGGCCAGAAGGACGAGGCCTTCACGTGGCTCGAGCGCGCCGTGGACGCCGGCTTCGCCGAGCCCGGGCCCCTGAAGCAGGACGAGGACCTGGCCTCGCTGCGCGAGGAGCCCGCCTTCGCCCGCATCGCCGAGAAGGCCGCCGCCAACGAGGCGAAGCTCATGCAGGCCCAGAATCCGCAGCTGCGCGACGAGCTGCTGCGCATGATGGAGGAGGACCAGGCCGCCCGGCGCGCGGCGGGCGCGGCGCGGTTCAAGGACACGGCGGCCAACGAGCGGATGAAGGCCATCGACATCAAGAACACCGCGCGGATGAAGGAGATCGTCGCGCAGGTGGGCTGGCCCACGAAGTCGTTGGTGAGTGAGCGGGGCGCGAAGGCGGCATGGCTGCTCGTGCAGCACGCGGACCTGGACGTGGCCTTCCAGCGGCAGTGCCTGCCGTTGCTGGAGAAGTCGGTGGCGGCGGGCGAGGGCGATGCGAAGGCCCTGGCCTACCTGACGGACCGGGTGCTGGTGGCCGAGGGCAAGCCGCAGCGCTACGGCACCCAGTTCCACGAGGTGGAGGGCAAGCTGGTGCCCCGCCCCATCGAGGACGAGGCGAACGTGGACGCGCGCCGCGCGGCCGTGGGCCTGGGCACCATGGCCGAGTACACCGAGCAGATGCGGCGCATGACCTCGGGCGGCAGGTAGCCCGGCCTCACCGGCCGAGGTCCGCCTCGCTCGAGAACCCCAGCTCCCGCACGGTGCAGGGCGCTCCCGGTGTCTCCACGAGGATGTCGGCTTCGGCCGGGAAGAGGTTGCGGCCGTGCAGGTAGCTGCACTCGATGAGCGCGTTCATGTCCCGGGTTCTGTGGTAGGTGAAGACGCGCGCGGGCATGCTGAATTCGCCGTTCGCGCCCGAGGCGCTCGCGACCGCTACATTGGGCTTGGGATCCCACGAGCGCACCGTCACCTGCCAGTGGTCCCCCGCGTCGCAGCAGTCGGCGAGCTTCACGTCGATGTGCCGGGTGCCCGGGCAGGTGACGGCGAAGCGCCTCACCTGGCTGGGGAAGTCCAGCATGCAGCTCAGGAAGAGCTGGTTGCCCACCAGCGCGGCCTTCGGCATGCTCCGTTTCGCCTGCCGCTCGGAGGAGGTGTGGACGTTGCCCTCGGGCCTGGCGCGGACCTCCCGGCCCTGGGGATCTTCCTCGGACGGGTCTTGCGCATACACCAGCGGCGCGAGACCGAAAAGGGCACCACACACCACGAGGGCGGACCGCTTCCAGTGCTGCTTCGGCATACGGAACATGATTCCTCTCCCGGACAAGGACAGCACTTCCGCTGGAGGATGCGCACGCCCCGGCCGAGGGCGTATCGCTCCCGAGGGTGTGTACGATTCAGGGGTACTCAGTCCTCATCGCCGAGGTCCATCCACCCGGTGACCGGACGGAAGCTCCGCGTCGCGAGGTCCACCGTGACGACGTAGGCGCCCCGAGCGCCCACGCGCCGGTTGGGCCCGTAGCTCAAGGGAGGCACGAGCCCCGTCTCGAAGGCATACAGCCCCTCCAGGTGGCCGAGCAGCTTCTTCCTGCTCACCTGTCTGCCGGAGCGGCGCAGTCCCTCGGTGAGCAGCGTGGCGGCGGTGTACGCGGAGACCTGGGCCATCCGGTAGCCCTCCGCGGTGGGCGTGCTCGCGCGCAGCCGGGCGAAGGCCTCGCGGGCGCGGGGCTGCTCGTCCGAGGGCAGGGTGGGGTAGGCGAGGAAGATGCGCCCCTGGAAGAGCGCGGGCGCTCGCACCGCCGCCCGGGAGGAGAGGTTTCCGGGCAGCAGCACGTAGGGCGCCCAGCCGAGGGTCCGCGCCTTCTCCAGCAGCGCGGCCAGCTCCGCGTCATTGCCGAGGAACAGCACCACCCGCGTTCCCTTCCGCTTCAGCTCCTCGGCCACCGCGGGATTGAATGCACCCCGGGCGTAGCGCCGCGGCTCCACCTGTTTCCAGCCTCGTGCCTGGAGCCGGGCCCGTGCCGCGCGCGCGGCCGTGGCGAGGCCCTCGTCGTCGGGGTGGAGGATGGCGGCCCGCGTGCCTTCCCGGTGCAGCTCCCTCGCGGCGTACTCGGCGAGGACGCGGGCCTGCTCTCCCGCGTCCGACAGGAGGAAGAAGACGTGACGCCCCGGTGCGCCGTCCTTCCGGGCGGACAGGGTGAAGGGCCCGATGAGGGGCAGCGCTTCCCGCTCCGCCAGCGCGGCCAGCTCCCGCTCCGCTCCCGGCAGGAAGCCGGACAGCAGCGCGAAGACGGGCTCCTGGCCGAGCATCCGTTGGGCGCTGCTCAGGCCCGTCTCCTGATCGCTGTCGTACCCGGCGACGACCAGCTCGAGCGCGCGGCCGTGGATGCCTCCCGAGGCGTTGAGCCCGGCGCAGTACGCCTCCAGCACGCCGCGCATGGCCTGTCCCAGCTCCGCGAGCCGCCCCCGCGTGGGCAGCACGACGCCCAGCCGCAGCGCCGAGTCCGTCACCCCGGGCGCGCGCTCGTGCTCCAGCCGCTTCAGCCACGCGAGCAGGCTGCTCATGTCCTCCCGGGACATCGAGTAGCGCGGCATCACCACGTCCAGCCGGTTGCCGCCCGGGTCGAAACCCTCGGAGACGGCGCGGGCCACGCTCCTGTCGTCGAGCACCGGGTGCTTCCTGCCGCCCGGGTGGACGTGGCCGTAGGGCTTGGTGAGCTCCGTCCAGGTGATGTCCGGGGGAAGGACGCCGCCCTCGGGACTGCCGGTGCCGTCCTCGCCGTGGCAGTTGACGCACGGCACCGCCGAGCCCGGCAGGCGGACGCCCGCGCCGAGCGTCGCGGAGATGCTCCCGCCCGAGGGGCTCTCGCCCTCGAAGTAGATTCTCCTGCCCGCCTGCTCCTGGGGCGTCAGCGCGCAGAGCAGCAGGGTGAGGGCCAGGCCCGTCATCGTTCCTCGGCGAGCTGCCGCACGCGCTCGGCGACGGCCGGGGAGGGCTCATCCGGGCGGATCTTCATCCAGTGCTTGCGCTTCTCGTTGCCGGCGATGAGCAGGGTGGAATGTCCCTCGACGTTCTCCACGTACTGGCCGAGCCGGGCGATCACCTGGTTCACGTCCTCCTTCTTCCCGGTGAGGAACGTCCAGCCCGGGTGGGCCGCCTGGTGCTTGCGGGCGAACTCCGCGAGCCGCTGCGGTGTGTCGTGCTCGGGGTCCACGCTGATGGAGATGAAGGACACGTCGCGCCCGAAGCGCTCGCCGAGCTGCTCGCGGATGTGATTGAGCCGGGCGGCGATCATCGGGCAGGCGGTGGTGCAGCGCGTGAAGAGGAAGGAGATGACGACGACGCGATCCTTCAGGACGTCGCTGTAGAACCGGACCTGCTTCCCCTCCTGCGTGACGAGCGCGGTGTCGGTGAACCAGGTGCGGGCCCGGCGGGCCGCGGCCAGTTCATCCACCTTCGCGAGGATCTGCTCCTCGCTGGGGAAGCCATTGAGCCTCACCCACGTGCCGGTGCGTGCGTCACCGATGAGCACCATGGGCGTGTGGTTGGCATACGACGGGGTGTAGGCCCCCAGGCCCTGGAGCACCTGTTTGACGTTCTCCGGGCTGCCGGTGAGCCAGGTCCACCCGGCCTTCGCCCGGAGGCGGGTCGCGTAGTCCTTCAAGCGCGCGGGCGTGTCGCGGGTGGGGTCCACGCTGAGGGAGACCAGTTGGACCTCCTTGCCCAGCCGCTCGCCCAGCCTGCCCTGCACCCGGCTGAAGATGGCCGACAGCACGGGGCACACCGTGGTGCAGGTGGTGAAGACGAAGTTCATGACCACGAGCCTGTCTCCGATGACCTCGCCACCGAGCCGGACCGGTGTGCCGTCCTGGTCGACGAGCCCGGCCTCCACGAGGCGGACGTCGGAGGCGGGGGGCTTCGCCGCGGACGCCTCGGTGGCGGTGCCTTGCTCGTGGTGGGGACAGGGCTCGGCTCCCAGCACGGGGGCTGGTACTCCCAACAGCAGGATCACGACGAGACTCGCGGTCTTCGCTCTCATGCGCTCGAGTGACATGGGATTCCTTCCTCAGGGTTCGTTCTTCGCCGTGCCCGCGACCCAGAGCGTCCGGTAGGGCAGCCCGCCGTAACCCACCTTCCGCGAGGGCACCGAGACATAGAGGTAGTACGCGCCAGCGCTCGCCAGCGTGGGCCGGGCCTCGTAGACGCCGTCCTCCACCTCCCGCGCGGCCACCTCGGCACGCAGCCGCCCGGGCGCGGCATAGGTGAGCACCGTCACGTCTCCCAACCCGGCCACGGGCGCGTGGGTGTCCGGCTCGCGCAGCTTGAAGCGCAGCCGTGGCTCCTCACCCGCCGTCAGCCGCGCCGGGAAGTCCAGGTACTCGAGCTCGAGCGCACTGCGCGCCTGCTTCTGGGCGGGGTTCTCCTTCGCCTCGACCGAGAAGCAGTGCAGCACGCGCGGCGAGTCCAACAGGAAGGCGACGTCGTACCGGCCCGCCACCGGAACGCGGACGCGCGTGGAGTACACCCCGGGCTCGACTTCCTTCAAGCTCCTGTCCACCACGCTCACCGCCCGGGCGTTGTGCCCGTAGTTGCCGAAGCTCCCCATGGGGGCGTTCATGCCCTCCATGTAGAAGTACGTGGTGTTCTCCGCCGGGTTGACCACGAAGACCGCCGCCTCGGTGGCGGCCTGCGAGATGGAGTCGGCGAGGCTGAGCTCTCCGGCGAGCCGGGGCGCCGAGGCTCCCGCGCCGAAGCCCTGCATCGTCGGCTTCGCGCCGCCGCCCAGGGTGGAGAGGTTGATCATCTCCACGCGCTCGGAGTCGAGCAGGCGCACGTAGGCGAACGCCCGGGTGAAGCCCACCTGGTAGGGCTGGCCTCCCACGCTCAGCGTGTGCGCGAGCCGGTGGCTGGCGGCGTCGATGACGGACACCGTGTGCTCGGAGGGATTGACCACCAGGCCCCAGCGTCCGTCCTGGGTGAAGCGCATGGGCCCCAGGCCCGGTCTAGCCGTCAGGCGGGCGCGCTCCTCCAGCCGCTCGCCGTCGATGGCCACGAGGGTGCCCTCCCTGCCATCCGCCACGTAGAGCGCGCCAGCGAGGGGCGAGAAGGCCACGGAGATGGGGAGCGGGCCCGTGCGCAGGTCCTTCACCTTCTCGAGCTTCGCGATGTCGATGACGGACACCGTGCCCTCCTCGCGGTTGCTGACGAAGGCGAAGCGGTCATCCGGGGTGAAGGCGAGCTCGTGGTGGCCGCGTCCGGTGGGAATCCGGGCCACGGGCTCCAGGGACTCGGTGTCGATGACCGTGACGCCGCTGCCGGCCTTCGCTCCGGGGCCATCCCCCACCCAGAGGTAGCGCCCGTCCGGCTGGAGGGCGACGCGCGTGGGCTCCTCGCCGGCCTCCACCCGGGCCGACACCCGGAACACCTCCGTGTCCACCACCGCCACCTTCCCCGCCCGGGGCATCGACACGAAGAGCTTCCGCCCGTCGCGGCTCTTCACCCAGTCCGCGCCGGGCCGGTCGAGCACCACCGTGGCATAGAGGCTCGTCTTGCCCGTCATCCCCACCAGCGGATCGATGACCGAGATGCTCGCATCCTGGTTCATCACCAGCAGGTAGTAGCTGTTGAGGTCGATGAGCGGGCGGATGCCGACCAGCCCCTCGAGGTAGAGCGCGACACGCTCCTTGCACTCGTGCTTCCGCTCCACCTTCCCCGAGAGCACCTGGCCCAGGTCCATCCACGCCGAGGGCGACAGGCCCCGCAGCGGCAGGCCGCTGGTGGCATCGGTCATGCGGAAGCGGACCTCGGCATGGTCCCCTTCCATCAGTGGCCGCTGCTCCGTGCCGGGGAGCCCTGGCTGGACGACGGAGAACTCCACCACGACGCCGCTCTTCTCGAGCCGTCCGGTGGCGCTCACCTGCTCGGGCGCCTGGGCCGCGGGGGCCGGTCTCCCGCGCTTCTTCGTGGAGAGGACGGCGTACCCGGCCAGGGCCAGGAAGGTGAGCAGGGCTCCCGCGGCGGCGGCGGCACGCCACGGGCGCTTCGGGTGGGACGGGGACGTGTGTGGAGTCATGGTGGCGGGTCTCCGGTCACTCACTGCACGCGCAGCAGGCCCCACTGGCCGCAGATGTTTCCGAGGCTCTCGTAGTCCCGGAACAGGTAGTCCCCCGGCACCGCGTTGGCGCCTCCGGCGCTCGGCAGGAAGAGCTCGAAGTGCGTGTAGGGCTGCACGCTCTCCTGGGCACCCAGGTACATGCCCACGGGGTTGACGCCGAGCGCCCGGGAGCCGACCTCCGTCATGCCGCACTTGCCCGGCAGGCCGAGGTTGGCCGAGCCCGGACAGATATAGGGGTCCCTCTGCCAGCCATGGCCGTGCAGCCGGAAGGTGGAGCCGCGGTAGGCGCCGTGCGGCTCCACCAGCCGCAGGCGGGCCTGCTGGCCGGGCGCCACCGTGAACACGGGCGTCACCGGATCTCCCCCCACGCGGGTGTTGCTGTAGGCGGTGGAGGCATCGGTCACGGCGCCGTAGCCCCCGGCCACGTTGCCGAGTGGCGCGTTGGGACGCAGGCCGAAGCGGAACCACAGCGGCTCGGTGCCGTAGTTGATGGCCATCTGCCCGGAGTCCTGCGGGTCCTCGGAGACGACTCCCTCGGCGGCGACGTTCTCCACGGCCGTGCCATCCGCGTAGCGGTGGCTCAACTGCTTCTGCCACACCACGGCGAAATCCCGGAACGCGACGCTGTCCGGCCGGCCATCGCGGTTGGCATCGGGGCCCACGCTCGCCGCGGCCCTCCGGCCCGCGTCCTCGGTCCACGCCGAGCCCGTGGGCTCGATGATGAGCGCGCCCACCAGCGACTTCTGCCCCTGTTTCACCTTGTCGGCGGGGATGAGGTTGGCGCCGCCGAACTCCAACGGCGTGGCCACGAGCGTGATGCTCCGGGTGTTGCCCGGCGTCCCGCTGATGTCACCCGCGTACCAGCGGTAGCGCATGAGGCCGCCCGGGGGCGTGAGCTGCTGCGGGTTGGTGCCGACGTTGGCCCCATCCGCCTTGGTGGGATCATAGGCCACGAGCTGGGGATGCAGCGCCACCCAGCTCGAGGGGCGGATGAGGTTGTTGTTGAAGGTGGTCACCCCCTGGGGATCGTTCCGGTTGCGGTTGACCACGCCGATGAGGCTGGTGAGGTTGCCCAGGTCCGGGTTGTCATCGAAGAAGGTGTTGCGGTTGATGTCCCCGGGCAGCCGGTTGCGCAGGGTCACCTCGATGCACTCGCCCGCCGCCGCGCGCAGGACGAGCGGCTCGATGGGGACGCCGGGCCGCAGCTTGCCGGTGGCATCCAGGTCCGCGGTGCGCACGTAGAGGATGGCCGTCGGGTCATGGAGCGGTCCCGACTCGCCATTGGACAGCGCCGTGCGCCGCGGGTTGTACACGAGCGTGCCGCCGCTGGGATTGAGCGGGGCTCCGGCGTGCTGGGTGGCCGAGGCGTCCGAGGGGACGAGGGAGACACCGGCCGGCAGGGGGAGCGCGGTGTTGGCCAGCACCGCGGTGATGTCATAGGCGCGCACCGGCGCGGCGCGGGGGCAGGAGCCACCACTGTCGGTGTTGAAGTCCGCGGGGTTGGCGATGCGCACCGGGGCCCGGGTGGTGGGCAGCGGGAAGAGGTCCGTGCGCGGGGTGTTGTACGAGCGCATCAGGCCCCAGGCGCCGCTCCACCAGCCGTCCTGGCTGCTGTTCATGCCGTATGCGTAGTCCACCCGGGAGCCGGCCTGGCCGAGCGCGGGCAGCAGCGGCACCGTGAAGGTGAACTGCTCGGAGATGCCCTGGGCCTGGGCGTTGCGCCAGCCGGAGTTGGGCGAGGAGCCGAAGCTGGAGCCCGCCTGCAGCCACTTCACCCCGTGGATGGTGGCGTTGAACTCCTCCTCGTGTCCGCCGACCTGGAACTTCACCCGCACCCGGTCCCCCAAATAGGTGCGGATGAGCGGGGTGAACGGATCTCCCGCGCCGATGTCCGCCGTCAGCGCGGGGTACGGGGTGCTGCCGAGCGCGGTGTTGAGCACGGGGATGGCGCGGTCCGTGCGCGTCTGCAGCGCGAAGGCGAGGTCTCCGGCCAGGCCCGTGGCCTGTGCGCCCGGCCTGCCATCCGGTCCCACCCTGCCCGGGTCGTAGACGCGCAGGCCCACGGGCTCGTTGCGGTAGTTGACGACGAGCATGCCCGGGTCATCCACGGAGATGGCCTGGGGACACGGCCGGGGCACACCGCCGGGGCACGTGGCCGCGTTGACGAACAGGTCCGGGAACACCGGGCTGGCCTGCAGCCGGTGGGGGGGGCCGATCGCGCTGCGGAACGTCGCCGCGGTGGGCGCGCTCCCCGGCCCGGGCCTCCCGTCCGGACCGGCGCCCACGTACACGCCGGCCTCGTAGGCGTGCTGGAAGTCCGAGGCCTGGAACCAGAACTCGCGGTAGCTGTCGTTGAGCCCGTCTCCGTCCAGGTCCCCGGTGAGGATGGCGGCCTGCCAGCTCGTGGGGCCTCCATCGCTCCGCGTCCCGAGCGGCACGCCCGTCTCGTTGTGCCTCCAGGTGGAGCCCGGCGGCTCGGTCATCACCGTGCCGTAGAGGCCCACCTGCTGGTGGGTGGACGGTCCCAGGTGATCATGCGTGAAGATGACGCCGAGTCCCCGGTGGATGCCCTCCGCGTTCACCACCGGATCGAAGAACCAGCGTTGGATGGTGGTGCGGGCCCCCAGCCATTCACCGCCCGGCCCGGCGCCGAAGAAGGGGTGGGGCAGCGGCGTGAGCGTGGTGCGGCCATCCGGCGCCGGCACGGGGGTGACGCCCGGGGTGGTGTTGTACGTGTTGATGGCCGCGATGCGCTCGCGCACCGCGCCAGGCGACAGGGTGCCGTCCTCGTAGTTCCAGCCGTTGGCCGCGCCATCCGCGGAGGGCAGGTCCCACTTGGGCAGGTGGATGTGCTGGCCGATGACGTCCGTGGGCGTGCGCACCTGGAAGTCATCCAGCTCGAAGTCCTTGGGGATGAGGTTGGTGTGGAGGTACTTGCCGCAGTCGAAGGTGTTGAAGCGGATGATGAAGGGCTCGGGCGGCCGCGTCTTGTTGAGGGTGGGCGTCACGTCCTCCCACAGGGTGAGGATGCGCTCCTGCGGGTAGTGGTAGCCCACCTTGTTGAAGACCACGTCCAGCTGGATGTTGGCGCCCTTGTAGACGCGGGGATTCCTCGCGCCGAACTGGACGGCGCCCGTGGTGCCCAGGCCGCCCACGCCGTCGAAGAAGCGCGGCGCCACACCGGCGAGCACGGGGTTGCCCGCGTCATCCCGGCACGGCTCGAAGAAGGGCGCGCTGGGCACGGGGGGCATCCCGTTGGTGCGGAAGCTGCCCGGCACCGAGGTGCCATCGCGGCGCAGCGTCGTGCTCGGGTGGCTCGGCCGCGAGTGGAAGAGCATGGCCGTCTGCTCCACGTCCGTGCCTTCCTCGGGGAAGTACACCGGCCGGGCCTTGCGCACCTCCTTGCTGAAGTCCAGCCGGCTCACGGTGGACTCGGCCTCACCTCCCGCCGCCACGCCCTCCAGGGCGTGCCTCGGCAGTCCGCCGGTGAAGCCGCCCGCACCGGCGACGAGCTCCGCCCGGCCGGTGAACAGGGGATTGGCGCCGGACTGGAGCGCCGTCGCCTCTGCCTCCGACAGCATGTCCAGGGGCGGCGTGGTGGGCCGCTGGCCCACGATGCTCTCGATGCCGGCGATCCAGAACGGGTAGCCCGGGTTGGTGGTGCGATCGATGACGCGGGCATTGCTGCCCACCGGCACGCGCGCCCCCGGGTTGAGCGGATGGAAGGTGGAGGCCGTGGTGATGTTCGAGCTGGGCACCACCTCGACCCGGCCGGGCATGGGCGCCATGGCCTTGCCGGGCAGTGGCACCACCGCGGGAATGGGCGTCCCGGCCACGAGCTCTCCGTCCGGCAGGGCCCGGGCCCCGGTGGCCGGCCTGCCGTCCTGGAGCGAGAAGGGGGCCGTGTGGAAGCCCGTGCCGCTCACCTCCAGCTTCGTTCCCGCCTCGAACGTGTCGTGGATGCGCCACATGGCCCACATGCCCTGGGCGAAGTGGGGATAGAAGTGACAGTGGAAGATGGCGTCGCCCGCGCTCTGGTTGCGATTGCCCGAGCCACCGAAGTTGATCTCATACGTGTAGCCCGAACCCGGCCCGATTCCCTGGGCGTCGATGTAGTTCGAGTTGTCGTCGTTGGGATTGAACAGCCATTGGTGGTTGTGCAGGTGGAAGACGTGCTGTTCCTTGCCGATGTGCAGGTTGCGGAACTTCACGAAGTCGCTGAGGTAGCTGTGGGTGACGTTGCTGGGATCGTCCGGGAAGAAGGCCCGGGTGGCCTTGGGCCCCGAGGCGCCCGCCGGCGGTGCCACCCCGGGGGGCAGCGTCTCCAGCCCGATGTTGGCCGGCACGTCCACCACCATCGCGGCGTCACCCACCGCGAACGCGCTCAGGAAGAAGTCCTCGTAGGCGCAGTCGAGGCAGTCGTGCATCGGCCCCACGGACAGGCGGTTGGCGATGATCTCCGAGCCGATGCCCCCCGAGCCGTAGTTGATCATGAAGCCGTCGCGGACGCCTTCCAGGGTGTAGCCGAGCACGGGGTCCTCGAAGTAGCCGGGGAAGGCGTTGGCCGTGGCGGTCTCGTCATGGAAGAGGGAGGTGAACTCGCGGAAGGCCTCCAGGCGGTTGGGCACGCTGGGGTTGCGCCGGCCCACGCTCTCCAGCGGGTAGGTGCTCGGCGGGAAGGAGCCATCCGCCAGGGGGCCCACGATGAGGGCGGTGGGGTCCGAGTGGACGAGCTCCCCGGCCGCCAGCATGTTGAGGATGGGCAGGCCGCTCTTGCCCTCGCCGAGCCACGGCTCCGTGCTGGGGTACACCGCCTCGTAGTTGATGAGCGGGTGGCCCGTGGGGCTCGTTCCGGTGGTGCTCAGCCGCAGCTCCTCCTCGCTCACCTGGCTGCGGTAGAAGCTCGCGCCGCGAGGCTCCACGTTGACGGCGGCGAACAGGCCATTGGCGCTGTTGCCCTGGCCGCCCTCGCTGCCGAACGGGGCGCCGTCGCTCGTGACGAGGAAGGTGCCCTCCTTCACGGCCAGCAGGTTGTAGACGGCGCCGCGGCCCGGGGCGGCCAGGCTGCTGGCGTTGCGCCCGGCGAAGGAGCCGTCATCGGCGAGGGTGCCGGCGAGCTGCAGGCCCGGCACGCTGAAGCCCACGGTCCGGCTGGCGGCCTGCTCGTTGAGGGGCAGGTTGAAACGCAGGCGGTTGAGGAGGGTGGGGGCTCCTCGCGGGTTGGCGGCGGGCGTGAGCAGGTTGGTGAGGCTCACCCGCAGGCAGTCGCCCTCGGCGGCGCGCAGCACCAGCGGCCTCGGCCGTTTGTCCGGGCGCAAGGCCACCCGGCCCGGCACCGGCGCGCCTCCCCGGGTCAGTGGCAGGCCAGAGTCCAGGTTGATGACGTCCCGGCTCAGCGCGTACACCATGCCATTGACGTTCTGGGCGCCCAGCCGGTTGAACATCAGCGGTTGATCCAGCACCACCACGTTGGCGGAGATCGTCCGTGCACAGGTGACCACGCTCGCCACGGTGGGCTGGGGTTGTTCCCGCGGGCCGACGACTCCCACTCCCAACGCCACGATGCACATACCCACCGCCGCTACCACGGTCCGTTGCATGGCCCCCCCACGCGGAATCCATTGTGGGGGAGTTGTGTAACCTTTGAGCGCAGGAGGAAATATCGCCTCCGGGTGCAGGCGAGCGTCGGGAAGACGATAGTGCCGGGCGATGTTGGAGAGGCTGCCGGGCGTGCGTCATCCGCCGGGGCGCCGCGGGGAGCCAGTGGACGTGGCGAGCTGGGCGCGCGGCGTCTCAAGGCGGGGCTGCTCGGGCAGCGCATAGTGGGTGCGCCAGAGGGTCAGGTAGGCGTGTGCCTCGGACTCCCAGCGCGCGTCGTCCCAGCCCAGCTCCTGCTGGCAGAGGGCGCGGAGGGCGGGCAGGTGCGCCGTGCCACCCCGGGGCAGCAGCAGGCCCAGCCGCACGCGCCGCAGCAGCAGGTCATCCAGGTGGACGACGTTCTCGTGGCGGGCCGCCCAGCGCAGCTCCGCCCAGAGCGTGGAGGTGCCGGGAACGGCGTCGAGCTCGCCGGGACGGGCCATGGCCACCAGCGCGGGCGCATCCGCTCCGTGGCGTCCCCGCAGGCGCAGGCGGGCCTCGGGGGAGAGGGGCGCGTCCTCCAGCGCGGGAGGCGTGCCGAGGAAGGGCCCGTGGGGCTCCAGCGCGGCCAGCTCGGGAAGCCGGTGGCGGAGGGCGCGCAGGGCATCGTGCGCGATGGCACGGCAGGTGGTGAGTTTGCCGCCGGTGACGGTGACGAGCCCCTCCTCCTCGAGGACGAGGTGCTCGCGGGACTCCTTGGACGGGTCGCTCGCGCCGGAGGAGATGACGGGCCGCACCCCGGCGTAGCTGGACACCACGTCCTCGAGGGTGAGCTTCAGCGCGGGGAAGCGGGACTCCACGGCCTCCATGAGGTAGGCCACCTCCTCGGAGGAGATGGAGGGCTCCTGGTCCAGCGAGGGGTGGTGGTCCAGGTCCGTGGTGCCGATGAGCGTGGAGTCCTCCCAGGGCATGACGCACACGAAGCGGTCTCCGCGCGGGTGACGGAAGCTGATGCCGTGGGCGAGGGGGAAGCGCTGGGAGGAGAAGACGAGGTGGCTGCCGCGCAGGGGGCGCAGCTTGGGAGCCGCGGACAGGTGGGCGCGCACCGAGTCGGCCCACACGCCCGTGGCGTTGACGACGGCGCGGGCGCGCACGGTGGCGGAGCGCTGACCGACGGTGTCCGTCAGTTCGACGCCCGCGACACGGCCGTCCTCGCGGAGCAGGCCGGTGACGCGCACGTGGTTGAGCGCCGAGCCTCCCGCCGCCACGGCCTCGCGGAGGATGCGCAGCACGAGCCGCGCGTCGTCGACCCAGGCCTCGTCATAGGGCACGCCGATGAGTCCCTCCTCCTGCACGAGCGAGGGCTCCAGCTGGCGCAGCCGGGCGGTGGCGTGGTTGCCGCGAGGCCATCGGCCGGTGAGCAGCTCGTACACGAAGATGCCGGCGCGCCCCTGCCAGTGCTTGCCGCCCTCGCGGGGGTGGCTGGCGAGCATGAAGTCGAGGGGCTTCACCAGGCCGTTGCCTTCGGCGAGGAGCCGCTGGCGCTCGCGGATGGACTGGCGGACCAGGGGCACATCCCCGGTGGCGAGGTAGCGCAGACCGCCGTGAACGAGCTTGCTGGAGCGGCTCGAGGTGCCCCAGGCGAAGTCACGCTGCTCGACGAGCAGGGCCTTCAGTCCGGCGCGGGTGGCCTCGCGCAGCACGGAGGCGCCGGTGATTCCACCGCCGATGATGATCAAATCCCAGGGCGCGGCCAGCGCTCCCCAGAGCGTCTCTCGTTGAGTGGATGCGGACATGGTGTTGCGACTCCCCCCGACTGCCAGTCTCAGACGAGCTTGCCCGGATTGAGCAGGCCCGATGGATCGAATGTTCCCAGCATCTGGCGGATGGCGGAGAGGCCGAGTGCGCCCTTCTCCGCTTCCAGCCAGGGCCGGTGGTCCGTGCCCACGCCGTGTTGGTGGCTGATGGTTCCGCCGTGGGCGGCCATGGCGCGGCTGGCGGCGGTCTTGAGCGCGAGCCAGCGTGCGTGGGTCTCCCCGGCATCCTTCCCCAACCGGAAGATGAACGTGGTGTAGAGGTTGGAGCCGGTCGCGTACACGTGGGACAGGTGGGTGAAGACGAGGACCCGTTCGCCCTGGTCCGCGAGGGCTCCGCGCAGGGCGTCCTCGACGGCGGTGAGCAGACGGGGCACGTTGCTCCAGGAGGTGGCCGTCTCCACGGTGTCCACGCCCCAGCCGCGCTCCCAGGCGGCGTTGCGCAGGTAGGGGGCGCGGAAGCGGCCCTTGAGCCACTTCTGTCCCAGCAGGGGCACGCGCACCCCGCCGTACCGGCCCGCGAGGCCCATGGCGGTGTGCTGCGCGGACTCCACGGTGCACCGGCTGCCGGACACGCCGAGCACCAGCATGCAGCCCTCCGCGCCCACGCCGAACAGGGAGAGGGAACCGGACAGCACCTTCACCATGCGCGGGTGGCCGGAGAGGGCGAGGTTGATGGCCGTCTCCTGGGGCGTGCTCAGCCGCAGCATGGAGAGGGGCGTGCCGCTCTGCACCAGCTCGCGCACGGCGGTGCGGGCGCGTTCCCAGTCGGGGAAGAAGAGGGCGTGGAAGTCCTCGCGCTCGGGCAACGGGGAGATGCGCACCGTGGCCTCGGTGAGGATGCCCATGCGCCCCTCGGAGCCGAGCACGAATTCCCGCAGGTCCGGCCCGGTGGCGCTGGCGGGGAAGGAGGGGAGCACCACGGTGCCGGCGGGGGACTCGAGCCGTCCTCCGACGAAGAGGTTCTCGATGCGCCCATAGCCGAGCGACTGCTGCCCGCGCGAGCGGGTGACGATCCATCCACCGAGCGTGGAGAGCTCGAAGGACTGGGGGAAGTGCCCGAGCGTGTAGCCACGGGCGCGCAGGGCCTCCTCGAGCCGGGGGCCGCTCACCCCGGCGCCGAAGGTGGCGAGCCGGTCCTCCTCGGAGAGCGAGTGGAGCCGCTGGAGGCGCTCGAGGGAGACGGTGAGGATGGGGGCGTCACCGGGCGCGACGTTGACGTGGCCGACGACGCTGGTGCCACCGCCGAAGGGGATGAGGCGGGCACCGGCGTCACGCGCGTAGGAGAACAGGGCACGGACTTCCCCGGCATCGCGAGGGAAGGCGACCCCATCGGGGAAGGCGGGGACGCGGCCGCCGCGCAGGACGATGAGGTCGGGGAAGCTCTGGCCGCGGGCGTGGCGCAGGCGGACTTCGGGCTCGGTGGAGACGAGCGGGTGGGGCGGAAGGCGGGAGGGAGGAACGGAGGCGAGCACCTCGGCGAGCGAGGCATCCCGGGGCGGAGTCCCGGGGCCGAGCCGTTCCGCGAGGACGGCGGCGGTGGCATCCGGCAGTGGGTAGCTGACGGCGGCGTCTCCCCAACCATTCCAGCGCCTCACGACGGCCTCCAGGCGGGTGCGCCCGGCCCTGGCGCTCCTCATGGACGAGGCAGTGTGCGGGGAGCCTCCTCCGCTGGCAAGGGGAGGGCACGCCGTCCCCTCTCACTGCTGGTCAGGGGGCCGATGTGGCGGCGGGGGAGGTGGGGCCGAGCCGCCGGTTCCCCAGTCGGGGGGAGGAACCTCGGGCAGGGGCCAGCCGAGGAAGAGGGGCCACCCCCGGTACATGTTCGGGTCGAACTTCGGCTCCGTGGAGGGGGGATGCGCCGCCGGTGTGCTCGCGGCCTGGTGTTCCCGTGGGGTGTCATGCGAGTGGCCCACCTTGGGGGGCGTCCGCAGCAGCACATAGGCCAGGACCGCACACAGGAGGCCCAGGGCCACGATGCTCCATGCGCGAGTCCTCTTGTCCATGCCGGCCCTCCGCTCCGTCAGAACTGCCCTCTCTGCAACACGTCGCTCTTGGAAACCGTGCCCAGCAGGCGCCGCTCATGGTCCACCACGGGCAGGCACTCGAGCGCCGTCTTGCCGAAGCTCCTGGCCACCTCGGCCAGGGAGAGCTCCGGGGTGATGACGGGCAGGCTCGAGTCCATGACGTCCGCGGCCACCGTGGCCTCCAGCAGGCTGTGGTCCGGCAGGTGCCCCTTGAGGTCATCCAGGACGATGGTGCCGAGCAGCCGGCCGTGCTCGTCCGTGACGTAGAGGTCCGTTCCGGGGGGCTGCTCCAGCAACAGCACCACCACCTCCTGGAAGGGCGCCGAGGGCGGGAGGCGTTGGTGTACGGGCTTGAGCAGGGCGCGGGTTCCCTCCTCTCTCAGCCAGTGGGGGACACTGGCGGGCATCCGCACGTTGCGGCGGTTGAGCACGGACGTGTAGAGCGACTCCGGCTCCAGCCTGCGGCTCACCGCCGCGGAGATCACCGCGCACAGCATCAAGGGCAGCATCAAGTCGTAGTCCGCCGTCATCTCGAAGATGAGGAGCACGGCGGACACGGACGCGTGCGTCGTGCCGGCGAGCACGGCCACCATGCCCAGCAGCGCGTAGGCTCCACTCGGAGCCCCGCCGGGCCACAGCATTCCCGCCACCTGCCCGAAGGCCCCGCCCAGCAGGGCGCCATAGAAGAGCGAGGGGGTGAAGAGACCGCCGGGCACCCCCGCGCCCGCGCACATGGACGTGGCCAGCAGCCTGGCCAGCGGGAGGAGGGCGAGCAGCAGCAGGGACATCCTCCCGAGCAGCGCCGCGTTCACCGCGTCATAGCCATTGCCGAGCAACTCGGGCAGCCAGATGGCGGCCAGTCCCACGAGGCTCATCGCCACCAGCGGCTGGAGCGCTTGGAACCGGCGGGGCACCTTGTCCAGCGTGTCCGACAGCAGGTTGATGACGCGCACGTAGAGGGCGGAGGCGGCGCCCACCAGCACGCCCAGCAGCAGCGCGAGGAGCAGCTCCCGGGGGTGCGTCAGCACGTAGTGGGGGATGACGTAGCTGGGGTGGTCCGCGACGAGGGCGCGCGAGACGAGCGTGGCCACCACGCAGGAGACGACGATGGGGCCGAACAGCTCGAGCGCGAAGCTGCCCAGCAGCACCTCCAGCCCGAAGAGCGCGCCGCCGATGGGGACGTTGTAGGCGGAGGCGATGCCCGCGGCGGCCCCGCACGCCACCAGCAGGCGGGCCTGTCCCGAGGGGAGCCGCAGCCGGCGGGCCAGGGCGGAACCGCTGGCCGCTCCCGTCTGCAGCAGCGCGCCCTCGCGGCCCAGGGGGGCTCCCAGGGCCACCGCGACGATGGAGATGAAGCCCCGGAAGAGCGCCCGCGGCAGGGGCAGCTCGCCGGCCTTCACCCAGATGGACTCGATGATGCCCGCCGTCCCGTGCCCCCGCAGCGGCCGCCCGACGAGCAGGGTCATCAGGGAGACGAGCCCTCCGCCGAGCACGGGCACCAGGAAGCGGCGCCAGGGCGGCGAGGCGACGACGCCCGCGAGGAAGCCTTCCACCTCGCTGCGCCAGAAGAGGTGCTGGGTGATGCGCAGCACCCGGAGGAGCACCACGGCTCCCACGCCCGAGATGAGGCCCACGGCGACGACGAGCACCCAGAAGCGTTTCTCCACGCCCGCCAGGCCGCGGAAGAAGCCGCCGAGCGGTGGCGCTGCGCGTCTCGAGGTCTCCGTCCCCGGAGGAAAAGCCGACCGCTCCGATTCCGACGAGAGACCCACGCCCGTGAAAGCTAGGAAGTGCGAGCGCCTCCCAGGAGCAGGGTTCCTCCCCGGCCGTGCACCCTGGGCCTCCGAGCAGTCAGGCCAGCGAGCGGCCCCGCCCGTCCAGCGTTCCCTCACTCCACCTTGCCGAGCAGGAAGGACAGGAGCAGCAGGCCGAGCACCACGGACGTCACCCCGACGAAGATGCGGTCCCGTTGCCTGCTGAAGAGCAGCAGCGAGAGGGCCACCCGGAGGACGGGGGTGGCCATCAGCACCAGCAACCCCACCATGACCAGGGCCTGGCCCCGGATGGCCTCCACGCCCGCGAGCACCCCATCGAGCGAATGGAGCGTGTGCTCCGGGGCCGTGAGGCGCTGGAGGGCCTGGGTCGAGGAGAAGTAGTCGGGGTGGTGGAAGAAGGTCAGCACCATGCCGGCCGAGACCAGCGAGAGGCTGAGCAGCACCCCGAGGCGCAGCAGCTGGCTGATGAGCACCTCGGGGCCCACGGCTTCGCGCGCCAGCCCGGGCTGGGTGGACTTCACCTCGACGGCGGACGGCTCGCTCACGGGCTCACCCCCTTGCGCAGCATCTGGATGGCCACCCACAACAGCACCAGCACGAAGAGCCCCCGGAGCCAGGTGCTCTTCACCTTCGACAGCAGGCGCGAGCCGGCGAAGGCCCCCAGCATGACGCCGACGCATACGGGGCCGGCGATGAAGGGATCGATATCGCCGCGCGCGAAGTAGACGCCCGCGCTCGCCGCGGCGGTGACGCCAATCATGAAGTTGCTGGTGGCGGTGGACACCTTGAGGGGCAGGCGCATGGCGAGGTCCATCGCCGGCACCTTCAGCGCCCCCGAGCCGATGCCGAGCAGCCCGCTCACCGTGCCCGCCGCGTACATGAGGCCCAGGCCCGTCAGCGGGCGGGTGACGCGGTAGGGCACTTCACGGCCCGCCTCCTCATCCCAGTAGCTGCCGTGGAGTCCCAGGCGGTCCGCGAGCGCGTCGGGAGCAACGGGCACCGCCGCGCGGGCCTCGCCGCCCAGCTTGCGCAACATGGCGAGCGCCGAGTACCCCATCACCGCGCCGAAGACGATGTACAGCCAGCGCCCACCGATGAAGCCCGCGAGGAGCGCGCCGGAGAGGGCGCCCGCCGTCGTGGCCAGCTCGAGGAACATGGCCACACGCAGGTTGGTGAGGCGCTCGCGGACGTAGGCCGCCGCCGCGCCGCTGGAGGTGGCGATGACGGACACGATGGAGGCACCCACCGCGTAACGGATGTCCACCCCGAGCATCAACGTGAGCACCGGGACGAGGATGAGTCCTCCTCCGAGCCCGAGCAGCGAGCCCAGCGCTCCCGCGCCCAGCGAGATGAGGAAGACCACGACGGTGAAGAGGAAGGGCGTCATTCAATGAGGGAATATCAGATGAGCCCCTCCCACCCGTGGTCATGCTGGCGGAACGCGTTCCGGATGCGTTCCACCAGGGACTCGGGCAGCGGACCCTTCTCCAGGGCGTGCACGTTGCGCTGGAGGTTCTCCATCCGCGTCGTCCCCACGATGCAGGTGGCCACGCCGGGCACGAAGGCGGCGAAGCGCAGCGCCAGTTCGCTCCAGTCCATCCCCCCGGTCTCCAGGCCCATGGCGCGCATCCGGTCCCAGTACGTCGCGACATCCGGAGCGGAAGGACGCTCGGCGTGACGCCACGGCGCATTGCCCAGGGGACGCTTGGCGATGACCCCGATTCCCCGCTCGTGGGCCAGGGGCAGGGCCCAGTCCAGCACCTTCTGGTCGAACACATTCACGGACGTCTGCACGGAGCCGAAGGCCCCCGAGTGCAGGGCCCAGCTCAGGGGCGCGCTCTCACCCGAGTACGCGGCCACGCGCACCTTGCCCTGCTGCACGGCCTGCCGGAGCGCGTCCACCACGCCGGGGCGCTCCAGCACCTCCACGGGGCACGAGTGGAAGTGAACGACATCCAGGAAGTCCGTGCGCAGCCGGCGCAGGGCCAGCTCAATCCCCTGGGTGATGCAGGGCCCGGTCCAGTCCTCCACGCCGGGCACGCCGTAGCCGCACTTGGTGGAGAGCACGAAGTCCTGCCGCCGCCCCTGCAGCGCGCGGCCGATGCGCTCCTCGGACTGCCCGTAGCTGGGCGCGGTGTCGAGCAGGTTGATGCCCGCGTCCAGCACGCCCTTCAAGAGGGCCTCGGCGCCGGACTCGGACAGCTCCGGGCTGCCCACCGGTCCTGCTCCAAATCCCAGCGCGGAGACCTGCAGACCGGTGTTGCCCAGAGGACGGCGAATCATCATGTGCTCCCGCTTCCACGCGCGGCCAGGTCGATGAAGCCGCGAATCCAGATGAGGTTGATGGCGTGGCAGGCTTCTAGCGGAGTCCGGGTGGTCGTCTCCAGCGCCGTGGTGTAGGGCACGCCCAGGCGCATGAAGTAATCGGTGACGCTGCCGTCGTGGTACTCGATGAGGCCGTCCGGGTCGGTGCGGTTGTGCTCGTCCACCTTCTCGTCGCGGATGACCTGGGCGTGCGCCGCGGCGGCCTTCATGAAGGGCCGGTAGGCGGCCTTGTCCCCGAAGGTATAGGCGTAGGTGGCGGGGTCCGGCAGGTAGTTGTCCTGGTGGATGTCCAGCGCCGCGGCGGGAGCCGGGTAGCGCGCGATGTCCGAGCGCACCGCGCGCGTCTCCTTGGGTCCGCCCTCGTAGAGGGCCCAGCGCAGGAAGGGCTCATCGCGGGTGAGCTCGCCCTTCCACTCGCCGGGCGCCGTCTCGTAGCGCAGGAAGTCGTTGTTGGGCCTCTCCCCGCCGCGGTTGTAGCGCGTGCCGTCCACGAAGCCCGAGGGGTTGATGCACGGGTACACGCGCAGCCCCACGCCGCGTTCCCGGGCGTAGGCGGAGATGTCCGCGAAGTAGTGGCAGAGCGTGAGCGGGCCGGCGGGCTCCTCACCGTGGAAGCCGGAGGTGATGACCAGCCAACGGTCGCCGGGTGTCGTGAGCCGGAAGAGTGGGTACTCGACACCACCCTCGACGACACGGGCGTACTCGTTCACCTCGGCGAATTGGGCGTAGCCGCGGATGCGGCGGGCGTACTCGTCGTAGTTCTGGGGCACGCCCCCAGGTTACTCACCTGGGGGCGCACTCCGCAGTGTCCGTGGGCTCGATTGTGCCCGGATGTGTGCATGGATGGATACCGGGCGGTAGGCGAGGGCTAGCGAGCGTTCATGCGCTCACGAACGTTCTCCGTCACCTGCTGGCGCTGCTCCGGGGTGAGGATGCGGTGGGCCTGGAGGGCGGCGTCCGCCACCTTGTGGGCGAAGGCGCGGAAGGCGTCCATGCGCGCGTCCACCAGGGCGTGCACGGCGTTGGCGTCCGGGTTGACCGACTCCCACTGCTCCACCATCTGCGCCCGGGCGCCCTTGTTCTCCTCGAAGAGGCGCTTGCCGTCCTCGAAGAGCGAGTCCTTCAGCCCGTGGAGGGCCTGCTTCTGCTGCTCGCTGGCCTTCAGCTCCTCGAGCCGGTCATCCATCCGCCAGGTGATCATCTGCTTCACGCGCTCGGGGTCGCGGGGGCCGCCGAAGTGTCCCCCGCGGAAGCCCGTGAGGAGGACGAAGGCGAGGACGGCGGAACCGGCGATCATCAGCTTGTTCTTCGTGGTCATGGCGTGTAACTCCCAGGGGCCCTGGGGGCCCCGCTTTCTGTTCGTGGGCGCCGTCAATCGGCGACGGTGGACAGAATGCGAGAGGCCCGTTGCGGGCGCTTTGCGCGGGCGTAAAGAAGTGTGAAGGCCGCCGCGGGAGGCTCCGGGGCCACGGAGAACCCGTCCCGGCACGCCTGCCCGGCCGCCCGGCCAGGGGGCTTCCGAGGGGCACCCCAGGTGCCAGGCCACCCGGGCCATGCCCGACCTGATGGCTCCTTCACGGCCCGTGTGAGCCATGCCACAAGGCGCCGGGGCCGATTTTCCGGCTCCGGACGCGGCGTCCGGCCGGAAACTGGCGAGCGCCGCCACCCTGAACAAATGTGGTGCTGTAGACCCTCTTCCTGACTACTTTCCCGCCATGTCCTTTACCCATCTGCACCTGCACTCCCTGTACTCGCTCCTCGATGGGGCGATCCGGATGAAGGACCTCATCAAGACGGTGAAGGAGAAGGGGATGACGAGCGTGGCCGTGACGGATCACGGCAACATGTTCGCCACCATCGACTTCTACAAGAAGGCCAAGGACGCCGGCATCAAGCCCATCATCGGGATGGAGACGTACGTGGCCGGGCCCAAGGGCCGCAAGGACCGTACGGAGAAGGTGGGTCACCACCTCATCCTCCTGGCCAAGAACAAGGAGGGGTACGACAACCTCAAGTACCTCTCGTCCATGGCCTACCGCGAGGGCTTCTACTACCACCCGCGCATCGACAAGGAGCTGCTGAAGGACCACAGCAAGGGTCTCTTCGCGCTCACCGCGTGCCTGGGTGGCGAAGTGACGGGCGCGGCCTTCCGCGGGGACATGGACCACGCCCGCAAGGCGGCGCTCGAGTACAAGAACATCTTCGAGCCCGAGCACTTCTTCCTCGAGGTGCAGTCCAACGGGATGCCCGAGCAGGAGAAGGCCAACGAGAACCTCAAGCAGCTCGGCCGGGACCTGGGCATCGGGCTGTGCGCCACCGCGGACGCGCACTACATCAAGCAGTCGGACGCGCGCGCCCACGAGCTCCTCATGTGCATCGCCAGCGGCAAGACGCTCGCGGACGGCAAGCGCATGAAGCACTCCACGGACAAGCTCTACGTCACCAGTCCCCAGGAGATGCTGGAGTACTTCAAGGACACCCCCGAGGCCGTCCACAACACCCAGCGCATCGTCGAGCAGATCAACCTGGAGCTGAAGCTGGGCAAGCCCATGCTGCCCACCTTCCAGGTGCCCGGGGACCACACCGCCGACAGCTTCATGGCGGAGCTGGCGCGCAAGAACCTCGAGGAGCGCTTCAAGGAGATCGACATCGCGCGCTACCGCACGGGCCAGCCGCCCGTGGACCGGGAGCCCTACAAGGCCCGTCTGGAGCTGGAGATCGGCGTCATCCAGAAGATGGGGTTCAGCGGCTACTTCCTCATCGTCCAGGACTTCATCAACTGGGCCAAGCAGCACGGGATTCCGGTGGGCCCGGGCCGTGGCTCGGGTGCCGGCTCGCTGGTGGCCTACTGCCTGCGCATCACCGACCTGGATCCGCTCCCGTACAACCTGCTCTTCGAGCGCTTCCTCAACCCCGAGCGCGTGTCGATGCCGGACTTCGATATCGACTTCTGCCAGGACCGGCGCGACGAGGTCATCAAGTACGTGGGCCGCAAGTACGGCGAGAACAACGTGGGGCAGATCATCACGTTCGGCTCGCTCAAGGCCAAGAGCGTGCTGCGCGACGTGTGCCGCGTGTTCGCGCTGCCCTTCAGCGAGGGGGACCGCATCGCCAAGCTGGTGCCCGAGGTGCTCGGCATCACGCTCAAGGACGCCATCGAGCAGGAGCCGCGCCTCAAGGAGATGATGGAGAAGCCCACCGCCATCGGGCAGGTGGAGGGCAAGGACGTCACCACCAAGGACGTGCTGGAGATCGCCCTCGCGCTGGAGGGCCTGCACCGTCAGCCGGGCATGCACGCGGCCGGCGTCGTCATCGCCGACAAGCCGCTGTGGGAGTTCGTCCCCACCTACCAGCCTCCGGGGGAAGACACCCTCATCACCCAGTTCGCCAAGGACGAGGTGGAAGCGGCGGGCCTGGTGAAGTTCGACTTCCTCGGCCTCAAGACGCTCACCGTCATCCAGAACGCGCTCAACCTCATCAACCGCAACCCGCCCAACGGCAAGCCCATCCTGCGCGAGGACATCCCGCTGGAGGGTGACGCCGAGGTCTGGAAGCTGATGGCCGAGGGCGACACGGCCGGCGTCTTCCAGATGGAGTCCAGCGGCTTCACCGAAATGGTGATGAAGCTCAAGCCGTCCTGCTTCGAGGACGTGGTCGCCGCCGGCGCGCTCTACCGCCCGGGTCCGCTCGACTCGGGCATGGTGGACGTCTTCATCAACCGCAAGCACGGCCGCGAGCCGGTGGTGTACCCGCACCCGAAGCTGGAGCCCGTCCTCAAGGACACCTACGGCGTCATCGTCTACCAGGAACAGGTGATGCAGATCTCCCAGGTGCTGGGAGGCTACACCCTGGGCCGCGCGGACCTGCTGCGCCGCGCCATGGGCAAGAAGAAGGCCGAGGTCATGCAGGCCGAGCGGGCCGGCTTCCTCGAGGGCTGCGCGAAGAACAACGTCGACCTGAAGGTGGCCGGCGAAATCTTCGACCTCATGGAGAAGTTCGCCGAGTACGGCTTCAACAAGAGCCACTCGGCGGCCTACGGCCTGGTCACCATCCACACGGCATGGCTCAAGGCGCACCACCGCGTGGAGTTCATGGCGGCCCTTCTCACGAGCGAGAAGGACAACACCGACAAGGTGGTGCTGCACATCGGCGAGGCGCGCCAGTCGGGCGTGCAGGTGCTGCCGCCGGACGTGAACCAGTCGGACATGGCCTTCGGCGCGGTGGAGGGAAAAATCAGGTTCGGCCTGGGCGCCATCAAGGGCGTGGGCGAGGGCGCCATCGAGTCCATCGTCGAGGCGCGCAAGGAAGGGCCCTTCAAGAGCCTGTTCGACTTCTGCGAGCGCGTGGACTCGCGCAAGGTGAACCGCAAGGTGCTCGAAGCGCTGGTGAAGGCGGGGGCCTTCGACTTCGAGAACCGCCCGCGGCGCCAGCTCTTCGAGAGCATCGAGCGCGCCATGAGCCGCGGCTCCAGCAGCCAGAAGGACAAGGCCGCGGGGCAGAGCTCGCTCTTCGGCATGTTGGGGGGTGGCTCCTCGGGGGGCGGCGGCGGGATGAAGGACGAGTACGTCCAGGCGGAGGAGTGGCCGGAGAAGGAGCGCCTGTCGCTGGAGAAGGAGGCCATCGGCTTCTACGTGTCGGGCCACCCGCTGCACCAGTACGACAAGGAGCTCAAGCGCTACGCCCGGCCCATCACCGCGGTGGCTCGTGCGCGCAAGGACGAGAAGCTCACCATCGCCGGCATCGTCGCGGCGCTGCGCGAGCGGCCCACCAAGACGGGCAAGCGCATGGCGTGGGTGACGCTGGAGGACCTGTCCGGCTCCATCGAGCTGGTGTGCTTCCCCGGCAAGGACGGCACGCGCAACGTCATGGGCAAGGACGGCAAGTGGACGAAGTCGGGGCCCAAGCCCGGCTTCGAGCACTGGGAGCCGCTGCTCAAGAGCGATGACCCCATCCTCGTGACGGGCACGGTCCAGATCAATCAGCGCGACGAGGACACGCCGGTGGCGGAGCTCATCGTCGAGGACATCCAGAGCCTCAAGGCCGTGCGCGAGAAGCGCACCAGGCGGCTGGAGTTCCGGCTGCCGGTGGATCTCGCCACGGACGAGCGGATGGAGAAGCTGGCGAAGCTCGTCAAGCAGTACGAGGGCGCCACGCCGGTGGCCGTGAGCCTGCTCTTCACCAACGAGGCCGAGGCGCTCATCGGCAACACGTCGCTCAAGGTGCAGGTGAGTGACGAGCTCATCCAGTCCGTGGAGCGGCTCTTCGGCATGAAGGTGGTCGAGTTCGGCTGAGCGCGGGCGTGGACGCTGCCCGCCCGTTCTGCTCAAGTGGGCCCTTCCTCGCGAGGGAGGGCCTGAATGACGGCGGCATACCAGTCTCTTCGCATCGAGCAGGCGGACGGCATCGCCGAGCTGGTGCTCACCGGTCCCGGCAAGGGCAACGCGCTCGGCCCGGACTTCTGGCGCGAGATGCCCGAGGCGCTCCGGGCTCTCGACGCGGATGACTCGGTCCGGGTCATCCTCCTGCGCGGCGACGGCGCGAACTTCACCTACGGCCTGGACCTGATGGCGATGACGGAGTCGCTCGGGCCGCTCATCCTCGGCGAGGGCAACCTCGCGCTCGAGCGCACGAAGCTGCTCCAGCTCATCGAGAAGATGCAGGCCGCCACCGAGGGGCTCGCCCGCTGCCGCAAGCCCGTGCTGGCGGCGCTGCATGGCTGGTGCATCGGCGGTGGCATGGATCTCATCGCCGCGTGTGACTTCCGCTACTGCTCGCGCGAGGCGAAGTTCTCCCTGCGCGAGGTGCGCGTGGGCATCACCGCGGACCTCGGCGCGCTGCAGCGGCTGCCTCGCATCATCGGCGAGGGCAACACGCGCGAGCTCGCCTATACCGGCGGGGACGTGGACGCGGACCGGGCCCTCCAGATGGGGCTGGTGAATCAGGTCTTCGCCACCCCCGAGGAGCTGCTGGCCGCGGCGCGCGCCACCGCGCGGAAGATCGCCGACAACCCGCCGCTGGTGGTCCAGGGCGCCAAGCAGGTGATGGAGTATTGCGCGGGCAAGTCCGTGGCGGACGGCCTGCGCTACGTGGCGGTGTGGAACTCCGCCTTCCTTCAGTCGCATGACCTCGCCGAGGCCTTCGCCGCGTTCGCCGAGCGCCGGCCTCCGCGCTTCCAGGGGAGATGAATCACATGTCGGACGTGTTCAAGTCGGGGCTGCTCCAGGGCAAGGTGGCGTTCATCACCGGCGGCAGCAGTGGCATCAACCTCGGCATCGCCGAGGCGTTCGTGAAGGCTGGCGCCAAGGTGGTCATCAACGGCCGCAACGTGGAGAAGCTGGAGGCCGCCGTGAAGGGGCTCCAGCAGCACGGCACCGCCATGGGCCTGCCCGCGGACGTGCGCAACTACGAGTCCATGGAGAAGGCCATGCAGGCGGCGCGTGACGCGTACGGGGAGCTGGACATCCTCGTGTGCGGCGCGGCCGGCAACTTCCCCGCGCCCGCCCTCGGGATGTCCTCCAACGGCTTCAAGTCGGTGCTGGAGATCGACGTGCTGGGCACCTTCAACGCCTGCCGCGCCGCCTTCGAGCACCTGCGCAAGCCGGGTGCTTGCGTCCTCAACATCTCCGCGCCCCAGGCCTACCTGCCCATGGCCATGCAGGCCCACGTCTGTGCCGCCAAGGCCGGTGTGGACATGATCACCCGCACCCTCGCCATCGAGTGGGGTGGGGCCGGCGTGCGCGTCAACTCCATCACCCCCGGCCCCATCGAGGACACCGAGGGTATGAATCGGCTCGCTCCCAGTGGCGAGACCCGCGAGAAGCTCACCCGTGCCCTGCCGTTGCAGCGTTTCGGGACAAAGCAAGACATCTCGCAACTCGCGCTTTTCCTGGCGTCCGATGCAGCCTCATACATCACCGGCTCCATCATGGTTTGCGATGGAGGCCAATCGCTGCTCGGCTCCGGCCTCATGCTCCAGGCGATGGGAATGTGAGAAGAGCCCGCTCGGCCAGAGGGGGCAGGCGGCTTCGTCCTCTGCCGCTGAGTTTTTACAGGTAGGGGCTGTCTGGTAGAATACAGACTGTATCCACCCGCCGTTGGGTGGATGCAGTCCCCCTTTACCTGGAGTTGTCCATGATGCATGGCCCCCCCGGCTTC
Source organism: Archangium sp. (assembly GCF_036277355.1). Lineage (GTDB taxonomy): Bacteria > Myxococcota > Myxococcia > Myxococcales > Myxococcaceae > Archangium. The sequence continues at coordinate 163,157 of NZ_DASUNC010000024.1, forward strand.
GCGCGGCTGGTCGCGTGGAGTGTATTGTTGCTTGGTCTATCCGTGGGCTGTGGGCAGGGTTGTGGTGATCCTGGCACCAACCCCCCGGCCGCGCGCGAGATGCCGGACGCGGATCGCTCGTCGGTCGCGGTGAGCAGGTCGGCGGGAGTCCGGGCCAACGGTGAGGACGCCGTCGACATCCAGGTGACGGTGCGCAAGGCGGACGGTACGGCGCTGGCGGGCCGGACGGTGCGGGTGGCGGTCTCCGGCGAGGGCAATGCGGTGACGCAGCCCGCGGGCACCACCGATGACCAGGGCCAGGCGAGCGCGAAGCTGGTGTCCACGGTGGCGGGCGTGAAGACGGTGACGGTGTCGGTGGAGGCCGAGGGCGGCGCGGTGACGCTGTCGTCGCGGCCCACCGTCGAGTTCGTCCGTCTGCCGGCCGCGAAGCTGGCCTTCATCGTGGCGCCCTCCTCCGGGACGGCGGGCGCGGCGCTGGGCGCCTTCGAGGTCGTCATCCAGAACGCGGAGGGCGAGACGGTGAGTGACGCCACGGGCCCGGTGACGGTGGCCATTGGCTCCGGTCCGGCGGCGGCCACCCTGAAGGGGACGGCGACGGTGGCGGCGGTGAATGGCGTGGCGCGCTTCACGGACCTGGTGATCGAGAAGGCCGCGCGGGACTACACGCTGGTGGCGAGCTCCGGGAGCCTCACGGGCGCGACGAGCGCGAGCTTCGACGTGGCGTCCGCGTCGCCCGCTTCGCTGACGATGAGCCACCCGGGCGGGCCCGTGACGGCGGGTGTCGCGCAGAGCGTCGAGGTCGTCGTCCAGGATGCGTTCGGCAACGACGCGGCCGGCTACACCGGCACGGTGCGCTTCACCTCGGAGGATGGCGCGGCCACGGTGCCGGCGGACTACACGTTCACCGCGGCGGACGCGGGCCGTCATCCCTTCACGGGCATCCTCGTGACGCGCGCGGGTTCCCATCGGCTGACGGTGACGGACACGGTGACGGCGGCCTTCACCTCCTTCGTGGATCTCACCGTGGTGCCGGCGGCCGTGTCGGCGCTCGTCTTCACCGACACGCTGCCCGACCGCTCGGTGCGTGAGGGCTTCGGCGTGCAGGTGCTGCTGACGGACGCGTTCGGCAACCAGGTGCGGACGAGCACTCCCGACGTGACGCTCTCCGCCAACAAGCCGGGGCGGGTGACGGGCCTCGGTACCGTGACGCCGGTGGAGGGTGTGGCCACCTTCTCGGGCCTCTCCATCGCCGAGGAGGACACGGGCTACGTGCTGACGGCCTCGGCCCCGGGTGTGGGCTCCGTGCCGGGCACCGCCTTCGACATCATCGACGATGTGGCGCCCTCCAAGCCGGAGCTCGCCCAGACGGGCAACTCGCCCAGGACCCTCACCGTCGCCTGGGCGGCGGTGGGCGATGACGGGATGCTCGGCACGCCGGCCAGCTACGAGCTGCGCTACTCCACGTCCAACATCGTCACGGACCTGGATTTCGACAGGGCCACCGCGGTGGCCGTGGCGGCGCCCTCGCCGTCCGACACCACGCGCTCCGTGACCCTCTCCGGCCTCACCTCCAACACGGCCTATTACGTGGCCCTGAAGGTGACGGACAACAGCGGCAACACGGTGCGCTCGGACACGCTCCCGGTCTCCACGAAGAACCTGACCGCCGCCCAGCTCGCCTTCGTCGAGCAGCCGAGGAGCGGGAAGGCCGGCACGGTGCTGGCCCCCATCACGGTGGAGGTGCGTGACGCCGATGGCGTGCGCGTGGACACCGCGTCCGTGGCGGTGACGCTGACGGTGGTGGGCACCTCGGGCTTCGGTCCCTTCACCGTGACGTCGGACAAGGGCGTGGCCACCTTCACGGACGTGCGCATCGACGAGGCGCGCGAGGGCTACACCCTGAAGGCCACCTCGTCCGGGCTCACGGAGGATGACAGCACTCCCTTCAACATCACCCACTCCGAGGCCACGCGCCTGACGCTGGTGGGGCTGGCTCCGACGACGATCGCGGGCACCGACAACACCCTGACGGTGGCGGTGCAGGACGTCTTCAACAACTCCGTCGAGGACTACACCGGCACGGTGTCGTTCACCTCCAGCGACGCCGCCGCCGACAAGCCGTCGCCCTACACCTTCGTCGCCGCCGACAAGGGCCTGCGCCGCTTCGACCATGTGGTGCTGCGCACCGTGGGCGAGCAGAGCCTCACGGTGTCCGCCGCGGGCCTGCCGGACGCCACGCTGCGCACGGAGGTGGGCCATTCGGACGCCAGCACGCTGGTGCTGACGGGGCTGCCGGCCACGGTGAACGCGGGTGACTCGTCCACGCTCACGCTCGAGGTGCGGGACGGCTTCGGCAACCGGGCCACCGGCTACACCGGCACGGTGGTGCTGAGCGCCACCGACAGCAAGGCCACGCTGGCGTCGGAGTACACCTTCACCGCCACGGACAAGGGCCTCAAGACGTTCCCCGTGACGCTGGTGACCGCGGGCGCGCAGTCCGTGACGGTTCAGGACAAGGCCTCTCCGGCCATCAACGCGAAGGCCGACACCACGGTGAAGTGGCTCGCGGTGTCGCGCCTCGTGCTGGCGGCTCCGGCCTCCGTGGAGGCGGGCGGCCCGCTGGCCCTGACGGTCACCGCCGTGGATGTCCATGACAACGTGGTGAAGGACTACACCCGCGAGGTGACCTTCTCCGTGGATGCCGACCGGGCCTCCGGTCCGGCGTCCTACCTGTTCGCCCTCGCGGACGAGGGCAGCCGCCGGTTCGACTTCACGCTGGAGAAGGCCGTCTCCACGAAGATCACCGTGACGGACACGGCGGGCCTGAGCGCCTCGCACACCGTGTCGGTCTCCCACGCTCCGGCTTCCGAGCTCGTGCTGGTGGCGCCCTCCACACCGGTGGACGCGGGCGTGGCCTTCACCGTCGACGTGACCCTGAAGGACGCCTACGGCAACGTGGCCACCGGCTACACGGGGACCCTCGGCTTCACCTCGAGCGACCCGAAGCTGGTGCCTCCCGCCAGCGGCGCGCTCACCAGCGCGGATGCCGGCCACAAGGTCTTCTCCGTGACGCTGAAGACCGCGGGCGAGCAGTCCCTGACGGTGAAGGACCTCGCCCGGACCTTCCTGACGGCGACGGCTCCCTCCCTCGTGGTCAACCCCGGCCCGGCCCGCAAGCTCGTGTTCCGTGACCAGCCCACGGGCGGCAAGGTGCGCACGGCGCTGGCGGCGGTGACCGTGGCCGTCACGGACGCGTTCGACAACGTGCTCGACGTGGACGCTCCGGACATCACGGTGGGCCTGGTGGGCGGCAACCCGGCGGCCGTGCTCGGTGGCGGCTCGCTGAGCGTGAAGCCCGTGAAGGGCATCGCCACCTTCTCCGGCCTCACCGTGGACCAGCAGGGCACGGGCTTCCAGCTCGAGGCCATGGGCGGGCTGCTGGACGCTGCCCGGAGCAACACGTTCACCCTCGTGGATGACATCGCGCCGGGGGCCGTGGCCCTCAGCGTGACGGGCAAGACGAGCATCCAGGTGGAGCTGAAGTGGACGGCCGTGGGTGATGACGGCCTGGTGGGCACCGCCTCCAGTCATGAGCTGCTCTACGCGACCGTCCCCGTCGAGACCGCGCCCGCTGGCTCCGTCTCGTCGGTGTCCCTGGATGATCCGCAGCCTCCGGGGACCGAGGAGTCGGTGCTCGTCGCCGGGCTGACCCCCAGCACGACCTACTACTTCGTGCTGAAGGTGCACGATGACGCGGGCAACACGGCCGTCTCCAGCCTGAGCACGGCGACGAACGCGAACCCGTGCGAGGGCTTCACCTGCGCGCCGACGAGCTTCGCCTGCGCCCCGGATGGCGTCTCGCGAATCGAGACCTCGGAGACGTGCGTCGACGTGGACAACACCGCCACCTGCAAGGAGTCGCAGACGACCACCGTCTGCCCGGGTGCCAACGGCGTCTGCTTCAAGGATGTCTGCGACACGGCGGCCGCTCCGGGCGCCAACCAGCTGAGCATCTCCGAGGTGATGCACTCGCCCTCGTCCGGCGTCACCGAGTACATCGAGCTGACGAACAACACCGGCAACCTGCTCAACCTCAACGGGCTCTCGGTGCTCTACCGGAACAGCGCGAGCGTCACGTCCTCCACCACCGTGAGCTCCGGGAGCAGCAAGCCGCTCATCGTCGATCGCAAGGGCACCTTCGTGCTGGCGCAGAACAAGGACAGCGCCACCAACGGTGGGGTCTCCGCCGACTACCAGTACGGCACGGACCTGAACCTGGAGGGCTCGGGCCGGCTCGTGCTCAACCAGGGCGCCACCACGGTGGAGGACTTCCAGTACACGCCGTCCTTCCCGCAGACGCTGGGCAGGTCCATGAACCTCTCGGCGCTCGTGGTGGGCACCAAGGCCTCGGCGTACACCTGGTACTGGTGCGACTCGGAGGCGCCGCTCAAGGCGGGGGGTGACCTGGGCACGCCCAACGCCCGCAACTCCACCTGCGGCATGCCGGACGTCCCGACGCTGGATTGGTGCAACATCCAGTACCCGAAGACGTTCCCGGAGGGCACCGACTACCCGGCCACCGTGTCGCGGGGCTCCTCGTGGTCCATCTACAGCCAGTTCTACGGCGCGAGCATCACCGACCGGAACACGAAGGGGAACGACTTCTACCCGCACGTGGCCGCCGAGCTGGGCTACGGCACGGATCCCGCCAACCCGGCGGGCTGGACGTGGACGGCGGCGCTGCCCAACGGTGGCTACGCCAGTGCGTTCAGCAACAACGACGAGGTGCTGGGCTCGCTGAGGATCAACACCTTGGGCACGTACAAGTACGGCTTCCGCTACCGGCTCTGGAACACTGCCACGGGCAGCTACGGCCCCTACGTGTATTGTGACCAGTCTGGTGTGACCACGCCTCCGGCGGGCAACTACGGTACCGTGACGGTCTCGGCTCCCGTGCTGACGAGCTACGTGGTCATCAGCGAGTTCGCCTCGAAGAACCTGAAGTCGGATGGGACCGTCAACCATGACGACGAGTTCATCGAACTCCACAACCCGACCAACAGCCCCATCTCGCTCACGGGCTGGAAGATTGAGTACAAGTCCACCTCGTCGGCTTTCAGCGCACTGGCGGGTCTCACCCTCTCCGGAAGCATCCCGGCGCGGGGCTACTACCTGGTCGCGCAGAGGACGAGCTTCACCGGCTCGGTGACGCCCGATGCCACGTACACGGCGTTGACGTCTCACAATGGCGGCTCCCTGCGACTCGTCAATGGGAGTGGGACGGTGGTGGACCGGCTGGCCTGGGGCACCGCGACCACGGCGGGACTCGATCCCGAGGGTAGCCCTGCTCCGCTCATCGACAACGCCATCGCGGGCAGCAGTCTCGAGCGCAAGGCGTACACTACCTCCACCGCCGCCACCATGGCGGTGGGAGGCGTCGACGCCGACCGCGGCAACGGCACGGACTCGAACAACAACGCGAACGACTTCGTGGTGCGCACGGCGCGTCAGCCGCAAAACGCGTCGAGTGCCGCCGAGTACCCGTAGCGCTCCGCTCGTTCATCGGATGTGAAAAGAGGCCGCTCCGGGTGACCGGGGCGGCCTCTTGTTTTCGGCTCCAAGGAAGGGGCTCGGGGCGTTGACTGGTGCATACCCGGGCGGGAGGAGTCCCGGCGGCTCGACATCCCCGCCTGGGAGGAGCGTCCCGAGGCGGGGTTGGCTGTCGGGGGCAGCGGCTCAGGGGATGGGCGTCTGCTTCACCCGCCAGATCTCCTCGGCGTACTGCTTGATGGTGCGGTCCGAGGAGAAGATGCCGGCCTGGGCCACGTTGTGGATGGCCATGCGCGTCCACTTCTCCTGATCCTTGTAGGCGCGCGCCACGTCCTGCTGCCGGGCCGCGTACGCGCCGAAGTCCGCCAGCAGCAGGTAGCGGTCCTCGTCGAGCAGGCCGTCCACCAGCGGCTTGAAGAGGCTCTTGTCCTCCGGCGAGAAGAAGCCCGAGCCGATGAGATCCAGCGCCTCGCGCAGCTCCTGGTTGCGCTCGTACTCCTCGCGAGGCTTGTAGCCGGCGCGCTTGCGGGCGAGCACCTCGTCCACCGTGAGGCCGAAGAGGAAGAAGTTCTCGTCACCCACGGCCTGGCGGATTTCCACGTTCGCGCCATCCAGCGTGCCCAGCGTGAGCGCGCCGTTCATCATGAACTTCATGTTGCCCGTGCCGGAGGCCTCCATGCCCGCGGTGGAGATCTGCTCGGACACGTCCGTGGCCGGGATGATGCGCTCGGCGAGGCTCACCCGGTAGTTGGGCACGAACAGCACCTGCAGGCCCGTGGTGCCCGCGTCGCTGTTGACCACCTCGGCGATGCCGTTGATGAGGCGGATGATGAGCTTGGCCTCGTGGTAGCCCGGCGCCGCCTTGGCTCCGAACAGGAACACCCGCGGGGCGATGATGGTGCTCGGGTCCCTGCGCGCCTTCATCCACAGCGACACGATGTGCAGCGCGTTGAGCAGCTGGCGCTTGTACTCGTGCAGGCGCTTGATCTGCACGTCGAAGATGGCGTTCGGGTCCAGGTCCACCTGGCACGTGTCACACAGGTAGCGGGCCAGGTCCTGCTTGTTCTGCCGCTTCACCTCGGCGAAGGCCTCGCGGAACTCCGCGTCCTCGGCCAGCGGCGCCAGCTTCTGGAGCTGATCCAGGTCCGTGGCCCACTCCCCGCCGATGCGGCTCGTGATCAGCTTGGCCAGGCGCGGGTTGCTCCACGCGAGCCAGCGGCGGGGCGTCACGCCGTTGGTCTTGTTGTTGAAGCGCTCGGGGAACATCTCCGCGAAGTCCGGGAGCACGTCGCGCTTGAGCAGGTTGCTGTGCAGCTCGGCCACGCCGTTGACGCTGTGGCTGCCCACCACCGCCAGGTGCGCCATGCGGATCTTCTTCTCCGGGCCCTCCTCCACCAGGCTCATCCGCCGCATCCGGTCGTGGTCGAACGGGTAGCGGATCTGCACCTGGCGCAGGAAGCGGTGGTTGATCTCGTAGATGATCTCCAGGTGGCGCGGCAGCAGGCGCTCGAAGAGCGTGGCGGGCCACTTCTCCATGGCCTCGGCCAGGAGCGTGTGGTTGGTGTAGCCGAACGTGGCCTGGGTGATGGCGAAGGCCTCGTCCCAGGACAGGCGCTTCTCGTCCACGAAGACGCGCATCAGCTCGGCCACGGCGATGGCCGGGTGCGTGTCGTTGAGCTGGATGGCCGCCTTGTTGGGGAAGTCGCGGAAGTCCGTGTGGTTCTTCAGGTAGCGCCGGACGATGTCCGCGATGGAGCAGGCCACGAAGAAGTACTGCTGCTTGAGGCGCAGCTCCTTGCCGGCCTGGAAGGCGTCGTTGGGGTAGAGGACCTTGGAGATGACCTCCGAGTCGTTCTTCTCCACCACCGAGCGCTCGTAGTCACCGGCGTTGAAGAGCAGGAGATCGAACTCCTCGCTGGCGCGCGCCTGCCACAGGCGCAGGGTGTTGACGGTGTTGTTGCCGTAGCCGGCGATGGGCGTGTCGAAGGGCACGCCGATGACCGTCTTGCCGCCCACCCAGCGCGCCACGGGCCGGCCGTCCGCGCCCTGGTGGTGCTCCACGCGGCCGAAGAAGCGCACCGGCACCGCCTTCTCCGGGCGGACGATCTCCCACGGGTTGCCGAACTTCAGCCACTCGTCGGCGCGCTCCACCTGGTAGCCGTCGACGATGTCCTGGGTGAAGATGCCGAACTCGTAGCGGATGCCGTAGCCCATGCCGGGGTAGCCCAGCGTGGCCAGCGAGTCGAGGAAGCAGGCCGCCAGACGGCCCAGGCCGCCGTTGCCGAGGCCCGCGTCCGGCTCCATCTCCACGAGGGTGGACAGGTCCACGCCCATCTCGCGCATGGCCTGCTCGGCGGCCTCGTACATGCCGATGTTGATGAGGTTGTTGCCCAGCGCGCGCCCCAGCAGGTACTCGGCGCTGAGGTAATAGGAGCGCTTCACGTCCTGCTCGTAGTAGGTGCGGGCGGTGCGGACCCAGCGGTCCGCGAGCCGGTCGCGCACGGCGAGGGCCAGGGCCATGAAGCGGTCATGGGCGGTGGCCGTCTCGGGGTTCTTCCCGCGCGAGTAGCGGACGTGCTCGAGCACGCCCCGGCGCACGTTGCGCGGGTCCAGCCCGGTGCGGCTGGGCTCACGGCCCGTGTCCTGGGAGTCGGACGCGGAGGTGGGCGGCAGATCGACGGGAGCGAGGGTGGGCATATGCGTGGAACTCTTCGTTCGGAAATCAGGTGGCGTCATGCGCGGGCCGCTGAGCGGTGCGCGGGGCTTGCCAGGGTATCTGCCACCGGGCCGTCTCGCACCGAAAGAAAAAACGTGTGCTTCCAGGGCGGCCAGGCACTCCCCCGGCGCGGCCTGATCGCGAGTTGCGGGGCTTCTGAGCCCCGAGCGGGCCCGGCGGGGCGGCTCCGCCGATCACTCGCCGATCAGGCGAAGACTCTGGTAGGAAGCGGGAGCATCCAGGTCCTGCCCCCGGCCTGGGACCCGGAAGGTTCTTTCATGCCCAGTGACAAGAACGACCTCGCTCAGCGGATAGCCATCTGCAAGCCCGAGGACACCGTGCGTGGCTTCATCTTCAAGGCGGTGTATGGCCTGGTGGAGCAGCGTGTGGGCAGCGCCGGGACGGATCGCATGCTGCAGCAGCTGCGCATCAACAAGATGCCGGTGGACTTCTTCTCGTACCCGGCGGCGGACTTCCTGCGGATGCTGTACACGGCGGCGGACGTGCTGGAGCCGCAGTACCCCACCACCGAGGACGCCATCCGCGCGTGCGGGGCCTCCACGGTGACGGGCTTCTTCAAGTCCTACGTGGGCAACACGCTCATGAAGCTGGTGGGGGTGGGGGACCCCAAGCGCGTCTTCTCCTCGGTGGACACCATCTATTCCACGCTGGTGAGCTACGGGAAGCGCTCGTACGAGGACCTCGGGGAGAGCCGCCTGCGCCTGCACTACCGCGGGGACATGCAGCCCATCTACTTCCACGAGGGCGCCCTCACCGAGGCCCTGCACGTGCTGCGCGGCAACGGCAAGGCCACGGGGACGGCCGTGGCCCTGGACTACGGCCAGTACCTGCTGGAGTGGACCTGAGCGCGGCTCAGCGCTTCTGCCCGGCCCAGAAGATGTTGGTGTCCGTGGCGTCCGTGGTGAGCTCGAGCGTGCGCATGCGGCGCTCGGCGGGGCCCTCGCACAGCGACTGGAACTGCTCGCGGGTGCGGTGGATGACGTACCAGTCGCACACGTACTCCATGAGGGCGCGCCAGGGGTTGTGCTGGTTGAGGTTCGTCAGCAGCAGCACGCCACCCGGGGCGAGCAGGGACGCCATCATGTCCAGGAAGCGCGAGAGGACGTTGTCCTTGAGGTAGTCGAGGATGCCGGCGGCGACCACCACGTCCATGGGCCCGTCCGGGTGGCGCAGCTTGTCCAGCGAGTCCCGGTAGCGGATGAGCTGGTAGGTGGACACCTGGGTGAAGCGCAGGTGGGGCGCGGGGATGCCGCCGCGGGGGATGCGCGCCAGCTTCTCGAACTGCCGGCGGCAGTAGTCGAGCGGGGCGGGATCGAAGTCGCACAGGGTGAAGTCCCCGGTGCCGCCCATGGCGGTGTGCTCGCGCAGCGTGTGCTCCGGCCCGCAGGCGAAGGAGAGCACCCGCAGGGGGCGGCCCACCTCCTGCTCGCGCTTGCGCAGGTGGCCGATCAGCCAGGGCGGACGGGCGCGGTGCGCCTGGGCGGGCCCCACGTTGAGCGCGTAGTGCGACAGCAGCCTCGACATGGTGGAGACGCCCTGATCCTCGGTGCCGAAGAGCATCTCCACCGTGAAGTAGTCACCGGGGTAGCCCAGGGGCTTGTCCACGCAGCGCCGGATGAGGGGGCACTGCAGGAAGAAGGGCTGCACGGCCGAGCGGTGGTGCTCCATCGCCCGCTCCCGCTCCTCCTCCGTCAGCTGCGCGTCCAGCTCGGCGAGCCGCCGGTACCTCGCGTCCAGCCAGGCCGTCACCTCCGGGATGCGCCGCTTGAGCACCTCCTGCTGCTCCTGCTGCATCATGGCCCGCTGCTGGGGGTCTCGCGGAAACCGCGCGAGGCGCTCGGGCAGGCCGTGTTGGAACTCGTTGCTCAGCTCGGTGAGCCCCTTGCGGAGCTCCTCGGCGATATCGATGAAATCGGCGATGGCGGACATTCTGTCAGGGGCCCGGGGCGGTGGGGGAGGACGCACGGGGAACGCCCCATCCTATCAGACAGGTCGGCCGGGAGCAGGGGGCTTGCTTGCTTTCCCGCTTTTTCGGCGAGACGGGGAAGTAAGGTTCAACCCTACATTTCAGGTCAGGCTGGAAAAATCTACGGCTGGCTGCTCGCCGAGGCGACGGACACGGCGTCCAGCTGCTGGGCCAGCGGGGCAATCCTGGTGCGGAAGTCCGGCAGGAGGTTCTTGGGCAGCGGCTCCGTGCGCGGGAAATTCTGGTTGAGCGGGTTGACGTAGCCGCCGTTGCGCTTGAGGGCGTAGTGCAAGTGCGGGCCGGTGCTCCGGCCGGTGTTGCCCGAGTAGGCGATCACCTGCTTCTGGCTGACGCGGGAGCCCGCGCGCACGCCGGAGCCGTACTTGGACAGGTGCAGGTAGCACGTCTCGAAGCCGTTGGTGTGGCGCAGGCACACGGTGTTGCCGCCGGCCCCGGTGTTGTGCGCCACGGTGACGGTGCCGTCGGCCACGGCCCACACCGGCGTGCCGATGGCCGCCGCGTAGTCCACGCCATTGTGCGCCTTCACGTACTTGAGCACCGGGTGCACCCGGCTGCCGAACCGGCTGGTCACGTGCGCGTACTTCAGCGGGCTCTTGAGGAAGGCCTTGCGCGCGCTCGCCCCGTCCTCCTGGAAGAAGCTCGCCCTGCCGTCCGGCAGCTCGTAGCGGAACACCCGCTTGGTGCCCACCGACTCGCCCTCGTACGTGGCCGCCAGCACCTCGCCGTAGCGCAGGATGCGGCCCTTGGACACGAACTTCTCCACCAGCGCCCGCGCCCGGTCTCCCCGCCGCACGTCCCGGTAGAAGTCGATGTCCCAGGCGAACACGTCCGCCAGCACCATGCCGATCACCGGATCCTCGCCCGCCGCCAGCGCCGCCTCGTAGAGCGAGTTGTTGATCTCCAGGGAGACGAGCCCCACCTGCTTCTCCACCTCGATGGAGCGCTTGCTGCCCACGTACTTGTCCCCGTCCCGGCGCACCTGCCACTCGTCCACCGTGCTCTGCCGGTAGTCGAAGAAGTCCAGCTCGCCCTCGCGGATGACCAGGCGGAACTGATCCCCCACCCGCGACTTGCGGAAGTCGAACACGCCCTCGAGCGCCGAAATCAGCGCCGACACCTGCTCCGGCGGCAGTCCCGCCTCCTGCAGCGCCACCGCCATCGGCTGGTTGGGCTCGATGCGGCGGTTCTTCACGGTGTAACGGACGGTCGAGGCTTCGGCGAAGGGCGCGGCCAGCAGCAGGCCCAGGCACACGACGGCAGTGGCGAGTCTCATGGGGCTCGCGCAGTGTAGTGGAGCTACAGGCCTGTGCCTAACTTCTGGCCGGTGTTACGGGCGGCTCGGCCGCCTGGTTGCCCCGGCCGATTCACGGTGACGGTGGTTTTCCGGCACGGGGGGAACCTGGGGGTTACAGGTCGATCTTCTTCTCGGTGTGGTTCTGCCCGTCGAAGCGCAGCAGCACGCCCTTGTTGTCGTAGCGCGTGATGATGCACGTGGGCCGCCGCCACAGGCTCTGCAGGTTGCGCAGCGTCTCCCGCGCATAGTCGCCCTTCAGGTCCTGCCCGTCGTGCTTGTGCGCCAGCAGCAGCTCGCCCCGGTTCTCGTAGTTGCCGTCCACCACCTCGATGATCGGCTGCCCGAAGTTCGTCAGCCCCTGCAACAGCTTGTTCTTCACCTTCCGGAACTCACGGTCCAGGATCTCCCACGAGTTCCTCTTCTCGTTGAAGCCGTACACGAACAGCTTCTGCTCGATCGCGAACTCCGGCGTCAGGAACGTGTCGATGAAGGTGATGTCGTTGTAGTGCTTGCGCACCTCGAAGATCTTCTCGCGCCCCACGCCCAGCTTCTTGTCCCACGAGCGGCGCGCCCGCAGATCATCGCACTCGTCCCACTCCTTGCCGAAGCGGCCCTTGTTCCAGCGCTCTTCGATGTCCCGCCACAGCTCGATGCCCAGCTTGTAGGGGTTGAGCGCCCCGGGCCTCGTCCCCATCGTGCCCGAGTGCCGGTCCGCGTAGTCGATGACCTCGTCATCCTTCAGCGCGCGCCGGGTCATGATGGTGGAGTGCCAGTAGCTGGCCCACCCCTCGTTCATGATCTTCGTCTGGCCCTGCGGCGCGAAGTAGTAGGCCTCGTCGCGGATGATGGACAGGATGTCCGACTCCCACGGCTCCAGCGGCGCGTGCTCCAGCAGGAAGTGCAGCACGTCGCGTTGCGGGCGCTCGGGGAACTTCTTGGCCTTGATCTTCTCGTCCTCGACCTTCTTGCGCTGGCTGTCGAGGAACTCGGCGGGGTTGATGAAGCCGCGCATGTACTCGCGCTCCACCTTGAAGCCCTCCACCCGCTCGTTGGACTTCATCTCGTCCTCGGCCCGCTTGGGGTCCGGGTTGCGGCGGATGTGCGGCGCGTGCTGGTCGATGAGGTTCTCCAGCGACAGCGTCCGGTCGATGAAGTCCTCCACCTTCTCCACGCCCATCTTGTCCACCCACCGGCGCACGCGCGTGGCGTGGTTCGCCATGTCGTCGATCATCCGGCGGTTGGTGTGGCGGAAGCTGAAGTTGTTCTTGAAGAAGTCGCAGTGGCCGTACACGTGCGCCATCACGAGCTTCTGATCCACGTCCGAGTTGCTCTCCAGCAGGTACGCGTAGCAGGGGTCGTTGTTGATGACGAGCTCGTAGATTTTACTGAGCCCGTACTCGTACCCCTTCGACAACTGCTCGTACTCCATGCCCCAGCGCCAGTGCGGGTAGCGCGTGGGGAAGCCGCCGTAGGCGGCCACCATGTTGAGCTCGTCGTAGGTGAGCACCTCGAAGATGGTCTCGAAGAAGTCGAGACCGAACTGGCGGGCGTAGCCCTCGATCTCCTCCTTCAGCTTGCTGAGTCCGGGGGTGAGGCTCTTGGGCATCGCGAGCTCCGAAGGTCCGCCGTCAGCGGCCCTTGCCAAGGAAGTCCTTGATGGAAGTGTAGATGGCGTCCTTGTCCGCGATCTCACTCAGGGCCACGTTGGTGGAGTCGCCGATGGCCTCGCGCAAGTCCTTGATGAACTGGCCGCTGCCGTAGGGGCTCTCCACCTGTCCGTAGGCGAACTGGTTGACGCTGGGGAGGATGTCCTCGCGGAGCATCTCGATGCACTGGCGCGTGTCGTCCGCGCTCCAGTTGTCTCCGTCCGAGAAGTGGAACGGGTAGATGTTCCACGCGCTCTTCGGGTAGTCCGCCTTGATGATGTCCCGGCACAGCTTGTAGGCGCTGGAGATCATCGTGCCGCCGGACTCGCGGGTGTGGAAGAAGGTGTCCCGGTCCACCTCGCGCGCCACGGCGTCGTGGATGATGTAGCGCGCCTCCAGGCCCTTGTACTGGTGGCGCAGCCACGTATCGAGCCAGAAGCTCTCGATGCGGACGATCTCCTTCTGCTCGTCACCCATCGAGCCGGACACGTCCATCATGTAGATGATGACCGCGTTCGTCTCTGGCAGCTCCTGCAGCTTGTAGCTGCGGTAGCGCCGGTCCTCGCGCGTGGGCACGATGATGGGCCGCGCCGGGTCATACGTGCCCATGGCGATCTGCCGCTTCAGCGCCTGTTTGTAGGTGCGCTTGAAGTGGCGCAACGACTCGGGGCCGGTGGTGTTGACCCCGGTGTACTTGATCTTCTGGGTGACGATCTTCTCGTTGTGCCGGCGCTCGATGTGGGGGAGCTGCAGCTCCTCCCCGAGGATCTGCGCCAGCTCGTCGAGCGTGACGTCGACCTCCAGGGAGTGGTCCCCCTCTCCCTGGCCGGCCTGGTGCCCATCCCCGGGCTGCACCGAGCCCGGGGACAGCTGCTGACCCACCTCGCCCTCTCCCTGTCCGACGCCCCCCTGCTCCTTGTGGCCGTACTTGAAGTGGGGAATGTCGATGAAGGGGATGGGGATGGCGATGGTGTCCTTCCCCTTCTTCCCGATCATCTCCCCCTTCTGCACGTACTTGCGCAGGTTGGATTTGATCTTCCCGCGGACGATCTGTTTGAAGCGCGAGTGGTCCTGGTGGATCCGCAGTGACACGACAACCCCCTTCTTGGGTGGCTACTCCTTGGCGTCACCGCGGGCGAAGATGCTCGCCACGAAGTTCAGCACGTCGGTGGAGCAGATCTCGCAGTACCCGTAGTTCTTCATCAGCCGGTCCTTGACCAGGTCGATCTTCTCCTGGGTCTCCTTGTCCACCACGCTGGACACGAGGTTCTTGAGCTTGATGCTGTCCTTCTGATCCTCGAACAGCTTGAGCTCCAGCGACTTGTGGAGCCGCTCGTTGGTCCGGTAGTTGAAGGTCTTGCCCTCCACGGCGAGCGCGCCGATGTAGTTCATGATCTCCCGGCGGAAGTCATCCTTGCGGCTGTCCGGGATGTCGATCTTCTCTTCGATCGACCGCATCAGGCGCTCGTCCGGCTCCTCATAGAGGCCGGTGTACTTGTTCTTGACCTTCTCCTTCTGGGTGTAGGCCTTGATGTTGTCGATGTAGTTGCCGCACAGCTTGCTGATGGCGTCCTCATCGGCGCTGATGGCGCGCTGGACCTCGTTCTTGACGATGTCCTCGTACTCCTGCTTCACGGAGGTGAGCATCTCCTTGAAGCGCTTGCGCGCGTCCTCGCTGTTGATGAGCGAGTGGCCCTTGAGACCGGCCTCCAGCTCGTTGAGCACCATGAAGGGGTTGATGCACCCCTCGCCCTTGTCGCTCACCAGGGCGTTGGAGATCTTGTCCTGGATGTAGCGGGCGCTGATGCCCTCGAGGCCCTCGCGCATGGCCTCCTTGCGCAGCTCCTTGATGTTGTCCTCGGTGAAGTTGGGGAGCGTCTTGCCGTTGTAGAGCTTGAGCTTCTGCAAGAGCGAGAGGTTGTGCTTCTTGGGCTCCTCCAGGCGCGTGAGGACGGCCCACATCGCCGCCATCTCCAGCGTGTGCGGCGCGATGTGCTTGCCCTTGATGGCGCGGGAGTTGAAGTCCTTCTCGTAGATCTTCACCTCCTCGCTCAGCTTGGTGATGTACGGGATGTCAATCTTCACCGTACGGTCACGCAAGGCTTCCATGAACTCGTTGTTCTCGAGCTTCTTGTACTCGGGCTCGTTGGTGTGCCCGATGATGACCTCGTCGATGTCCGTCTGGGGGAACTTCTTGGGCTTGATCTTGTGCTCCTGCGAAGCCCCGAGGAGATCGTAGAGGAAGGCCACGTCGAGCTTGAGCACCTCGACGAACTCGATGAGGCCGCGGTTGGCGATGTTGAACTCGCCGTCGAAGTTGAAGGCGCGCGGGTCGGAGTCGGAGCCGTACTCGGCGATCTTCCGGTAGTTGATGTCACCGGTGAGCTCGGTGGAGTCCTGGTTCTTCTCGTCCTTGGGCTGGAAGGTGCCGATGCCGACGCGGTCCTTCTCGCTGAAGACGAGGCGGTTGACCCGGATGTGCTCCATGACCTTGGCGAAGTCGCCCTTGTACTGCGTCATCAGCTCCTTGAAGACGAAGCGGCAGGCGGGGCACAGCTCGCTGCCATCCGGGATGGTGTAGCCGGACTCGGGAGGGCTCAGCTCGGCGAGCACCTTGGGACGCCACTCGCGAGGGATGAGGTTGAGCGGCTCCTCGTTCATCGGGCACTTCATCTTCTCGCGGACGGTGACGCCGTCCAGGCCCTTCTTGTCGGTGAGCCAGGAGAAGGTGTAGGCGGCGCCCTCGGGCGTCTTGGAGTACTCCTCCAGGCCCTTCTTGAGCAGACGGGCGATGGTGGACTTGGACGAGCCGACGGGGCCGTGCAGGAGGATGACGCGCTTCTCGGTGCCGTAGCCCTGGGCCGCGGACTTGAAGACGTTGACCAGCTTCATCAGCGGGACGTCCAGGCCGAAGATGGCGTCGCGGCCGCCGAACTTCTCGTCACTGAAGAAGTGGTAGCGGATGAGCTTCTTCTTGTTGTCGATGTACTCCGTCTTCCCGTGGGAGAGGATCATGTCGTAGATCCTCTGGAAGGCGGTGCGGGTGACCTTGGGGTTCTTGCGGACGATCTCGAGGTAGTCCTCGAAGGAGCCCTCCCAGTGGAGCTCCGCGTAGGTCTTCGCGTCTTGCAACGCGGCGATCTTCGCGATCCACGAACCCTTGCTCTCTACGTCCTTCATGACGCTCCCTCGGGCCACCCGAAAGCGCGGGATTTCGCGCCTTTGGAGGGCCAAAAAGTGAACCTGGGGGGGTAATGGGCCATTCCAATCCCACCCACGACGGGTCCCAGACGACACGAACGTCCGACCTGCCCTTTCGGGACCCCGCCGCGGGGTGGGACCGCGTGGCCAGCTCGTGTCGGAAGGGCTCGTCGCCGATGCGGCGGGCCCTGCCTCCACGGGGTGAAAAGGCACACTCCATTATAAGGGTGGACGGTCTTTCGGGGAGGTGGGGATTCGATTTCTCCGTCCACGGCGAACGACGGTACGAGAGGAAGGGTGGAAATCGGACGTTCAGCTGTGGGGCAGGGTCCCCGCCTGCTCTACATGTCGGCGCGCGGCGGACAGGGCCACGGCGGCCAGGGGCCAGAGCACGACGCAGAAGATGGACAGCAGGGCCCAGGTGTGCAGCAGCTCGCGGGGCGGGGCGCCGCGCAGGGCGGACTCGCGCAGGCCGTGCAGGGCATGGGTCGCGGGGAGCAGGCGGCCCATCGTGCGCAGCAGCGGGGGCAGCACGTCTGTCGGGTAGAGGACGCCGGCGAAGAGGTAGCTGAGCGCGTCCAGGGCGTAGGTGAAGGGATCGCCCCGCTTGAAGACGAGCACGAAGGCGGCCGACAGCAGGCCGAGCGCGCAGAAGGTGAGGGCGCTCAGCAAGAGAGTCAGGACGAAGGAGACGGGGTGGAGCTGCAACCGGGCGCCGAAGAGGAGCGCACCGAGGGCGAGCAGTCCCACCGCGCGCAGCAGGGCGTTGGCCACGGGCCAGGCGCCCATGAGCGTCACCACGTGCACGGTGGACAGGGGCGCGCCCAGCAGCGGCTCCAGCGAGCCGTCGTTCTGCGCCGTGCGGACCGCGCTGGAGAAGCCCGTCTGCAGCGCGCGCAGCAGGGCCGCGGTGGCCAGCCCCACCAGCGCGAAGGAGAAATAGTCCGCGCCGTAGCGGCCGCGCACCACCGGGGACTCGCCCACCGTGCGGGCGAGGAAATAGAAGAGGGTGAGGGTGAAGAGGCCCCCGGACACGAGCAGCAGCCCGTTGAGCCGGTAGGCCATGAGGGTTTGCAGGTCGCGCCGCAGGAAGGCGAGCAGCAGCCGCATCACGCCTCCTCCCGGGGCACGGTGGCGAAGACGGCCTCGGCGGCGGGCCGTACCTCGGAGAAGGGGCCCGCGGCGGCGATGCGGCCTCCGTCCAGCAGCAGCACCCGGTGGGCCACGGCCTCCACCTCGGCCAGGTCGTGGCTGGCGAAGAGCACGGCCGCTCCCCGTGCGGCCACGTCCGACAGCAGCCGCGTGCGCAGCCGGCGCGCGGCCCCCGGGTCCAACGAGCGCGTCACCTCGTCCAGCAGCAGCACCCGTGGCCGGTGGAGCAGGGCGCGCGTCAGCACCACCCGCGCCTTCTCCCCCGTGGACAGCGTGCGCACCTCCCGCTCCAGCAGCCGCCGGGCCTCGAGCAGCCCGGACAACTCCTCGATGCGCGCCTCCACCTCGCGCGCGGGCACGCCGTAGAGCGCGGCGTAGAAGCGCAGGTTCTGGCGCGCGGTGAGGCGTGGCGACAGGCCCCGGTCATCGGCGAGCGCGGCCCCCACCTCGCGGCGGCACCCGGGCCGCTCGCGCACCACGTCGCGCCCGGCCACCCGCGCCGTGCCCGCGCCCGGCAGCAGCAGGCCCGAGAGGATGCGCAACAGCGTGCTCTTCCCCGCGCCGTTGGGTCCGATGAGGGCCACCACCTCGCCCGCCCGCACCTCGAAGGAGACACCGCGCAGGGCCGTCCGGGGAGCGTCCCGCCCGCGCGCCCGGGGCCACCAGGGCCGTGGGTATGTCTTCTCCAGCGCGAGGGCCTCGATCTCCGGGGGCATCCCCCCATCTCAACCCGAAAACCCCTCGCGGGTGAATGCGCGAGCTCGCCTGGAGGGGGTGGAGGGGATGCGTCACCCGGACTCCTGGCTCCCCGGCGAGAGCACCACGAGGTTGGAGAGGACGGACAGCAGCTCGGCGGGCTCCACGGGCTTGGCCACGTGCATGTTGAAGCCCGCCGTCAGGGCGCGCGTTCTGTCTTCCACCCGGGCATAGGCCGTGAGGGCCACCGCGGGCACTCCGCCGCCCTCCTCGGCCGGGAGCGCGCGCACCTGGGAGATGAGCCGGTAGCCGTCCTCGCCCGGCATGCCGATGTCCGAGACGAGCAGATCCGGCCTTCCCTCGCGCACGGCGCGGAGGGCCTCGGACGCGGAGGCGGCGGTGACGACGTGCGCCCCGTACTCCTCCAGCATCACCTTCAACACCTCGCGGTTGTCCTCCTCGTCGTCCACCACGATGATGCGCCGCCGCGCGAGCACCGCGTGGGCGGGGAGGACGGCGGGCGGCGCGGGGCGCTCGGGTTGCGTCTGCCGGGGCTGGGCGGGGGGCAGGAGGACCGTGAAGGTGGCTCCCCGGCCCGCTCCCTCGCTCGCGGCGTGCACCGTGCCTCCGTGCAGCTCCACGAGGTGGCGGACGATGGCGAGCCCCAGGCCCAGGCCTCCATGTCTCCGGGTGGTGCCGCCCTCGAGCTGGCGGAAGCGCTCGAAGATGTGGGGCAGGAAGTCCGCTGGAATCCCCGGCCCCTCGTCCGCGACCGTCACCTCCACCGAGGCCTCCAGGCGCCGCAGCCGCACCTGGACGCGGCTGCCCCCGGGGGAGAACTTCACCGCGTTGGAGAGCAGGTTCCACACCACCTGCTGCAGCCGGCCCGCGTCCCCCATCACCACGTCCTCGCCCGGCTCCAGCTCCGCCAGGAGCTGGATGCTCCGGGCGTCCGCCGCGGGACGCACCGACTCCAGCGCCGCCTGGATGACGTCCACCAGGTGCACCGGCTGCGTCTCCATCCGCAGCTTGCCGGAGATGATGCGGCTCACGTCCAGCAGGTCCTCGATGAGCTGGGCCTGCGCCTGGGTGTTGCGGTCCACCGTCTCCAGCGCCCGGGCGTGCTTGTCGGGCGGCAGCCGGCCGGTGCGCAGCATCTTCACCCAGCCGATCATCGCCGTGAGGGGCGTGCGCAGCTCGTGGCTGACGGTGGCCAGGAAGTCGTCCTTGAGCCGGTTGGCCTCCTCGGCGCGCTGGCGCTCCTCCTGCGCCAGGGCGAAGAGCCGCGCGTTGTCGAGCGCCATCGCCACCCGGCGCGCCACCTCCTCCATCCGCAGCACGTCCTCCTGCCCATAGCGGCGGCCGGAGGCCTCCGTGGTGAAGAACGTCAGCACGCCGAGCGTCCGTCCCCGCGCCAGCAGGGGCACGGACATCATGGAGCGGCACTTCATCTCCCGGATGGCCACCAGGTGCTCGGCGCCCTGGGCCGAGCGCTCCTCGACGGCGCCGGTCACCTCCGCCACGAGGATGGTCTGGTCCTGGCGCATGGCCCGGGCGGAGGGGTGCTCGGGGTTCTGCACGGGCGGGAAGCGGCGCAACCGGTCCGCCAGCTCCGCCAGGGCGGGGTCCGCGTGGGCCACCTCGACGCGCTCGACGTGGCCGTCCTCTCCCACCAGGTCCACCATGCACCAGTCCGCCAGCACCGGCACGGCCAGCCGGGCCACCTGCGCGAGCGTGGCCGCCTGGTCCAACGAGGCCGCCAACGCCGCGCTCGCCTCCGAGAGGAAGCGCAGCGTCTCCGCCCCGCGCTTCTGGTCATCGATGTCCGTGCAGGTGCCGAACCAGTGCGTGATGCGGCCCGTCCCCTCCCTCAGGGGCAGCCCCCGCGCGATGAACCAGCGGTACGCGCCGTCCGCGGCCCGGCGCAGGCGGTACTCGACGGAGTAGGGCGCGCCCGTGGAGACGGCGTGCCGCCAGGCCTTCTCCGTGTGCGCGAGGTCCTCCGGGTGGACGGCCTGGAGCCAGCCGTCCCCCCGGGCCTGCTCCAGCGTCTGGCCCGTGTACTCGAACCAACCCGGGTTGAAGTACTCGGTGTACCCATCCGCCCGCGTCCTCCAGATGAGCTGGGGGAGTGCCTCCGCGAGCAGCTGGAAGCGTGCCTCGGACTCGCGCTGCTGCTGCTCGGCCTCCTTGCGCGAGGTGATGTCCATCACCACGCCGGCCAGCTTCGTGGGCCGTCCCCGCTCGTCGAACAGGACCCGGCCGCGGCTCTCCTGCCAGCGCACGCCGCCGTCGGCGCGCAGGACGCGGTACTCCAGCTGGTGCTCGCTCTCGCCCTGCTCCCGCGCCGACTGCCCCAGCGTGCGCGCCACGCGCTCGCGATCCTCCGGGTGGATGAGCGCCAGGGCGGCTTCCGCGGTCCCCAGGAAGGTGCCGGGCGCCATGCCGAACATGGGCTCGACGTTGGGCGTCCACACCATGCGCTGGTTGCCCAGGTCCCACTCCCAGGCCCCCACCTCGGCCGCCTTGAGGGTCCGGCGCAGGTGGGCCTCGCTCTGGCGCAGCGCGGCCTCCGCCCGCTGACGGTACGACAGGGCCTCCTCCGCCGCCTGCCGGGCCCGCACCTGCTCCGTCACCTCCACCGCGAAGAGCAGCACGGCCTCCACCTGGCCCGCCTCGTCCAGCAGGGGCTGGTAGGTGAAGTTGAAGTAGCCCTCCACGAGCTGGCCATCGCCGTTCTGGTCCAGCATCAACCGGCGCCCGGCGGCCGAGTAGGGCTGGCCGGTGCGGAAGACATCGTCGAAGACGTCGAAGAGGCTGGTGCCCACGAGCTCGGGGTGGGCCTCGCGCACCGTCCGGCCCAGCAAGGTCCGGCCTCCGTGCAGCCGCTGGAGGGCCGGGTTGGCCAGCTCGCACCGCTGAGCCGGCGCCCGGTAGACGCCCACCGCGGCGGGCACCTGCGAGAGGATGCTCTGGAAGCGGGCCCGCTGCCGCTCGGCCTCGGCCCGCAGCTGCTCGGTCTTCTCGCGCTCCCGCGAGCGCATGTCGCGCACGAAGGAGGCGGCGGTGAGCCCGATGAAGGCCAGCAGGAAGCCACTGCCCGAGAGCACGAGGAGCTTCGCGCTCCGGGCGGCCTCCGCGAGCCCGGCGTTCTCCCGCTCCAACCTCCCCTTGGCCTCCTCGCGCAGCTCCCGCTCGAGCACGCGCAGCTCATCCATGAACCGCTGGCCCTCGCCGGATTGGACCGTCTCTCGCGCGGCGGCGGACTGGCCCTCCTGCTCGAGCCGCACGGTCCGTTCGATCAGCGCGAGCTTGCGTTGGATGCGCGACTCCATCGCCTCCAGCCGCCGCCGCTGGTGGGGCTCGTCCGCGGTGAGGGCGCGCAGGCGCTCCAGCGAGGGGTGGATGCGGCTCCGGGCTTCCTCATAGGGGGCGAGGAAGTGCCGCTCGCCGGTGAGCAGGTAGCCGCGCTGGCCCGTCTCCGCGTCCTTCATCAAGGACAGCAGCAGCTCCGCTTCGTTGATGACGTCCAGCGTGTGCGCCACGCGGCCCGAGCTCCAGGCGAGCTGCCGGGTGGAGCGCAGGAAGAGGGTGGCGATGAGGACCACGGCGAGCCCGGCCGCGAGCAATCCGGCGAGCACCGGCAGGGGCAGCCGGCGGGAGCGCCTGGGGGCGGGAGTGCTCGGGGGGGAGGGATCCATTCAGGCGGCCTGTCGGACACGCTTACCCCATGGCCCGCCTGTACCTCGGGCCATGTGCGAAGGGACAGCGCGTCCGCGTCGGATCGGTAACACATCACCGGAGCCAGTCGTTCGATGGTTCCTGCTCGGGTCTTCAGGTGCGGTGGCGCTCGGCCTCGCGGTAGAGCTGGGTGAGGGAGCAGTCCAGGAGGGACTGGCGCGAGCGCATGTAATGGCGGGCCCGCGCGAAGGGGAACCAGACGCGGTTGCCCACGCGCACCTGGGCCTCCTCGAGGTTCCTGCGGGGTATCCACTGGCCGCCCAGGTGGCGCACCAGCACCTCGCCCAGGTAGGCGCCGATGGAGGGGACCGCGCGCTCCTCGATGACGTCGCGCGGGTACCGGGTGGGGAAGTCCCGGCGCCAGAAGTGGGAGTCGGCGTCCGTGAGGGACTCGGGCGAGGTGTCGAAGATGGAGGGCACCTGGGTGTGCAGCAGGGCCACGAGGAGCTCGGCGAGGTAGCTGTAGTGCTCCCGGGCGCGCTCGATGTCTTCCACGTCCGGAGGCAGGGCGGACTCCGCGGGGCGCCACTCCTCGGGCTCGGGGGGCCGCCAGGTGTTGAGCTCGGCGATTTTGCGCTGACGCTCGTGACTGGGGACCGCCTCCACCACGCGCGAGAGGAGTGGCGCCAGGTCCGGGGGGAAGTGGGGCTCCACGGGGGCGAGCATGGCGCTGCGCTCACGCAGGGTGCGCAGCAGGGTGGAGAAGTCGAGGTCCGGCCGGAGGTGCGCATGCGCGCGGGCCTGGGCGAGGCGTGCCTCCTGGCTGGCGAAGTCCGCGAGCGTGGGCCACGTCACCAGCAGGACACAGCCGTTGGGCAATTCCTCCACCCGCCAGGCGGGCGTGGACAACATGCGCTCGCGGCCCACGGTTTCCACCAGCTTCGGGCCGAAGACGTTGAGCCAGCACACCTCGTACACCTTGTCGAAGCCGTCCCTGTACGAGGTCTCCTTGTCACGGCCGCATTCAGGAAAGTCCGCCAGTACCAGGTCATCACTGCTGTGGGCGACGGCATGGGAGGCCGGGTAATGGGACGCCCACGCACGCACCATCTCCACGAATTGGCGGCAACGCTCTGCGTCCCAGAAGAAGGAGAGGGGTTTCAGGTTGATCGTGATGTCCAGTCTGGGTGGACGGGGGGGGGGAGTGACCTCCAGCATCATGTCCAACGCGGGCCACTGCGTCCGGTAGAATCCAACCGTGTTGTCTCCTTCACGCTCCTCCTCCAAGGCCTTCCAGAATGCGGCGCGGGCGTACTTGCGTTGCCGCTTGCCTTTGACGACGTCCGGCATCCATCCGTCGGCGCATCCCTCGAGCGCCTGGAGCAGGGGCTCCAACTCGTTTTCCCGTGCCGCCCGTGGAGCGAAGGTGCCTTCGAACTCGAACCAGAGACGGTCCTCTTTCTTCAGTTCGCGAAAATGCAGCACCTTCATTGGAATGACACCTCCACTCCCGGAACCTTCTTGTCGGTGTCTTTCACGGCCTTCGTCAACGCTCTGGTGTCTTCAGGCAAGAGGTCACCCCCTTCGTAGACGAGTCGGACCCGTTGGACTGGCACCTCGCTGCCTCCACGAAGAAGAGGCTGGAGGGCGGTGCGGCGGATGTCCAGTGTCCCGCCGTACTTCTGGAGCGCTTCCCTCGCGTCCCTCACGATTTGCGCCTTCCACTCTCTCGCGTCCAGCAACCAGAAATCACGGCTCTTGAAACTGAAGGTCTCGACGCGAGGGGGCCCCGCGGTGGGCCCACCCTCCTCGATGACGAGCACATCCGCGTAGCGCAGGCCGCTCTCCGGCTTCCAGACTCCCACGGAGCGCAGGATACGCGGTTGGATGAAAGCCCCGAGGAAGCGGCGCTGGGTCCGAGGCAGCGCGGCGTCGGCCTCCAGCAACGCCACCATGAAGCGCTCGAAGGCCAGCCCCCGGGTGAACCATCCCCACATCTGCTCGTAGTGGGCCCAGCGCAGAGGCCCCTGGGTGGCCTTGCCCTGCTGGAGCTCTTCGACACGCCTCTCGTAGTAGGCGACGTACTCCCGCCAACGCGGGTTGCCCTCGGCTCCAGGCGGCGGAGCATGGGGGGAGGGCCGCTGCTTCTCCAGCACTGCCACGTCCCGGGGCAGACGCGGACCCGGGGTTTCCAGTTCCACCAGCGTCAGCCGGGCCTCGACCACCTCCCGTGTGAGGCCCGCCGCCTCGTCCACCAGGGAGGCCAGACCCCCGGCGCGCTCCATGGCACTGGCCTCGAGCGTGGCGCGTGCGGCGCCATCCAATAGGGTGGATGCCTGCCCGGGGCTCGTTCGCGCTGTGTTCCTCGCCTCCGCGGAGCCCGTGGCACCGGGCCGCGCCCGGGACATGAGCGCCTGCGC
Organism: Archangium sp.; assembly: GCF_036277355.1. Classification (GTDB taxonomy): domain Bacteria; phylum Myxococcota; class Myxococcia; order Myxococcales; family Myxococcaceae; genus Archangium. The sequence continues at coordinate 187,521 of NZ_DASUNC010000024.1, forward strand.
CCGGGCCACATCTCCCCCGGCCTCGCGCAGCGCCAGCGCGGCGTCCACGCCGCCCACCGCCACGAATTCGCCTGCCTCCCGGCTCGCGCGAATGTCCCGGACCAGCTCCTTCAGGCCATTCACCCCCAGCCTGTCCTCCACCTGCCGCGCGAGCTCCCGCAGGCGCACCTCCACCGCCTGGGGCCCCAGCGTGGCCCGAGCCTGGGACAGGGCACGCAGGCCCTTGCCGCCGGCATACAGGGTGCCCAGCAGCAGGACGGGTGCCAGCTCGCGCGTGGCCTGCTCGTAGTGGCCCTGGGACAGAGAGGACACGCCCTGCCCCGTGCCCGCCACCAGGGAGTAGAAGCCCAGCGGCACTCCGAACGACATGGAGTCGAAGGTGCCCAGCGCCACACTGCCTGGCGACAGGTGCCGCAACGCCAGGGCCCGGTGCACCTCGTGGGCGGCGTGCTGGTAGGGCGGGGGCAGGTGCGCCCACCTCTGCGTCAATTCCAGGTAGCGCCCGCCGTCCACCAGGGAGCTGGTGGTGAGTGCGTCCCGGGCGGCACGGCCCAGGCCCCGCAGCACGTCCCCGGACTGCTCGCCCCGCTCCGGGTAGCGGGAGAGGGGCAAGCCGCGCGCCTCCAACTCCTGGAGCACGGCGGGCATGAGGGCCAGCGTCTGCCCCAACTGCTTGTCCCGGGCCAGCAGCCGCAGCACCGCGTCCACTTCATCGTCGTGGGCCGAGTGCAGCACGTAGAGGGCGAACACCTCGGCGTGAAAGGGGCCATAGCGCTCGGTGGTGCTCACCAGGAAGGCGGCGCGCTTGCGTTGCAACAGGGCAGCGGCGTCCTCACGCACCGGGCCCAGCGCGCCCAGCCGCACCGCGCCCCACTCGTCCAGGGCCTCCACCAGCCGGGGCATGTCCACACGCTGTTGCAGGGCGACGTATTCCGCGGGCGAGGTGCACGAGAGGAAGGGCGCCAGCAGCACTTCGCCGCCGGAGGAGAAGTCGGGCCAACCCGGGGGCACGGCCAGGCCTCCGCAGGTGGCGGGGCCCTGGGAGACAGTCCCCCCGCTGGCCACCCCGTGCACCGCCGCCTCGCCCGCGCTCACGCTCGTGTCCGTGTCCAGCCCCCGGGCGCCGCGGCGCCGGTGCAACCGCTCCGGCCCGCCCGCCTCTTGGGGTGCCAGGGACGGCGGCACCAGAGGCGAGCGCAAGAGAGCGCGCACGCGATGGGGGCTACCCCCGCGGAGGAGGTGCGGTGCCCGCGTGGCGCACCCGGTAGTGAGCAGCACGGTCCCCATCAGCAGCACCACCCAGCGGGGAGCGCTCACCGCCGGACGTGGAGCCTCTCGACACTTGCACACGCGGCACCTCCCTCATGCTCCGCGCGGAGTGGGCATGGAGCGCGGCTCGAAGCAGGGGGCCAGTCTACCCGTGCCCCTGCGCCGCCCACGTGTCGCGCGCGGTCATGGCGGGCCTCCCACTTCCCGGGTCGAGTGCGTGGAGGCCGTCGGGCCACGAACGGGCCGTATGAACATGACCGGCGCAGGTGGCCGTGCCCGCTGTCGAAGCAGCCCCCAGTCGACTTCATTACCGGAGAGACGGCGAGGGTTGAACGACAACCGGGCCGCCTCCAGGACGGTGTGCCCTGGGGACGGCCCGGTGGGTGCGTCAGCGGGCGTGGCGGATTACTGCGCCAGGGCCTGCTGATTGGCGAGGCGCTTGGCGCACTCGGCCTTCATGTCGACGTAGTAGTCCTTGGCCGACAGGGAGATGGCCTTGGTGTACAGGTCCAGCGCCTCCTGGTACTTGCCCGAGGCGTCCAGCAGCACCGCGAGGTTGTAGAGCGCCGCCGGGTTCTGCGGATTGCCCTGCACGTAGGACTCCATCTCGGTGATGGCCTGGGGCACGTTGCCCTTCTCGGCCACCTCGATGATGGGCTTCTGCGCCTTGTCGTCCCCGTCCATGCGGATGTACTTGGTCACGTACGTGGGGGTGATGTCGAAGAGGATGCGGCTCACCAGCGCGCGCGCCGCGTTGCCGAGGGCGGTGTCCTTGTCCTCGCCACGGCCCACCATCTCGTACTCCTCCTCGGCCAGCAGCGCCTTGCCCGAGGCGTTGAAGGCGGTGACGCTCACCACCGTCTTCGCCTCGTAGAACTTCACCTCGCGCTCGGTGGTGTTGCCCTTGCTGTCCGTGTCCTTGACGGTCTCCGTCTTCTTCTCGGCGTCCCAGTCGTTGACGTCGATGCGGATGCCAATCTCATCCTGGCCCTGCGCCGGGCCATTGCCGGTGCTGAGGATCTGCACGGAGCGGCCGGCCACCTTCACGACGATGCCCTCGTCGGAGCGGTCCGCCACCTGGAAATAGCCCGCGGTGCGCGCCTGCCGGGTGAGCTCGTCGATGACGAAGTCCCGGGCGCCCTTGCGGCCCTCGGTCTGCACCACCGTCAGCCGCTTGGAGGAACCCAGGTTGACCCGGGCCGGCTGCAGGACATTGACCTTCAAACTTGGCGCACAGCCCACCGCGAGGGTGGCCGCCAACGCCAGCACGACGTGACGCAGAGAACGGGAAGACAGCATGTCGGGTGATTCCCCCTTTGATGCCCGCTTGGATACGGACGGCGCGAAGGCTACACGCCCGCTTGTCCACCCGACAACCCAGGGGTGGGTGCGAAAGGACCCACACCGAGGGCATGGTTGCTTGGCTTTGGGCCGGGCCTGCGTATTCTGCGCGCCCTCATGCCGTCCGCTTCGTCCGTTCCCGCCGCCCCCCCACGCCCCTCGGGCTCCACTCCCCTCCTCTCCGCGGTGCCCGATGTGGCTCCGGAGCCGAGCACCCGGCTGCTGCTGCTGTTGCTGCTGGCCGCGGCGCTGCTGCCGCGCCTGGTGCTGATGCCCTTCAACGAGAACTACTACGGCGACGCGGTGGCGCGCACGGAGCTGGCCGAGCGCTGGGCGCGCGAGCCGCACCTCATCACCTCGTACGGGGATGGGGCCTACCAGTTCGGGCCGCTGCACCTGTACGTGGTGGGGGCCGCGCTGAAGGTGGTGGAGGACAAGGCGCTGGCGGGCCGGCTGGTGAGCCTGCTCTTCGGGGTGCTGTCGGTGGTGCCGCTCTTCGCGCTCACCCGGCGCCTCTTCGACTGGCGCGCCGGGGTGTGGGCCTGCCTGGCCTTCTCCGTCTGGGGCATGCACCTGCAGATGTCCACCACGGCGGCCAGCGAGGCCCTGTCGCTCTTCTTCATGCTGTGGGTGTTCGCGCTCATCGCCGAGGGGCTGGACGAGAACCGCATGGCGCCCTTCTTCGGGGCGGCCCTGGTGCTCAACCTGGCGTGCGCCGTGCGCTACGACGCGTGGATGTTCATGCCGCTCTTGTCCCTGGCGCTGCTCTTCTGGGGCGAGGACCGGGTGGCGGCCATCACCCGCGCGGTGGGCTTCGGCCTGCTGTGCCTGCCCTTCCCGCTGCTGTGGATGCAGGGCAACGAGATGGCGCATGGCGATCCCTTCTTCCCCATCCACGCGGTGGAGCAGTTCCACGCGGACTGGACGCGCGAGGGCGTGGCCCGCGTGGGCGAGTGGCGCTACCGGCTGGAGAGCCTGGGCTTCTGGCCGGGCGTGGCGCTGCTGACGCTCTCGCCGGGCGTGGCGCTGCTGGGCATGGTGGGCATGTGGCGCTCGTGGAAGGAGCGCCCGGACACGCGCTGGCTGGTGCTGGCCGCGCTGGTGCCCGCCGCGTACTTCACCTTCCGCGCCGTGGTGCTGCTCAACTTCCAGCCGCTGGGCCGCTTCACGGTGACGGAGCTGGCCGTGCTGCTGCCCTTCATCGTCCCCGGCCTCGAGGCGGTGCGCGGCGCCGGGGCCCGCAAGGCCGTGGCCGCCGTGTGCTCGGTGCTGGCGGTGGCCGTGCCCCTGGCCATGGGCCTCTACACCTTCCGCGCCGATGGCCGCTGGCAGGACAGCCTCCGTCCGGTGAGCCCCACCTCCACCAACCCGGTGCCCCTCATGCAGGTGGCCCGCTTCCTCAAGGAGGAGGTGGCTCCCAGGGGCGGCGCGGCCGTGGTGGATCAGGACCCCAGCTACATGGATCTCCAACTCGCCTTCTTCTCCGGCCTGCCGGATGAGCGGCTGGCCCGCGTGCGCTGGGAGACCTTCCGCAAGCACCTGCGCGAGGCCCGGCCGGAGTACCTCGTGCGCTTCGACAACGGCTCGCTGGTGCGCGACCCGGCCGTGAAGCTCGAGGGCCGCACGCTCACGCTCGACGGCGTGGCCTACGAGGAGCAGGACGGCTTCTCCGCGCCCCTGCACGTCTACCGGCGCCGCTGAGGCCTCCCCCGGGGGTCGCGCCGCGGCTGTGCTCCCAGGCGCTGGAGCGCGCGCGGCTGTCCGCCCGGGCCCTCCCGTAGTCCTCAGGCCGGGGGCCGCGAGCGGGGCAGGCGCACCGTGAAGGTGGTGCCGTCCTCGGGTGTGGAGTGCACGTGCACGCTGCCCCCGTGCCCGAGGACGATCTGCCGGGTGATGTAGAGGCCCAGGCCCAGGCTGCCCCTGCCCGAGCCCGCATCCGCTCCCTGCCGGTAGGGCTCGAAGAGCGTGGGCAGCAGCTCGGCGGAGATGGCGGGGCCCTCGTTGTGCACCTCCAGCAGGAGGTGCGAGTCCTCGCCCCGGGTGGACACCCGCACGGGTGTGCCCGGAGGGCTGTGCTGCAGGGCGTTGCCCACCAGGTTGGTGACGACCTGCGCCAGCCGGCCTTCATCCGCTTCGCCCCGGCCCTCGCCGCTGGCCTGGAAGCCGATGCGGCGCCCGGGCCACGCCAGCCGCACCTCGTCCACCACGCGCCGCACGTGCTCGTGGAAGTCCAGGGGCTGGGGGTGGATGGGAATGCCGCCCCCCACGCGCGCCTGGGTGAAGTCGAGCAGGTCTCGAATCATTCCGCTGGCCCGGTCCGCCGCCGAGACGATGCGGTGGGCCGTCCGCGTGGTGCGCTCGTTGCCGGCCTCGCGCTCGAGCAGCGCGGCCGACAGGGCGATGGCGTTGAGGGGGTTGCGCAGGTCGTGGCTGACGATGGCCACCACGTCCTCGCGCACGCGGATGGCCTCCTGCGCCTCCTGGAAGAGCCGCGCGTTGTCGATGGCCACGGCCGCCCGGTCCGCCAGGCCCTTGGCCACCTCCAGGTCCTCGGCGAGGCCGTCGGTGCGGGGCCGCGTCCACGCGAGGTTGATGAGGCCGAGCTTGCGGCCCCGGGCCACCAGGGGCACGAGCGCCACCGCCTTCGGGCCGAGCGCCTCCAGCTGGGCCCGGTGCTCCGCGTTCCGGGAGGCCGCATCCAGCCACGCGGGGGTGAGCTCCGGCACGGCCACGGCCTCGCCGCGCTCCAGGGCCCGGGCCATGGGACTGTCGCCCCCCATCACGGGCGGATAGGGCCGCGAGCGCTGGATGATGGTGTCCATCGCCGGGTCGCGCGCCGCCAGCTCCAGGCGGTGCAGCTGCCCGTCCTCCCCCAGCAGATCCACCATGCAGTAGTCGCACAGGTGCCGCACGGCCAGGGAGGAGAGCTTCTTCAGGGTGGTGGCCAGGTCCAGCGACTGCGACAGCAGGGTGCCCGCCTCGAGGAAGAAGGCCTGGTGGCGCTCGGCGCGCTTGCGCACGGTGATGCCGCGCACCACCCCCGTGAAGAGCCGCCCCTGCGGCAGGAGCGTCTCGCTGACGGAGAGATCCAGGGGGAAGACACTGCCGTCCTTGCGCCGGCCCTGCACCTCGCGCCCGATGCCGATGACCCGGCGCTCGCCGGTGCGCAGGTAGTGCTCCATGTAGCCGTCATGCGCGCTGCGGTAGGGCTCGGGCATGAGGACGCTGACGTTCTGTCCGGTGAGCTCCTCGGGCGTGTAGCCGAACAGGTGCGTGGTGGCCGGGTTGACGTGCTGGATGAGGCCCCGCTCGTCGATGGTGATGATGCCGTCCACCGCCGTCTCCAGGATGGCCTGGAGCCGCTGCGTCGTCTCGCGGAGGACCTGCTCGGCGCGCTTGCGCCGGGAGATGTCGCGGGTGAACTTGGAGAAGCCGCGCAGCACGCCGTGCTCGTCGCGCAGCGCGGTGATGACGATCTCCGCCCAGAAGCGGCTGCCGTCCTTGCGCACGCGCTGCCCCTCCATCCGGCAGTGGCCCTGGGTGACCGCGGCCCGGATGCACCGCTCGGGCAGCCCCGCCTCCCGGTCCTCGGGCGTATGGAAGAGGGCGATGTGCTGGCCGAGCACCTCGCGCTGCGTGTAGCCCTTGATGCGCTCGGCGCCCGTGTTCCAGCTGATGACCCGGCCCTCGGTGTCCAGCAGGAACACGGCGTAGTCCTCCACGCCCTCCACCAGCAGGCGGAAGCGCTCCTCGCTCTCGCGCAGGGCCTGCTCGGCCTGTTTGCGCGCGGTGATGTCCAGGGAGATGCCCCCGAGCGCCGAGGGAAGCCCCTCGCCACCGGGCAGGGGGAACTTCGTGGACAGGTACGTGCGCGGGCCCGTGTCGAACTCCACCACCTCCTCGAACGTGCGCGTCTTGCCCTCCAGCACCTGGGCGTCGTGGGCGCGCAGGGACTCCGCCAGGGCCCGGGGAAAGAGCGCCGCGTCGTCCCGGCCCAATATCTCCTCGAGCGGGCGGCCCACCAGCTGCTGCTGGTAGCGGTTGCCGTAGAGGTAACGGCCCTCGGCGTCCTTGGCGAAGATGGCCACGGGCGCCTGGTCCAGCAGGGCCCGGAGCCGCTCCTCGTCCAGGCGCTGCACGGCGTCGCGCTGGCGCAGGTACTCGGCCAGCCCCTCGGCGATGCCCGTGGTGATGAAGGCCGTCAGTGCCCGCACCTCCCCCAGGGTGACGCGCACGTCCGTCTCCTCCACCAGATCCAGGATGCACTCGCGCAGCACGTGGTACTCGCGCACCAGCGCCTGCACGTCGAAGCCGATGCGCAGCCGCTGGCTTCCATGCTCGCGCGCCACCGGCAGCCACTCCGGAATCGGCGCGGCCCCGGAGGCCGTCTGCTGGCGCAGCACCCGGGCCATCTCCCACAGGTACTCGCCGATGTGGTCCTCCAGCTCCGCCTGCGTCCGGGGCGTGGGCGCGAGCCCCTCGCGCAGGCGCCCCGTCCACCGCTGGATGATGTCCTCGTGCCGGCGCTCCAGCAGATCCGCAAGGGTGGGCGGCGGCGACTCCGAGGCGTGCGGGTCGAAATTCACGGCGCCCCCTCGACGGGTGGCCCCAGGGGCAGCTCCCACGAAGCCGCGGACCGCGCGGGCGCGAGCGTGTCCCCTCCGCCCCGGGGCGAGTCCTCGGAGATGGGCTCGAAGGTGCCGGTACGGGGTGGAGGTGGGCTCATGGGTGAAGTTCTGGTGTCCGGCTCATGCGTGCAACATGCCGGACTCCCAGACAAGCGCATGGAGGCGAAGGGCCGTCATTCAGGGGACATCCGCGGGGACCCGGGAAGAGCGGGCGGCCCCTCGATTTCCCGCCCGCCTGATCGCACACCTCCTCCTGCGGCGGACTGAAAATCTTTCCGCTTCGTGCTTGTAAAGACTTCAGCCCGCCTCTCGACCCTCGGGATAAGTATTGAAGAGGACAGACAGGTGAGTTGGCGCGATTCCTGCTCGATGCGCCAACGGAATGCGTAGACCCGAGAGTCTCTCCAGATACACCGTGGAAGTGAGTCCGAACGCCTGGAGGCAGATCGCCCATCTGCCCCTGGAGACGTACCAGCGCATTCGCGAGGAATTGGACGCGGTGGCGGCCCGCATGAGGCCGGAGACGCCCGCACCGCTGCCCCAGAGGTTCGTCCGGCCCGTCGAGATCCGCTCCATCCTGTTGGAGGACCATATCGCGCTCTATGAGGTGGACCCGTCGCGCAAGCGCCTCACGCTGAGGGAGATCGCGAACCGCTCGAAGCAGGGCGCGTAGGCCGCCAGGCGGGCTCGCTGCCCGGGGCTCGGGGTTCCCGCCGGCGGACATGGCGGGCCAGGCCGACACATCCTTGAAGGTATGGCTGAACACGAGGTCCCAGGCGTGGAGGGTCGGATCCGTCTCTGCGACTTCATCCGGGAGAACACGGCCCGCATCCTGGAGTTATGGGAGCGCGAGGTGCGTCTGCTGCCGGTGCTCCAGGACTTCTCCCGCCCCCGGTTGCTCAACCACCTGCCCGAGTTCCTGGAGCGGGTGGCCGCGGTGGTGGAGACGGTGCACACCGGGGAGGAGAAGACGCTCGGTGGGTTCCCCGAGGAGCATGCGCTCGAGCGGTTGAACGTGGGGCTGGACGTGGAGCAGGTGGCCCAGGAGTACGCGCTGCTGCGGGCCTGCGTCCTCGAGCTCTACGCGGGGCACCTCGGGGCGATGGGGGCATGGGCCTCGGGCGTGATGATGCACGAGGTGGTGTACTTCAACCGGACGTTCGACGAGGCGGTGACCACCTCCGTCTCGCGCTATGCGCGGGCGCGCACGCGGACGCTGGTGGCGTTGGATCGGCTGTCCGAGGCGGCGCTGGGCACGGAGGACCTGGACACCTTCCTGCCGAGGCTGCTGCGCGTCATCCTGGAGACGACCGAGCCGGTGGACACCGTCACGCTGCTGCTGCGCGAGGGGGACGTGCTCCGGGTGCGCGCCTCGGTGGGGCTGGAGGAGCTGGTGACGTCCGGCTTCAGCCTGCGGGTGGGTGAGGGCTTCTCCGGGACGATCGCCGCCGAGCGGCGCCCGCGGGAGGTGCGCTCGGCGTCGACGGACCCGCTGGTGAGGAGCCAGGTGCCGCGGGACCATGGGCTTCGCGCCCTCTATGGCGTGCCCCTGTTGCAGGGCGGCGAGGTGCTGGGCGTGGCGCACATGGGCAGCCGCACGGCCTTCGAGTTCTCCCACGAGGACAAGCTGCTCTTCCGGGCCATGGTGACGCGGGCCACGGGCCTGCTCGTCCAGGCCCGGCTCGTCGCCCGCGAACGCGCGGCGCGCGAGGAGGCGGAGGAGCGCAAGCAGTTGCTGCGCATGGTCATCGAGCAGAGCGGGGACGCCATCATCATGGCGGACGAGCGGGGTGAGGTGCGCATCTTCAACGCCGAGGCCGAGCGGCTGCATGGGGTGGGCCGCGAGGAGGTGACGGCGCTCGAGGGGCCGCTGGCCTCCAGCCTGCTCACCGTGGAGGGCCGTCCCATGTCGCGGGAGGAGGCGCCCCTGTTCCGGGCCCTGAGGGGAGTGCCGGTGATGGGCGCCCACTGGGTGGTGCGCCGGCCGGACGGCTCGGTGCGCACGCTCTGCGGCAGCGCCCTGCCCATCCGCCGGCCGGATGGCTCGCTGGCCGGGGCGGTGCTCTCCGCCCGCGACGAGACGGAGCGGCTGCTGCGCGAGGTGGGCAACGCCGAGGCGCTGGCCCTGCTCGACACGGTGCTGGCCACCGCTCCCGTGGGCCTGTCCTTCGTGGACCGGGACCTGCGGTATGTCCGCATCAACCACGCGCTCGCCGCCATCAATGGCGTCCCGGTGGGGAGCACGCTGGGGCGCACCGTGCACGAGGTGCTCCCGGAGCTGGCGCCCTCCGTGGAGCCGCTCTACCGGCACGTGCTCGACACCGGGGAGCCGCTGTTGGAGCTCGAGGTGACGGGCACCACGCCGGGCCTCGCGGGGAGCCAGGGCCACTGGCTGGTGAGCTACTACCCCGTGTGGAACCGCCGGGGCCAGGTCTTCATGGTGGGCTCGGTGGTGGTGGACATCACCGAGCGCAAGCGGGCCGAGGAGCGGATGGCGCAGCTGGACGCGCTGGTGGCCGCCGCGCCCGTGGGCCTGGCGCTGCTCGACACGGAGCTGCGCTATGTGCACCTCAACGAGGCGCTGGCCCGGGCCAACGGCCTGTCCGTGAAGGAGCACGTGGGGCGGTCGGTGACCGAGCTGCTGCCGGAGTACGCTCCCCAGGTGGAGCCGATGCTGCGGCGGGTGCTGGAGACGGGCGAGCCGGTGCGAGGGCTCGAGAGCCGGGGCATGGCGGCGAATGATCCGGGAATCGTCCATCACTGGGTGTCGGACTACTTCCCGGTGCGTGCGCCGGATGGGCGGGTGATGGGACTGGGCGCGGTGGTGGTGGACGTCACCGAGGCCCGGCGCAAGGAGGAGGAGCTGCACCGGGCGGCGGAGTTCCGCGAGCGCTTCCTGGGCATCGTCTCGCATGACCTGCGCAACCCGCTCAACGCCATCCTCCTGAGCGCCAATGCGTTGATGCGCTCGGATTGCGTGGTGAAGCAGCACCTGAAGGCCGTGCGCCGCATCACCACCAGTACCGAGCGCATGGTGCGGATGATCAGCGAGCTGCTCGACTTCACGCGGGGGCGGTTGGGGGGAGGCATCCCCATCACGCCGAGGCCGGCCAACCTCCGCCACCTCTGCCGGCACGTGCTGGAGGAGCTGGAGGCCGTCCACCTGGATCGCGAGCTGCGGCTGCGCGCGCAGGGAGACTTCCAGGGCGCGTGGGACCCGGATCGGCTGGCGCAGCTGTTGGGCAACCTGGGCAAGAACGCGCTGGACTACAGCCCGGCGGACACACCGGTGGACTTCTCGCTGCACGACGAGGGCGGCACGTTGCGCGTGGAGGTGCACAACGCGGGGCCGCCCATCCCCCGGGAGCTGCTGGCGGGCATCTTCGAGCCCTTCCGGCGCGCGGTGAGGGGAGATGCCCACCCGACCTCGGGGCTGGGACTGGGCCTGTTCATCGTGCGGGAGATCGCCCGGGCTCACGGGGGCTCCGTGGAGGTACGCTCCAGCGAGAACGATGGCACCACCTTCACCGTGCGGTTGCCGCGCCATGGCCAGCGAGCACGGGAATCCGCCGGGGCCGTGCACTGAAATCCACTCCCTCTCCCCCCGGAAGAGGGGAGAGGGGAAATGGCCGCGGACTTAGCGGCGCAGGAGCGGATCGTCGTCGGGGGTGAGGTTCAGCGAGCGCTTGCTGTGGAGATCCTCATCGGGCGTGCTGATCTCCACCTCCTCGCGGCGGACCGACTCGGCCACGCGGCGCTCCTCCTCGATGGCGTCCTTGTGGATGACCACCTCTTCATCCACCACCGCGCGCTTGTGGACGTCCACTTCCTCGGCGCGCAGGGGTACCACCACCGTCTCCTCCTTGAAGGAGGCGTTCATGGCGGGCCGGTCCGGATTGACGTCGCGGCGCTCCACGCGGACGCGCTCGCGGCGGACGGGCACCTCCACCGTCTTCACCTCTTCCACCACGTCCTTGTGGACGCGGACCTCACCGGCCGAGACGTCGCGCTTGGTGACCTCCAGCTCCTCCTTGTGTACCGGGATGGCCACCTCCTCGGTGCGGCGAGCCTCCCACGAGCGATCCTTGATGCCCGCGTCCGCCCTCAGGCTCGTGTCCGAGGCCAGGCCGGTCGTGCCGAGACCCGCGTTCGTGCCGAGACCCGCGCTCGTGCCGAGGCCGGTGCTGGCCGTGCCGTACTTGTCCGTGCCCGACAGGCTCCGGAGACTGTCCTTGCCGTGCATGAGGATGATCTCCCCGTCCCGGATGTCACTGATGTCCGCGTATCGGACTAGGTAGTCCTTCGGGAAGAAGAGGCCCTTCTCGATATGGAACGCGTCATCGCCGAGAGAGAAGACCCTGCCGAGCTTCTCGCCGTCGATGCTGCGAACCGTCATGCCTTCCCTCAACTGCGTGCGCTGGAACATGGCTGCCTCCTGGTGAGTGGTTCCAGGCCTCACGATGGGGGTTGCTGGCGGGAGCGGCACAGCGCGTCAACACGGACGCCCGGCCGCATTGCTGTCCAGGCTTCGTGCAGGAACCCGGGCCTCTCCCGGTATCCCGCTTGCGAACGGGCCCGGCACCTGGGGAGGTACCGGACCCGCGGACGGCAGGGACTTGCGCGGAACGCCTACGGATACACCTCGCGGCGCGGAGGCGGCAGTCCACCCTCGGGCGGAGTCGTCACCACCACGCCCTCGGAGGCGATGCGCTGGCGCTTGTTCACGCCCACGGTGCCTCCGAGGATGGCGGAGATGAGCCCCAGGAAGAGCGCGCCGAAGACGCCCCAGAAGGCCTTGCCCGTGACGTCCGCCGCCTGGAGCGCGCCCGTCTCGACCTGCTGCACCGCCTGTCCCGCCTTGCCCTGAGCGGCGTTGAACTGGGCCTCGACACGGTTCGCCACGTCCTCGGCGTCCGCGCGCGAGAGGGCCGTCTTCTCCGCGATGGAGCTCACCAGCACCTGCCGGTCGAGCCGTCCCTGCTGCACCGCCGTCCGCACCACGTCCTTCGTCGCGGCCTCGAGCTGCGCCGCCGTCACCTCCGGCTTGCCCTGTGCGCGCAGGCGCTCGTTGACGGGGCGCAGGGCATCATTGGCATCCAACCCGAAGCTCTTCGCCACCTGGCCCAGGCTCCCGGACTGCGAGGCTCCCGCGGAGACCGCCGCGCCCGTTGCCTGCGCGGCCGACTTGCCGACCGAGAACAGCCCGCCCGCCAGGGCGGAGACCAGGTTGCCGAGCAGCCACAGTCCCACCAGCGTGGTGAGCCCCCACATCACGAGCCCGTGGATGCCACCGCTCGACTTCGTCTGCACGCCCGCGCACCGGCCGGCCACGATGCCGCCCACGAAGAGGGCGATGAGCGGGGAGACGAGGCCCCAGATGCCCGTGAAGATGCCGGAGGACTTCGCGCTGCCCACGTCCTGCGGGTTGATGGTGGACAACCCCAGGGCCAGGCCGAAGGCGTAGAGCAGGATCCACAGCCCGAGCGCCGTCACCACACCCGCGAAGATGGAGCCCCAGCTCACCTTCACCGGAGGTCCCGCGAGGAATCCAACGCCTGCTCTCTGCTGCGTCGCCGTTGCCATGCTCCACCTCTCTGAAGGAAGGGAGGAGTCCCTTCACCTTGGAAAAGTGGACACCCTGGCTCGACGGGGGAGCGGGCCCGTGCGGAGGACCTGCCCATCCTCCCTGGCTCGGTGGCCGAGCGGGGACCGAGTGGAGGGGTCATGGGTCCATCACGAATCGGCGCCATGGGCTCTGCCGCTTTTGACCCCGCGTCCCCGCTCGCCTTCCGCACCCGGTGAGCGGGGCCTGGGGAGGCTGCGAGCGTACGGGCGTTACAGGGCTCGCGCTCATGCGGGAAAGGGGATGTCCTGGATGCGGACCGTGATTTCGGTCAAGGCGGCGGAGGCGGGGTGGACGGTGGAGATCGAGGGGCTCGAGGCGCGGCGGATCCGCCGCTCGCCGCAAGGGTTTCCCCTGCCACCCGAGCAGGAGGTAGCGGACGAGCGGGAGGGGGGCGTCCGCTGCCTCCAGGCGTCGCCCGAGGAGATCCGCGAGGTCTACGCGCGCATCGTCGGGCGGAGCCCCGCGGACGGGGACATGGACGCGTTCGGACGCTACCTCTTCGATACCCTGCTCGGGGAGGCGCACTGGAACCAGCTCGTGGCGCGTGCCGGGGATGGGGCGCTCGAGCTTCTGCTCCGCTGGGAAGCGGATGCCTGGTCATTGGCGGGATTGCCCTGGGAGATGATGCGGGGGCCGGAGGGCTTCCTGGCCGCGCATCGCGACCCACGGGTCTCGTTCGTGCGGCTCGCCCCGACAGGCGCCGAGGGACCGAGGGCGCCCTCCGCCATCCCCTTCCGGGTGTTGTTCGTCATCAACATCAACTCGCAGCAGCCGCGCTCCCCCACGGGGGGCAGGCACCTGAAGCCTGGCGCCGAGTACCTGGCGGTGCTCAGCGAGCTGCGCCGGGTCGTCGAGGTGACGCTGAACAGCCGCATCCTCCTGGATGCCACGCCGGAGATGCTGGAGCGAGCGGTCGAGGAGTTCCAGCCCACCATCGTCCACTTCATCTGCCATGGCGAGTGGAAGGGCCTCCACCTGCGTTCGGATGGCACCAGCGAGGGCAGCAGATACGCGGGAGTCGAGCGGTGCGATGCGCGGAGGCTCATCGACATCTTCCGGAAGAAGAGCCAGCAACTCCCCAGCATCGTGCTCCTCAACGCGTGTGATTCGTCGGGGATGCCCATCTCCTCCCGGGCTCCGGAGCCACGGCCTCCCGAGCTTCCCCTGGCGGTGCAGCTCGCCCAGTTGGGCATTCCCATGGTCATCGGCATGGCGGGGCGGATCGCCGACCATGCGTGCCGTCTCTTCAGCCTCCACTTCTATGGTGCGTTCCTCCGGGAGTTCGAGCAGGAGTCCGAGCAGGAGAAGGCGGTCTGGTTGGACGCGTCCCGGGCCGTGGCGGAGGGCCGGCGGGCCGCGCTCGTCCACTTCGAGGGTTATTCGAGCCGGAGTGACTGGTGTTTCCCCCACCTGGTCGTCCGGGAGGATTCGCCGCCGGTGGTGGAGATCTCGGACGCGGCGAAGCTCTACCAGCTTCAGCAGAAGGTCCGGACCCTCAAGACGAACAATCCGTTCTGTGACCGGCTCGGAGCCCGGCGGAAGTTCGAGCAGTGGCTGGACTCCGGTGCGTGGCGGAAGACCCTTTTCGCCATCCTGGGTCCCGTGGAGTCCGATTCACTGGTCATCCACAAGAAGGACCAGTTCGGGTTGACCTCCCTGCTCGAGGAGTTCGCCGTCCTCGCGCTCTACTCCGGCTTCCTCCCGTGTGTGCCCACCATCAAGCGGATCAAACGGGCTCGCGCGGCCAACAAGGACGCTGTCTTCTTGCGCAAGCAACGGGAGGCCGAGGAGCCTCCTGCCTCCATCTGGGGGCTCGCCCAGGAGCTCAGCCAGAGCATCCTGGATGTGCGCGCCGAGTTCGATCTCGAGTCCAAGGAGCCCCTGGAGTTCGATCTCCTGCAGGCGCGCCGGGAAGATCCCCTCGCGCCGCTGCATCCGGAGGTCGAGCGGAGGCTCAGGACGGCGCGCAAGGTGAGTGATCCCCGGGTGGTGAGGGCCGCGCTCGCCGAGGACCTGGCGCGGCTCTCCCAAGACGCCATGAAGCCCAAGGAGAACAAGGACGAGATGGTGTTCAAGGGCGTGATGGTGTTCCTGGATGAGATCCATCAGTTCGGGCCCGACATCTCCGATCTCCGGACCCTGCTGACGTCCTACGGTCTGGGCTCGGCGAAGTTCCCGGTCCCGGTCGTCTTCACCACGCACCGGGCCGCGCGCTCCGGGTTGTCGGACGAGTCGCTCAAGAAGCTGTACGAGCGGCTGAACGTGGAGAGCCACAAGCTCGGTCCGTTCTCCGAGGACCAGGGGCTCGTGCCCTATGAGCAGTTCCTGTTGTTCAAGAAGCTGGTCTTCAAGCCCGAGATCGACGCGGAGATGGCCAATTTCGCCTTGGATCAGATGCACCTCAAGGTGATGGGCATCCCCTCGCGCCTCTACTCCGATGAGGTCGAGGCGGTGGTCCGCACGGCGGTGAATCGCAAGCTGCTCGAGCCCGCGGATGATGAGCGGATCTGGATGGCCGAGCGGGAGGAGGGCCGGTCGTGATCCAATCCGACATGCGCGAGGCGTTCTTGCGTGGGCAGCAGGAGCAACTGGCCAGCATCCGGAACACGCGCAAGGCGTGGCTGGAGAGCCTTGCGAAGGACGCCATCGAGTGGCTCCTGGTCGTCCCCTCGTGGACGGTGGAGCTGGCGAGGGCCTGTGGCTTTCCCTCGGGGCTCCAGGATGTGGGGGAGCTGCTGCGGGAGATGCGCGACAGGGGCTTGTGCGAATCCAGACCCGCGGAAGATCCCGAGGGCGAGTTGTTCTGGATGCCCGAGTCGGTGAGGGCCGAGCAGCTCGAGCGCCTGGGGGTGGTGGAGCGCCGCTTCCGTCCGGCGATCGTCGCGGCGGGGCGGGCGATCGATGCACAGGCCCGCGACGGGGGACGTGTCCCGAGCGCGGTGCGCCGCTGGGCCGCGCTGGCCTCGAAGGCGACGAGTGTGAAGGCGCTCGAGGCGGCGCTGAATGGTCATCTGGAGATACTGCTCCCGAGGCCGGTCCCCGCCGCGGGCACTCCCTGGCGGGAGACGACGGATGAGGCGCTCGGGGAGGCGCTGAGATGGGTGGAGGCCGCCAGGCGCCTGGAGCCCTTCTTCGGCCTGGAGGGGGTCGCCGCCATCGCGAAGGCCTGGCGGTGGCTCGAGTTGATCCACCTGCGCGCCACGGACATGCAGCACCTGCACGACTTCGTCGCCCGCGAGGAGCAACTCCGTGCCTTCGATCGCCTGCTGGAGGGAGAGGACGGGTGCTGGGCGCTGCACTACATCGGCCAGGCCGGAGTGGGAAAGACCATGCTGGCCCGCCACATCGTCACCCGCCTGGTTCCCGAGCGCGGAGGATGCGCGGCCCGGATCGACTTCGATCGCCTGGCCCCGGACTATCCCTCGCGGGCCCCGTGGTTGCTGGTGGAGAGACTCGCCGAGCAGCTCCGCCTGCAGGATCGGACGGGGCTGGGCAACCGCCTGTTCAAGGAGCTGGACAACAACATCCTCCGCCTCCGGGAGCGCGTGATACGCAAGGACTGGAGCATCGAGGTGTCGGATGCGGTCCTGACGCAGCAGCTCGCGTACCCCTTCGCCGCCGCGCTGGCGCAACTGCCCCAGCCCACCGTGCTGGTGCTCGACACGTGCGAGGAGCTCGTCCGGGTGGGGGGATGGTTGTCCGAGAAGCTTCGCGTCACCTTCCTCCTGCTCGAGCAGATGCATGCGTGTCACCCCGGGCTGCGAGTCGTCTTCTGTGGCCGGCGTGGACTCGCCTCGGCGGGGGCGGGCTGGTGGGCGAAGAGCTCGCTCCCGGAGTTCCCCCCGCGCCCGTACCTGCGGCTCCATGAGATCCGCGGCTTCACCCACCCGGAGGCCAGGACCTTCTTCGGACTCGCCTTCGAGCACTCCGGGAGGACGGATGCGGTCCAGGCGCGGGCGCTGCTGCCGCCCATCCTGGAGCAGAGCCGGGAGGAGGGCCGTCTCCTGAAGCACGGCTGGGTGGGGGGCCGCTCCTCGCGCTTCATCTGGGCGGATCCCTCCGAGGCGCCTCGCGTGGACGTCGAGCGTTTCAACCCCTACAGGCTCGGGCTCTATGTGAACTGGGTGCTTCGCTCGCCCCAGCTCACCCCCGAGGAGATCCGGGCGGAGAAACAGGTCAAGTACGTCCAGTTCCGCATCCTCGAGCGCATCGGCCACGAGGGGCTCGAGTCGCTGCTGCCCACCCTCTCGCTGTTGGGCTGTTTCGATCGGGAGCTGTTGGCCTCGACGTGGAAGGAGGGGAGCGAGGCGGAGTTCGAGGAGGCGTTCGAGGAGCTGCTGCGGCAGGAGTGGTTGGATGGGGATGGGCAGATCTACGAGGTGGAGCCGGTGCTGCGCGAGGAACTCTCGCGCTGTCTGCGTCAGTCGCGGGAGAAGGCATGGATCGCCGCCTGGAACCGGGTGGTGGAACACCTCGAGGCCTTCACGACGAGCGCGCCCCTCGAGCAGCTCCAGACGTTCCATGTCCACATCCTCGTCCGTCTGTTGTTGCACCCGGACCGGCCCCGGGCGCGGGACCATTCCCGGCGTGTGCTGGGGTGGTGGCAGGCCATGGAGCGGCGGGTGGCGGAGTTGGGGGAGTTCGACCGGGGACGGGAGCTCTGCGAGCGCCTGCTGGCCAAGCATGGGCCGCTCGCCCCGGAGCACTCGCCGGAGCGCGCCATGGAGCCGCTGGAGGAGGAGCTGCGGACCGCGGTGCTCGCCACGTACGCGGCGGCCCTGGCCCAGGGCTGGCGCAATGCCGAGAGCGTCTGGGATGAGGTCTGGAAGCTCGCCCGGGGCAACAGGCGGCTGAAGTTCCGTGCCACCGCCGGGTTGCTGGTGGCCACTCGCTTCCGCAAGCGCCCGCTCCGGGTGGAGCAGATCGACGAGCTCTGGGAACTGGTGGACGAGAGCTACAAACCCAAGGGCAAACCCCTCCAGTGGGATCCCTCGCTCCGGGATGAGCAACAGCTGGCGTCCTATGTGGCCGCCATCGAGGCCGTGCTGGAGCGCGCGGAGGACACCCGGCAGGTGCGTCTCGCCGGGACGACGCGGCAATTCGACCAGCTCCGCAAGCTCCTGGACGCCGCCGGGGCCTCGCGCGAGCTCCGGGCCTTCGCCCTCGTGCTGTGTGGGCGCAACGCGAGGCTGCGGGGCGAGCCCCACATGGACGGCAAGATGAAGGAGTGGTTCTCCGAGGCGCTGAAGCTCGTCGGGCCCGGGCCCACGCCCCGGCGCTGGCTGGATTGGCGTTCCCCCGAGGACCTGGGTGCACGCATCCGGCTGGAGTACATCCGGGCGATGTATCCGGTCCATGCTTCCGCCCGGGAGGTGCTCGCGCACCTGGGCTGGAAGGATCGGGGCTCCTCGGCCACGGTGTTCCTGCCGGGCGCGAGCAACATCGATCAGGACCGGTTCAATGCCGCCCTGCTCATGCTGGCGGGACGGGTGGAGGCGGACGTGCTCGAGGAGTTGGACTTCCTCGACCCGGCGCCGGTGGACCTGCCGGTGGAGTGCAATGCCCACCGGGCCTTTTCGCCGGCCCTGGTGGTGCTCGCCGAGCTCATGGCGATGCAGGGACAGGTGGAGGAAGCCCAGGACTGCTTCTCCGCGCAGGCCCGTGGCAGCGAGCGCCGCGCCATGTTCGAGCTGGGAGCGGAGAGCGCGGACCACGCCTCGCTGCGCGTGGCCCGGCGGATGCGGAACTTCGGGGAGCTGTCCTCCACCTTCTACGAGCGGCTCCTGCGCAACCCCCCGGCGGAGCTCCCGCCGGAGCGTCTGCTCCTCATGGCGTCGATCCATGGGCAGATGAGGCCGGACTACGTCGAGAGGCTCTTCGGAACGGGGCAGCTCAGGCCTCCGAAGGGAGAAGCGGGCGTGCGCTGGCGCCATGCTTGCTGGCGCTCCGCGCCCGTCCTGGACGAGACCTCGGCGGAGTTGCTGCTGGAATGGGCCTCGAAGCAACTGCTCGCGCCCCTGGGGAGCCTGGAGCGGCTCGACTTCTGGGCCTGCTGCTGCCTGCTGGATGCGGTGGAGGCGGGCCTCCTGGCGGAGCGCTGGTCCCGGACGCGCGACTTCCGTGAGCCGGACCGTCTGCTGTCCCTCGTGGACACGTGGTGCCAGGACCGGCCCGGGCACCCGGAGGAGCTCGTGCGGCTCGGCCTGCGGCTGTGGGTGCTGCGGGAGGAGGCATCCGCGGAGGAGCCGCTGCCCGAGGTGCTGCGCTGGGGTGTGGAGCGGCTCGGGGGGCGCAGGTTCGCGGAGCTGGCGCGGGAGGAGGGGGAGCTGCTCGCGCTGAGGCTGCCCAGGCAGGGCGCGCTGCTGCTCGCGCTGTCCCGTTCCCAGTTCCTGCGCGTGGGCGACACCGTCGGGGCGTTCATCGCCGGGGCCTGCGAGGTTCTCGCCCGCAACCATTTCGCGCCGGACTCGTTGCCCGGCATGCTGGAGGCGCTGTCGCGGGACTACGGGAAGATGGTGGAGAAGGGCCTTCCGCTCCCCGCGTGGCAACGGCTCCAGGAGGCGGCCGCACGGGGCGCCCCGCATGAGCTCATCGACACCCACCTCATGCACACGGGGTGGAAGCCCTGGTTGCTGAGGCTCATGCTCTGCATGGCCCGGAGCGCGGCGCTCCTCGAGGGGAACACCCAGCGGCTGGAGCGGTTGTTCCAGGAGAGCTCGCGGCGATATGGCGGCTACTTCCCGTCGGGGCGCCTGCAGATGTCGACGGAGCTCGAGGCGCTGTGGGCGTTGGCGCGCGGTGGCGTGGAGCGGGAGAGGCGGTGGGGTGAAGGGGAGTCTCCCTCGTCCTCCACGTGCTTGATGGTGCAGCGGGTGCTCGCCGAGCCCACCATGCCCCTCGAGAAGGGCGTGCTGCTCGGGCCGGCGCTACGCGTCGAGGTCTCCCTGGAGTCCTCCCCGCGTGAGCGGGTGTGCACGTTCGACGTCGATCCGCGCGTGTCCTACGAGGAGGTGCGGAGGATGCTGCCCCGTTGGCTGCGGGAGGTGGCGTGCTCTCCGGCCCGGGAAGGCGTCACGCTCCGGGTCACTCCGGAGGCCGCCGAGCCCTGCTGGGAATACATCCTGGGCGTGGAGCATGGGGCGGAGGAGGGGCGCCAGTTCCCGCGGTTCCGCCGGGTCGTGGCGGATGGCCTGCGGGCGGGCGCGCTCCGCGAGGAGCCCCTCCAGTGCGCGCAGCCCTTGTGCGCGGGTCCCCTCCAGCTCTCCCTCGCGCAGCAGGCGTGGGCCTCCTGGGGAGGCTGTACCCGGTTCCCGGACGCGAGCGACAGTGTCCAGTCGAACTGGTGCGTGGACGTGGTGCACCTCATCACGTCGGCGGTTCCCACCTCCCGCGGTGTCCGGCTCCAACTGGTGGGCGAGGAGTATTACGAACAGCAGAGCCGGAGCCGGGAGGAACTGATCGCGGGGAGTGATCTGCTGCGCAACTACCCCAACCTCCGGATGGTCATCCTGCAGGGAGTCCCCCTGGTCTCGAGCCAGTGGCTGGCCTCCGAGCGGTTGCAGGCGGGCCTCTTGCGCTGGTTCGCGGCCAGGCTGGCCCAATCCGGAGAGCTGACGGCGGTGGTGGTGCTTCCGTGCCTCCCGCTCGACATCTCGGCGCTGGTGCTGAAGGAGCTCACGCCCCGGTTGAACGAGCAGGATTGGCCGGGTCTGCTGGACGGCCTCATGCCGGAGCTCCGCTCGCTCGTCCGGGAGCACATCCCCCTGATGACGCCACGGGAAAGGACGGAGGCCGCGATGGACCTCTGCCTGTACCTCCCACCGGAGCTGGTGCGGGATGGCACGGAGCCACTCCTCCAGACAGGAGGGTAGCGCCATGGGGAACGGGGTCCCCCTCGCCAATCGTTGCAGGCGCGAGCGGGTGCGCGAGGAGCTGCGCGCGTTCGGGCACGGCCTGGACGTGTGGCTGAAGGAGCGGCGCGACAGGGACGTGGGGCATCACCACGGGTCCCAGCTCGACTTCGTCGAGGGCTACCTGCGGAGTGCCAGGAGGAATCTGGACGAGCAACTCGAGGGGCTGGATGGCGCGCTGCCGGAAGCGCGCTTCCATGAGGAGTGCCTGGGGATGGAGCTCCGGGCCCTCTGCCTGCGGAGGATGTGGCGGTTCTTCCGGGAGCGATTCGATCAACGGGACGACGCGGTCATGGGGCCCCTCCTGCGTGCCGCGGATCAGGTCGTCTGGAGTACCTGGCAGCCGGTCCACGAGTACGTGAGGCTCCTGGGGCTGCCGTTCCAGGCGATGCCCGTGCCGCTGCCCTTCATCGATCTGGAGCACTCACCGGCCCTCACGCGGACGGTCGAGCCGGTTCCCCGGGAGCTGAAAAGGGACGCGGGGAAGGAGTTGCTGCTCAGCCACCTGAAGAAGCTGCCGGTGCAGGTCATCCATCTGCCGGTGATGTGTCTCCACTCGCCCTGGTGGCTCGTCTTCATCGGTCACGAGGTGGGTCATCAGGTCCAGGGTTTCCTCGGCCTGGAGGACGCCTTCGCGGAGTCCCTGTGCCAGACCGTGCGCACGGAGGCGCAAGCGCGTGGCTCTCCCGATGCGCTGGAGGACTCGCTGCGCTGGAGGGGGTGGGCCCAGGAGATCTTCGCGGACGTGTTCTCCCTCGTCTCCATGGGGACGGCCGCGCTCTGGGCGCTCACGGAGTTCGCGTGGCGGCCATCCGAGCGCATGCGGGAGTCGTACGACAGGAGGTACCCTCCGGCGGTGATTCGCCTGGAGTTGATGGCCCAGGTGGCCGAGGCGTTGGGGTTCGGCGAGGAAGCCCGGCGGCCCCTGCGCGGGATGGAGGCGGCCCGGCTCGTGAAGGGAGACCCGCGGGCGGAACGAGAGCTCGCCCTCGTGCCCCGGGTCGTCGGGCTGGCACTGGGCCGTCTGCCCGGAGTGGACTGCTCCTTCGCGGAGATGCTCGACTTCCGGCACGCACACTTCGAGGTGGACTGGCCGCACGTGCCGGAGCCGATCAACCTCCTGACGTCCCGGCGGCTGGCGAGCGCCGCGCTGCGCGGCTGGCTCCAGACGGAGCGGATCGAAGCGGATGCGCGGCGCGAGGAGGCGCGAAGACGGCTCGCGGAACAGGCGCTCGAACTGTTGGCGGCGCCCTACGTGCTCGAGCTGCGCGGAGAGGACGCCGAGGCCACCGCCTCCGCGGGAGTGCTGGGGAAGGAGCTCGGTGCGTTGCTGGCGGGCATGGGGCCCGAGGCGCTCGAGATGGGAGAGGAGGCGTTCTGAGGCCATGGAGGAGGAGACGCTCGTCCTGAGCGGAGTCGATGCATCGACGGGCCGCTATCTCGTTCCACCCCTCCCGCTCGAGCAGGTGGCGCGCGCGGTCGAAGCGAGGCTCCGGGACTCACTTCCACCGGAGCAGGACGCCGGGCGATTCCACGCCTTGCCGTATGGAATCAGCGAGCCGGACGTCCGCCGGGCGGGGTGGGGAATCGTTCTTCCCGTGGGCACGCCCGAGCCGGTACGCCAGGCCCTCCAGCCGTTGATCGATCACCGGGAGGCGCATGTCGAGGCCGGCTGCTTCCACGTGCTCGACTACCTTCCGGGGGAGAAGGCCGAGGAGTGGCTGGTGCGCCACGGCATGTCGAGCGGGGACGTGATCCCCAGCCTGCTGCCCTATTACCTGCTGCTGGTGGGCGCGCCGACGGAGATTCCCTTCGACTTCCAGTATGTGCTGAGCGGCCAATACGCGGTCGGGCGGCTGTGCTTCGAGTCCGCTGACGGGTATGCGCGGTACGCCCGGAGCGTCATCGACTACGAGCGGGCGTCCTCCGTTCCCACGAAGAAGCGGGTCACCTGGTGGGGCCCCCGGCATCCGGGAGACACGGCGACGGCGTTGAGCGCGGACTACCTGCTCACGCCCCTTTCGGAGCCCTCGGTGGCACGGGCCCATGGGTATGACGGTGTCTCCTTCATTGGCGAGGCGGGGACGAGGGCCCACCTCGCCGAGGTGCTGCACGGGCGTGGCGAGCAGCGTCCCACCCTGCTGTTCACCGCCTCGCATGGGATGGGGATGGCGCCGGGGCATGCGCTTCAGCGCGGACTGCAGGGCGCGCTGCTCTGCCAGGAGTGGACGGGCCCCGGCTCCATCGAGAGCACGCACTACCTGAGCGCGGCGGACATCGCGGACGATGCCCGGCTCCATGGGCTCGTCGCGTTCTTCTTCGCCTGCTTCAGCGCGGGGACACCCCGGAAGGCGGAGTTCGCCTTCCTGCCGGAGCAGATACCGGCCCATCTCTCGCCCCAGCCGTTCGTGGCCGCGCTGCCTCAGCGGCTCCTGTCCCATCCGAATGGGGGGGCCCTGGCCGTGCTGGGCCATGTGGAGCGGACCTGGGCCTACTCGATACGGCCACCGCGGGTGGGGCCACGGCTCCACCCCTTCCGGAACTGCGTCGGGCGCATCCTGAATGGCGAGCCGGTAGGGCATGCGGTCCGGGACTTCCGCGACCGTTTCCTGATGGCGACCCTTCTGCAGCGCGAGCTGCTCGGTTCCCAGAAGTCGGCGGGGCCGTCGCTCGAGCTGGTCTCCCGCTGCTTCGAGGGGACTGACGCGCGGAACTACGTGGTGCTCGGAGACCCGGCCGTCCGGGTGCGTGTCGAGCTCCTGTCCTGAGCCGGGACGTGGCTACGGCGTGCCGTTCATCCGCTGCCGGCGGCGCTTCTCGCGGAAGAACTCCACCTGCCACTTGCGCACCGCCGCCTCGTGACACGCCAGCGTGGGACAGAAGATGTGCGTGCCGTCGTTGCGCGACACGAAGAAGAGATCATCGCAGTCCAGCGGGTGGAGGGCGGCCTGGAGGGCGGCGGCGCCCGGGCTGGCGATGGGCCCCGGTGGCAGCCCCGGGGTGGTGTACGTGTTGTACGGGTGCGGCGTCCTCAAGTCCTTCCGGGTGATGTTCCGCGAGTACACCCCGCGCCGCAGCTTCATGGCGTAGAGGACCGTGGGGTCCGTCTCGAGCTTGATGCCCTGGCGCAGCCGGTTGTGGAAGACGCACGAGATGCGAGGCCGTTCCTGGGGCTGGCCCGTCTCCTTCTCCACGATGGAGGCCAGGGTGAACGTCTCCAGCAGCGAGAGCTTCACCCCGTCCTTCCGCTGCGCGTCCGCCTTCCGGTACTCCTCCAGCGCGCGCTCCACCATCTTCCTCAGCACCTGCTCCGCGGTGGCGTTCCGGGTGAAGGCGTACGTGTCCGGATAGAGGAAGCCCTCGAGCGAAGCCGCGGGCACGCCCGCCTCGCGCGGGAAGCCCGGGTCCGAGGCGAGCCGCTCCAACTCTCCCAGGTCCAGCTTCAACTCCGAGCCGGCGAGGATGGGGAGGATCTCCTCGACGCGCAGGCCCTCGGGGACGGTGAAGCGGTAGAGCTTCACCCTGCCGGAGGCGAGCTGCTCCACCACCTGCGCGGGAGTCAGGGTGCCCTCGAAGAGGTACTCGCCGGCCTTGAGCCGTGTGCCCACCCGCTCGCGGCGGATGTAGAGGTAGAGCAGCTCCGGGTCGGTGACGATGCCCGCGTCCGCCAGCATCTTCGCGATCGTCCTCGGGCCGTTGCCGCCAGGCACGGCGAGGGTGATGCCCTCGGCGGGGAGGGTGACGGGCGTGAGGGCGAACTCGGAGATCCGCCGCTCGCGGCGCAGGTACCAGGCGCCCGCGACGGCCGCCGCGAGCACCCCGAGCACGAGCAGGGCGAGCAGGACCTTCTTCACCTACGGCTCCGGGTCGTAGTCGCCATCGTCGTAGGCGTCGCCCGAGGACGGAGGATGGCGGGCGTCGAGCCAGCCCTGGAGGATGAACTGGGCGGCCATCTGGTCGATGACCTCGCGGCGTTTGGCGCGCGACAGGTCCGCCTCGAGCAGGGTGCGCTGGGCGGCCACGGTGGACAGGCGCTCGTCCCACAGCTCCACGGGCAGGCCGAGCGCCTGGGTGAGGGCGTCCACGAACTTGCGGGTGGCCTCGGCGCGAGGGCCCTCGGTGCCATCCATGTTGAGGGGGAACCCGACGACGAAGCGCTCGACCTCGTACTCTTGCACCAGCTCCTTGAGGGCGGCGAGGTCGGCCTTGAGGCTGGTGCGGCGGAGGGTGGTGACGGTCTGGGCGGTGAGGCCCAGGGCGTCCGAGGCGGCCACGCCAATCGTCTTGGTACCGTAATCGAGGCCCAGGGTGCGCATGCGCGGCGGAATGTAACCGCAATCCCCGGCCGTGGACCGCCCCGTCCGCGAGGCAGGACCGTGCTCGCCCGGTGAGCGGGCCAACCCGCTGAATTCATTGAGCCGGGCGAGGGCCCGGGCCCGGCATCGCCGCTGCAATCCGTCAGGCGCGGAACACGGTGCGGCATCCGGAGGCATGGAGCCCCGGTGCCGCGCGGGAGGCACCATGAGTGACTTCTTGAGGGGTCTGGGCAGTGCACTGGGGGGAGTGACGAGCCTGCTGTCGGGGGGCGCGCTCATCGACGCGGCGGGCAACGCGCTGGGGCTGCCGCCGGCGATTACCAATGCGGCGAAGGTGGCCGTGGGCGCGATGACGGGCAACGTGATGCTGGCGGCCGATGGCGCGATGGGGCTCGCGCAGGAGTTGACGAAGAATCCGCCGGCCACCACCGAGTACAAGCCGCCCGCCGACAGCGCGCGGGCCTGTGAGGGCTACGCGCGCCCTCCGGCGCGGGACTGCTCACCGCCGGGGACGAGCGGCCCGGCGCGGGCGTGTGGTGGCACGCAGGGCAGCCACCTGGATCCGAAGATGAACGACTACTTCCACGCGCTGCAGACGCTCCAGCAGAACTTCCGCTACCTCGACGCGACGGACGGGAAGCTGGACGGCAACCTGTCGCGAGGGGACCTGCAGCGCATCGCCCAGGACGCGCGCGTGTCGCCCGAGCTGCGCCAGGCGGCCCGCTTCCTCGTGGACAACCCGGGCTACTTCGAGCGGCTCGAAACCTCGGGTGGCGTCCACTCGCAGGGGCAGATCTTCCGCGACATGAACAATGACGACCGCGTCAGCCTGAGCAACATCCAGAACGAGATCTTCAAGGTGAAGGCGGACTTCGCCCAGTACGGGCGGCCCGCGGGCACGGGCTGCGTGCCATCCGGGTCCACGGGGGGCACGGCCAGCTCGAGCATGAGGGGCATCATCAACGACCCGAGCATGAGCCTGGAGGAGAAGATCGAGGCCATCCTCATGTCGCTCACGGAGAAGATGGACGGGGAGATCCTCCAGGTGATGGATCAGCTGGCGGCGGCGCAGGACAAGCAGGCCGGCATCAAGAACGGCAAGGGGGACGAGAAGGCGCTCGCGGACTCGCAGCGCGACATCGAGCGCCTCAACCTGCGGCTCCAGAAGCTGGTGGAGAAGCGGAAGATGATGTTCGAGATGATGAGCACGCTGTCCATGAAGTTCAACGAGATGGCGAAGACGGCCCTCTCCAACATGCGGAGCGCGTGAGCGGAGATGGGACGCGTCATCAAGTACGAGGGAGGAACCATGGACACGGCGACGGCGGAGAAGCTGAAGGCGTTCGTGCGCGGGGAGGCGACGTGGGCGGAGGTGGAGGGGATGACGTTCGCGGAGGCGAAGGCGATTGCCCAGGTGGGGTGTGACCTGGCGGCGGCGGGGCGCTACGAGGAGGCGCGCATCCTCTTCGAGGGGCTGGTGGAGGGGAACCCGAAGGACTCGGCGAGCCGCGCGGCGCTGGGCACGGTGTACCAGAAGCTCGGGAGGCTGGAGGACGCGGTCACCGAGTACAGCGCGGCGCTGGAGAGGGACCCCTCCAACCCGGTGGCGCTGGTGAACCGGGGCGAGCTGTACCTGCGGCGGGGCAACCGGCAGGGCTTCACGGACCTGGCCAACGCGGTGGAGGCGGACCCGAGGGGAGAGACGTCGGCGGGCCGGAGGGCGAAGGCGCTGGTGAGGGCCATCACGCTGGCGGCCGCGGAGAAGCTGCAGACGGAGCCGCGGGCGAAGGCGTAGTCCGCGGAGCCGGGAGGGACCGCCGGGCCGCGGAGGGGAGGAGGGGATCGGGCGGCCCGGGGGGAGGGCGTCAGTGGGTGGGCTCGGAGAGGGGCCCGCCCGCTGGCGCCTTTTTTTCTGGAGCGGGAGGAATGGCGGCGAGCCGCTCGCGGATGGGCGGGTGGGTGTGGTTCTTGAGGACGACCCAGCGGGGCGGGTCGGGGTTCATCTTGTTCACCCGGGCGGCCTTCACCAGCATGCGGCGGAAGGCGGCGGGGTCCTGGGTGAGCTGGAGGGCGTAGCGGTCGGCCTCGCGCTCGCGCTCACGGGAGAAGGCGGAGGAGAGGGGCGTGCTCAGGAAGAAGACGAAGAAGGAGAGCAGCCACAGGAGGGGGAAGGTGCGGATGTCCGCGAAGCGCGTGGTGCCGAACCAGCCCCGGGCGGCGGCGTGCCGCAGCATCCGGTCGATGACGTAGAGGAGCCCCACCAGGGCCAGCGAGGCGGCGATGCGCCCCGGCCACTTCGGCTCGTGGACGTGGCCGGCCTCGTGGGCCACGGCGGCGAGGACCTCGTCGGGCTGGAGCTCGCGCAGCATGACGTCGTTGAGCACGATGGTGCGCGTGGGGCCCTGGCCCGCGAAGTACGCCTGGAGGCGCTTGCTGGCCACGGACGTCTTCTCCACCCGCACGTCCTGGAAGGGGACGTTCGCCTGGGCCATGAGCGCGGTGATGCGCTCGCGCAGGGGGCCCTGCTCCAGGGGCGTCTGCTCGAAGAAGACCTGGCTGCGGTACGGGTCGAGCGCGGAGGCCCCCAGCATCAGCAGCGCCGTGGGGATGCCCAGCACCAGCCACCAGCGCTTCATCCGCCGCGCCAGCCCGTACATGCCCAGCGCCAGCGCCGAGACGGCGACTCCTTCCATGGCGATGCCCTTGAGCTCGTCCACCAGGAAGCGCAGCGGCGTGTACGAGGACATGCCGTAGCGGTGCTCCAGCACGTAGTCGAAGTAGATGGTCGCCGGGACGTAGACGAGCTCGATGAAGAGCTCCACCAGTAGCGCGAAGAGCAGCGCCGCGCCCCAGCCCGGCTCGCCCCAGAGCCGATCCAACGCCTGGACCACCACCCGGAGGACCGGTGCCGTGCGCAGGACCGCGAGCCGCTGGGACAGCCAGGCCGCGCTGGACTCGGACCACCGGTAGAAGGGCCGCACCAGGACGCCCAGGATGAGCGCCAGGACTCCCAGGTAGACGAGCGGGCTCACCGCGCTCCGGATGTAGAGCGGCAGGTGGTAGGCCTCGATCTCGGCGAGCTGCTCGGGGGTGAAGATGGGCTCCATGCGTGGAGCCAGAGCCTAGTCCCTTCCCCGGAGCTTCTCCCAGAGGGGGGGGGGCTCGCCGGGGCGGCGGGGTGCTGTCCGGCACCAGCTTCCCGCTGCCCTCGCCGGAGCGCGTTGACGCGTTGAAAGGACAACGCCCTCGCATCGCCGTACTGGCGTGAGCCGTGCGTCCCCAGCACCTTCAGGGGTGCGAGGAATGCCCACGGTATGACGACGGTCGCGGAGTTCATCGAGAGGAACCGGGAACAGCTCATCGAGGGCTACACGCTTCAACCCGTGAGCCCCAGTGGAGACACGGGGTTCAATCCAGGATGCGTGGCACCCTCACCCCGTCCCTCTCCCGGGGGGCGAGGGGAAATGGCCTCGGGGAAATGGCCTCAGGAGTGCGGCTTGGACCGGGTGGGCTCGTCCTCGGGGACGGGGGCCGACTCCGTGTCCGCCAGCAGCAGGGCCTTCATCTTCTCCAGACTCTGGCGCGTCTTGTCCACGAACGTGTTCTGCGAGCCGATGCGCTCAGCCGCCTCCAGCGTGCGCTCGTAGATGTTGATGGACTTGGTGAGGAGGATCCGCACCTTCTTGCGCACCTCCTCGCGGTAGATGGCCGCCTCCTCCGCGTCCAGCTCCGCCGGGGCCGGCGAGCTCACCAGGTGCTCATACAGGTTCTCGTACATCGAGCCGATCTGCGACCCGGCCGCCGTCGCCCAGTGCCCGTTGCCCACCCGGATGGCGCGCAGGTAGTTGCCCTGTGCCGACAGCAGCAGCTCGGCCTTGTAGTTCAAGTCATTGGCCAGCGCGTCGCTGCCCTTGGCCGGGTCCAGCTTCACCTGGTCGTAGTGCTGCCGGTAGATCTCCCCGATGAAGAAGTGCGCCTGCGCGGGGAAGTAGTCCTCGACCTCGTCCTTGTCCGCGAGGGACTCGTACGTGGTGAGCGCCTGGCGCAGCGTCTTCTCCGCCTTCTCGCTCTGCCCCGTCTCCAGCTCGCACACGCCCTGCTGCACCTGGGCCTCCAGGCGCTTGCCCACCGGCAGGTCCGAGCGCGCGGCGATGGTGCCCAGCACCTTCGCGGCCTCCGCGAAGCGCTCCAGGTGGTACTGCGTCTCGGCCAGGCGGAAGGCCGCGTCCAGCGCGTCGCCGGTGCCCTTCTCCGCGTCGGCCAGCTCGGAGAAGCGCAGGTTCGCCTCCCCCCACTGCTCCAGCCGCTCGTGGGCGAGGCCCGCGTTGTAGAGCGCCTCCTCGCGGTGCTTGCTCTGGGGGTGGAAGTCCACCAGCCGTCCGAAGTAGCGCGCCGCCTTGGCGAAGTCGTTGGCCGCGAAGGCCGACGTGCCTCCGGCGAACAGCTCCTCGTCATTGAGCGAGGCCAGCTCCAGGTCCGCCGTCACCGTCACCGGATCGAAGTGCACCTGCTGCCGGGGCGTCTCCGGCGTGTCGCGCACCGCCGTGCCCGTCGTCCGGCACCCCACCAGGCCCAGAACTCCCACCAACACCCACTTGCGCCAGGTGGCCAACATGTATGTCCTCCGCTGCATAGGTCGTCAGGGGCCCCCGGAGGGGCCGTCCAGGTTTCCTGCCTCCAGGACAGCAAGAGCCGTCCCGGAGTTCCCAGGCGGCGCGCAGCTTAACCTCCGCCCGGGTTTCCCGCCCGCATGGCCCGATGCCCGGCTGCCGGGCGGGCAAAGCCGTGGACACTTGGAGGAGCGACGATGTTGGCCCGCCCGCCGAGCCCTACGAGCCCGGCCAGTTCTACCGCCGCGAGCTGCCCCACCTGCTGAAGGTGCTCGGCGGCGTCCAGGAGCCGCTGGAGACGGTGGTCATCGACGGGTACGTGTGGCTGGGCGAGGAGCGGCCCGGGTTGGGCGCGCACCTGTACGAGGCGCTCGGGCGGCGCATGCCGGTCATCGGCGTGGCCAAGACGGCGTTCCACTCCAGCCAGCTCGCGGTGCCAGTGCTGCGCGGGCAGAGCCAGCGTCCCCTGTTCGTCACCGCGGTGGGCGTGGAGGCCCGCGAGGCCGCGGAGCACGTGCGGCGGATGCACGGGGCCTCGCGGATTCCCACGCTGCTCAACCGGGTGGACCGGTTGTGCCGGGATTCGTGAGCGGGGCTCCCGGGGCTCAACCCGGGGGGCTGGAACCCTCACCCCGTCCCTCTCCCGAGGGGAGAGGGGCAGTGGGGCCGGGAATCACTTCGTCGCCGATCAGGTAGCGCCCCGTGCGCCACAGCGCGCTGATCTCATGCACGTCCAGCTCGAAGCGCGGCACCTGGATGAGCGGCGTGTTGCCGACCGCCGCCTGCAGCTCGGCGATGCCCCGCGCGTCCTGCTCCGCCAGCATCGTCAGCTCTCGCAGCGTCTGCTCCACCTTCGCGCGCCGCGCCGGGATGAGCCCCTGCATCTCCTCCCACAGCTGCGCGCCCGGCATCGGGTGCACGCGGTTGACCACCACCGCCACCACGTCCATCTCGTTCTGCTTCAGCAGCCGGTGGAAGTGCATCACCTCGTCCAGCCGCTCGCGGCCCGGGCTCGTCACCAGCACGAAGCCCGTCTGCTCCGCCTCCAGCAGCTCGCGCACCCCGCGCGCCCGCTCCCGGAAGCTCTCGTTCATCGGCGCGATGGCCATCATGAAGGCGGCCAGCTCCTGCAGCGTCTCCGTGCCGGTGAACTTGGAGATCGTCTTCGCCGCGTAGCTGCTGCCCAGGCTGAACAGGGACAGGCCAATCCGGCCCGCCGCCAGCGCGGGCGTGAGCAGCCACTTGGCCGCCTCGTTGTCGAGGAAGTCCAGCACCCGGTTGGGCGCCTCGAGGAAGTCCAGCGCGTGCGCCGTGGGCGGCGTGTCGAGCACGATGAGCTCGTAGTCGCGCTTCGTGCGCAGCTCCCACAGCTTCTCCATCGCGATGTACTCCTGGCTGCCCGCGAGCGCGCTGGAGAGCGACTGGTAGAAGCGGTTGGAGAGGATCTTCTCGCGCTTGTCCGGTGGGGCGTACTTGACGATGAGGTCGTCCCACGTCTGCTTCATGTCCAGCATCATCGCGTGGAGCCGGGCCCGGGGCTTCACCCCCAGGGGCTCCAGGGCGGAGGCGGGGACCTCGGCCTCCACGTTGCCCAGGGCGTGGAGCCCCAGCGAGTTGGCCAGCCGCTTGGCCGGGTCGATGGTGCACACCAGGCTGCTGCGCCCATCCACCGCCGAGCGCAGCGCCAGCGTCGCGGAGATGGTCGTCTTGCCCACGCCTCCCGAGCCGACGCACACCAGCACGCGCTTTTGCTTCAGGGCCTCGGAGAGCGCGTTCATGCCCCCGCCTTCCCCGTCACCATCGGCTCCAGGTATCCCATCACCTGCTCGATGGCCGAGCGGTCGAAGTCCGGCGTGAAGATGCGGGGCACCTGGTGCACCGGCACGTGCAGGTTGCGCTCCAGCTTCATCTCCGCGAGCACCGTCTGCGCCGCCCGGTCATGGTGCGAGCGCGCCACCCGCAGCAACTCGGGCTGGTCCACCAGCGCCTCCAGGTCGTCCTCGGTGAAGCGCTCGAGGAAGGCCGCGTTCAGCACCGCCGCGTGCGTGCGCACCTTCACCTGGTCTCGCAGGGCCGCGTGCAGCTCCAGCGTCTCGTTCACCGGCAGCTCCTCGGGCAGCGACACCAGCACGGCCACCGTCACCGCGGGGTCCTCCAGGATGTCGCGCATCTTCAGGGCCTCGCGGGTCATGGGCCCGGGCGGCAGCGTCTGCAGCAGCACCTGCGGCACGCGCAGGAAGGTGATGGCGTGGCCCGTGGCCGGCGCGTCCATCACGAGGGTGTCCCACAACGGCTTGCCATCCGGCCGCTTCTCCTGGGCGTGGTAGAGGATCTTCCCCAGCAGCACCAGCTCCTGCAGCGAGGGGATGAAGCGCAGGAAGTAACGCACCACCTTGTTCTCGAAGACCGTCTTGTAGAGGGTCTCGAAGCGCAGGACCATGAGCGCGTACTCGCGCATGGCCTCCTGGGGGCGCACGTCCACCGCCCAGAGGTTGTCCTCCAATTTCGTCACTTCAGGGCCCACGGGCGGGTGCCCGAGCAGGCGGCTGATGCGCTCCTGGGTGTTGATTTCGCACACCAGGGTACGCCTGCCGGCGCGCGCCGAGCGCAACGCCAGCGCCGCGGCGATGGTGCTCTTGCCCACGCCACCCTTGCCAGAGACGATCCACACCCTCTTGTCGAGCAGGCCGGCCATCGGGAGCGGCGAACCGTAGGGACGCCCCTCCCCCCTGTCAACGCGCTCTGTCATCTGGATTCCATCGCTTGACACGTCGCGTCGCGTCCTTCCAGAGTTCGCGCGTTTTCTCCAGAACCTTCCGCGTCCCCCTCGTCGAATCCCCGCGGACTGATGGACACCCCCATGCTCAAAGACAACCCCGTGGTGAAGAAGCTCGTCGAGACCGGCGAGGAGCGCGCCGGCAAGCTGGCGCAGCAGCTGATGTCCAACGAGAAGTTCGTGGCGGCGGTGCAGACGGTGGTGTCGCGCACGCTGGCGGCCAAGGGCACGCTGGATGGAGCGCTGCGCTCGGCGCTGTCGGCCATGAACCTGCCCTCCAGCGCGGACGTGGAGCAGCTGCGCAACAAGGTGGATGACCTGGAGCGGCTGCTGTCCTCGGTGGAGTCCAAGCTGGACACGCTGACGGCCGCGGCCCAGAAGAAGAAGTAGAGGGCCCTCCATGCGGCGCATCGCCTTCATCAACGAGAAGGGTGGCACCTGCAAGACGACGCTGGCGGTCAACACCGCGGCGTGGCTCGCGAAAGAGCGCGGGCTGAAGGTCCTGCTGGTGGACCTGGACACGCAGGGGCACGCGGGCAAGTCGCTCGGACTGGACGTGCGCACGCTGCCGCGCAACGTCTTCCACCTGCTCACCGATCCGGCCGTGCGCCTGGAGGACGTGGTCCAGCCCTCGGCCGTCGAGGGCCTGTCCGTGCTGCCCGCATACAAGGAGATGGCGGACTTCCCCCTGGTGGTGGCCCAGGACGAGCGCCGGGCACACCGGCTCGCCGGGCGGCTCGAGGCGGCGGAGGCCGCTGGCTTCGACGTCATCGTCTTCGACGCGCCGCCGTCCATGGGCATCACCACGCGCAACATCCTCGTGGCCGCCACCGAGGTGGTGGTGCCCGTGGCCCTCACGTACTTCGCGCTCGACGGGTGCGCCGAGGTGGCCGACACCGTCCGTCAGGTCGCCGAGACCGAGGGCCGCCCCGGCTTGCGCATCACCAAGGTGGTGCCCACCCTGTACCGCCGCACCGCGCTCGCCACCGCCATCCTCGAGCGCCTCAAGGCCTACTTCCCTGAGACCCTCGCCGCCACGCCGCTCGGCTACAACGTCAAGGTGGACGAGGCGCAGAGCCACGGGAAGACCATCTGGGAGTACGCCCCGAGCAGCACCGGCGCCCGGATGCTCGCCGCCATCGCCACGGAGATCTTCGACGGGGCGCCCGCCCGGGCCACGAAGCGCGGGAAGAAGGACTCCCGCGTGGCGTAACTTCGGGGTCTCTCGCATCCGGGGTATCGGCTCGCTGTACTATCTCTTCTATGCGCTCGGGCACGGCCTGGAGGAGTCGCTGGCGCGCCGGCTCGTGCCCTTCGTGCTCACCGTGGTGGCCATCTCCATCGTGGTACATGGCATCTCGGTGACGCCCCTGATGCAGCGCTACGAGCGCCGCCACCCCCAGGAAGGTGCCCAGGCATGACTCCCAACGACGTCCGCAAGCTGGCGCTGTCCCTGCCCGAGGCCGAGGAACAGGCGCACTTCGACAAGCCGTCGTTCCGGGTGCGCGGGAAGATCTTCGCGACGCTCTGGGAGAAGGAGAAGTGCGCCGTCCTCAAGCTGTCCCTCGAGGAGCAGGACGCCTTCGTGAAGATGCAGCCGGAGGTCTTCGCCGTCACACCGTGGGGACACCAGGGATGGACGAGCGTCGAGCTCGCGCGCATGGACCGGGCGCTTTTCGGGAAGCTGCTCGTCGAAGCCTGGCGGCGGATTGCTCCCAAGCGCGTGGTGGCGGCGTGGGACGCGGCCCACCCTCGCGCACCGGCGAAGTGACACGGGGGCAACCCACGAGCCTCGATACCCTCACCCCGTCCCTCTCCCGGAGGGAGAGGGGAGATTGGCGGTGAGGGGAGGCAGGCGGGGCGGGGTGGGCAGTGCGGCGGTTACTGCTGCTTGTTCTTCTCGAGCTCGTCCAGCTTCTTCTCGAGCTCTTCCAGCCGCTGCGTCAGCACCGCCATGTCGCGGCCCAGCGCCGGCAGGTTGCCCGCCAGGTTCTCCACGGCGTGCTTCACCCGCTCGTCGATCTTCCGCTGCCAGTCCTCCAGCGCCCGCTGGCTCGCCTTGAGCAGCTCCGCCGGGCCTCCCGGCGTGTTGTCCTCCTGCTGCTCGGCCGGCTGCTCGGCGGGCGGGGGAGCGCCCTCCTGCATGCCTTCCTCTTTCTCGCGCCTCAGCAGCTTGTCCAGCCGCGACTCGGCCTCCTCGCGAATGGAGGCCACACGGGGAGTGACTTCCTTCTGGATGAAGCCCGTCAGCGACTCGCCCGGGTGGCGGATGATCTCCCGGAGCACCGTCAGCGGCATCCGGTTCCGCTTCTTCTCCTCCTCGAAGATGATCTGCGCCAGCGTGACCGAGGTGAGGTCCTCCTTCGTCCGATTGTCGACGATCTGGACCTCCACCCCTTCCTTGATCATTGCGGCGATCTCATCCAGGGTCACATAGCGGCTCTCGACGGTGTCGTAGAGCTTGCGGTTGGTATACCGCTTGATGACCTTGGGCTCCTTGCCCGGCACGCCTGCCTGCTCTGGCTCGCTCATAATCTCGTTCCCCGCCCACTGCGGATGCTTGCGCACACGGTGTGGGACGAAAGCCTGTAGCAGAGGGGTGGGGGGCGGGCAAGCCGGGTGGAGGCATGCTCGCGATGCCGCCCCTCTGCGCCTATACTCCCGGACCGGCCGAGCCCTGAATGATCGTCAAGTGTGAGCGGTGTCAGACGCGGTTCAAGATCCCCGACGAGAAGGTGACGGACAAGGGGGTCAAGGTCCGCTGCACGAAGTGTCAGCACACCTTCAAGGTCGCGCGAGAGGACTCTGCGTCCGCCGCGCCGGCCCCGGGTGTGCCTTCTCCAGATCCGGCCGCGAAGCCGCCGGCCACTCCTCGTGCGGGCACGCCCCTGGCCGCCCCGCCCACGGGAAAGGCCCCGGCTCGCCCCGCGGGTCTGGGCAACCTTTTCGATGGGCCCGTGAGCGCCGCCGCGTCGGTGCCCGGTGTCGCCGCGCCTCGTGGCGGTGTTCCTCCCGCCATGCTGCCGCGTGCCGGCGCGATGGAGCCACCGAAGACTCCGGCGACCATCGACCTGGACCCCTTGATGGAGTTCATGGGGGAGAACACCCCCACGCCCGCCGAGGCGCTCAAGCTCGCCGCCAAGGCGCCCATTCCGAACAAGCCCGCGGGTGCGCTCGCGACCGGTCCGGCCCAGGCGCCCAGGCCCGCGGCTCCGGCGCCCAAGCCCGCCCAGGCCGCCGCGCCCGTGCCCTTGCAGGTACCGG
This sequence comes from Archangium sp., assembly GCF_036277355.1. Lineage (GTDB taxonomy): Bacteria > Myxococcota > Myxococcia > Myxococcales > Myxococcaceae > Archangium. The sequence goes on from NZ_DASUNC010000024.1 coordinate 223,261, forward strand.
CGAAGAGCCCGCCCGTGCAGGTGCCGGCGAAGAGCCCCGCGCTCGCGCCCGTGAGCAGCGCCCCCTTCTCCTTCGACGAGAATGATCCGTTCGGCTCGACCGATACGGAGGCGACGCTCCCGGCCCCGGTGCCCACGCTGCCGCCCCGGCCGGTGCCCACGCCCGTGCCCGCCCGGAGCGCTCCACCGGCGCCCAAGCCGGCCGCCGCCGCGCCCGTGCCCGTGCAGGTCCCGGCCCGCAGCCCCGCGCCCGCGCCGCGCGCCGCCGCGCCCGTGTCCTTCGAGGAGCCGGATCCATTCTCCCTGCCTTCCGAGGACGCGCCGACGGTTCCGGCCACGCCCACGCTGCCGCCTCGGGGTGCCGCGCCCGCGCCGCGCGCCGCCGCGCCCGTGTCCTTCGAGGAGCCGGATCCGTTCTCCCTGCCTCCCGAGGACGCGCCGACGATGCAGGCGCCCACGCTGCCCGGCGCCTCGGCCGCTCCGGTCTACGAGGAGATGGAGGGCCTCGAGGGCAACAACCCGTTCGTCTCGTTCGAGCCTCCGCCGCCCGCTCCGGCTCCCAAGCCGGCCCGCGCCGCGCCCGTCCCGGTTCCCGCCGCGTCGGCGGGTGGGATGGAGAGCAACCCGTTCGCCGCGTTCGATCCCGTGGCGGCACTGCCTCCGGCCTCCGCGCAGGCTCCCGCGCCGGCTTCCGGTGGGGACAACCCGTTCGCCGCGTTCGACCCGGTGGCGGCGCTGCCTCCGGCCGCGAAGGCTCCGGCGCCCGCTCCGAGCCCCGCGCCCGCCGCGCCCTCGGCCATCCCGGACTGGGGTGCGCCACAGCAGGGGGCACCCTCGGGCATTCCGGACTGGGGGGCTCCGCAGCAGGGGGCGCCTTCGGGCATTCCGGACTGGGGTGCGCCGCAGACGGTCGCGGCCACGCCCACCGCCAAGGCGAATGCGCCCACCGAGCGCAACCCGTTCCCGGACTTCCCGGGGCCCGGTGAGGGCGCGCCGGGCCGCGAGGTGCTCGCGGATCTGCCGCCCGCGCCTCCGCCTCCGGTGATCGCCGCGCCTCCTCCTCCGAAGGTGGAGCAGGCGCCTGGCGGGAGCGCGGGTTCAGGCATCGCGCGGCGGCTGGCCTCGCTGGCCGCCCAGTTCATGGTGGCGGCGGTGCTGGTGGTCGGCCTGCTCGCCATGGCCATGGCCTGGCTCAACGATGGGCGGGTGGAGCTGTCACCCGAGCGCATGCGCGAGCTGGTGTCGCCCACGCGGCCCCTGGTGGCGAAGGACCTGTCCAACGGTCTCTACGAGACGGGGGCTGGGCACAGCCTCTTCTTCGTCCGCGGCGAGGTGGAGAACCGTGGCACCTCCGCCGTCCGGGTGAAGGCGGGCGTCGCGCTGTACGAAGGGGAGCAGCGGGTGAAGTCCGCGGAAGGCATCGCGGGCGCGGTGCCCACGCCCGAGGAGCTCTTCCAGCTCACGAGCCCGGCGGACGCCGAGACGCTGCGGGCCCGTCTGGACGCCGCCGCCAAGGAAGTGGCTCCCGGGGCCCGGGCGCCCTTCGTCGTCTTCTTCTACGAATACCCCTCGGATCTGGCGAACTTCCGGCTCGAGGTGACGCTCGAGCAGCAGACGGCGGTGGCCAGCGGAGGGTCGAAGGAGGGAAGCGCCGGCGATGCCAAGCCGTGAGGAGACCAGGTCCGTCATCCAGAAGCTCCACGCCCTGAGCGGGAGCGCGGAGATCGTCCGGAAGGCCGCCGCGCGGGAGCTCGCGCGGCGGGATCCGCTCGACGCGAACGAGCTGCTCCACGAGGTCATCCTGCTGGCCCGGGGAGGCTGGGAGCCGGCCACCTGCGTGCTCTCGGCCTTCGTGACGGCACTGGGCCGGGAGGCGGCGAGCATCCCCTACGCGGACTCCATGCGGCGCATGGCCGAGGTGCAGTCACTGGAGTCGGTGGCGGACCTCTTCGAGACGGGGCCGGCCCAGAAGGAGTTCGACGAGGGCGCGGCGGCCAAGGCGGACGCGAAGCTGCTCACCCAGTCCTTGGGGCACCTCAAGCAGCAGGCGCGGCTCACGAGGGATCCGGACGTGCTCGCGCGGCTGGTGACGGCGAGCAACCCGGCGGTGGTGCGCAACGCGCTCCTCAATCCCCGCCTCACCGAGCCGCTGGTGGTGCGCATGGCGGCGCGCCGTCCGGCCCGGCCGGAGCCGCTGGTGGAGATCTGGAAGTCCCCGCGCTGGTCCACGCGTCACGGGGTGCGCCGGGCGCTCGTCTTCAACCCGTACCTGCCGCCCGAGGTGGGGGTGAAGATCGTCCCGCTGCTCAACACGAACGATCTGGAGGAACTGGCGCGGGACATGTCCGTGCACCCCTCGCTGCGCGAGCAGGCCGAGCGCCTGCTGGCTGGAGGGATGGCGCCCGGCTCGAACTAGCCGCGCTTGGGGCCGGAGTCGGTGTAGTCGGCGTCGGACACGTCCTGGCCGCGCTTGGAGCGGGGCAGCGTCTTCACGTCCACGAGGTCCTCACCCTTCGAGGCCTTCTTGAACGAGTAGACGAACTTGCCCACGGCATTGCCGAGCTGACCCATCCGGGCGGCGGAGAACACCACCACCAGGATGAACCCAATGAAAAGAATCTCCCCGGTCCGCAGCCCCAGCATGCCGCGCACAGTGCAGCAAAGCCGGGGGTGAGGCAAGCCGCCTGTCGCCCCCTGGACGGCGGGGGGCGTCAGGACGCTCGCCCTGGGGGCCGGGCTGTTGCACATTGCGCGGCATGCTCCTGCTCGCCCACCGAGGTGCCAGCGCCGATGCCCCGGAGAACACCCTCGACGCCTTCCAGGAGGCCGTGGCCCAGGGGGCCGATGGCGTGGAGCTGGACGCCATGGTGTGCGGCTCCGGCGAGGTGGTGGTGTGTCACGACGAGCGCCTGGATCGGCTGGCCGGTCTGCCCTGGGAGGTGCGCACCACGTCCTACTGGAAGCTGAAGGGCGCGGACGTGGGCAGCCGGCTCGGCTTCGAGCCCGCCCGGATTCCGCTGCTGGAGGAGGTGCTGGACGCGCTGCCCTCGCACTTCCTCATCAACATCGAGCTCAAGTGCGACCAGGCGGATGACGGGGGCCTGTCCCAGAAGGTGGCGGAGCTGGTGACCCGCCGCGAGCTGGCCGAGCGGGTGGTGATCTCCAGCTTCAACCCGCTGTGCCTCTTCCGGACGGCGGCGGCCGCGCCCTCGCTGCGCCGGGGCTTCCTGATCGATCCGGACAAGCGTTGGGGGCCACAGGCGTACGTGGTGACGCCGCTCGTGTCGTCGCACTCGGTGCACCCGTACCACGAGCAGTGCACGCCGGAGCGGGTGGAGGAGTGGCGCCGCCGGGGCCTGCGCGTGGCGGTGTGGACGGTGGATGACCCCACGCGTGCCCGGCAGCTGGAGCAGATGGGCGTCTCCTACCTCATCACCAACAAGCCCCGCGTCATTCGCGAGGCCCTGCGCGGCCGGGCGGCCTGAAGGGCCTGGAGCCCCAACACCTACGTCTTCGGAAGGCCCAACTCTGTCTGCTCCAGCCAGGTCAGATCGATCCCCCGCTCCTGGTGGTGCTGGAGAAGGGCCCCCGCCATTCGCAAGCTGAGCATGAGGGCCTGGATGGCGTCTACACCGCATGCTTCACGTATCTGCTCATCACCCAACCCCTGTATCTGGAAAGGGCATGTCCAGTCGCTATCCGGTTCCGCCATGCGGCGGGGGCGGCCAATCACCAGCCGGACCTGCTGGGACTGCCCACCCTGAAGGAGTTCGTATTCCCTCTCCGCGATGACGTCGCCGATATTCGTTGGTTGGCTCATGGGACCCTTCCGCCGCTCATTTCTTGTCGAGACACCTGGAATACTCTTCCATGCACTGTGAGTAGCAGAGGGTGCGATCCTTCAGCTTCTTCTTTCGCTTGCAGCCTTCGGTACAGCGCTTGTATTGGTCGTCACAATAGCTGGAAGCGCAGGGCTGCACTGGGTCCGGCTCCGAGGGTTTGCTCTGTGCATGGGCCGCGGAGAGCAGGCTGACTGTCAGGAGCATCAATGCGTATCGGTTCATCTGCTTGCCTTCATTTCAGGTTGAACATTCATGCGCTTCGCAAGTCTCAAGACCCCGTTGCCGCGCTGTTCACCGGTGGGATACTCAGTTCATGGAGCAGGCTCTCGAGCGACTTGCCCCAGGAAATCTCGTTTTGCAAGTGACTCCGCAGCGACGTACCCGTGGGAATGACGCACTGCGGTCCCGCAGAATGAAAACGATCTCGCCGGCCCACTTGCGTGCCATTCCGTCACCCTCCTCGTGCATCTGAACCACGTGGTGGCTGGCATCTTGTGGAGCTAGGCTGTTGATGAGCTCCGCGAGCCCGCTTCGATTGCTCAGCAGCACTGGCACACCTGCGGAAATAGCCTCCAAGCCCACCAGACCGAAGCCCTCGCTCCTTGAGGGCATCAGCACCAGTGACGACTGCTGCATGTCCGAGAGGATATGCTCCGCGTTGGCGGAGTACGGCTTTACCCGCAGGTCGAATGCAGTGCTCCCTGAGGCGCCATACAAGTCCTTGCGGAGTTGCTCTCCCGTTCTGGCAGGGGCTCCGCGCACCAGCAGTATCAGCTTCTCGTTGACGAACTGTGTCGACTTCGAAGCCAGTGCCACGGCACGTGTGGCAATGTCCAAGCCCTTGAGTGTCGCGTCCTCTGCTCGGCCGGGCAGCAGGATCTGGACGTCACGCGGGGGGCCGTCGAGCGGCTCGACCGCACTGAGGCCAGGGACGAACGCATGGACCTTACGGCTCCGTGGGTGCAAGAGCCTCTCGTATTCACGCTGCAGGCGGGGGCCCACGGCCACGAGCAGTTGGGCGGCTCCCGCCAGTTCGAGTTCGAACTGCTCCCGGGCGTCCGCTGTTTCCGCCGCATCCTTCGAGACGTCTTGCTCCGTGAACCATTCGATTCGACCCGGAGCGGCGTGCAGGAAATGGATGCGCTGGCTGTTGGGGAAGTGGTCAGCAACGAGGCTCAACGCCGCATGTCCGGTGATCCGGCCATGGCCGATGATGAAGTCTGGCTTGGTCCCCGCGGGTAACGGCGGGCGTCTGAGGAGCCGCTCCCGCTCGCTCCCGGGCCCGGGGGCCACGACAAGCTTCACCCCCTCTCGCTGGCTGTCTTCCTTCTCCGTCTGGCTGGCTGACGGGACGTAGCAGTAGACCTCATCGGCAAGGGACGCTCCCCATCGGGAAGCGGGCGGCCTAGAAATCCAGGCCGAGTGTGGTGCTGAAAGCCAGCACGGCGGGTACGGCGCGATCCCTGTACTTCTCGCCCGTCTGGGCGTTGGCCACCTCGATGAAGCCCTGGTTGCTGAGGGACACCTCAGCGCCGAGCTGCAGTGCGCCGCCGATGAAGCGCACGCCCCCGTAGAGGCGGCTGTTGACGTTCTCCATCAGCTTGACCTCCCGGTACACGCCGGTGTTGTCCAGGCCCGCGTAGGGGTTGGCCGGAGGGGTCGTGCTGTCACGCGTCCGGGTCTGATCGAAATCGAGCGTGTCCGTGCTGGCCGCCACGCCCGTCAGGTCGAGGCCGCCGTACGGGGTGAGCGTCACCATGCCCCCGAGCGGGAACTGCTTGCCCACGCCGAAGTCGAGGCCGGCCGCCGTCAGATCGAAGTCCTTGTTGCCCATCAGCCGCGTCACGTGCGCGCGCACGGCGATGTCCGGTAGCCAGGTGAAGCCCTCGTTGACGGCCCACTTCAGCTCGCCGGTGGCGGTGAACATGTCGCTGCGGTCGATCCACCCCACGCGGGCGCCCAGCTCGAAGGAGAAGGGCAGGCCCTTGCGCACATGCACCGAGGGCAGCAGCAGCGGATTGGTCGGCGTGCCCTCCGTGGGCATCGTCACCTGGCCATCCTCATTGCCCGGAGTGGGCAGGCCGATGACGCTCAGCTCCGCGTTGAGCGAGAAGCCCGCGTGCCCCAGCGTCTCCGGCGGCATCAGGTTCGCCGACGTCATCACCGCGGCGAAGGTGCGTGCGAAGGCACGGAATCTTCCGTTGACCTCCGCGACGGTTACCGGGTCCGTGCCCGGATTGCCGAGATTCGTAATCTTGATGTCATTGCGGTCCGCGTACGCGGCGGAGCCGCACACCAGAACCGCGAGGGCCATCCCACGGCTGAACGTCCGCATCCTCAGTACCGCCTCCCAGGCGCGCGTCCGGCGGCGGCGCCAATCGGAGGGACGCTAGCGTGCGTTCGAGGAAAGCGTCAATAAAACGGGCGGCTTCCGAGGGGGCCAGGTGCCCCGACGAAAGCCGCCCGGAATGCGGACGATCAGCCCGTCTACCCGTTACGGCTTGCCCGGCTTGGTGGCCGTGGCCGGAGTCACCACCTTCTGGGCCACCTCGGCCGGACGGCGGCGGATGACCAGGGTGCGGCGGCTGGCGAAGTCGGTGCTCTCGCGGGCCACCACCAGCACGCTGTTGTTGCCCTCCTTCAGGGAGAACTCGGTGCTGAACTTCAGCTTCTGCGGCTCGCCCGCCTTGGCCTTGGTGTCCACGCCCTGGAAGTAGACCTTCTGGTCGTTCACCAGCACGTACATGTCCAGCAGGCCCTGGGCGTCGTCCACCTCACCGGAGAGGGTGTACTTGTCGCCGTTGGCCACCAGGCCCCCCTGGGCCAGGTCCACGTCGAGCTTGATCTCCGGCGGCGAGCGGCGCGCCACGTACGCCATTCCCTGGGGCGCCATCGTCTTGCCACGCGTCTCCCGGGCCTCCTCGGCGCTCACGAAGGCGAAGCGATCCTTGTCCAGCTCCACCCGGTAGAAGCCCTTGGTGGCCGCGTCCGTGTTGAGCACCGCCGTGCGCGACAGCCGCGCCAGCACCGGGGCACCCTGCTCCGGCGACGCCAGCAGCTGCGCCTTCTCCGACACCTTCAGCTGGCCCTTCTTCGGCTCCATCTTCGCCACCGGCGCGTCCGTCACGGGCAGCTCCAGCTTCTCCATGGCGAACTCCTCCAGCGGCTCGTCCACGATGGCCAGGCGCAGCGGGAAGGTCTTCCCGTCGTAGCCCTTCTTCACCTCCAGCTGGAAGCGCGCCGTCTTCGTCTCGCCCGGGGCCAGCTCGCCAATCTTGAAGCGGCCCTTCTCGATGAAGATGTCCGGATCCCCCAGGTTCTTGATCTGCGCGAACGAGTCGAGCGCCTTGCCCTTGCCCGTGTTCGTCACGTCCATCACCAGGGTGATGTCCTCGCCGCGCTGGGCGGTGCCGTCGCCGTTGCACGTCTCGCAGTTGTCGATGACCTGCCAGTTGAAGGCGAAGGCGGGACGCGGCAGCTCGGAGAAGTTGAGCTCGCTCACCAGCGTGGTGGGCAGGGCTCCGTGATCGTCGTGGAACTTCACCGTCACCTCGTCCCGGCGGGACGTCAGGTCCTTGGGCAGCTTCACCTTCACCTTCCAGGTCTTCTTCTCACCCGGGGCCAGGCTGCCGATGAGGAACTCGCGGCGATCCAGGTAGTAGTTGTCGCTCTCCGTCCAGGCGCGCACGCGCTTGAGCGGCTCGGTGCCCTTGTTCTCGGCGGTGAGCGCCAGCTCGAACGTCTCGCCCGCGGCGATGCGCTGGTCCGCGGAGGGGGTGAAGGTGGCCGCGAGCTTCACGTCCTTGGGCGTGGCGCCCGCGCTCCAGTCCACGTTGAGCGCCTGGATGGCGGCGTCGATGCGCTGCTGCTGCTCCTCGCGCTTCTTCTCCACGAAGCCCTTGCCCTTCTGCAGCATCTGGCGCCGGTCCGCGAAGGGCACCTGCAGGACGTAGTCGCGGGCGAACTGCACCTCGAAGTCCTCCTTCACCTCGTCCTGGCTCTCGGCGTCCATCTGGTCGTCGAGCTCCTCGCCGGTGCTCACCGCGTCGATGTCCAGCAGCGGGTGCCCCTTGGCGTCCTTGGCGGCCACCTCGGGATTCTTGGCGGCCTCCTCCTGCTTCTTGGCGATGGCCTGCTGCTGCTTCTCGTCCAGCTTGAGGTAGCGCACCGACTCCTGCGGCTTCTCGCGGCCCAGCACGTCCTCGCGCTTCTTGGCCACCGAGTCCGAGTTCGGGTTGCCGAAGTGCTGATCCAGGTCCGCCTCGCCAATCGTCTTGCGCGGGGCGAACACCAGCACGCGCTCGTCCGTGACGGCCGAGGGCACCAGCTCGATGTCCGGGACGATGCCCACCTCCTGGATGGAGACGTCACCGGGGGTGAGGTACTTGGCGATGGTCAGCTTCAGCGCGCTGTCGTCCGGGAAGTCATAGAGCACCTGCACGCTGCCCTTGCCGAACGTCTGGCGGCCGATGATGACGGCGCGGTTGAGGTTCTTGAGCGCGCCCGCGACGATCTCCGACGCCGAGGCGCTGCCCGCGTTCACCAGCACGGCCACGGGGAAGGTGTCCTCGCCCTCGTCCGGACGGGCGCGCTTCTCCTCGCGCAGCTTGTCGGACAGGCCCACCGTCGAGACGATGGTGCCGCTGGACAGGAACGTGTCGGACACCTGGATGGCCTGCTCCAGCAGACCGCCCGGGTTGCCGCGCATGTCCAGCACCACACCCTTCAGGCCACCCTTGGCCTCGGTCTGCCGGCGCATCTCGCTGAGCGCCGACTGCAGGTCCCGCGTGGTGTTGCCCTGGAAGTTCTTCAGGCGGACATAGCCCACGTTGCCGGCCAGCAGCTTGTGCTGGACGCTCTCGATGGAAATCATCGCGCGGCTGAGCGTCATGGGGCGCGGCTTGTCCCAGCCCTTGCGCTCCACGGTGATGGCCACGCGGCTGTCCACCGGGCCCCGCAGCTTGGACACGGCCTCGTTGAGGTCCATGTTGACCGTGGACTCCTCGCCAATCTTCTTGATCTGGTCATCCTTCTGGATGCCCGCGCGCGCCGCCGGCGTCTTGGGCAGCACCTTCACCACGGTGAGGTTGCCCTCGCGCATCTGGATGACGAAGCCCAGGCCGCCGAACTCGCCCTTGGTGGAGAGCTTCATCTCCCGGTACACCTCGGGGCGCAGCAGCACCGAGTGGGGGTCCAGGGTGGAGAGCATCCCGTTGACGGCCGCGTACTCGATGTCGCGGGTGTCCTCCATGGGACGCATGTTCTTGCTCACGAAGTCGAAGACGTCCTTGAGCGTGAAGGACATCTTCCAGAGCGAGTCCACGTGGCTGATGTCGAACTCGCGCGTCTTGCCGTTGACGTTGACGTTGAGCTTGCCGGACTCGGCGTTGCCGTCCACGAGCACGTCCGGGACGCTCTTCTCCACGTACTCCAGCGCGGAGATCATCATCTCCTTGGGCTTCACGCGCTTGGGGTCGACGTAGTTGTCCTTCACATAGAGGATGACCTTGGTGAAGACGCGAAGGGAGGAGAGGTCGTGGGTGGGGCCTCCCTTCTCACCGGCGATGCGGGTGGAGTCCGAGCTTCCCTGGCCGGCCTCCGCGACGCCGAGTGTCAGAGGCAAGGGCGCCCGGTCGTTGCCCACGAGGGCCCAGGCGCCAAGGAGAACGGCGACGGCGGTGATCCGGCGAAAGAGTCGCGGCATGGTTCATCCAGGGTGGGGCCCATGGGCCCCGGGGGTGATGCGTGAAAAGCCCAGCAAATCCGAGCGGTTGGCGTGAAGAACGAGTGCCGGGAGCAACCGGGCAAGCCTAATCATGGCTTCTTGGTGCTTCAAGCCGACGCCTTCCCGCAGCGTTCGATAACGCCACCAGGGCCCGCCGCGTTCCCGGCGCCGGGCCACCAGACGAGACAACCGGCCCCATGGATTATTTCCCGGCGGGCCCGGACGAGGGGGGAGGAGGCACGCTGCCCACGGCGAGCAGCCCCCGGTACAGCAGGGTGCCGCCCACGACGGCCACCGGGAGGAAGAGGCTGTTGAGGATCGGCACCCAGAGCAGGACGTAGACGCCCGCCCCGAAGCCCAGGCAGAGCAGCCAGCGCTGGCGCAGCACCCGGCGGACCTCGGAGAAGGGGTACTGGTGGCGCGTCATGGGCGCGGCGAGGTGCTCTCCCGCCAGCCAGAACGCCGTCCACAGGGTGGCCAGCACCGTCCACGCCGTGTTGCCCGCCACCGGCACCAGGTTGAGCGGGAAGATCACCGCCAGTCCCAGCACCAGCAGGGAGACGCGCGCCAGGGTGTGCCCCAGGCTGGTGGCCAGCCCCTGGAGGAAGGAGCCGAGCCGGAAGGGGGGCGAGGTGTAGCCGCCGCACTGGGCCTCGGTGAGCTCGGACAGGGGATCCTGCAAGGGGGCCAGCACCACCGGCACCAGGATGTTGGCCCCCACCACCAGCAGCACGAGGAACATCAACACCAGGACGAGGTACCAGAAGACCTGGCCGTACCAGGGCCCGGGGCGGGTCCACAGCCACCCCAGCAGGTCCGGGGTGTAGCGCCAGAGCAGGGCGAAGAGGGCGCCCAGGGCCACCAGGGTGACGACGGCGCACAGGGCCGACAGGCGCTTGAGCGCCGGGGTGCGGAAGATGAGGCTCCCGGCCCGGAACAGGAGGCCGAGCCCCTGGAACACGTCCGCCGGACCGGCCCGGGCGGAGAAGGTGGGCACCGGTGAGGGGTGGGTCATTGCCGTCACGATGCGCAAATGACGGCGGTGGGGTCAACGATCGTTATATAGGGCCGCCATGTCTCTCGATCTCCAGCGTGCTGTCTCCGAGCCCATCACCTCCGTCGACATGCTGTTGGCGGGCTTCCGTTCCGCGGAGAAGCCCCCGTCGCAGCACCTGCTGGGACTCGAGCACGAGAAATTCGTCTATCCCGTCCAGTCCGCCCGGCCCGTGCCGTACGAGGGGCCCTCGGGCATCGGGGCGCTGCTGGAGCGGCTGGCCCCCAACGGCTACACTCCCTTCCGCGAGACGCCGAGCTCCCCGGCCATCGCCCTGCAGAAGGGGATGCTCACCATCTCCCTGGAGCCCGGCGGGCAGCTGGAGCTGTCCGGCTCGCCCCTGCGCACCGCCCGCGAGGCCCACGCGGAGAACCTCGCCCACCTGGCCGAGGTGAAGACCGCCGCCGGGGCGCTCGGCCTGCGGCTGGTGGCCCTGGGCTACCGGCCGTTCGCCACCCCGGCCGACATGCCGTGGATGCCCAAGACGCGCTACCTCGCCATGCGGCAGTCCCTGCCCGAGCGCGGCCGTCTGGCCCTCAACATGATGTTGATGACCTCCACCGGTCAGGTCTCCCTCGACTGGTCGAGCGAGGCGGACTGTGTGCGCAAGACGGTGCTGACGGCCCGCCTGGCCCCGTTGATGGTGGCCCTCTACGCCAACAGCCCCATCGTGGACGGCAAGCCCTCGGGCTACCTGTCCTTCCGCAACCGCGTCTGGGACGAGGTGGACCCCACCCGCTGCGGCTACCTGCGCTCCTTCTTCGACGGCTCCTTCTCCTACCGCGCCTACGTGGACTGGGCCCTGGATGCGCCCATCCTCTTCCTGCGCCGGCGCGGGGAGTACCTCCGCCCGAAGATGTCCTTCCGCCAGTTCATGAAGGACGGCTTGGAGGGCTCGCCCGCCGACATGTCCGACTGGACGGACCACCTCTCCACGCTCTTCCCCGAGGTGCGGCTGAAGAAGGTGATGGAGGTGCGCGGCGCGGACTGCGTGTCGGCGCCGATGACGGGGGCGCTCGCGGCGCTGTGGCGCGGGCTGCTCTACGGCCCGGGCGCCATGGACGAGGCCGAGAAGCTGCTGCCCCAGCTCTCCTACGACGAGCACCTGGCCTTCCACGACACCGCGCGCCGGCAGGGTCTGGCCGGGCGGCTGCGCAACCAGGAGATCCACCGGTTGGCGGGGGAGATGGTGGCCATCGCCCGCCGGGGCCTGGAGCGCCTGGACCGTGAGGACGCGCCCCTGCTCGAGCCGCTCACCGAGGTGGCCGCCTCGGGCCGCTCGCCCGGTCAGGCCGTGCTGGAGGCGTGGGAGAAGGATCCCCGCCCCGAGGCGCTGCTCGACCGCGCCGCTCTCTAGGACGGGCCTCCGGGGGCCGTCGCCGCGGGTGGCCCCAGGCGGAGTGGATCCCAGACGTACTCCTCGGTGGGGGTGAGCTTCATGTTCGTCAGGCCATGGCGCCTGACGAGCTCGGCGAAGCGCTCGGAGACGAGGATGCTGCCCGGCAGGCCCCGGGGACGGAACACGTCCTCGCCGGACCAGGTGCCCGGCTCCAGGGTGTAGCCGTGGATGGAGTCCACTCCTGTGGAACGGCACTCCGGGCATGTCACGGGCTCGACGCGGCGGATGTGGCTGTGCGCCTCATCCACGGCGGCGCGGCTGTAACAGGGTTTGACGGCGAAGTAGCGGGGCACGGCACCGGGCTTGGGGCCCTTGCGCTTCCTGATCACCCGCGACACTTCGGCGGGATGGAAGCCGAGCAGCCCGGTCAATCCTTCCTGCCGGAAGGCGTCGGCGAAGCGCTCGGAGATGAGGAAACTGTTGCCACCGCCAGGTCCCCGGACGAAGTCGCCGAGCCCCTGTCCATATAGTTCCAATCTGACGCGGTGCGGGGGCAACCAATCCAGCATGCCGATGGGATCGCCACACCGGGGGCATCGGGCGCCATCCCCGATGTTGTCCGGCTCGAGCACCCAGAACTGGGTGTCATGCGTTCCCCACGTGTCCTCCTCGAGCTCGAAGAAGCGCTGGGACAGGGGCATGTCAGAGACCCTCGGGGAATTCATCGGGAAACCTCCTCCGCATCTCCGGACGACTGTAGATCTCGCGGAGGAACTTCCAGAATTGCCTCGGGTTTGCCTTTTCGTGGCGAGCGAGCCACCGGATGACCTCTTGATCCACATCGCGGTGCCATTGCTGATAACCGCAGTGTGACTCCTGGTCCTTCGCCCGGAGTTTGAATCGCGCATCCCGAGGCTCATACAGTCCGCGAAGGGTGAGATGTTTCTCCAGCGCCCTGGCGATGGGCCGGGAGATGACGTGGTGCTCCTGACCCGTGCATTTGGGTGGCTCGCCCGACTCCGCGCCTTCGGAGGCTTCGTCCGCCTCGGCGCCCTCGTGCTCCGAGGCCTCCTCCTTGAGCGTCACCTCCGCGGTGGCCTCCTGGAGCACCCTCGCGCCCCTGAGGGCTTCGGCGATCTGTGATGGAGTGGCCCCACACCGCTCCGCCGCGCTTTGTGGCCATCGTCGGATGCAGCAGTCCGTCGTGTTCAGGCAGGTGACCTGGGCCAGGAGCGTGGGCGTACTCGCGACGCTCGAACCGCTCGCGAGCACCACCCACAACCAGAGTCCCAGGACGCTTCTCGAGAGGCGCATTCCTCCAGCATAGGGGGAGGGTCCTGTTCACCGGATCGTCACTCTGGTAAATTCTCGACAAATACCGCTCTGCTGGATAATTCGCGTCTGGCTTGAATAGCGGGTTTGGGGTATTGGCGGCTCGGGTTCGGGACACCGGGGTGGCCGGGGGTGTCCATCCGAGAGGCCAGAGCGATGACGGTACGCACCAGAATCCTGCTGTTCGCGGCGGTGGCGGTGGGGCTCGTCGCCGTGGTGGGCGGGTCGCTGTACTCGCTCGCCACCCGGGGGCGGAGGAGCACGGAGCAGGTCTTCGCCATGCAGGAGCAGAACACCCTGTACGGCAAGCTGACCGGAGACGCCGTGTGGGTGCCGCACGCGTTGCTCGAGGCGCGCGGCAAGGGGCAGGAGCCAGGCGCGGTGCTCGCGGCGGAGCGGCGGCGCGCCACGGCGGACTTCGGGCACCTCCGGGAACTGGCCGAGATCGACAGGTCGCCCGAGGACGTTCCCGGCGTGATCGCCCTGATCGACGCGGCTCAGCGCGCGCACCTGGACTGGATGGAGCGCCTGGTGGCACGCGTGCGTCAGGCCGGGACGGGTGGAGAGGACCGGGTGCTGCACGAGTCGATCGACTCCTTCCGCTCGGACGTGATGCCGCACCTGGACAAGGCCTGGGTGATGAACCGCGAGCGCCTGGCCAGGCACAAGCGGGATCGGCTCGAGGTCCTCCGGGCCAACCAGGTGCTCGGCGCCGTCGTGCCGCTCGTGGCCCTGGGCCTGGTGCTCTCGCTGGCGGCCACCGTGCTCTTCACCCTGCGGCGCTCGTCGCGGGAGCTGCTGCGGGGCGCGGCGCGCATCGGCCGGGGCGACTTCACCACCGAGCTGCCGGTGAAGGGCGCGGACGAGTACGCCATGCTGGCGCGGGCCTTCAACCGGATGATGGAGGAGCTGCGCGACACCGTGCGCGAGAAGGAGCGGCTGGCCAAGGCCGAGGCCGAGTCCTCGGAGCGGGAGATGCGCCGCTACAACACCCTGCTGGAGGAGACGGTGCGCCAGCGCACCACCCAGCTGGAGGAGGCCAACGCGCAGCTGCTCTTCGCGGACCGGCTGGTGACGGTGGGCCAGCTGGCGGCGGGCGTGGGCCATGAGATCAACAACCCGCTCGCCTTCATCCTCGGCAACCTGAGCTACGCGCGCGAGGAGTTGGAGCGGATGCAGGGCGCGCCCTCGCCGCTGGAGCGCGAGGAGCTGCTGGCGGCGCTCGCCGAGGCGCACGAGGGCGCCGAGCGGGTGAAGCTGCTGGTGCAGGACTTGAAGATGCTCGCGCGCGCGGACGACGCGGTGAGCGGCCCGGTGGACCTGGAGTCGGTGCTGCGCAGCGCGTCGAAGATGGCGGCGCACGAGGTCCGCCAGCGGGCGCGGGTGGTGATGCAGACGGAGGGAGCGCCCCGGGCCCATGGCAACGCGGCCCGCCTGTGCCAGGTGTTCCTCAACCTGATCATCAACGCGGCGCACGCGATTCCCGCGGGGCAGGTGGAGCAGAACGAGATCCGCCTGGTGGCCCGGCAGGCCCTGGACTCGCGCGTGCTCGTGGAGGTGAGCGACACCGGCTGCGGCATTCCCGCCGAGAACCTGGAGCGCATCTTCCGGCCGTTCTTCACCACCAAGCCCGCGGGCGTGGGCAGCGGGCTGGGGCTCTCGGTGTGCCAGCGCATCATCACCATGCACGGCGGCGACATCGCCGTGGAGAGCCAGCCGGGCCGGGGCACCACCTTCCGCATCTGCCTGCCGGTGCATCCCGCCGAAGAGGCTCCCGCGGTGGCCGGAGCGATGGCCGCCTGAGCCCTCTCGGCATCGGGCAGCACGAAGCCCCGCCGCGCCCGGTGGAGGCACGGCGGGGCCCGGCTTCATGAGACTCGGTGCCGCGAGGACTAGAAGCGGCCGCCCACCGTCAGGGCGAAGTTGAGCAGGTTGCCGTCCGGGTTGTCGTCGGCCGGGTTCAACGTCACGCTGGCGGTGTCCGCGAACTCGTCACCCACGAGGATGCGGTACGAGGCGCGAGCGCCCGCGAAGACGTTGTCGGTGAACCGGTAGTCCAGGCCCGCGGCGAGCGGCACCTCGGCGAGGATGTCGTTCTCGTAGATGGCGTCCGCGCCGTCCGTGGCGTTGAGGTAGCTCACGCCCACGCCCGCGCCCACGTAGGGCCGCAGCTTCTGCTGCAGCACGAGCGGACCGGCCTTGGCCAGCACGCCCAGGTTGTAGCGGTACATGGCCTGATTGTCCCCGACGCGGTCATCGTCGATGGGGAGCCGCTGCCCCTCGACCCCCGCCTCGACGCCGAGGAGCTGCCAGGGCTGCGCACCCGCCGTGATGCCGATCAGCGGGCCCGGGGCCGTGCGCGCGCCGAGATCACCGGTGAGACCACCCACGCCCAGACGCACGTCGAGGCCCACCTTCGTCTGGTCCGGGTTGAAGTTGAGCCGCTCCCCGACATCCGAGGCTTCGACAGCCGCGAGGGCCGAGCCAGCGGTGCAGAGGGTAACCATCGCGATACCACCCATCCACGAACGAATCTTCATCTCGTCCTCCCATCAAGCACTTCGGATGTCTGCTGGCGGGAATCTGGCCATTCGTCCGGAATGAGAAGCACTGGACGCCGAAACAGGAGGGACGGCCGTGCACGCTCCCAGCAGGGGATGCGGCGCTCGTCTGGTCTCCTGGTGTCCCAGGAGGCATGGGCCCCGCTAGCCCGGATTATTCACCGGGACAGAGGAGAAGGAGGGCGGTTGCGGGCGTAACGCCCTGATTTAGCTTGGGTTTGCTCAAGACTCAGGCCGCCTCAGAAACGCACGCCCGCATGACACAGCGTACTCCAGCCGTTC